>JBGSPH010000029.1:0-8532 GCA_041738675.1 Ignavibacteriaceae bacterium
ATCACAAAAAACAGTTAATAATTAATATTAAAACCGACATAAAAAATTTTGCGTTAAGAAAATGATTGAACGAAGCGTTAAGAAAGAAAATCTGTTTGAGCGAGTCCTCGAGTGAGTTATTTTCTTTTAGCGAAGTGAAAATCATTTTTAGCAAAAGTTTTTCAGTCTTGAACTTTTGCTTCTTTTCTTTCAAGAGAAAAGAAGGGTAAGAAAGAAATTATGAAACTAGAAACCATCTTTAATGTTATTCCATCCGATAATTATTTAATTATCGAAGCCTGGAATAAACACTGCAAAATCCGAGTTGCAGAAAAAAATAATAAAGTTATCTATCGTTTAATTAAAACTTCATTCAAGCTTTATCTCAAAACTCTAAAAACATTGTGTCATCCCCTCTCCTTTAAAAGTCGCAGATCTCGATTTCGGGAGACGAGGTTAGGGTGAGGTTTTGAAATACAACCTCACTTACTACCAGCACTTTAGCGATTCTCACAACGAACCTCAGTTTAAACTACTGAGAGCAAAATATGGTTGGGCGGGTGAAGGAAAATATTGGGCATTAATAAACATCATTGCTTCCAGCGATAACTGCCTGCTCAATATCTCCAACCCGCTAAACCTTGGAATGTATGCTGTGGATCTGGATCAGAGTTACGATGAATTCATTTTATTTCTTGATTTCCTTTGTTCGAAGGACTGCGGACTCTTAATAAGAGTTGATAACTATGTAACTACGGAAAATCTGCAGGATACATTTGATTCAGTAATGAAACATCGAAGAGTATCTAGAGAAGGAAGAATAAAAAGTTTACAAAAACAGACTAACGGTACATACAAACTTTTCGAAATGAAAAGAAAGTAAATTCTTTGTTTGGCAATTTCTTATCCGCTCATTAAAAGAATTGCGATTTGGTTTGACATAAAAAATTTTGCGTTAAGAAAATGATGGAACAAAGCGTTAAAAAAGAAAATCTGTTTGAGCGAGTTCTACGAGCGAGTTATTTTCTTTTAGCGAAGTGAAAATCATTTTTAGCAAAAGTTTTTCAGTCTTGAACTTTTGTTTCTTTTCTTTCAAGAGAAAAGAAAGAATAAAAAATTTTCAAGGCAAAATATTTACTCGTGACTTTTATCATTAGTTCATTTTTTATCACAGAAATATTTATTAGCAATAATTAATTTTGCAAACCATCATCTAAAAAGTAGGAGGTTAAATGGTTCACACAGATGTAATAAAAATTGTTTCAGCTAATCCAAGGAAGTTCGAAGAGGTCTTCGATGATTTCGAGAACCTCGAAGCAAGCTGCGAAATGGTCGCGGACTCATCTTCTACGGAACTTGTAAAGAACGTTAATGTAATGATTAACTCATTACTAAAATTCAAGACTTCCAAATTCGAACTGCTCGCTGATTCAATTGGTAATATTCAAAATTCCGGATTAGAACTTCATAACAATCCGGATAATGCTGATATTACATCTGCTCAATCCGAAATAAATTAATTCCAATTTATTTCTTTTAAGGGGAACGGTCTAGGCACCGTTCCAGTTTTTTAACTTCTGAGTAACCGCCAGTAACTAAATTAAAACTTCTCTAAAATTCTTGAAGCCTAATTATTCTTTCCATAAATTACATTTAATAATTAACTGATTTTGAACTTATGTACTTTATTTTTTTCACACAAAACGCTAAAAATAATAATCTAACTATTTAAAGGTTCCCTATGGGGGCTCCCGATAAAATTAAATCTCTTGTCGAATCCTTTTCCCGCAACATTGATGACTACAAATCCGGTAAAAAAAATGAAACCGAACTCCGCAGGGAATTCTTAGATCCTTTCTTTACTGAACTTGGCTGGGATGTTGCAAATGATAAAACCTATGCTGATGCATATAAAGATGTTGTTCACGAATACTCTATCAAAACAAAAAAAGGCAACGAGTTTCCCGATTACTGTTTTCGTATCGGTCAAACCCCAAAGTTTTTTGTTGAAGCAAAACAACCAAGCGTTAATGTTAAAGATGATGTTAATCCCGCATTGCAGGTTCGTGGTTACGCCTGGTCAGCTAAACTTCCGTTAAGTATACTAACCGACTTTGAAGAGTTTGCAGTTTACGATTGCCGCATTACACCAAATAAAAATGATAAAGCTTCTGTTGCACGTATAATGCTGCTTACCTATGATGAATACATTGATAGGTGGGATGAAATTGAAAGTGTTTTTTCCCGTGAGGCAATTCTTAAAGGCTCATTCGATAGATACATTGAATCCAGTAAAAAGAAAAAAGGCACCGCCGAAGTTGATGAAGTATTCCTTAATCAAATGGAAGAATGGAGAAAATCTCTTGCTAAAAATATTGCTCTCCGTAATCCGCAGTTAAGCATAAGGGAACTCAACTACGCTGTACAAAAAACTATCGATAGAATTATCTTCCTCCGCATTTGTGAAGATCGCGGTATAGAAGAGTATGGACAGTTGCTCTCATTGCAAAAAAGCAACAGTGTTTATGCAGGACTCAAACAAATCTTTCATCGTGCGGATGAAAAATATAACTCCGGTCTATTCCACTTTGAAAAAGAAAAAGATAGAACCGAGCAGCCAGATACCATTACACCAAATCTTACTATTGATGATAAAACACTAAAAGAAATTATTAAAGAACTTTACTACCCCGAAAGCTCTTTCAAGTTTTCTGTTATTCCCGCAGATATACTCGGACAAGTTTACGAACAATTTCTGGGTAAAGTAATCCGTTTAACTGCCGGGCATCAGGCAATTATAGATGACAAACCCGAAGTTAAAAAAGCCGGCGGAGTTTACTACACCCCAACCTACATTGTAGATTACATCGTTAACAACACAGTAGGTCGTCTTCTTTCCCCCATTAGCGAAAGGGGGGATCAAGGGGGGTTCCAAAACCCCAAACAAGTAAGCAACATAAAAATACTAGACCCAGCTTGTGGCAGCGGTTCTTTCCTTCTCGGAGCTTACCAGTTTTTACTCGATTGGCATCTTAACTATTACACAAACGAACTTAAAACAAACGACAAACTACTTAAACAAAAACAACCGCCCGTTTACATAAATGATAAAGGTAATGGACTTCTTACAACAAGCGAAAAGAAACGAATACTCCTTAACAACATATACGGAGTTGATATTGACCCGCAGGCTGTTGAAGTAACAAAACTTTCTTTAATGCTTAAAGTGCTGGAAGGTGAAAGCACACAAACACTAAACAACGAACTTAAATTTTTCCGTGAACGTGCCCTGCCCGATCTATCCAATAACATTAAATGCGGCAACTCACTTATTGGTCCCGATTTTTACGACCAGATGGAAATGAATTTTCTTGATGAAGAAGATAAACTCCGCATAAATGTTTTTGATTGGCACAAAGAATTCCCGCAAGTCTTCAACTCCCAAACCTCCCTCTCCTTTAAAAGGAGAGGGAACGAGGGTCAGGCAGAAAATGCTGGCGGTTTTGATGTTGTTATTGGTAATCCCCCTTGGGGTGCGTTGTTTAACAATTTAGAAAAAGATTATTTGAAAAATAGTTTTAACGAGTTCCATGTGCGAACACCAGAATCATTTAATTACTTTATAGCTAATTCAATTAGAGTAAGAAATGATCAAGGAATCATTGGTATAATTATTCCGAGTAGTTTTCTCAACCAGTTTGAATTTTGGAAAACAAGAAAAATGATTGTAGAAAATCTTAAGTTCTCAAAAATATGCAACCTTGGCGATGGTGTATTCAAAAAAGTTTCAGCACCTTCTTGTGTTCTGATTTTTGGTAAAGATATTTCCTCAACATCATATCTTGACTTAAGAACTAGTGATCGAGCTTTACTATCTCAATTAATAAACAACGAAATTAATTCAAAAATCTCATCTAATATTGGTTTAGATTCAGATGATTTTATTCTTCAACCTCGAAATAATATTGAAATAATAAAAAAGTGTAACCGTTGGCCAACTCTCAAATCAATTGCAGAAGATGTGGCAACAGGAATAAGTTCAGGATTAGATCAGGCTTATGTTTATAAAGCCGAACAAATAAAAGAATTGCAATTAGAACAAGAACTATTAAAAAAACTTGTTATTGGTGGTGAAGTTGGTAGATATTGGATTAAACCCGAATCTGGTAAAAGAATAATTTATATAACATCTGAAAATAATATAACAGATTATCCAAATATTCATTCAGCATTATTACCACATCGAGAAAAGTTGAAGAAGCGTAGAGAAGCAGCGAATGGTAGTATCTCCTGGTACGCATTAAACTGGCCTCGTCGGCAAAAATTATTCGAAAAACCAAAAATATTGATCAGACAAACTGCAGATCATATTATGTCAATAATTGATACAGGTGGTTGGTATTGTTTAAAGAGTGTAATTATTGTGCAGCTTAATGAGTCTGAAAAAATGAGTTATGAGTATTTACTTGCTTTGCTTAACTCAAAACTTTTTAAATATCTATATTATGATTTGGTAGGTGAACAATCAAGAATATTTCCTGAAGTAAAGCCAGTTCAATTATATAAACTTCCTATACGTATTTTGGATTTTGATTCCATCAAAGACAAAGAATTACATAATGAAATAAAAATTCTTGTTGATCAAATCATTCGCTTAAATATTTCTGTCACTGTTTCCAAAACCCCCACAGAACGCACAGCAATCGAAAGACAAATACAAGCAACAGACAAACAAATAGACCAACTCGTTTACCAGCTTTACGGATTAACTGAAGAAGAAATAAAAATTCTGGAACAAAGTGTTAGATAAAAATCCATATAGAGATTTACCGACTTTTTTGTATAAATACAGATCATTTGACAAAGAAGAGTTACAGCTTAAATTCTTTTTAGATGGTTCGCTTTATTGCTCACCTCCGATCAAATTTAACGATCCTTTTGATAGTTTCGTAAAAGTTAACTATTCTTCCTATACTGATAAAGCTATTGTTAATAAACTTGAAAGGATTATTAATCACTTAAATCCCAATCTATCAGAAAATGAGATTAAAGTTCAAGCTAAATACGAATTTGAAAATTTTGATAAGGGAAGATTATTAGATAAAGACTTACAAAGAAATATATTAATAAACCATATTACAAATTATATCGGGGTATACTCGCTTTCAGAGGCAAAAAATCATATACTTCTCTGGTCTCATTATGCTGCCTCTCATACAGGCTTTGTTATCGAGTTTAATGCCGTATTTTTGAAGAATTATTTAGTCAATACATATTTCCCACTTAATCAAAAACGCTTATTATTAAAAGTAAATTATTCGAATAAATATCAATCAGTGAACGCTTTTTCAGAAAGTTATGACAAAGAATTGAGTAAAGCTTTTTTAACTAAAGCAAAAGAATGGTCATATGAAAAAGAGTGGCGAATTTTATACTATAATGGGGCAAATAAAAGTATAATAATGCCATTGGAATTCATACCAGATATTGTGAATAGTGTGATATTAGGGTCAAAGATTTCTTCCATTGATGAGGGCAAAATTAAGGATATACTTAGTAGACATAATATAAAAATTAAAAAAGCTATCCAATCGGATAAAAAATTTGAAATGATTTATAAAGATATTAATTAAAGTACTAGGCTGCCACGGCCGCACCGATTCATCGGGGGTCGTACCGTGGCCGTAAAATATTTATTTCCTGTCATAGTTGTCATTAAATATTATAACGTCACAAATCTTGAATTAGTAAAAACGTAATATCTCCGATTCATTGATTCAGCGTAATGAGAAAGATTAAATAAAATCATTCTTTATTTTCTTGAAGCCTTTCTATTCTTTCTATAAATTAACTAATAAATTTTCAATCGTTTATTTGTTCGATCTTCTATGTCACAAAAAGCTTACATAACGCCAAATGTTCTAAAATGGGCTCGCGAGTCTGCACGTATGCCTATCGAAATTGCTGCATCTAAAGTAAATGTTTCTGCAGCTCGACTAAAAGAATGGGAAGAGGGTTCCGAGCAGCCAACTATTAAACAGGCTCAAACTTTAGCTAAAGCATACAAACGTCCATTCGCATTATTTTTTCTACCTGAAATTCCTAAAGATTTTCAGCCTTTGCAGGATTTCAGAAGTAAAAACGCTAAAGACCTTACAACTGCATCCATTTTTATTATAAGAGAAATCCAATCAAAGCAATCCTGGATAAGCGAAGTTTATTCGGATAATAATGAAAAACCGTTACCATTTGTTGGTAGATTCTCCCTTAAAGATGATCCTGTAAAAGTTGCAAATGATATTTTAAAAGAATTAAAAATTCATCCGGAAAGCTATAATTCGGATAATCCTATAAAAGAATGGATCGACGCAGCAGAATCAAAAGGCATATTTATTTCTCGCACAAGTTTTATTCATTCGCGTCTCAAATTAGATTCTGATGAATTACAGGGTTTTGCAATTGCAGATAAATTTGCTCCATTTGTTTTTATTAATTCTGATGATTGGAATGCGCCCCAGCTTTTCACACTCGTTCACGAACTTGCTCACATTTGGATTGCAGAAACAGGTATATCTAATGAAATTGAACCTGCAATTAAGAACAAATCTAAATTCCATCCAGTTGAACTATTTTGTAATGAAGTTGCAGCCAATGCGTTAATGCCTCAATCTATCGTCACAGCATTCAATCAAAATATCTTTAAAGATGCAAAAGAAATATTCAAAGTAGCTAAAACTTTAGGTGTCAGTTCATTCGCATTTTTAGTTAGGGCATTTAATCTTGATTTAATCTCACAAAAAGTTTATTTCACTCTTAGAGATGAAGCACAAATAGAATTTGAAGCTTACGTTAAAAGAGAAGAAGAGAAAAAAGCAAAGCAAAAAAAGAAAGAAAAACCTGGTGGTCCTAATTACTTTCTGCTTCAACTCAACAGAAATAGTAGGCTGTTCACTCAAACCGTACTCGATGCTTTTCGTGGTGGAAATATTGAACCCACCACAGCCAGTAATCTATTAAATGTTCAGGTTAATAAATTTCAACAGCTTGAGGCGCAAATAGCTAAATGAGTCTGGGGAGATATAAATACTGTTTAGACACAAATGTACTCATTGAAGCCTGGCAAAAATATTACTCACCTAAGTTTTGCCCTGATTATTGGAAAATACTAAATGAACTTGGTTCAGAAGGAATCATTTTTATTCCTGAAGCAGTTAAAGATGAAATCGCTCGAACGGATGATGATTTAGCTGCCTGGCTAAAAAAATCTAAAATTCCTGTTCTTAGTATCAGCGAAACAGTTACAAAATGTTTACAGGATATTTATGCAAAAGATCCTTTACACAAATACTTGGTTGATAATATTAAATTAAGATCACTTGCCGATCCCTGGGTGATCGCTCACGCTATCAGTGAAAAAGCAACTGTTGTCACTAAAGAAAATAAAGAAACTGCCCTAAATACCAAGCGAATAAAAATTCCTAATGTCTGTGATAATATGGGTGTTAGATGGATTAACGACTTTGATTTTATTAAAGAACTTAATCTTAGCTTCACCTGCAAATTAAAATAAACTCAATATCACCACCTCGCCGGACTAATCCTCTTCAATGTTGCCCTCGTATCCAAATGAATAAACCTGTTCTCATAAAACCCAATTCCCATACTCCCGGGCTTCGGCAAAAACTTAAAATGATATTCCTTATCCCAGATATGAAGCTGCAGAAACAAATTTCTTAAATACTCTTTATCCTGGACAGTAAAATCAAAAGCATTAAAATCAAGATGTAAAGATTTTTTCCTACCCCTAACTAACTTATTATAAGCTGGTGATCTATAAGAAGACTCAATAAAAATTGGCTTATCATACTTGCTCCTTAAATCCTGGAGCACGCGTATTGTAGGCAGTATATTCCAAAGTAATTGCTCAGGAATTTTCCTTCCCATCGTAATCTCATCAAGAGTAAAATTGGTTATTCCGTAATAATCCAGATTATTTTTCAGACTTTCTAACATTTAAGTATCTCTTGTAAATTATTATAAATATTGTGGTTAGTGTAAATGATATAATCCAGATTAGTCTTTCTGAATTATCCTCTCCCCGCAGAATTATATCTGTTGGTTTAAAACGCATTGTATCCTTAATAAAAACAGTATCAATCTTCTCCGGTATCTTAATAACAAACTTCTTAAAAGCAGGAATAAACTCAGCAACAACAGCAGTATCCTTCTTGCTCCCATCCCTATACTCTATTCCCTTATACCCTATAATCTCAATCAAACTATCCGAATTATTATCCTTGAACTTGAACTCCTCAGCCTCAAGTGTATCAATCAAACCCGGAGATTTAACCTCGATCTTCCTCAGCACAACTTCAGATCCACAGCATCCCGAAAGAAACAGGATGCTGCAGAAAATAAAAAGCTGTCTCATACAGCTTTCTTTTTATTGGAGAAGTAACCAATTACAGCCACTCCAATCCCAAGAAAAAATGTTCCCCAGTTCCAGGGATTCCCATTTAAAGAATCCACATACTGCACCACTGAAGTTCCAAC
>JBGSPH010000031.1:0-40069 GCA_041738675.1 Ignavibacteriaceae bacterium
AAATCTATTGTTCCGTTATTTATTACCTGAGCTCCGGTTGAAAATGAAACGGTGCCGGAACCAAGAACTTCCAGCAATCCATCTACTACAAATGTTCGTGATATTACTTTCGTATTGGTTGTTGAGATACTTCCTGTGCCTATTGATGATATTGTTGTTGTGCCTGTGCCGGACTGTGTGCCGGCGACAAAAGATAAACTATCGTTAATAGTTATGTCTCCAATTCCATTTATCGTTCCACCGTTTTGGAAAAGACTTGCAATTGTTACTGACTGATCATCTGTTACAGTTCCGCTATTAACTACAGCAGTATCTGCAGCACCGGGAATTCCATTCGGACTCCAATTACTTGGAGTTTGCCATGTGCCGGTTCCCCCAATCCATGTGTATTTGGTTTGTGATAGAGTTACTGTGGTCAATACCAGTAATATGAATAGTGTGTTCAAAATGGATTTCACTTAGCACTCCTTAAATGATTGTTAATAAACTCAATTACGTTTGAAAGATTTTCTTTGCTTACAAACTCAACGGCGCCGGCTGTTTTTGCAGCTTCTATTGTTGACTCATCATTATACTGTGATACAATTATAACTTTTGCTTCAGGATGTGAGGCAATAATTTTTTCCGTTGCTTCAATTCCATCCATCACCTTCATTCTAATATCCATTATAACCCAATCCGGAATTGAATGTTTGAAAGCTGCTAAAGCTTCAGTCCCATCGCAGCATTCGATCACTTCATCAAAATGTGCGGAATACATATTCCTCATCATTTCTCTAATTCTGACGTTGTCGTCAACTAATAGTAGTTTCATATTGTTTGTAATTTTTAGTGTAAAGATGGTTCTTAAACCAGCGTAAATAAATCGGTGAGAGCACTCATTTTATATAGGTGGAAACACCTATTCAATGTAGAATGTACAATGTATAAATTAGAATTAAGACAGTTTAGAGATGTGATTTATTACTGATTGCAAACTTAACCAGGCTGTGTGTTCCGCTGAGTTTTAATTTTTTTGAGATGTTATTCCGATGGTTTTCGACTGTTTTATAACTTATGAAAAGTTCATCCGCAATTTGTTGAGTGGTTTTTTCAAAAGAAATTAATTTTAATACTTTTCTCTCTGCAGTAGTAAGATTATTAATTGAAGGTGTATCTGATTTAAAATCAGTTCGTGAATTCATTCTTTTCACCAGGTAATCGGATATCAACGGACTGATATAATATTTCCCTTCTGAAACTGACTTTATGCCTTCCAGAACATCTTCAACCGCATTCTCTTTAAGCACATATCCAAATGCACCCGAATCCATTGCTTCATTAAACATATCTTCTTCTTTGTACATTGTTAGAAAGACGACTCTGGTTTTAATTTTTTCAGATGCAATTCTTCTCGCTATTTCCAAACCTGTCATCTTTGGCATCTCGACATCCAGCAAAGCGATATCCGGTAAATGTTTTTGTATTAAATTATAAGCTTCTTCACCATCCTTTGCTTCGGCAATAATCTCAATTTGCAGATCGGTAAGTAAAACGGATTTAACTCCGCTTCGCATCATAGGGTGATCATCAGCTATAATTATTTTGATTTTATTATTCATTATTCACTGGAATATTAATTTTTACTATTGTCGCAAATACATCTGAAGAATTAAAATCAATCTCACCATCAAGAAGTGAAACCCGATTAATTAAGTTTTTCAGACCCAAACCTTTTGACTGCTCTTTTACTGATTCAAAATCAAATCCCTTACCGTTATCTGCGATTTCAATTCTTATTTGATTTTCAACATTCTGAACAGTAAAAGCCGCAGCGCTGGCCCCAGAATGTTTTAAGATATTATTTACGCATTCCTGAACAATTCTAAAAATATTAATCTCTTTATCCTTGCTAAGAAGATTATCTATAGTATTAACCTGTAAATCAAATTTAATTGTTGTAGCATCTTTAATATTCAAAAACATGGATTGAATTGCTTTTGTCAAACCAAGTCTGTCTAATTGATAAGGATGAAGATTGTATGAAATTCTTCTCACCTCATCAAGTGCCAGCCCAGCTGTTTTTGAAATTTCCTCAAAGTGCTCATCTTTGTTTTTATTCAACAATGCAAGGTTTTTTATAATAAGCAGATCCTGTCCCAGGCTGTCATGAAGTTCAGATGCAATTCTTTTTCTTTCATTCTCCTGTGACTGAATTAATTGTCCGCTGAATTCAATCTGAATTTGTTTTTCTTTCTTCAACTGAGATACTCTTCTATAATAGACTAAAGGACCGAGAGAAATAAATGCAAAAATTAATATTGATCTAAACCACCATGTCATCCAGAAGGGAGGATTTATAATTAAAGTTAATTGTGCAGAGTTTTCATTCAACAAACCTGTATTATTACTTCTTTTAACTCTAAGAATATACTCACCAGGATCTAGATGAGTATAATTAACAAACCTCCTGTTTTTTATATCCACCCAACCAGGATCAAATCCTTCAAGCATATATGCATAGTTATTCTTTTCTGGTGATGTAAAATCAAGTGAAGCAAATTCAAAAGAAAAAATATTTTTATCATAACTTAATATTATGGTGTCAGTATAAGTTATACTTTTGGGAAGAACAGCTTCTTCGTTAAAAAGTTTAAATGAAGTAAAAGAAAGATTAGAATGATATATTTCCTCCTTAACACTATCCGGATGAAAATATGTTATACCTTCAACGCCACCGAAGTACATATAACCTGATTTAGATTTTAATCTTGCCGAAGGATTAAACTCCGGATTTTGAACACCATGCATTTGATCGAAATTTTTAACTTCAAAATCCGTTAAACTTAATCTTGTTATTCCGCGTGATGTACTGAACCACAAATTTTTGTTATTATCTTCAAGAATTCCATAAACTGAGTTCGAAGCGAATCCATTCTCTTCAGAAAATATTTCAAAATTATCTTTTTCAAAATTGTACCTGCATAATCCGCCTGAATAAGTACCTACCCACAAATTTCCTTCTGAGTCTTTTAATAAATCTGTTATGATATTATCCGGAAGCGACGAAAGATTATTTTCTTCTCTGTAATAGTTCTTAAATGTATTTGTTTTTTTATTATACCTGTTGAGTCCAAAGCTGTAAGTTCCAATCCAGAGATTACCATTTTTATCTTCACAAATTGATGTGATATCATCACCGCTTAATTTATTGCTTTCTCCGGATGCAGAAGAATAATATGTAATTACATTTGTAGTTTGATTATAAGCAGTCAAGCCGCCTCCACCAATAGCACCAAACCACAGCAACCCTTCTGAATCTTCGTAAATAGTTCTTACCAGGTTTGCACTTGGATTGTTTTTGTTAACATCAAGATTCAGATAGTTAAATTTATCCCGGATTGGATCGTACTTGTTCAGTTCGCCGTAGTAAGTGCCAACCCATAAATTATTTTTACTGTCGTTGTACAAGTAACGAACAATCTCTCCTTGCAGTTTTCCATTCTTAGTAATAGATGGAGCGTATGTCCGAAAAGAATTTTTAGCAGGATTAAACTGTACCAACCCTTTATTATATGTCCCGATCCAGATATTTCCTTTCTGGTCTTCCTCAATTGCAAACACAAAATTATCCGGCAGCCCCGAAATAGATTCATTCAACTGTAAAAATCTTTTGGGTTTTCTATCAATTTTATTCAATCCTCCGGCAACAGTTCCAATCCATAAAACACCGGATCTATCCTCATAAAAAGTTCTGATATCATTGGATGAAATCGAACCGGGAATAAGTTTATTTTGCCTGAGGATACTAAATCTGCTAAGATCGGAATCTAAGACACAAATCCCTTCAGAAACTGAGGAACCTGCCCAAATTAATCCGTCTCTGTCCTTAAGTATCTTCCAGATACTTTTAACATTTGCAGTGTTAATTTTTACAAATTTATTTTGCTCATAATAAAATCTGTTTAACCCGCCTCCTGAGGTAGCAATCAATAAGCTGCCATCATCATCCTCTAGCATTGATGTAACATTATTAAAACTGATTGAGTATTTATCCGCCGGATTATGTTTGAATTTTTTAAATGATTGAGATGATTCATCATATAAATTTAATCCGCTATCTTCTGTACCAATCCATATTCTTGATTTACTGTCTTCAAAAACAAAAAAGATTTTATTACTTCCTATGCTCTTTTCATCATCCGGATTATACTTAAAAACTATAAATGTATTTTTTTTACTGTCAAATAAATTCAGACCACCGCCCCACGTACTAATCCATATGTTATTTTTACTATCACAAAAAACATTCTGAATAATGTCCGAACTAATTGAATTCTGATCATTATCATCGTGAACAAATCTTTCAAACTTTTCTGTAACCGGATCAAATTTGTTTAATCCACCACCATCTGTACCTATCCAAATCTTTCCGTCATTATCTTCGCAAAGAGACCATACGAAATTATTTGACAAAGAATTCTTGTTGCCTCTTTTATTTCTGTAAACTTTAAATGTGTATCCGTCAAATCGATTTAATCCGTCCTCTGTTCCAAGCCATAAAAAGCCTTTTTTGTCCTGGATGATTGTGTTAATGCTGTTTGAGGATAAGCCGTTTTGTGTAGTAAAGTAATTAAAATTAAAGGACGAGTTATTAATTTGTCCAAATAAATTGGATGTTAAGATAGCACAGAATATATATGCTAATAATTTAATTATCATTTAGCTGTAAAGAGTAATAGTATATGCATTAATTGTGAGAGGAAATTAAGGAAAATATTCATCCCCTGAAAATTGTTCGCAAATAAATCAAATGAAGAAGAACTTCTTTATGCAATCAACTTACTTATATATTAAAGCACTTACAAAGTGCGGATATTAGATTAAAATAATGCAATAAAATACAGGGATCTTCCGACCCCCGTAATTAATACTTACCATTACTTTTCCAAACCCTACCTCATAAGAATCATTTTTCTTGTTTGGATAAAAGGACCTGCTTCAAGTTTGTAGAAATAAACTCCAGATGATAGTTGTGCAGCATTGAATTCAACTTCATAACTACCCGCTTCTCTGAACTCATCAACAAGAGTTGCTAATTCATTACCAAGCATATCATAAACCTTTAATGTTTGATGACTGCCGACAGGTGACTGCCAACTAATCTTAGTAGTTGGATTAAATGGATTGGGAAAATTCTGTTCTAAAAGAAAAGAAGTAGGGTTTCCAAATTCAACTTCGATTTCGTTTGAATATTCAAATGCACCATCGTTATCGATTTGTTTTAATCGGTAAACATACTTTCCAGGTTGTGATTCAGAATCGATAAAAGTATATGTTTTTAATGAATTAGAATTACCATTGCCCGCAACAAAACCTATTTTTTGCCAGCTTGGATTTTTTTCAGACATTCTTTCAATTTCAAAACCATAATTATTTACCTCGGTCATCGTAATCCAATTAAGCTCTACTGTCGAACCAGTTATGGAAGCACTGAAAGATGAAAGTTCAACCGGCAAAACTCCATCCTGAAAAATTCTTTGCGCATAAATGTCTAATCCGCCTGTTCTCCAATCAGTCCAGACTGCTATTGCTCCACCCTGTCCATCGGTTGTAATTTTCTGCTCATTCTGAATATTGTTAGCAGTGCTTACAGCTACCCCACCGGCATTCCACTGTATATTTCCTGTTGAGTCAATTTTTTGTGAAAAAAGATTATAATCAGTAAATGATGTATTGTCTGTCCAATTAATTATCACTCCACCAGAACTGTCTCCAATTACCTGAAGGTCGAATGGTGAAGTATTGTCAATTTCGTAAATGGGAATGCCTGTGCTTGTCCAAATAAAATCCCCATTTGAATTTACTCTCTGTGCATATAGATGAAGTCCATTTCCATTTCTTTCATCGAGCCAGGTTAGTATAGCGCCTCCTGAATTATCAGAAGCGATAGCAACTCCGCCTTCAAGAATACCTATTGAATCTGAAATTGCCACCCCGTTTGCAACCCATTGTGTTACTCCCGAAGAATTAATTCTTTGGGCATAAACATCCGTACCTGTCCCGCTTCGCTCATCATCCCACGCAATAATGGCACCGCCATTGCCATCAGTACAAATTTTGGGTGTTATGGTGGTAGATTGGTTAGGGCCCGGTGAACAAATCTCCACTCCATTAGTAGGCCATTGAACAATTCCGTTACTATTTATTTTTTGTGCATAAACAGTTGACAATAGATTTCCGACTGAACCTAAATCGCTGTGAAAAGCCACGATGGCGCCGTTATTAAAATCTGAAATTAGCCTGGCAAGGTATTGTTGATTTGCGGCAGTAGAAATTGGGACGCCATTTGAATTCCATAACAAATTACCACTATTGTCAATGCGTTGTGCATAAATATCGCTGGTAGAACCGGATCGATAATCTTCCCAGACAATTATAGCTCCTCCTGATCCATCGCTAATTACATCATTAACAAACTGATAATTAATATCGTTACAAACGGCAATTCCATTTGTTGTCCATAAAACATTTCCACTTGAATTTATGTGTTGTGCATAAACGTCCAAATTCGGAAATCCATTTCTTCTATCATTCCACACAACAATTGCCCCGCCTGCACCATCATTAATAACAAATACATCTGTCTGATATCCGGCAGCAGTGCAAATGGCTACTCCATCGGCAGCCCACTGAACTGTGCCCGAGGCATCAACTTTCTGAGCATAAATATCATTGTTAAATGTATTGGCTCTGTCATCATCCCATGCCATTATAGCCCCACCACTTCCATCATTAACAATTGCTGGTTTTCCCTGAATATTTGGTGCGGTACAAATGGGTGTATTTACTGTTGGATCATTTGACCACTGAGCATGAGTTAACGAATAAATAAACAGGACTAGTAAGAGATATAAATATAACTTTGTCATTTTTACTCCTTAAATCTTTAAATGTATTAGCTATTTAAGGAGCAAAAATATTTGATTAGCAATGAGATTTATATCAGAAACGTCTCAAATTTTATAAGATATATCTCATTCAATACTTTATGGAAGATTATTACGGAAGTATTAGCACTATCAACTATTTGGTGTGTTGCTTTTTAAATTCGAGCGGAGTTTGTCCATAGAGTTCCTGGAACATTTTTGTAAAATAAGCCTGACTGCTGAATCCCACTCGATAGGCGATTTCTGCAATATTGCCCGCATCTTGCTTTAATAATTCCGCGGCTCTCTGTAAACGGAAATTTCTGATAAATTCTGATGCGGATTGATTTGTAACAGCCTTTATTTTTCTATGAAGCTGTGCACGGCTCATTCCAATTTTATCACATAAAATTTCAACTGAAAAGTTTTCATTGGAAATATTACTTTCTATTATTGATGTTAGTTTATCAATAAAAACTTTTTGAATTGATGGAACAATAACATTGGCAGGTTTAACCAGCATCTGAGTTTGATATTTTTCCCGCAATTGTCTGCGGATTTTTATAAGATTCCTAACACGGATTTTCAATTCATCTGAATTAAATGGTTTTATAAGATAATCATCGGCACCGGTTTCAAGTCCTGCAAGTTTATCTTCTGTTGCCGCTTTCGCCGTTAAAAGTATAACAGGAATGTGATTAGTTTTTTCACTCGTTTTAATCTTACTAGATAATTCATAACCATCCATCTCCGGCATCATTATGTCGCTGATAATTAAATCAGGGATCGTTTCTTCTGCAATCTTTAATCCTTTCACACCATTTTCAGTTTCAATTACAAAATAATTATCCTGCAGATTTTCTTTAATCATTTCACGAAGATCAGGATTATCTTCAACAACCAGAATTATTGTCTTGTCTTCAATTTCTTCGCCGCCATTCGGATTAATCTTCGATGCAGTATCAACATAAACAACATCCTTTTTGCTTTCACTGAGAATTGCATTCTTCGCATCATTCAGAATAATATTCTCTTTTTCTGTTAGTTCTACTATTTCACTTTCACCCAAATGATTTTTACCCAATGGTAGAAGGATTGTAAAAGCTGTTGTGTTGTTATTACTCTCAACTTCAATTTTACCTTTATGAAGTTCAGCGTATTCTTTAACCAAAGAAAGGCCG
Source organism: Ignavibacteriaceae bacterium (assembly GCA_041738675.1). Lineage (GTDB taxonomy): Bacteria > Bacteroidota > Ignavibacteria > Ignavibacteriales > Ignavibacteriaceae > IGN3. Next base: position 8,090 of record JBGSPH010000031.1, read on the forward strand.
ATTCCAGTTCCTTCAAAATTTCTGGTGCCCGTATCATCAACCTGATAAAAACGATCAAAGATATTTTTAATTTTTTCTGGAGGAATTTCAATGCCCGTATTCACAAAGGAAATTTTTACACTATCACTTGATTTTGAAATTCTAACGTCTATCTTTTCATCTATTGGACTAAATTTGATCGCATTCGAAAGTAAGTTGTAAAAAACCGTCTCAAGTTTTTTCTTATCATAAAAAACAAAAATTTCTTCTTTCGATTGATTATCATCAACCGGAACACTATTAAAAGTAAGTTTTTGATTTTTTTGATTTGCCAGCGAAGAAAATGAAGCCGTTATACGTTTAAGAAATTTTACAATATCGCTCTCAGAAGCTGTTAGTTTTACATTCCCGGATTCAATACGTGATAATTCTAAAAGTTGATTTATTAATTGAAGAAGCCTTGAAGCATTTCTTTTCATTACAGCCAATTCCTTATCATCAGAATTGTTTTCCATTTTGCTTTTTAGTTTTTCCAGAGAACCAATAATTATCGTTAGTGGCGTTCTGAACTCGTGGGAGATATTTGCGAAGAATCTTGATTTTATCTGATCAACTTCCTGAAGTTTTTTTGATTCAAACTCTTTTAATCTCAAATTATTTTTAAGCTTAACCCTATTAAGCTCATATCGTCTTATAGCTACGAATCCAACTGCGGCCAGAACAAAATAAACTAAATAAGCCCACCAGGTTTTCCAGAAAGCCGGGTTTACAACAAAATCAAGTTTGGCCGGTTTGCTCCAGTATCCAAATTCATTCATTGCTTTCACTTCGAAAGAGTAGCTTCCACTTCCAAGATTTGTGTATTGAACAGAATTATTTTTGTTTTCAACCCAATCCTTGTCAATTCCAGTTAGCCGGTATTTATATATCATTTTATTCGGTGCTGAAAGATTTATTCCAGTAAAATCAAACTTTAAATAATTTTGGTTATACTCTAATTGGGGTGATTTAATAAAATCTTGCAGCACAATGTCTTCATTATAAATCTGCAAAGATGTAATGTAGATTTTAGGAGGCATTTTATTTTCAACATCTTTTTGTGGATTATATTTTACTAATCCATTTGAAGTCCCTACCCAAACATAACCATCATTATCTATGTATAATGATTTATCTAAACATAAGTTTGATGGTAAACCTGATTCGGCATCTATTATTCTAATTTTTGTGACGTCCTGAGAGAAATCAATAATATTTAAACCATTATTAGTTGATGCATAAACTTTTCCATCATCCGAAATTGCAATTGCTTGAATCGAGTTACTTGAAAGCCCCCTTCTTATATCCATCACATAAACCGAATCATCCTTTAACATATTTAATCCGCCCTGATCGGTACCCAAATATATTGTCCCATCTTTGCCCTCAGCGATAACATTAACAGTTAGATCTGATAAACCGTTTTTATTATTGAGAGTTTTAAAAGAAGAATTTTTATAGACTGAAACACCCCTACCATTTGTTCCAAAATATGTGGTGTTATCTTTGCTTATAAGAATTGATAAAATATAATCATCAATTAATCCGTCCTTACTTGTTAAGTTGGATATTCTTCCATTTTCAATAAATACTACTCCGAATCTGGTAGCCGCAAGAATTTTTTCATCGGGCGTTTCAACCATATCCATGATGTATGTATCAATCAGACCATTTTCCTTTGTGAGTTTTTTATTTGTGCCGTCGGATAAAATATTTATGCCATATGTTGTTCCTGCATAAACAATTCCACTTTTGGATTTAATAATACGTTTAACAACATTGCCGTAGTTATAATCTGCCATGCTCAATACTCTTGCCTGAGAATTTGCATCGACGACTAAACCATTATGCGTCCCAAAGAAAAATTCTGAATCTTGATCCTGATAAATTGACCATACTTTATCGGAAGGAAGACCTGTGTCTTTATTGAATATTTCAAGTCTGTCTGGATGATGAATATCTATTCCGTTACCATAAGTTCCTATGTACATAGTTCCGTAACTATCTAAAAATAGACAGCTGATTTCATTAAAAGAGAGCCCATTGTTTACACCAATTAAGTCAATTTTATTTTTGTTTTTTATTATAACTCCTTCATCTGTGGCAAAGTAAATGTTTTCACTATTTTCACTTATGATTGAAGTACAACTTGAATTTCGGCGGCCCCATTTTTCATTCATAAAGTCTATTTTTTCTTCCTTAAAAAGATGAATTCCAAGATTTGTTGAAAAGTAAATTGACCCATCAAGGTTTTCGAAAAAGTAATAAACATTTTCGTTTACCAGGCCATCTTTATAAGAATAGTTTTTCAGCTTACCATTTTTAAAAGTATAGAATCCTCCCTGGAACGTTCCTATAAAATAAGTGCCGTCCTTACTCTGAAATATTTCATAAACATCTTTCCGGTTTAAATTATCCGGACTTATCCATTGCGAGAACTTTCCATTTTTTAGAATAGATATATTTCCGTCTTTTCCACCAACCAATATGGTTCCATCCTGCAGAACTGAAACGCACAACAACCAATTTGTTGCAAGACCATTAGTCGAATCGAGAACAATAATTGATTCATCTTTAATTACATTTAAACCCCCGCCATAAGTCGCAACATAGATTGAACTGTCAGAACTAATTGCTAAGTCCTTAATTCGGGATGAAGATAAGCCGTTATGTTTATTAAAATTGACAAAATTAATTCCATCCCATCTTGAAAGACCATCATCAGTTCCTATCCAGAGATAACCCTGCTTGTCTTGTTCAATTGAATTTACGCGATCATTCACCAATCCATTTGCACTCGTTAAGTGCTTGTGGATTTTGATTTGTCCAAGCAAGTTACAATCGTTCAGTAAAGAAATAAATAAAAAGATTACAGCTAAAGATGATTTCATTAATTTATTCGTTAACTTAATTTTAATAGAATCGAGTGACTCAAGATAAAATTATTAAAGAATAAATAAAAAATCCCTGTTATCTTTAAATAACAGGGGATTAAAAATCAAGTAAAATTCACTGATTAAAAACTAGCGCAGGAGTACCATCTTCTTTGTCTCAACAAAACTTCCAGATTGAAGCTTGTAGAAATAAACTCCTGATGTAAGTTTGGAAGCATTGAAATCAATTTCATAACTTCCTGCAGGTTTGTATTCATCAACAAGAGTTGCAACTTCATTACCAAGAATATCGTAAACTGTAAGAATCACCTGCGAGATGCTAGATACTCGATACTGGATACTAGTTGATGGATTAAATGGATTGGGGTAGTTCTGAGCAAGTCGAAATTCATTTGGATTCTGATTAGTCTCTTCTACATCAGTTGCCTGTCCAAAACTTAACTGATCAATAAAGGCATATGATCCCATACCGGGATCGGTTTGACTATTACTAAAGATTTGAAATTGAATCATTATTGAGTCAGGTATCTGATTATTTCCAAGAATTTCTGCGCTAAATTGTGAATAATTAGATGATGCAGACTCTATTTCAAGTATTCCAGTTCCTATTATTAGACCATCTTTAAAAGTATATGCAAGCCCGATCAGAACCATTTCGCTATTAGTCGGATAAAACTGATAATAACCATTCAGGCTAACGTAATCTTGGTTGATAGGAAATGTTATTGATAAAGCAGGATAAATAGGCCCACCGTTAAAATCTGCAACCTCCAGCCTGGCAGCAAATGAACCTGTATGCGCTGTCGATGTTTTTGAGACTGTCGTCCAAACTGTGGGAAAATTATTCGTCCCCCATTCCTGTGGTGTAATATCATCAGTCCAACTTTCAAATCCACTGTTCGGAACCTGAGCGTTTATACCTGATACACTCAAGATCACTATAAAAAAAAGATAAAAATACTTCATATTGTTTCCTTTGTCCTTTGTTTTAATAATTCGTCTTACGCAAAAAATTATTTCAGATACTGTTTCCGTAACACAGTCTGCCGCGGTAGATAAGTCTGTGCTACGATTTTACAATATTTATTTAAATGCTGCGTAAGGTGACTTAATAATTAATAACTATCTATTCAATTTTACATTTTAATAAACTCAACTCTCCTATTATTTGCTTTTTCTTCTGGTGTGGAATTATTATTTAGAGATTTACTTTCACCCCAGCCTTTTGATTGTAATCTTGCTTCATCAATACCTAAATCAATCAGCATAACTTTTACGGCAGCAGCCCGATTTTCTGATAATTTTTGATTGCTTGAATTATCACCATCACTGTCAGTATGACCTTCAATGCTGAATTTCAATTCTGAATGTTCTTTCATCATCTCAACTATTTCATTTATTGTTCCCATTGATTCACTTTTAATTGTGGATTTGTTCACATCAAATAAAATTCCTGTTGTCACAAATTTCCCGTCTGCCATAACTCTATCGTATAATTTTTTTCCACCCTCATTAACTCTTACAATTTTTATTGAGCTTGTTTTAATGTATCGGTCATCGTAATTACATCCGAGTGAAAACATTCCGGGTTTATATCCAAGATTTGGAACATTAAGCATTCGCTCTTCATCAAGATATACTTTTAATGATCTTTCGTTAAATGAAACAGCAACACGTTTCCATTTTCCTTTCCAACTTTTTTTCTCATCATTAAAATCGGCTGTTTTGCTTCCCAGTTTATCCATACTAACTTCATTCCAGTTTATAACAATTGAGTGTCTTCTTATACCATCTATATTAGCCCAACCGCCAGGACCTTCAAAAAAACGAAGGACATATTGATTCGATCTTTGCGTTGCCAGCTCATCCAGGTAAATGTCAAACTCAATAGTAAAAACATCAGGAAGAAAATTCTTTTTATCCATTAAGGGAAGGATAGTTGTCTTGTTGTTTGCGAAGTATATTACTTTTTCATTACCAAGATTTGCAATTTCAGCACTGCCGCTTATTAAATCCCAGCGTGAAGGGAATTCACCACTCTCTTCAGCAATCAGATCATCCTGAAAAATTACTTTATCGCCCGCAACAAAATCATACTTGGACCACATTTTTAATTTTTCATCCTCGTTTTGATTTGCTGCATCTTCAGGGGATCCAGTTTCTATTTTAGTATCTGGGTTTTCTTTTTTTTCAGAATCTATCGGATTTTCATCCTTGCTTTCCTTTTCAACTTCCCCCCCCTTTTTAATGGTTTCGACAGTCTCATCAATTGCATCGTCTGCGGCTTTATTAACCTCTTTATCAAATTTCTTTTTAATTTTCTTTCCAAGATCAAATTGAGCATTTGATTCGTACGATAAACCGACTAAGAAAATGAATGAAAAAATCACAAACAGAATTTTCATAATACGCTCCTTAACTATTTTATAATAATCACAATTAAATTTAGTTGAAGCTGTCTCATTCCTCACGCCGCCGCAAAAAGAGTGATAACATAATACTTAATAGACAGCATTTCTTTTTTTTCGCTTGATGTTACTTCAGCAGCAGCATCTTCTTAGTTTCAACATAACTTCCAGCTTGAATTTTATAGAAGTAAACTCCGCTTGAAAGTTGGCTGGCATCAAAAGTAACAGAATATACTCCCGGGGTTTTTTCTTCATTAACTAAAGAGGCCACTTCATTTCCAAGTATGTCAAAAACCTTTAACGAAACATTACCACTTTCCGGGATAGAATATTTTATAGTGGTTGTCGGATTAAACGGATTGGGATAGTTTTGCGCCAGATTATAACTGTTCGGTGAAAGTAGTATTCCCTGATCATCAATACTAGTAGCCTGGTTTTGCACAAAGATGGAGTCGTCGATTGAGCCATCATTTCCTAAATCAATTAAAATTTTTACCGGTTGATTTTGAAGATTATTCCACTCAGGAATAATTGTATGAGTTGAATTGAAATTCTGTGGAATTGTATTGTGTGTGAAAATGCTTTGACCATTATCGGATGCCAACCTTAACGATAAATCATAGTTTTTATTTTGACCGTAATTTTTAATTATCAGTTTGTTACGATCAGATTCAGATGCAAATACAGAATCATTAAGAGATAAATTCATATTATCTATCAGAAATACTTTTTCTGAATTTTCATCATCCAAAACTGTTTGAAGCATTATATTCTTTGTTACTTGATCTGAGTTTTTTAAAGCTATACCCTCATTGAAATAAACCTGATCAAGTTGGCCAACCTCTGCATCGTTTCTGAAATAATTGTAAATTATGGAATCTTCTATAAATATTACATATGCCATAGAATCAACTAGATTGGTAAGTTCCACATAGTAATCTCCTGGAGGAATGCTGTAACCAATTGGTGGATGAACGCTTCCCGTTTTGGGGATAATTGGAACTGCATCAATTATATTCTGAATTAGCAAACTATCCGAAAAACCGATTGATTCACCAGATTCATTCGTAATCAGTATTCCATTTCTACTATTGTTAAATAATTGTAAACCACCTGATGAAAATGTCAGAAATTCGTTTTGACCTTTTGCGTTTGAATTATTCTTTGGCAGAATAGGGGTGCTTAAATGAACTGCATTTTCAAGATTTAAAAAAGAACCTGTGGTGCCGGTACCCCATCCCAGTCCAGTCTGATCTGTCCATGTGTTTGCAGCAGAATCAATTTTTATAATCTGATTTGAACTTCCGGGTAAGTTACTATCATAAACTCTTAAATTAAAAGCCGGTGTGTCGCCGATTCTTTCAAGTTTATAAGGTGTAACTGCATGTCCTCCTGGGTTAGATGGATCATTACTATAAAATGCGAGCGTTTTACCATCACCGTTATCACGTTCGAACATTTCTTTTAGTTCTGCAAGAGTTTCTCTTGCAGTAACACTATTCCATCTCTGAGTAGCATAAGAAGCAAATGGATCACCAAACTGATATGCAAAATAGTAATTTATAGCTTTTCTCGACTCATCGTTCAATGGTGCATTTATTAAGTCTGCAAAGCTTCCTATTCCCGGAAAGCGATTTAGAAGTCCGGATTTGTTATAATAAGCTAGTAAACTCGTAACAGCAAAGCCATAACATGATCCACCCCAGTTTTCTCTATTTACCTGCCAATAATTTAGTGCACGAGTTTTATAATTGAGACCTGTAAAATAACACTGGGGTATTCCAAATATTTCAACAAATAATGGCCAATCGATGAAATCGGAACTTTTAGCAAATCGGAATTGAAATAACAACGGGTAAACTTGATTAGTATTTGGATCAATTCCGGCAAAATAGTCAAACTGCTGCCACCAGGATTGTGGCCAAATGTTTCCGCCGGAGTTGTTGAAACTCCATCCGTCCTTGTTCGGTTGAAATAACGGAGTTAAATAATCACCATTGCCATTTACCCGGCTTAATTGCCAGGGTTTAATTCTAAAAACAGGACTTAAAGAATTGTTTACTGTATTTTCCGATTCTTCAATTTTGATTAGAGCTTTTCTTGACAAAAGATCACTTGGAACATCCCAAACATATTTTAATGAATCCATAGGATGGTTCATTATAATTGGAGAAAAACTAGCTCCTTCGTCCAAACTATAATATAGATTAACATTTTCAATTGCCTCATCATACCACTTTATTGTATCTTTTTCCCCTGCAACAAAAAGTTCATTTGTTTTTGGCTTTGTAATAGTTAATGTTGAGATATCATCCAGATAATAGGCACTGCCCGCTGCAATCGGAATATTTGGATCCGGAGAAAACATTGAGATGATAAAGAGCATTGTGTCAGGCGTTGTGGTTGAATCTTGATAAAACATTGGAGCAACAAACTGCTGATAGGCTGTATCTACATTAGTTGTTCCAAACCCTCCACTGCCAACAGGCTGTCCATTTTTCATTAATGCAACAGTAACTCCAAAACCGTCACCTGCAGAGGAAACCAATTTGAAGTAGCCTGTTACTCGTTCCGGTCTACCTGTAAATGGAAATAAAGCTTGTATAAAAGGGGTATATGTAAAATTAGGGATACCAGTTGCAAGGGCTTCGCCTTTTAATGCAAAATTACCGCTGTGTGCATCTGTTGTTTGAGTAATTGGGGCCCATTGAGGAGGCAAATTATTGGATATCCAGTAGAGGGGTTCACCACTGCTCCATTCTTCAAAATTACCATTTAATACCTGCGCATTTGAAGTAATAACAAATACAAGTAACATTATTACCGAGTAAATAGTTTTCATAGATATTCTTTCCAAACTTTTATAATTAAAAAAATTTCTAACGCAAGTTGAAAAGGAGTGCACATGCTCAATGCACTCCTTGAGGTTCTCCTAAGAGATTACTTAAGCAAAACCATCTTCCTGGTTTCAACAAAACCTCCAGATTGAAGTTTATAGAAGTAAACTCCGCTTGATAATCTGTTTGCATCAAATGAAGCGCTATGTGATCCAGCTTCACGGTATTCATCAACTAATGTGGCTACTTCATTACCAAGCACATCATAAACTTTTAAAGTTTGCCAACTGCTCACTGGCGACTGCCAACTGATTGTTGTAGAAGGGTTAAACGGGTTAGGATAATTCTGTAGTAAGGTGAATTCTTCGGGTAGATTCACCAATGAACTATTTTCCACTGATGTTGATATTTCTGTATCGAGCAGAAATGCCTCCGAGCGCCCTGTTGCCGCGTTGTTGCCACTACCTACAATATAGCGTCCGTCGGGTGTTATTGCTCTTGCTTGCTTTAGGAGTGAACCATTAGAAAGTAAACCTGTGTATATCTCATTTAAGTCTTGCATTGTACCCAATTTCCAGATAAATGCACGTGTTTGACCACTAGAATCGGGCGATTGGCCAACAACCACATCACCAACATTCGTTTTGGTAACATCATAAGCCTGACTCCAATCACCCCCGAGTGTTCCAAGATCTTGCATTCCATTTGAGAAGTTCCAGCGAAATGCGTGTGTTTGTTCATTACTGTCGGTTGAATATCCAACGATTACGCTACCGTCCAACCCTGCGCTTGTTGCTACACTGGAATTTCCACCAAGCGTTCCAAGTTCTACCATTATTAAAGATGTATCTGTATTTATAAGAAAAGCGCGTGTTTGACCGCTGGAATTAAGTGATTCGCCAACAATCACATCTCCGTCTCTTGATATGTCTAACGCTACACTTCGATTACCACCTAGTGTTTCAAGGAATTGGTTATTAATATTCGACCAAAGAAAAGCACGAAATTGAAGGAGAGCATTTTGCGCGTAGCCTACTGTGATAGAACCATCCGCTGATATACCTCTCGAAAAGCTGCCCGCAAAATCCAATGTTTCCAACCCAACCAAACCGGTTGAATCTGTCCAACGAAATGCACGAGTAAACCCACTTATACTAGCATCACCAACGACCACGGTACCATCTTCGGATAGACCATATGCATAGCTATTCCCGACACCCAAAGAGTCAAGATTTTGTATAGCTGTTGAATCTGTCCAGCGAAATGCTCGCATCCCGTAAGTACCATCGTTTATAGCTGCCGTACCGACGACTACTTTACCATCAGCGGAGACATCATACGCTGCACTGACAGAACCACCCAGTGTGCCCAGCCAGGTTAGCGATTGTGGATTTGACTGCTCTGTCCAGAGCATTAGAACTAATAATAAAATTATTAAATGTTTTCTAATTTTCTTCAAAGAATTGTTTGTTTGCATTGCAAACTCCTGTTTTAAATTATTGAAATACTTCTTTATGATGTGCTTAAAACAAATTCAATTAAACAAATGAAATGATCCCTGTTACCAGTACCGTCACTAAAATTCCAACAATAATTGAAATTAAAATTATGATCCTTGTCAGGGATTTTTCTTTTCGCTCTATTAAAAGCAGATTGTCTTCCATATCTTTTTTCTTTTTCAATTTTGCACTGAATAGTTAGTTTTTTGTGAAATTTATTTCAGGGGCAAAAGTAGAATTATCAGGATGGATCTGCTATCTGATTTGTGTCATTCACTTGCTGTTTTGTTGCAGAATAGAAAAAGCAATAATAAAAGCTTTATTTAAGCTTTTTGTTTTGAAGAATATTCGGATGGTGTGCAGTTAAATTGCTTTGAAAACGCTCTTGAGAATTGTGCGGGACTTGAAAAACCGATTTCATAAGCAATTTGTGTTACAGACAACTTTTTCTTTAGTAACATTTCAGCAGCACGCTTAAGCTTAATTATTCTTATAAATTCACCGGGAGCCTGACCAGTAATTGATATCATTTTTCTGTGAAGCTGCGAACGGCTTAAAAATAATTCTTTAGCTAATTGATCTGTACTGAAATTTGTTTTGTCAAGATTTATTTCTACAATATCATACGCGCGTTTGGTAAAATCTTTATCGCTAGAATTCAGATCACTTTCATCCTTAAGCGGAATAATATCCTTACTGTATTTTTCTCTTATCCGCTTTCTTTGCTCGAGCAGATTTTTAATTCTTACAAACAACTCTCTTGAATCAAACGGTTTGGTGAGATAATCATCAGCTCCAATTTCCAGACCTTCCAGTTTACTTTCAAAAGATGCCTTAGCGGTAAGCAGAATAATTGGAATATCACTTGTGTGCCAGTCTGATTTAATTTGTCTACAGAATTCAAAACCATCCATTGAGGGCATCATCACATCGCTTATTATAATATCAGGTAAAATTTCATTTGCTGTTTTTATGCCTTCTTCGCCATTTGCAGCTTCCGAAATCACATAATCATTTTTAAGTAAACTCGATAAGTAATTTCTTAGATCATCAGAATCTTCAACTATGAGTAATGAGGCTTTATTTTCTTGTGTGATTTTTTCGATCTTTGCATTATTTAGTTCAATGTTTTGATCGCTATGCTGAGTTGTTGATATTTTATTTTGATCTTCAATAGAAATATCAATTGAGGATTCATCTGATACTTTTTCGGATTCATTTAGATAATCATCTGTTAATGGAATCATTAATTTAAAGTTTGCCCCATTACCTTCTCCACTTTCAACTGTAATTTTCCACTTGTGAAGATCAACTAATTCCTTTACCAATGCTAAACCGATTCCTGATCCACCATAAGATCTTTGTGTAGAATCATCTACCTGGTAGAACCGATCAAAAATATTTTCAAGCTTATCTTTAGGTATTCCAATTCCGTTATCGGCTACAGTAATTTTGGTAAAAGTTTTTTCATCGGATAAAATATCAATAACAGAAACCGAAACTGATCCTCCCGTAGGTGTGAACTTAAGTGCATTAGAAAGAAGGTTGTTAATTATCTTTTCAAGTTTATCTCTGTCGATCCATAAAATTTTTATATTGGAATTACTTTGGAACTTTAATGAAATATTTTTTTGATGAGCTAAAGAATTAAAAGAAAATACCAATCCTTTAAGAGTACTAATTAAATCTACTTTTCGTGTTTTCAAAGGAACAGAAGAGTTTTCCAGTTGTGATAATTCAAGAAGCTGGTCTATAAGTTCTTTAAGTTTTTCGCTGTTGCGTTGAATAATATCAATCTGTTCAATATCTGATTTGTTAGAAATTTTATTCTTTAATAATTCAACGGGTCCTTTAATTAATGTTAACGGGGTTCTGAATTCGTGTGATAGGTTTGCAAAAAATCTTGATTTCATTTCCTCTAATTGTGATTTTTGTTTTGCTTCATATTCATGCAGCCGTAATTCATTTCTGAGCTTTACCCGGCTCATTTCAAATCTTCTTATTGCCAGCAATCCGATAATAATTAATATTGTGTAAAATCCATAAGCCCACAGAGTTGCCCACCAGGGCGAATTGATAATTACTTGTAATGAAACAAATTCATTATTCCACACTCCATCAGCATTAGTTGATTTGACTTTGAAAATATATTTACCCGGATTAAGGTTTGTATATGAAACAAATCTTCTGTTTTCATTTTCAATCCAATCTTCATCAAATCCCTCCATCTTATAAGCATATTTAATTGACTGCGGAGAATTATAATCAAGAGCAGCAAACTCAAAGGAAAATACATCCTGGCTATGAGAGAGCTGTATTTCTTTAGTATATACAATACTCTTTTTAAGAGGTGAATTAACACCTGCCTCGATTGATTTATTAAAGATCTGAAAATCAGTTAATATAACAGCGGGTTTATAATCTGATAATCTTGTTTCTTTTGGATCAAAAATATTTAATCCCTTTGCACTGCCGAACACCATTAGACCATTATCAAGTTTAATTGCTGCACCGGGATTCATATCACTTCCATAAAGACCATCTTCCGAAGTAAAATTTGTGAATGTTTTTTTCTTTACATCGAAAAAAGAAATACCCACACTTGTACCTAACCAAAGATTTCCATCTTCATCTTCAAGAATACTATTAACAGAATTATCTGCAAGTCCATCTTTAATTGTATATGAGGTTATCTGAACACTAAAGTCATAAGGATTAGAACTGCTGTTGTTTGTAATTACAAACTGATTAAGTCCATTGCTTGTCCCAAGCCAAAAGACGATAAGATCTTTATGATTAGAATACTCTCCTTTTTTAGCTTCATAAATAGTAAAAACATTTTCACTGTTGAGCCCTTTTTTGTTACCTGCTGATTTTGTCCACTTGAGAAATTTTCCATTATCTTTGTCTATAAACAAATTAAGACCGCCATTTAAAGTGGCTATCCAAATTCTATTAAATCTGTCCTCTACAATCGACCAAACATCACTATCGCTTAATGACTCAGATTCAGTTGGCAAGCGATTCCATACCATATACTTTCCAGTGCCGGGTTCAATTCTTGCAAGACCTGATCCCCAATATCCGACCCAAATATTATTGCTTGCGTCTTTATATAATGATTTAATATATGGTACCGTCTTCGAATTTTTTAACGCATAGATCAGTGACCAATCCTTTATTTCTTTTGTCTGAACATCTAATTGCTTAAGTCCCTGCCCATATGTTCCGATCCATAAAGAATTATTTTTATGCGCCGCTAAACTCCAAACATTAAGGTTGTTAAAAAGTGCATCTTTAATAACTAAAGTGGATTGCTCTGATTTTTTAATTGATACAAGACCGTTTGAGAATCCTAACCAAATATCTCCGTTTTCATATTGAGTAATTGCTTTAAGATTTTTTTTATCTCCAACGGCATCTAAATAGAGTCGATAATCACTTCTAAATGGCGAATTAAATTTTGAGTTTTTTGAAGAGTAGTAACTTATGCCGTTTTCCGTTGCAATCCAGATTACACCCGAACGATCCTTAATAATTTTATTTATCTGATTATCAATTAAGCTATTTGGATTTTTTTCATCATTGACAAAACGAAATGATTTACCGGAATTTAAATTCATTCTTACAAGTCCGCTGTAAGTATCAATCCATAAAATTCTTTCACCGTCAATAATTTCTTCAATTACAGTACTCGCCCCACTTCCAAACTGTAGTTTATCAGGATTTGGAATTTCAATCCGGCTAAAAGTATTTTTCAAAGAATTAAATTCTGTTAATCCCTTTTGTGTCCCTATCCAGATTATATTTTCATCGTAAGTTGATTTTGAAAGATTATAAATTTCATTATCACTTAAGGAATTTGGATCATCAGCTTTATAAAAGAATTTCTCAAAGCCTTTATCAGGTGCTGAGGGATTAAATTTATTAAGTCCGGAATATGTTGCAATAATTATATTTCCAGATTTGTCTTCAGTTATTGCTCTAACACTTTGGAAGGATAAGTTTGATGGAATTGTGTCGTTTCTATTCCAATTGGATATTTCTTTACTATCAGGATTTAATCTATAAACTCCTCTCGTTCGGGTACCAATCCAAATATTTCCAATCCTATCTTCAAAAAGTGCTGCAATGCTGCTGATGCTTTCAATATTTGGTGTTAATTGATATAGTGTAAAACTTTCTGTTACGGGATCATATCTATTTAACTTTCCGCTTTTAGTTCCAATCCATAAAAATCCTTTACTATCTTCCATTAGAGCCCATATCGTATTATCAGCTAAACTATTTGAATCATCAGATTCGTGACGGAATACTTTAAAGTTATATCCATCATATCTGTTCAGACCGTCTTCAGTTCCAAACCAGATAAAGCCCGTGCGGTCTTGTATTAAAGTATTTACATCATTATTTGATAACCCTTTTTCAACTGTTAGATTATTAAACTTGAAAGACTGGGGATAATAAATTGCAGTCGCATTTAATAATGCGAAAAGTATGACAAGTATGTAATGCCTGAGATGAAATCGAGTCATAATGAAACTAATATACATAAATACATTAAATCTGAAAAGAATATAAAAAGTTAAGAGCAATTAAGTTGAAACCTCCTGGTTTATTCGGTGCATACTAAAGACAAAAAAAGCCCTTCTGTCTCTTCTTCACTAACGATAGAAGCATGAAGTGTTTTTATCCAGCTCATAGTGTCTAAAAATTTTTGATTGAGATAATTTTATTGTGTGAGATATATCAAATTTATAAAAATGCTTATTGATTTATTAACACATAAAAAGATATTATTCTTTTGAGGTTTTAGGAATTTTATAAAACAATAAAACAAATTATATGAACGTCAAAAAAGAACTATTAAATAAATTTCCTTTTCTAAAAAGTAAAACGGTTAAGTATTTAATTGCCTTTTCCATAGTTAGACGAGCTGCTCTTATAACATTTGTGATATTTTTTTATTCCTGTGCTAATGCTCAGGTAACTTCAGGGTTCTATTCCAACCAGGCACAAAAATTATATAACGAACTAATAGAATTAAACACTAAAACAGACTGGACGAATCTTAACACTTTTGTTACTCCCGAAATGAAAAAACGTTATAATATTTATGAAGAAGATGATGATTTATGGGTAGATGCAAAATTTGTGATTGATGAAGAATCTTATAATGACCAGGAATTATGGAACATTGGGATTAAAGTGGGAACTAGAATAAATGATGAAGTAGAAGTTAAAATACCTTTGCACGCTTATTTAACAATTGAAAATATTTTTTCTCTTGAGCATGTGGAACTTAAGGATGAAACCTTACCTCCAAAATTAATTCGTTGATGGTATCTGTGAATTTTTCTTTCTCGCAGCATCCATCTACGCTATTTGATTAAGCTGGCATAAGCAACAAGCTTATCTTCATCATACTCTATTTTAATTTGTGGAAAAGCATCAAGGAAATGTGAAAGTTTTTCGTATCCAAATTCTTTGTGATTAAATGTTGGATGTTCCTTCTTGATCATAATTCCGATTGTTGCAACATTTACTCTTCGATTCGCTTTCTTTAACAATGCAAGAACCCTGTCCCTTATTTGATCGCTCACTTTCTTTTGCGGAGTTTGTAATGATTTAGATTCCTGATGTTTAATTTTTTCCGGACGATATTCTATTATTCCATCTGCAACATTAACCAGGTCCCGTGATATTGAACCTGTAACACCCATTAAATAAGTATTTTTCCCGAGTGATCTTAGCTCATTCAACAGCGGAATGAAATCACGATCGCCTGAAACGAGTATTAAAGTATTAATATTTTCATTCTGCATAAACAGTTTCATAGCGTGAACACAAATAAAAGTATCAGCACTGCTTTTTTCAGTTCGTGATAAAGGAGTAAAAACAGGCTGAATACCGCTTGTCTGAAGATTATCAATTTGTTCATTGAATCGGACCCAATCTCCAAAAGCCTGAATTGAAGCTATGCCGCCCTTACTTTCGCATAATTTTCTGATTATCATCAAATCTGGTTCTTCACCATAATTGTTAACTGAGGAGTAATATAGATTTTCAAAGTCTATAAAAACTGCAATCGTATTTTGGAACTTAGTTTCATTTTGTGTTTTCACTGATATTTCCCTTCTCGGATTTTTTATTGTAATGCTTTGTCATAAAAGTTTCATAATTCGAACCCCTCCTCTGTCCTCCCCTTTAGCAAAGGGGAGGATTTCAAAAGCCCTTCCCTTTTTACAAAGAGCCTGTCCCGAACTCGGTTCGGGAGAAGGGTTGGGATGGGTTAAGTTCTTATTGCATCTCTTTTCTTTTTCGGTTAAATACCAACCGATTTATTGAGGCAACCTTTTACAACTTGCCAATCTGCTGCTGTACTTGCAGTGATAGTTAAAATACTTAAGTATAATTAATGTTGAAAACATTAATTAGTTAATTCGCGTCCAGACTATATCGCCACCCTTAATATTTTTACTAAAACCATGTTGACCCGTATTTATATCCTTGTATAGATCACGATAATATATCTTTAATGATACTTCTCTTCCATCATATATTTGACCATCGCTGAAGTTTGCTTTTATTTTAAAGGCTACTGTTAAATAGTCTCTATCATTCTGGAATTTAAATTGATAGGTTTGTCCAATTTTAGTAAAAATAACAGACTCAGAACTCATATAGTAAGTGCTGTTGTAAGGAAAAGTCGAACCAAATTCACCTGAGCAATAGACTTTTGTTACAGAACCTGTAAAATTCAATTCTGTTGCTTTTCTTAGTATATGCAGAGTATCATTAGGATTACAATATATACTGGATGCTAAAATTTCCAAATAAAAGTTAAACATTGGTTCTTTAGCCTCTGCCCAATTACTTGCATCGCACTCGCTTTCAGTTTTTGTTACATCGCAACTGTTAAAAACAAAAATTGATATTAAAACTAATGTACCCGTTAAATGAAAAATAGTTTTCATATTAACCTCCCTGAAAGTAATTATTTATTGATTATTTATTTTTGTAAAGATGACCCTTTAGTTATTGCCTTCCACAATTTTTATTTCGTCTTCAATTTATTTAAAAGCCATGTTTGCATTGCTCATCAATTCATCATTTGAGACTCGAACAAATGTAACGCCAATACGTAAACAATAATCGGGTGCTTCTCTTACATCTTTTGTTTTTAATGAATACTCGTGGATTACATCTTTGTAGGCATCTGCATATCCTGCTTTATTTTCAACATCCCACCCAAGTGTTGTAAAGAAAGGATCAAGAAATTCGCGCCGGAGTTGAGTTTCGTTTATACTATCGTTCTTATAGACTTCAACATTTCGTTGGAAAGTGTCAACTAATCTTTTTATTGTATCTGGTGCCCCCATCAGGAAGCCTTTCAATTAGTTAATAAGCCGATAATAATTATCGGTACCAAAATAACTAAGCTGAATGATTAAGTCTAACAATTTTAATTCATAATCTTAAAACGTTGGATATAAGAACGATATGAATTTTAGAGGGGTTATTATATATAAACAGTTATTTTTAAACTAAAAAACCTCAGATTTTGTCTGAGGTTTTTTCGCTCCGCAAACTTAAATTACTTAGAACCTTCTTTTCAAACAATACAGAACAATATACTTACCAATATTGTGTCAAAATGTTGGCTGGAACATGATTTTCAGCCAATTATTCATGCCATAATCCTCAACTTTCTTGGAAACGATCCCAATAGAAACTGCAACCTAAATTATGGTCCAAAGCGTTTCATTCAATCACAATATCATACTTTGTCAATAATCCAGGTATTCCTAAAAGAGAAAACTTTGCTTTTGAAATTTTATTATCCTCCGGATCGATTATATAATTATTAGCTTTGCGGAAATCACATTTAGATAAATTAATATTATCAAATACGGCATTGCGTAAATCACAATCATTAAAAGACGAACCAGTTAAATCTGCTCTGCCAAAATCTACTTCGACCATTTCACATTTTGTAAATTTTGTTTTATTCAGTTTCATCCCGAAGAATGAGGACAAATTTAATTTACACCCTGTAAATTCAAATGATAAAAGCAATTGGTTTCAACCATCATAATTTTAAAACAAGCTTTCTTGTTTAACGTGCTTAGGTCTAAAGTCACCAATAATTACAAATGGATTTGGTGCTGTATAATGGAATCTCTTTGTTGTACCTAATAAGAAATAATAATCCTTTGTCTTTGCAAAATCCTCAAAGTATTTCTTCTTTACATCCTCGCAAGCTTTTACTTCATCTCCTTCATTTCTCCTTAGTGAATTCCAAAACAACATACCGGTTTCCCAATCCTCAATCATTAACGTAGATTCTTTACCTGCATCATCTACGAATTTAAATGAGAACTTATAAGGTAGTTTATCTACAATTTCAAATTCATCAATATCATTTTGTTCGTTGTTCTCGAACAAGTTTAATTGCAATTTTTTGTTTTTAAGGAAATCGATTTTTTCCTTTTTCCATTCTCTATCCGTTTCCTGATAAATAAAATCAATAATTTTTGTCGGTTTAAATACAGCTAGTGAAGTGCAAATATCTTTATTCTTTGCTTCAACTATTAACTGTTCAAGATTAGTGTAAATCTTTTTGAGAACATATTTTCGTCTTTCCGCCCAGGTATCCCGATCAGCTTTAATAATTCCATAAGAGATGAGATCATCCAGCTTAAAGTTTTTCGGCCGATAGGATTCAGGCCTAAAATCACTGGAATTTCTTTCTAACTCTAATTCAATCCATTCATATTTTCTGAATTGATTGTCATAGTCTAACTGCCTGAAAGGAATTGGATAAATCCTTATCCATTTACCTTCTTTGGTTATACCTGCTGTACAAACTGTTTCGTTATATTTTTTGGAAATTGCTGGGTAGGCTTTTACCGTGATAAGAACTTTAGTACGCATTTTAAACCCCTATAAATGTTTTATTAAAAATTCCTTTTCAAATTTCTTTTCAAGTGCTTCAATTGTACGACTTCTGTGACAGAAATTATGATCTGCTTCAAAGCACATTAAAGCAATTCTTTTATTCTCGATAAATATTTTATACAGTTCTGATATTTCGGCATCTCTTTCAGTTAGTGTATTTGCCTCATAGCTCCTGAATAGATTTTCATAATCATCTTTTGTGTTCAATTGCTGGCGTTTATCGGATTCAATACCAAGTGCAGGAATATGGATATATTCTATACCAGCATTTTCAACAACATTTTTCAACTGTTTCTTAGAAAATCCGTATTTCATACTAAGGGCATTTTTTCTAACATCACAAAGTACTTTTATGTCTTCGCCTATCAATTCATTTGTAAAATGTTCAACGGTTTTACCTTCATATCCTATTGAGTATAAAGTAAACTCGCTTTTATTTGGTCTTGAATTTTCTACTATCTTTAAATGTTCTCCATCAAGTATTGTTTCTTTTATTGTGCTGTTGATAGAATAATAAGGATAGTTTTCATAAACATATTTTATAAGGTTTCTGCCTTTTAAATTTCCATACTTCGATTGTATTTGTTTTAACTGTTTTCTGTCTTCTTTTTTCAAATCATCTAAATAATTCTTAGCATTTCTTAGTTGCCAGTTTTTTTCGGAATCTGTAATAAGGTTGTACTTAATCATTGTTGACATATCCTGGTTTGCCTGGAATGAGAAGCAGCCATACTTATAAGGAATAAATTCAAAGAAAGGATTTTGTTTATTAACATTTAAAAGAAACAAGTATTTCTGGAAATCAATTTTTGGCAGAACACCACAAAAGGATTGCAATAAGGCTAATAATATTTTTCTTCTGTAATACATTAGTGTAAAAATAGTAATTAGTTTAGATCAAAACATTAGTTGAGCAAATTCTTTCAGTGTACATTTTTACCATTCAAAACTAATTCAATTCTTTTTGTAAGTTCTACTTGTTGTGTTTGTGCCGTTGGTTTTCTCATCACATAAATGCCACAACCAGCTTCTTGGTTGTAATCTTTAGCAGTTAATTGGCTTGGTTCTAAAAAAAGTATACCAGCTTTTGGGTTTAGCTTTTCGAGATATGGATGTGAATAAATTGACTCCAATGTTTTATTGCTAGCGTGATTAAACAAAATATTATTTGCTATTTTATTTCTACCATCACAGACTATTAGAACTGTCAAATAAACTTTGTGAAATCCTGATTTAACTCTATTGTTGACTTGCCCCACTAATTTTTTAATATCTTCTATCTTATTTACCTTTTCACTTTGGTCTTGTTTAATCTCGACCTTTATTCGTTTACATTCTATAAGTATAGTTTCCTGGACAGCATCAGGATTAATAATTAATAAATCCAGGTCTCCTTTTTCAACAATTCCTTGCGCCTCATAAAGAATTTTTACATTTGCGTTAATTTCAAGTACTTTGAAAATATCAGAACCAAAATGTTCTATAATAAATTTAGCTACTTCGGATTCTTTTAAAAGTAAAATACTTGCCACTTCTACTATATCAGTTAATGAATTTTGCTTTTTATCTAATTAAATCTTTGTATTCTCTTTCAATAATATCATAAACAGATTCTCTTAATGGTTCTTTACGAGGAAAACTAAAACCGAAACCCCAATAAGGATTGGACCAAGATAAATGGTGCTTAAGTTTTGAATGTATTTTTTCATATTCGCTAATTGACCTTACCAAAATAACTTCAACATCATTTTTTTGATTTGATACATTTGCATAAAAATATCTTCTCCCTAAATATTCTGATTTTGTTATCTTATTTGGATCGACGGATAGAACAATACAAATAGGTTTGGATTTATAAGTTTTAAAAAGGTATTTACTCGTAGGGAAATTAGTCTCGATTATTGAAAAATAATTCTTAAATACTTTCTCTTGAAAAGAGTTTGCCCAGTTTAACAGCATTTCTATTTCTTGTTCATTTAGTTTTTGACTTCGCCATGGGTCTAGATTATAAGGTAGATTAGGTATCGGTGGTGTAATTAAATCTGTTGCCTTTAGATTTTTTGAAGCGACCAAATCTGAAAACAATCTTTCAAATTCTTTATCATTTATTCTTCTGTTATAAATCCCCGAATATGTGGTAGAGTATGGTTTATCGGTTACTATAAAATTATTTTCAAATAATTCATCAATTTCATTTTCAAGATTTGGGACTATCCCATTTTTATGTAATCGTTTATTAAACAAATAATTTTCAATTTCCATTTTTTTTAATCCATCGCTTATGTCCTTCACTGATATGGAATCTTTATTCTTAGAAATTCTTAATTTATTTTTTAATGCAAAAGCTTCATAGAATAGTCTTTCCCAATCCATCTCTTCATTCTCAATAAGCTTTTTTTCTTTTATTATCTTTTTCAATTGATCATTAATATCTTCAAAAGCACCAATAGCTGGCAATTTATAAATATTAGGATCTATGGATTTCGATTGCCAGCTTTTAAGATTATATTTTCTATAATAATTATCAAAAACTTCACCTTCAGTATTAAACTTAAAAATATTATTTGCATCAAATTTATTAAGAAAAATTAAATCAATTTCTTTTTCTTCATTCTTTTCCCTAAAACCATACCAGCACGATTTATTAAGATCATCATATTCAACCAACAACCCAGAATTTGAAGTCGTAAATGGGGTAAATTTTATTTTTAATTCTTTGAAATGAATGTCAATGATTTCATTATATAGCTTGAAGAATTCCTCATAATTAGATTTAATCTGTTCTTGAGTGAAAATTTTGTCTTTGAAAAAATCCTCCCAATCTTTTATCAACCATCTCAGGTCATAATTTTTCAAGCATTTATAAAATAAGAAAAAGTTTTCTTTCGAAAGTTCTGTTAAAAATAAATTGCAATATTCTTTTTCAACTTCATCTCCTAAATATGTGTGCAACCCGCTTAAAAAAAACAAGATTTCATCTCTTGATTGCTTTACTTTTAATTCATTTAATGGCAGTCTTTTTTCAAACATCTGTTTAGCTGCAAAAAATTCTTGCCATTGATCGTGAGTATACCGAATTTTATCTTCGATACGAATAAGAAAGCCCTGTTTGAGTAACACATTTATAATAATTTCAGTACTAATGTTTTGATAACCCCGTTTGATAAGTCTATTATTCTCATCATTTACAAGTGCTAAGCATTCATCAAATGTTATCCAATAAGAATTAGCATCATTTTCAAACATCTGCAAAGCTAAGTAACTCAATATTTTTACATGTTTCTCAAACATCTTCATTGCTTCAACATCTAGACTGAACTCTTGCTTCTTTTTAATTTCTAAATATTCAGTAAAAATCTGAGCTTTATTCGAAGGAATCCTGTTGTACTTCCTATATACCCTTGATAGAAACATTAACATCTGTGGTGTACTATAAAGTTCTCTTAATTTCTTATCCCATCTAAAGTTTTGATAAATTAAATGAGCTTCTTGTTCATTCGAATACAATTTTAAAATGTCTAAAATTTTATTTTCAGTCAATTGAGCAACTTGATATAATTCGAAACCAAACATACTTAGCTTCATAAAGTCTCTGCCCATAAGTACGAACTGATTTTTATTGTAATCTAGTAATTCCCTCATTTTCATTTCTTCATTAGGAGATTCTGCATCAATGAGTTTGTGTATATCATCTATCAGGAAGAGAAATTTCCCAGTGAGTAATTTTTTCTTTAACCAATTTTGATTTATAACTGTTATATCTTTTGAAAATTGGTTTACATATAAAAATTCAATAATCCTTTCGAAAACATCTTTCCCTCTAAATTCTAAGTAAATTGGAATCAGGCTATTTCTATTTTCTAATTTTAATTTACATTGGAATAAAAGCAGCTTTTTCAGAATGGATGTCTTCCCTGAACCTGGTTGACCAATTATCTGTACTGATCTCCCAGCAATGACTAAATCATTTAATCTTATAGTTTGTTTATCAATCTCATCCTTTGGTAAATCTTCTTCATTAGAAAGTATTTTAATATCAAGTTCAGTAAAATTTTCATACATATTATATTTCTTTATTATTTCTTTCAGATACCTTTTTTCACTGATTGATAATTTTTGTTTTACATACTTAATTATTTCTGAAATTTTCCAAAGAATAGCCAAGAGAGCAGCAATAAAAGGAATGAGAATATATAGGTTTATTCCACTTTCATTTTTTTTGAGTTCTGGAATTGCGACACTATCTTTTTTTGAATATTTAATATTATTTTCTGCTGGTAAAGAAGTACTATCAGTTTCTTTTTCCACAATGCTGCTTGAATCATAAATAGTATTTTCTTGCCCTAATGTAAGAATCTGTGAAAAAGTAGTGATTAGAAATAGAACACCAACTAATATTCTAAATACAGTCACGATATCACCTGTTTAACCAGCTTATTTATTGTTTTCATTTTTTCGAAAAGTTGTTTTTCGATTAAGGATTGAATTTTTTTTCATTTGTTATTGATCTGCCTTCCAATTCAGTTACTAGTTTATTACTAAGTTGAAATAGTTTGATGTTTGACATATATGATACCGATCGTTTTAGTACTAAAATCCAAAAATAGTTTTAATTTTTCCAACTGTTATTTCAACATACTCATCTGTTTGATTCATTTGAATATATTCTTGAAGTGTTTGAGACCAATCTGGATACCGGTCTTTCGGAATGATATTGAATGCGACATCTGTGAGTGCAAATTTTGCACAGCGAGAACAAATTATTTTCAAATTATGAATATTTGAATTGTCAACCTGTGCTGGGCTATTACAAATAGGGCAACTTGCCATAACAATTTTCTCCTAATTTACTTTTATAAATTTCTAATCAATCTGCCCCATAAATATTTAGACAAATCTTCAATACTTGCATGCTTAATATCCATTTTATCTTCACCAGCAACTGAAACGAAAATCATACCTAAAATATTAAAGTATATCTCATAACCATCATCTTCAACTGTCGCGGAATCATTATACGAATTGCTTTCGTAATTCTCATCATAAGCTTCACTATATAAAATTGACAATCCACCATATTGACTTTTGTCTATCCAGATTTTACATCCAATTTCATCGTCTTCACTTTTGATAATTACAACAAATTTTGATTGAGATTTTTCCTTTAACCTTATTTTAATATGATTATTTTTTTGAACTAACTTTTCTAATCTTAGATCAAATGAAGTTTTAATCTTTTTATATGCTTCTAATAAAAATTCTTTCTTTTCAGTATCCTTTATTTTTCTTCTCAATTTAGGGATATCAATTTCGTCAACATCGAATGATCTAAAGGCGATTCCAGCTACTTTCAATTTTTTAATAATCAGAGAACAAATTTCCTCTATAGATTTAACTCTTCCATCCAAATACCCAGTAGTTGGCCTAATCCCAGGTATTTCTGTTTCATCAAGTTTGATCGGAAGAATGTATTCCTCATTCTGTTCAAATGCCCTTGCCTGAGCGCTTTCACGTTCGTGGTTCGTCCATAGTTTTTTGGAATAATGCTTTGAAAGAAACATGATACAATATCTAGCTTCTTTTCTATATAAATCATCTAAATACACATACAGATCTTTACCCCAAAGATCTACTTCTTCAAATGAATCATAGAATGCATTAATCCCATTTGCCAATAAAACATTAGCAATTTTTTCAACATATTGTCGATCTTCACCAGCGAAGGACAACACAATATCATATTTATATTTTTTACTCAAACCATAACCTATTTAACTCAATTCTAAATCTTCGATATTTCTGTGTAGAAAGAAATACAGATTATAAGAGATGCATTATTTCATCAATCTTTTTAATATCAAGATTAAATCTTTTATTACCCTTTAGTACAACTATTTGATTTAGTTCTTTTTTGATTTCCAACAATTTTACTTTTGTCGGTACTTTAAACCATTCAAATTCGAGAGTATTTAATCTTGCATTTGTGTGATGCGCAATTATTATCTCTTTATTCAAATACTTTGACAAGTCTTTAAGTAATATTTGCTTTTTTTCTGATATTGGATTACTCATTTATATCCTCCATCAATTTAATTTCAATTCTTATTTTTTGCTTCTTGTTCAACTTTGCATCATTAATTTCTTTAATTAAATAATATCCCATAATTCTTCCAAGTAGATTTGTCTTTCCTAAATCAGCTATTGAATTTTGAAAATCTTTAATAGAATGTTTTATTTCTTTATCATCTACTTTTTCTTCGTATGATTCGACTGCATTAAATAGAATATCATATATGTCATCCTTCAATGGGAATAAATATTCATTTCCATTCGTTTTTATCTTTTCAGGTAATGGGCCTGACAAATTAGTACTGAAATTGTATTGGAAGTTATTAGTCATTTTTACTCCAGGTAAAGACTGCAATTATTAATTCAATAAGGGCTATATCTTCAATTATGAATAAATTCTTCAAATGTATCATAGTTCTTAACACCATTTGCCTTATTTCTTTTACCTTGTATTGTTTTCTCAATTCTATCATAAAGATAGTCACACAATACAGCAAATTTTTCTTCTGGAATAAAATAAGTTTTTGCTTTGAATTTACTTTGAATAGTTCTATGAATTTCGCTGTGATTAAAATTATCAAATCTTCCATAGCTAGAATCAGTTGCGCGATATTTGTAATATCGATCTATTAAATATTTTATATAATTATTCATATTAAGATTTGCTCCAATACTTCCAATAGGATGGTGCATCTTGGGAGTTCGTCTCCCCTTAATATTTACGGTGTTAGCTATAATACTAGAATCAATTTTATTTTTATTAAGATTAAAGATTGTGCCTGAATTAGGTGACTTTTGATGAGTAGCTTTTTGATGAATCAAATCTTGTTTCTTTTTCAAAACTTCTGCAATAGATATAATGCCTTCTTCAATATCTGTATGACATTTTTTGCAAGCTAATATGAGATTCAATTCCTCGTTAGGTCCACTTTGACTTCTTGGTATAATGTGATGAATATCCAGAAAAGATATTTCTCTTTCCCCACAAAATGGACAAGAACTATTAGCTTCCTGAAATATTTTTTTCTCTATCCTTTTGGGAATCTTCTTGTCATTTCTACCATCAGTTGTCCTGGTAGAATTACTTTGTTTTTTGGATTTCGGTTTAATAATAGTTAGCCGCATACACATTTGGGATGATATACCTACAACGTCATAAAGTGAACCGTGATAAACTGCACCTATTGAGACTCCTTTTACCGTTTGATCACCCACTAAACCAATATTGAATTGACCACTATATAATCTTAGAAAGTTGTACCATATGTTTATTGGTTCATTAACGGTAAGAACTTCAGCAAATTCTTTTAGTGATTTATAATCTTCTACAAGTTTATTACCAGCTAGATAAGCTAATGTCTTAAACTTATTTAACGCTATTATATTATTACCTCCAGCTAAAGAATAAATGGATGGGACACTTCCCCATTGATAATCTAATCTCAAACCTATAAGAATATCGCTCAATTCATTAAATTTTTCTGCTAATTCTTTCCAACTAAAATTATCTTCCATTTTTTTTCCTTTAAAAACTTACCTAACCACCTTCTTAACTAACTTATCTATCTCTTTCATTTCTTCTGATAGATGTTTTTTTATTGCTACTCTTAATCTGCCAAGGTGAATTGCACTTAGTTCTTGTTGTGGTGGATTTGTTTCTAAAAATTGTTTTGCTTTTTTGTGTGCCTGTTCACTTAGTTGTGAAAGCTTAATGTTTATTTCGTTTGTCTCATCAAATCGTGGAAAGTAAACATCCAATATTTTTTTATGAATATCTCTTTCACCAAACAATCCTTTTGATTGAAACGCTTTCATTCTTTCATTTGGAATGCTTGAGTTTAATATTGCAGCTAAATAAAAAGATTCTAATTTTGAGTTTGTGGTGAGTAAATAGTTTTTGTGATCAACTAAGAATTCAAAATCAATTTCATCTCTATCTACAACCACACAATTTGCATTTTTGCCGGATGTATTATATAAAACTAAATATTTGGCATTTGCATTTTGATCTGATAAACCTCTTTGAAAATCTAATCGATCATTGCTTGTCATTTTTTTAGATTTTTCAGTTTTGAGGATATCCCAATTATTTTCTGCATACTTAAACCATTTAGAAGCATTCAAGTATCCTTCTTGCATTAGATCACTTGCAGATTGAAGCTTAATTATTTTTTTACCTGCACTATCTTTTTCTATCAACACAGGTAATACAACTAAATCAGGTTTGTAAAGTGCAAATGGTAAGATACTTTTTGCAAGTGCAGTTCTAAAAATAAATTTACTTTCTATCTTACCTGTAAACTTTAATCCTTTCCACGGCTTCTTTGCATCCGCTTCAATAGCTTCAGAAGTTTTAATATTTATTATTCTATCTTTAAAATCTTTTGGTAATTCCTGGTCAATATCAATAAAGTAAAAACATCTTGGAACAATTGTAGCGCCCTGCTTAAAATGTTTTTTATATGGATTTTCGTTTGTATTGCTCTTTGTTTTTTTATCAGAGAAAGCAGAAGATTTACCCTGCTTAACATAATACCACTTTACATTTTCTTCTCTTAGTTTTTCTGATGCCGTTTGCAGATTACAATTATGTTCTGTTAATCTGCCAGAAAACTTTAATCCTTGTAAACCATTTATTGGGGCAGCTTTTTTATTATACTTCTCAACAATAAAAACACAACTTGGAACTCTAAACAACGGAGTTACTGCATCCATATCCCAAATCTGTGAAAACTTAAATCCACTTGCTTTACCGCTTCTTGTATTATCGTGATGATCTGCACTAAAAAAACTACGAGGTAAAACAAATGCTGTTGTTCCTTTTTCTTTAAGAAAATAATTACTGCAATTTGCAAGAAAGATTGCTGCTATTTCTAAGTGCGGAAAGTTGGCAACCTTAACAGGTTTTACTTTATAAATTTCAGCAAGATCATTTAGTGTGTTTTGATATTCTTCATTTTTGATAGAGCTATAAGTAAACCACGGCGGATTGCCAATTACATAATCAAACTTACCGGCAAGAAAATATGGTTTGTATAAATTCTGTACGATAAACTTCCAGATGCTGTCTCTTCCCTTTTCTTTTACACTTTTAAGTCCTGTATATACTTTGTAAAAACTTTCAATAATCTGTTTGTTTAATGAATGACCTTTAAGTTTTTTTCTTAATATGTTTTCAAAAACTTCTTCGCTCTCGTTACGATTACTCATTGTTTGCTCAGCAAGTTCATTACAAATTTCAAGAGCATCATCAAATAATTTTACATCATCAAGCACCTGTGTTGTAAGCTTGTATTTTTCTTTATCGATATTGAGAGTAAAGTCTTTACCAAAAAGATTTTGCACTCCTTCTGGTGCAAGCAGAGTATTTGCAAGAATAACATTTAAGTATACGGGATTTTTTGCATCAATTATTTCTTTACCAAGCGCAAGCAGTAAAGTAGTTTTTGCTATCTGCACACTTAATGGATGGATATCAATTCCATAAATCTGTTCATTAATTTCTTCTGCATTGGTTCTTGGATTTAATTCTTTAATCCTGTGGATAGCAGCACGTAAGAAAGAACCACTGCCACAAGCAGGATCAAGGATTTTATCTGTTGTTTTGAACTCAAATTCTTTTACTATTCTTTCGCACAGCCAATCAGGAGTGTAATACTCTCCAAGTGAATGTCTTGTATCTAAATCTATCAACTCTTGATAAACACCTTTCAAAACATCTTCATCAACTTTGTCGAAATCAAAAGATGAAATTTCCTGAGCAATCAAACGAAAAACTTTTTTAAGACTCTTAAAGTTTCTATCGTTTACTACCCAATGATAAAAATCGTTATCAACAAAGTTTCTGATATTATATTTATGGAAAATGCTGCCATCTAAAATTGCTTTTAGTTCATCGTCATCTATATAGTCATCATTTGATACAACACTGTATGCAAGCATTTTTGAAAAGACACTAAGGTAAGTATGGATTAAGAAAATATTTTCTCTTCCATCAAATGAACCATAAGCAACACTTAAGAATTTATTCCATTGCTCATAAGAAACCTGAACTTCACCGTACTTTTTAGCTTCTCTAAACCAATTGTTTAATACCTGGTAGGATTCAATAAAAACATTGCTTTGATATCCAAATGCTTCTTCAATCCTTTTTAATGTTGCTCGTTGTTTTTCCTCTTTGAAAAGAAAACGATCAATCCAGTAATAAAACTCTTCAGTATTTTTTTCAGTTAAAACAAATGAAGCGCTTTTAACTTCATTCAGAATTAGTTCATCTTCTTTAAGTTCATTTAATTTATCAAGACATTCAACTGCTGGGGCATAAATTCGCCAGGTAATAAAATCAGAAGCAATTAGAGTAAAATTATATCCTTCACCAGAATTAAACTGACCAAGTAGATACCCCGCTAATTGTTCTTTAGCGTGTTTAAGCGTTTGCTTTAGATCATTTTCAAACTCAATTATTATTTTGTTGTAAAGAGTATCCGCACTACCTCTATGCAGTTTATCTTTTCTAGGGATGTTAAGAACAGTAGTTTCAGCACCAAGAGAAATTTTATCAATCAATCTTAAAATATCTTTATCATCACCATAAAGTCTGTTTAACAGATCCTTAAAAGCTTCTTTCTTTGTGTGCTCTTTGTTAGCCTGTTTTACTTTATGAAAGTATTCTTTAATAAGTATGGATTTTGTGTCAGCCATTAAGCAATTCTTATTTATAATTTTTTAATTCTTAATTGAATGTTCCCACCAACTCAAAGCCTGTAGAATAAAGGAGAGATTGTCATCGTATAGCTGATTCTAAAACAACGTAGTTAAAAATAATGAAAGTAAAAATGTAAGTCTAACAATTTCTGATTCATAATTTTCAAAATATTGGAATAAGAATAGTAATACTAACTAATTAGGAGTGTTACTATGTCCTTCACTATTGGTGCAGATCCTGAGTTGATCTGCCACAGAAACGGTCAGTTTGTTCCTGCTCATAATTTTTTCAAATCTAATTCTTCGTTTGGATTAGATGGCTGCGAATCCACAGCAGAAATCCGCCCAGGTTTTTCTGAATCACCAATCGATCTAACTGCGAAAATCTATACAATATTGGATTACGGCCACAATAAAGCACCTGATCTTGAGTTCTATGCTGGACATTATGTTTCAGATTATGCTATAGGTGGCCACACACACTTTTCTATCGATCCAATTCCTGAAATTATTGATGGATTGGATATTGTTTTAGGTTCTCTAAGTAACTGCATTGATGATAAAATGCAGAGACAAAAAAGAGAACGAAGTGGGTATGGTAAGAAAGGTGCATACAGAAGAAAGTCTTATGGTTTTGAATATCGCACACCAGGAAGTTTTCTTTTATCACCTTCTGTTACACTTGTTCATTTTACTTTATCAAAGCTGGCTATTGTTGGGGTGCTCGAAGATAAAGTTAATTTCAATGAGCTAAAGAACAGACAACATTCCTGCACATTTCTTAAAAGTCTAAAACATTCGCTCCATACAATTCCTGAAGATTGTCGTGAGGGGCTTAAAGAACTTGATACTCTTCTTAGTAAAAGATTAAACTGGAACCAGGACATACTTCCTAACTGGGGATTGAGGAGGGCTGCATAATATGCATTGTCATAACTGTGAAGAAGAACTTAATGATAATCAGGTCCGTTGGGCTTTTGAAGAACCATACTGCGAAGATTGTTTTGATAATATGTTTAATTACTGCTGCCGTTGTGATGGAGTTATTTACCGTGAGTCGGCTCATTACAATGACGAAGGAGATCCATATTGTAATGACTGTTATGAGGACAATTACGATGATGATGCGCCTGATAATCCAGATGTAAGTGATTCAGATCGCGAACTTGTTGTAAAACTTTCAAGAGGTTGGCTGCAAGGTAAAATTGAAACACGAAGACCAATCTTCATAAACGATAAAGATATTCTGCTAAGAAAAATCAAAGACAAAGTGGGATTGGTAGATAATCCTATTTATGTTTTTGGTTTAGTCGACAGAGATGAATATCAACTATCAGTAAGTGCTGATCTGTTTGATAAAGTTCAAAGCTTCGTTCAGCTTAATGATATCAAAGCAATTGTTGTATCCAGTCCTGGATGTAACAGACTTGGAATATCATTAACACTCCGTAAAAATAATCAGAAAGAAATAATTGAACTGATTAAACAGATTACTACAATAAGAGAAACAGTCCCCGCCTAACAATTAAAAAGGAGTAAAATACAATGTGTGGAATAATGGGATATTATTCCTTCGGGAATACTATGCCCTATAAAAATAAAATAACAAATATGTTCAGTCTTTTAGAATCCCGCGGCAGAGATGCTTCGGGATATGCTTTTATCCGAGATAACAATCTGGTTGTTAATAAAGCTCCTATCAAGTCATCCGAGTTTGTAAAGACAGATGATTGGAAAGACTTGGTACTTCCCTCTTCAATGATCCTGCATACAAGAATGAAAACTCAAGGGTCTGAAAAGAATAATGCAAACAATCATCCACTGTTTTCAAAGAACGGAATTGCAATTGTTCATAACGGAATCATTTACAACGACAAAGAGATCTTTGGCAAGAAACAACGTGATGCAGAAGTTGATTCAGAATCGATACTTCATCTTCTCTCAATGAAGATGAAAGGTGATAAAATCAAAAGACTCTTTGATAAAGTAGAAGGAAGTTTTGCGGTTGCAGTTCTTGATAAATATCAACCAGAAAGATTAGTCCTTATCAAAAAGGATAATCCAATAGATCTCTACTATGATTCAAAGGGTGATATTTTCTACTTCTGTAGTGAACGAGAAATTATGCAGGAAGCCCTATCAATTGAGAAAACAACCTTACGTGGATTTAACCTGGGAGAAAAGGATTTTCATTTCTACGAGATGCAAAATAACTACGCTCTATTCATTAACAGTGAAGGTGTTGAATCATATCAGAAATATTATCCCAGTAAGAGTAAGTGGTTTGATAGAAGATATAGCTATCCAGCTAATGGGTTTGATGAGATGATAATTGAATGTCCCTGGTGTTTCTGTCAGACAACTTACTATGATGGCAAACTGTTTAATAAATGTGAGGTCTGCGGAATGGGCATCGAAGAGGAGGATTTGTACAATGTCATATAGTCCCAAGATAAAACCTGCGCTTGTAAAAGAGCTTTACTTGCTCAAGCATTCAAACGAAAGAAAGATACCAATGACCAGATTAGTAAATGAAGCTGTTGAACAATACTTAGAAAGGACAAGAAAATATGGAAAGCAAGAAATTGAT
>JBGSPH010000047.1:0-46065 GCA_041738675.1 Ignavibacteriaceae bacterium
GCCAGGGTGCGTCTTCCCTTGGAAGAGTTTTTTGCCAAGTTCCTAAAATACTAGAATCAATAACTTCATCCTGGAATAAGTTATTGACCGATTTAGATTTTTCTAAAGAGGTTGTATCTAATTGTGTATAACAACTAGATAGAGATAAAAATAAAACTGCCATTAATAAAGTGAATACTGGAAAAATTATTTTATAATTCATTAAACTCATTTTAGATCATACCTAAATATTTAAATGTAAATCCTGCAATCCAATCATAACGCCCAGAGTTAATCTTGTTCCATAATAATTATCAGAAATATTTTTATCCGGCAGCCAGCAGAGCCAATATGAAATATTGTTATGATTTAAAATAAGCGAAGGCGTCAAAACTCCAGGCAGTCCGGCGCTCGCTTGCAATGAAAGTATAGTAGATTCTGTAAATTCATAGCTTATCATTGGAGTGCCGTAGAAAAGTACAAATATTAGGTTATTCTCATCCGATATCCTATGTGCATTCTCAGCATCTTTCCTGAATTGATAATATTCACCAAACTCTATGCCTCCACCAAGATTTAATCCCATTCCGATCTTTACCTTATTGAATTTAAAGTTCACATTAATTTTAGCGTTTGCTCCAACTCCGAATAAAGTTTTTTCACCATCATAAATTGCATCCAGCCCGGAAACTCTATAATTACCGGTGTAGCCGAATCCTTCCAGATTAAAATTAGTATGATCTTGAGTATTGACTATTAGAAAATTAATTCTCATTAATTGCACTAACTCATTTTCGTAGCTCCCCTTTGCGATTGTGAAATCTGTGCCTAAGTAATTGCTGGATGCTTCCAAACTATTAGTCGTTTCAGAAACAAGAGGTGGTGCGCTTGTATGATAAAGTGCGGGATAATATGTGCGGAGGCAGCCGGATTGCAAAATTGCAATTGGAAAAAATATCAAAACGGATATAAGATGTTTCATGATTCCAAATGATTTATCAATAAAATCAATCTCTGTATTACTTCTCTTTATTGATTCTAATTTTTGTTAGCATCAATTAACAATTCTTTCTCTTTATTCTTTCCGCCTGTAAACGTCCGCATATTTTCCGGAATGTGACCGTAGTCGCTGAATGCATCAAGTTTCATATTTCCATTTGGCAAAATTCTAACAATAGTTAAGCTGCAGTTTGATATACTCATTTGAAGCCACGACATTGTATCGACTTTTAATACTTTGGTTACAAAATATCGGATCACGTTTCCGTGACAAACAATTATATCATTTCTGTCTTTATTATCCGGCGAAGGAATAAAATATTTTTGAAAAGCTTTTTCAAGATTATCAACACATTCTTCTACTTCAGATGATTTTGTTTCTGCCATAACATCATCCCTCCACGTTGGAGGTGTGCATTCTCTTATCATATCTGATTGCTCAAACACTATTTCAGGAAAATCATTAACAATCACTTGTGATGTTTGCATTGCACGAGTCATTGTACTACTTATCAACGAATTGAAATTAATATTCATTGATTTCAATCTTGTTGAAACTAATCTGGCTTGAGCAATACCAAGAGGAGTTAGAATATTTAAAGAATCAGGTATGTTATCATCTTGCGGGGCATAATCTCCGTGCCTGATAAGATAAATAGTTCGGGTTCCTTTTGAATCCTGCTGGGCTAAAAGTTGCAGACCATTCATGAATGTAACGAGTGTTAAACAAACAATAATAAACCTTATGCTTCGAAACATTTTGTTAAGCTTTCTAATTCTCTAAATGCTTTACTTTGAAAAATAGTTAATTAAGAATTTAATTTTAAAACCTTCACTTATATTTTCCTCTAATAACAAAGCTATTCCCAGG
The DNA here is from genome assembly GCA_041738675.1 of Ignavibacteriaceae bacterium. Taxonomy (GTDB): domain Bacteria; phylum Bacteroidota; class Ignavibacteria; order Ignavibacteriales; family Ignavibacteriaceae; genus IGN3. Next base: position 1,850 of record JBGSPH010000047.1, read on the forward strand.
CAATGCTAGATAACTTTTAATTGTATCATAAATTGCCTGATACTTATATTCATTTAAAGCAAAAGGAATATTGTTACCGAATGGTTGGATAACCGGAAAAATTATTTCAGAAGTTCTTGGTTCAAAATTCATCCCAGGGAAATAATCATATTTACCATCTGGAACAGCCGTGCCATTTTCACTATATTTATCGAAGCCGAACAGTTCTAATAATCGAATATTGTTGATAGTATTTGATTCTGTACCATCAGATTTTTTAAGATAAATATCCAAGTCAAGATTTGTAATTTGTCCCAGTTGAGAAGATATCCGATAAATATTTTTCATTTTCAAATTCCAAGCGAGCTCATAAGCCGGTCGAACATCTCTTGGTTTAACAAGTTTTAGTACACCTCTTGTTTTGGAATTATTTACAAGCTCAGAAATAAATTCCCCATAAATTAAATCATCAGTATATCCAGGTTCATTTTCTATCTTGTAAGCTACTGCTATGATCTCCTGATCCATAATTGGATTTATAAAACTAATCCAACCTGTTTCACGATGAAAAATGTAGTCATTACCTTCATCTAGTAATATGAAACGACTTGCGTCATTTTGCCCAGGAATAATCGTGTTAAGATTTCTCAACTCGTCAGCATACATACTGTCGGAAGATCGTGGTAGTAAATTAATATAAGCAGTTGCTAAAATACCTTCATCAAAAATTGAATTAAAAGATTTATAAACCTCTATGTTCTTTACAAAATATTTTGGTAGAACGATTGGGGTTACATTACCATAAAATTGATTATACAAATTAACTGCAGAAGTATCTGTATAAATCTGATCTATAAAAAAATTGTTCTCAGAATACTGAAGAAAATTAATCTCGAAAGGGATTCTGTCATCAACAGGTGGAGTTACTGGATCGCATTCCTCTTTATTGCATCCTATAAAAAGCATTGAGAATATTACAAGAGATATCAATAAGTATTTCATTACACACCTTTCTTTTTTATTTGAGGAAAGAAAAGGTAAAGATTTAACATAAAATACTCCTCTCGAATTATTTAATAATCACGCTACTCTAAAAGCCATAAGACTATATCGAAATAAAATTCTTAATTGTAAAGACCCAGCACCTAACACATCGGTCAGTCCCCTGCCGGTAAAGAGGTAAAGGGATAAGTAAAAGTAGAACGGCAAATTATTATCATCATTGCATCAGAAACATATTATATTATAAAGTAAACATCAATCACAATTTTATACCAGATAGAATGAAGCTTTACAATCAGCAATAATAAAGATTTGTAAACTATTTAGTGTAATTATTTTATAAACCATATTTTGTCCCTAAGGGCACTAACATTGTTCTGTGTTCTGATATTTGTATAAATATCAAATCCCTAACGGGATTGCTCTGATTTTGTATTTTATTAATTCACCTTACGCAAAATTAGTATTAAATCATACTCAATGCCATTGGCATTGCTTCGGGAGAAAGTAGGAATCCATTTTGTATTATTGGTTTTGGATTCCCGTTTTCACGGGAATGACACATAATGCTAGACTATTAAGATGGCCTGCGAAACGTTAAACCGTTTTAACGTAGTACCAAAAAATGATTTTTGTCACAATTCTTAATAATTGTGATAAACAAAATAAATTTAATTTGATAGTTGATTAGATTTGCCTTGTTAAATTTTTTGTGTATTGCAAAAATCAAAACAATCTTAAAAAACTCTGTTAAATAGTTAGTTCCACGTTCAAATATTTAGAGAATTAAATGAAACAAAAAACTTTCTTTCCTTTCATTGATATTAAAAAAATAGTTTTACTTTGTTCAATAATTCCTTTTATTATGTCAGCACAGCCCAAGATATACAACCTGGAAGATGCAATCGGGCAAGCGTTAATGAATAATAAAAGTATAACCATTTCGCAGATGGATGTTAAGAAGGCAGGCGCCACCGTAAATGAGGCATTTGGTTATGCGCTGCCCAAGCTTGATCTTACAGGAAATTTTTCTCACTTCATTAAAAAACCTAAAATACCTTTTCCTGATTTTGAAGCACTCTTAACAAACGCTACTTATTCAATTCTATTTGATGAGGGAGTAATTCCAAGGGATGATAATAAATATATGCCGGTTGAAAATATTCTGCAGTCATTTTCATTGGCAAATTCTTATTCAACCGATCTTACATTAACACAAACTCTTTTCAGTTCCGCGGTGTTTGAAGGCATTGGAGCTTCGAAGATCTATTACAACCTTTCTCAAGCCGAGTTGAAAAATACCGTATCAAAAACTGTTCTTGATGTTCAAAGAGCTTTTTATGGTGTAATGTTAGCCAAGGCAGTTTTAGATATTGCCCAGGCTAGTTTTGATAACGCTCAGGATAATTTTGATAATGTTGAAGCCTATTACAATCAAGGTATGGCTTCGGAGTTTGATAAACTGCAGGCAGAAGTACAGTTGGAAAATATTCGCCCGTACGTTCTGCAGATGGAAAATGTTTTAATCAATACAAAGAACCGGCTAAAAATTGTTTTGGGAGAAGATCAGGCTCAGGAAATAGAAGTTACGGGAGAATTTAGTTTAACTATTTATGAAAATATAGATGAGACTAAACTGATTGCTGAAGCACTTAATAATAATTTTGATATTTCCAGTCTGGAATTAAAAAAGCAAGTTGATGAAGCTTTTATTCAGCTGGATGTTTCTGAGTATTGGCCAAACATTGCAGCTTTTGGAAATTATTCCTATGCAGGAACTTCAGATCAATGGAATTTTCAGAACTACTCTGCTTTTACTGTTGGATTGAGTTTTCAAATGAATTTATGGCAGGGCAACAGAACAAAAAATGCAGTGCAGCAATCAACTATAACATCCATGCAAACTGAACAGCAGCTTCTATTATTAAAGGATGCGGTTACTGCTAATGTAAAAGAGAAGATTAGCGAATTAAAAAGAGTACAATCCTTAATTGAGGTACAAACCAGAACTGTTGACTTAGCACAGAGAGCTTATGATATATCTTTAATCAGATATCGTGAAGGTGCCGGAAGCCAGTTGGAACTTCAAAATTCCGATCAGGCACTTAGACAGGCTAAAATTAATAAAACGCAATCAATACACAGCTATATAATAACTAAACACGAACTTGAACAACTGCTTGGAAGAACCGATCCTTCATATCTTTCTAAGTTTGCAGAAGTTGAATAGTAATAGAAAAATAATTTTTATATAATGAATCAGGAGACAGATCTTCACATGAAAACGAAATTAACAGTATTAAAAACTTCGCTGATAATAATTTTATCCGCACTTACAATTACTTTATTGCAGGCTTGCGGTGATGAAAAAGTTGAATCAAAAAGCATGGAACAGTTAAGAAGCGAAGAAGGAATACCCGTGCAGGTTGAACAGGTTAAGAATCAGCCTTTTGAAAAGTACCTTTCATTCTTCTCTAAACTTACGGGAATAAAAGAAGCTACAAAGGGTTCAATGATTGGCGGTAACATTCTTAATGTAAATGCAAAGATTGGCGATTTTGTAAAGATGAATCAGGTGATTGTAGAATTTGATACCGACAATCCTGCTCTGCAGTTCAATCAAGCCAAAACAACTTATGAAAACGCAGAAAGAAATTACGAAAGAACAAAAGTGCTGTATGATGCTGGTGAAACATCGCTTGCAGCATTTGAAGGTGTTGAAACTCAATATCGTGTGGCAAAAAGAAACTATGAATCATTAAAGAAAATGCTTTTTATCGAAGCACCTTTTGACGGATATATAGTGGATATAAAAGTTAATCCCGGTGACGGAGTAAAAAGTGAGATACCTTTATTTACAATTGCCCAGCTTTATAAAATGAGAAGCAAAATATGGGTGTCTGAAAAAGAAATATCTCAATTTAAAAAGGGTATGAAAGCTGTAACTGAATTTGGGGGACAAAAATTTGTTGGAAGAATTGCAGAAATAGCCCTTGCGATGGATCCGGCAAAACAGGCCTTTTTTGTTGAAGTGGAATTTGATAATGCACGGGGCGTATTAAAAAGCGGTATAACTAACGAAATAAAAATATTAACGTATGAAAATCCCAACGCAGTTATCATCCCAAGAAATTTGGTTATAAATGATAACACAGGTTCTTATGTGTTTGTTGCATCGGAAGGTAAGGCTGTAAAAAAATACATCTCCAACGGAAACGAAAGCGGATTGTATTATGAAATCAGCAAAGGATTGCAGCCCGGTGAAATGCTTATTGTAAAAGGCGGCTCGCAGCTTGAAGACGGTATTAAAATAAATGTGATTCAATAAAAGGATTTTAAAAAATGTTTCTAGCTAAAGTCTCAATTAACAGACCTGTACTTACCACCGTTGGAATTCTTTTATTCCTTATTTTTGGTTTGATAGCATACTTTAAACTCAATTTAAATCTTCAGCCGGATGTAGAAATACCATATATAACTATCTCTACAATTTATCCGGGTGCCGGTCCCAAAGAAATAGAAACTCTAATCACAAAAAGAATTGAAGAAGTTGTATCTACCGTAAGTCTGGTAGAACGAATCGAGTCATATTCACTTGATGGTTTTTCTGTTGTGATAATTGAGTTCAATCTTAAAAAGGATGTTGATGTTGCAAGCCAGGAAGTAAAAGATAAGATTGATCCAATATTAAATGATCTTCCGGATGATTCAGAAAAGCCTATTGTACAAAAAGTTGATCTCAAGTCTTTCCCCGTTGTTGATGTTGTTCTTAGCGGTGATCTTGATCCGAGGGAACTTTATGAAATTGCGGATAAAACATTAAAGGATAGATTTTCACAAATACAGGGTGTGGCTAAAGTTCAGATAACAGGCGGACAGGAAAGAGAAATACGCCTTGTTATGGATAACCGTGTTGTTTATGAGAACACTATATCCCTGCCGCAAATGAGCGCCATACTTAAAGCACACAATATGGATATACCCGGCGGTTATTTTCAAATTGGTGATCAGGAATATACTGTAAGATTAAAAGGCGAATTTGATGATGTTAATTCAGTTAGAGAGCTCGAGATTCCTACTGCATACGGACCCAAAAAGATAAGACAATTTGCAGATGTTGTTGATGGGGGTAAAGATATAAGACAACGAGCTGTGTTTTTTAATGTTGAGAAAAATGTAAAAGATGAAAATGTAATACGACTTGGTATCGTAAAAAGCTCCGAAGGCAATATAGTTGAAGTAGCAGAGGCAGTACATAATTCGCTTGAAGAAATAAAAAGCACATTACCGGAAGGATGCAAGTTAGAAGTTGTTACCGATGCATCCACATTTGTTAAGAGCAGTTTTGATGATACAATGAGTAATATTTATCTGGGAGTATTATTTACGGCTATTATTTTATTCTTCTTTTTACATGATTGGCGCTCTACAATTATTGTTGCGATGTCTATGCCTACATCTATTATATCAACCTTCCTTCTGCTTCAGGTTTTTGGTTTAACTTTGAATATGATGACGCTTATGGGATTATCGGTATCGGTGGGGGTGCTGGTGGCAAATTCCATTGTGGTGATAGAAAATATTTTCAGATACAAAAAACTTGGTAAATCCATAAAGCAGGCAGCATTTATAGGAACATCGGAAGTAGTTGTGGCAGTTCTTGCTTCTACACTAACAAACTTAGTTGTTTTCTTACCTGTTGCTAATATGTCTTCAATGATCGGAATGTGGTTAAAGGAACTTGCACTGGCTGCGGTGTTTGCAACTATCTTCTCACTGATCATGTCTTTTACATTAACCCCTATGCTTGCTTCATTAATTCTATCCAAGGAACATAAAACCGGAAAGTTTGCAACCTTGTTTAATAATTTTGAAGCGAAACAAACAGCATGGTATAAAAAAACACTCGGTTATGTTTTGCATACTAAATTAAGAAGTTCAATTACTGTAGGTATATCAATAGTATTATTCTTTGTTACGGTATTTGTGTTCGGTCCAAAACTCGGATTTGAATTTATTCCGCAAACTGATGACGGCAAAATTAATGTGCAGGTTGAATTGCCCGAAGGATACAATCTCGAAGCAACATCAAAAACAGTAAATGAAATTGAAAACAGACTAAAGAACAGCAAAGAAGTTATTCATATCCTTTCTAACCTCGGTAAGATAAGCGATCTTGATATTGGTACTAATATGGCAAGTATGGATATACAGTTAGTGGATGCTAACCAGCGTGATGCGGGTCTCCAGGAGATTATTACAAGATTTGTAAAAGAGTTATCAGATATTCCTAATGCTAGAATTAAAGTTGATGTTGCTGAGGGTATGGGTGGAGGTGAGGCGCCGATCCAATTCTTTTTAATGGGACAGGACCTTGATGAACTTGAGAGATTAAAAGATCAGGTATTTGCAAAAATTCATGATATCCCGGGACTAATAAACTTTGATCAAAGTTCCAGAGCAGGTAAACCTGAAATTACTATTTTCCCAAAACGGGAAAAGTTAACTGAAGCGGGATTAACTATTGCTGATCTTGCTTTAACTTTAAGAGCATCTGTAGAAGGAATTCAATCAGCAAAGTACAGAGAATCCGGTGATGAGTATGACATTACAGTTACGCTTAGTGATGAATCAGTTGATTCGCCTGAAAAAATTGGAAACATCACTGTGGCATCAAGAATGGGCTCTTTCAGATTAGTTCAGCTTGCAGATGTTGATTTTACAACGGGCTATACAAAAATTCTTCACCGTGATAAGTACACCTCTATTATGTTTACCGGAGCCGCTGCGCAGGGTTATCCGCTCGGTAATATTACAAACGAAATAGATAGAAGAGTTGAAGACATAAAACTACCAAGCGGGTATTATATTCGCTGGGGCGGTAATGTTAAAATGATGAATGATATGTTTGCAGATATGGCTTTTGCATTTTTACTTGCCGTGCTGTTAACCTATATGCTTCTATCTGCAATACTTGAAAGTTTCTTACAGCCTATTTTAATTATGTTTACGGTTGTACTGGGATTAATAGGAGTTATCTTAGCGTTATTCATAACTAATACTGCATTCAGCATCACATCTCTTATGGCTATAATAATGCTTATAGGAATTGTGGTAAATAATGCGATCTTAATTTTGGATTACACAAACCAGTTAAGAAGAGAGCAAGGAATGCTGCCTAAGGATGCATTAATTGAGGCTTGTCCCACAAAACTTAAACCACAGATTATGGCTTCAATAGCGATAATACTCGGTATGCTTCCGTTAGCAATTGGTATTGGTGATGCAGGAAAAGAAATCCGTATGCCGCTTGGTATAGTAGCAATCGGCGGATTAATAGTATCTACAATTCTTACACTGTATGTTATACCAGCGCTTTATTATTTAACCACAAAATCAAAAGTGGTTGATCCTTCCAAACGAGAAGTAGTATAGAATTTTATAAAAATTTCGTAGAGACGTAGCATGCTACGTCTTTACTATTGTAAGTTTTGAGACGACTCATCGAGTCGTCTTTACTTTAAATGGTGCGCTCAATTCTAACCCTCCCCGCCCCTCCCTTTCCCCATAGGGGCAGAGGCGTAAATGGAGGGAGTTTTATTTTCGTAGCACAGCTCTCCAGAGCTGTTTTTTTTTTGAATAATGAATACCGAACAAGGAATGATGATTTTTGAAGGTATAGATTCGCAAGCTGAAGCTTGCGGCTACCGGCAATAGTTTTTTATTTCGTAGCACAGACTTTAGTCTGTCTTTCTGAATGACGATTCCCATTTGTAGGGAACTGACCCCTGTCTGTTAAGTTGTTTTCGGTTTGAGCGGGAGATCGATCTCTGCGGAAATTCTAACCCTCCCCGCCCCTCCCTTTCCCCATAGGGGCAGGTGTAAATGGAGGGAGTTTTATTTACGTAGCACAGCTCTCCAGAGCTGTTTTTTTGAATTATGAATATCGAATAAGGAATGATGAATGATGATTTTTGAATTATTAACTCACCTAGCCTCTCTTAACAAGACAGGGATAAGAAAAATACATTGAATTGAATAGCGAATAAGTAATAACGAATCCCATAGGGACAGGTGATGAATATTGAATAATGAGAATTCTAACTCACCCTGGCCCTCTCTTTCAAAGAGAGGGAGTTTTTTTATTTCGAAGCACAGTTCGCCGCGGCGAATTAGTCTGTTTTTTTTGAATGATCATTACCATAGGGGCAGGCCCTTTTAATCTTCCTTCTCACCTCTAGATTCTGTTAAATATTCCACCACATCTATTAAAATAATCTTTAATTAATATCAAACAATTATTCAATTTATTTTACTATGTTTAATGGTCATTTACTTTGATTACTATTAATAACATAAATATTTTTTATCACATCTTTTGATTGGAAAAATATCATGGAAGATTCGATACAAATACAGAATTCCTTTCTGACAGAAACAGTCCTAAACAATACAATCAATGAACTGAAAAAATTAAATTTATCCCCGAAAGATTACGTTAATCTGGCCAATTCTATTTTAGATATTGCTATAAATGGGCATAAAAACCCGCAAGTTGAAGAAGTAAATTATTTAATTGATGAAAAGATAGATTTTCCTATTAAGTATGAAGATATGATTATTAACAAGTTTGATAATAAGAAACATAAAAAACTACTGGGGGAATGGACTAACAACGAGTTTGGTAAAGAGTTTTTACTTTCCCGTATTGATAATGTTGAAAGAAATTTAGATGAACTAATTAATGACAAAGCGAATATTTTTGGAATAATCGAAACTCAGGACAAAATACCAATAGGTGTTATGGGTTACCTGCATTATGATAAATTAAACAACAAAGCTGAACTTAGAAAACTTATCGGTAATAGGGATTATTCCGGTAAAGGATTTGGGAAAAAAGCTACTAAAGCCTGGGTTTCATTTGGACTTAACAAACTTAAACTAAGAAAAATATTTATATACACTTTCGATACCAATTTACGGAACATTCGTATTAACAGGGAGCTTGGCTTTAACTTAGAGGGTGTTTTTAAAGCAGAAAATTTAGATAAAGATGCACCTAAAGATATTCTTCGTATGGCGCTTATAACAAAATAAATTTTAATATTTGTTCTATTCTGTTTCTTACTTTTACTAATATGTCAGGATTAGCACCCAATAGTCATAACCCTTCCCCCCAAAATGATTCAACGTTTATTTTCGTAGCACAGCTCTCCAGAGCTGTTTTTTTGAATAATGAATATCGAACAAGGAATGATGAATTTTGAAGTTATAGATTCGCAAGCTGAAGCTTGCGGCTACCGGCAATAGTTTTTTATTTCGTAGCACAGACTTTAGTCTGTCTTTCTGAATGACGATTCCCATTTGTATGGAACTGACCCCTGTCTGTTAAGTTGTTTTCGGTTTAATCGGAAGATCGATCCCTACAATAATTTTAACTCACCCCCGAAATGGTTCGCCGTGGCGAACTAGGGCAGAGTGTGGCATACGATATTCTAAGAAGTGTCACCAAGTGGTTGGGGACAGCCGAAAAAAACCCGAAAGTGAAAGTGACCGTTAATACGAGGGGGTGTTTACTGTGATTAAAATAATTTATTTATATATTAGTAACATGACTAAAGAAGAACTAATAAAATATTGAGTTGATGCATCGGATTTAGATTTTCGTGCTATGAATAATTTATTTGAAAGCAAAGATTACATTTGGTGTCTGTTTCTTGGACATCTTGTTATAGAAAAGTTATTAAAAGCACTGGCTGTTAAAAACAATATTGAAACCGTACCTAAAATCCACGATTTAAATAAGCTGGCTTATGCAGCAGGGTTAGAGATTGAAGAAACGCTGGCAGATTTATTAGATATAATAACAGCTTTTAATATTGAAGCAAGGTACCCTGATTATAAAAAAGAATTTTATAAGAAAGCTAATTTAGATTTTACGCTTTATTATCAAACCAAAATAAGTGAATTAAGAATATGGCTTACAGATCAATTGAAGAAATAAGAGATATTGTTTACAAGTTTTATACTTTGTTATTAAAAGATGGATACCCTGTCGAAAAAGTGTTTCTATTTGGTTCACAAGTTAAAAATGAAAAAAACGATGACAGCGATATTGATATTGCAATTGTTTTAAAGAAATATTCTAAAGATCGGTTTACAACAAGATTAGAGTTAATGAAATATTGCAGACAATTTGATGAAATTATTGAACCGCATCCGTTTTTATCTTCAGACTTTAATGATGAGAATCCTTTTAGTGCTTCAATAGTAAGTGAAGGGATAGAAGTGTATTCTAACTCTATTTAGTCTATACACATATCAAAAAACTAATCACATACTACCACTCTGAGCAATTTACAAGGTATAATGTAGAATTTAGAATGTACAATTAAACCCAGAGACTCTGAGGCCACTCCCACAAGATGTGACAGCCGAGAAAATTCTAACCCTCCCCGCCCCTCCCTTTCCCCATAGGGGCAGAGGCGTAAATGGAGGGAGTTTTATTTACGTAGCACAGCTCTCCAGAGCTGTTTTTTTGAATAATGAATATCGAACAAGTCCCGAAGGGATGGATACCCAGAATGATGAATTTTGAAGTTATAGATTTGCAAGCTGAAGCTTGCGGCTACCGGCAATAGTTTTTTATTTCGTAGCACAGACTTTAGTCTGTCTTTCGGAATGACGATGCCCATTTGTAGGAAACTGACTCCTGTCTGTTCCGTGGTTTTAGGATTGATCGGGAGATCGAGCCCTACAATAATTCTAACCCTCCCCGCCCCTCCCTTTCCCCATAGGGGCAGAGGCGTAAATGGAGGGGGTAAATAAACCATGCAGGAAGATGCAACTTTTTACCTTTTCACATTCACTATTTCACGTTTTCATCCTTACAATTAACTGCCAAGAAACTTCTAAAAGATGTAATTTATTTTTAGAAATGATTGTAATTCTTACCATTTAATCGATTGTGGATGCAAAAATAAGTACTTTTTTCGGTCTGATAATTGTATAACTTTAACATATTAAAAATATAAAACTTAAAATATGGAAATCAGAAAAATTACACTCTTATTGCTATTTACTCTCATATTTATTAATTCTAATTATTTAATTGCCCAGGAGGAAGAGGAACCGATATTATATTATCAAATGGAACCTCTAGAGGATAGTTTATTTATACATATCCAGGAAGAGCTGTTTATAGATCCACCTGATCCAAAAGCTGAAATAGTTGTTGATTTACGCAACGCTACCGATCAAACTATTTCTGTAAAAGGAAGTTTATATCCATTGCTGGCTCTTAAACCTGAAACACGTGCAAGAATTATAACATATCCCTTTAAACTCAATTTAGAAGAAACAATTAATTACGGCAGTCTTTTTACTAGAGTAGTAGAAAAATTAAGGTTTAATAATATCCTAAATCCACCTACAGTATTTCAGATATCGCCAACGCTTGGCTATATTAATCCATATTTCCAGGTAATGGGCGGCGAAAGATTTGGTATCCCACTTAAAAAAGATATTGGTCTTTCATTGGGATTTGGTACACCTTACAGCGGTGCTCTTGAAACAAACTATACTGAGGTTAGTTTTCATATTCTTGGACTTAAAGCTGGTATATTTACAGCAGTAGATGCAATGGTTGAATTAAAAGATTCCGAAAACCAAAATAATCTTTTTGTAACGGATGGTCTTCAAATGTCTTATACTATACCATTCGGTAATTTTTTTGAAATCGGATATTTGACTTCATCCAGCAATTTCAGTCAGACACAAATAGATAAATACACAAATCAAACAGTTAATATAGGCAATATTGCTTATAACCCTGACTCAACTATTAAATATCAGCCTTATCTGCTTCAGGGTGATTTTGTAAATTGGGAGTTTCGTTACCCGATTAAAGTTATGGGTTCAACACGCAGCAAGTTTTATTTTGCAGAATTTATTGATGAACTGCATGCCGGATTTACAGGACGTGAGCTTACTCTTGCAGGCAGCGTTTTTGATTTAAGAATGGATTATATGTTTAACAGTCCTGTAAGAAAAGACCAGTTTGTAATGGATATAAGCATTCAGAAAATATTTGATTACTGGGCATACAGTTCAATTGCACTAGGTCCTAGTATTATTGTAAGTAAGCTTAAAAACGGTGGTATTGGGGTAACTTCCATTTTTGTAAATATACGAGTTAAAGTAGGAAGCTCGCTTTAGATTCTGGATATGGAGGCTTTGCGACATCCCGATGAGCAGCCTGTCCCGAATTATCGAGATGTCATCCTGCCAGCCACTATGTGGAACGCGTCACACTGAGCGTAGTCGAAGGACAAAGTGCGAGCGACGAAGTGTCTTCCATTTAACATTTAGCACTCAACATTTTCAGTTTTCCCTTTTTCATTTGCTTTCTGATATTAAACATTTCTTCTTTCGCTGCCCGCTGCTTACTATTTACTCTATACCAATTTAATAACTATATAAATTTTAATTAACTTTAAGATAATTATTTATGCAAAAACTTAAATACCAAAATATCTAATTTTAATCCAACACTTATACAAAATTGAAGACAAAGTCCGACTCCATAAAAAAATTTATAATTATTGGTTTATCATTATTCATTTACAAATCTGTAATACTGGCATTTGCATATTTTCTAAATAAAGATCAATACAATTTATTTAATCAATCCTATTACACTTCATCCTTATTAATTCTTTTTGCTGCACTGGGCTTTAATATATCCCAAACCCGAATTCCATTAAGGGTTAATAAAATTTTTGTTTTAGTATCCATAAACACAATTATTGCTTTTCTAGTCCTTTATTTCCTTACAAAGTCATTTACAGAGTCTAATACAATTGTACCCATTATAATTTATAGTGTTATAGTATCAACCGGTGGTGTGTTAAATTTCAAACTTTTGTTTCAGGGAGAATATCAGAAATACTTTATTGTACTGGTTATGCTTGCAGCATCACATTTTATGATAATTCCTTTTGTAATATATTTTAATTTCGATCCCTTTACACTCCTTTCAATTTTTGTAGTAATATGGTTTATAGTGGCTTATTTATTTTTTGATAAATCAGCTAGTAATGAAGTATCAATATTAGAATATTATAAAGTTGGCTTTTCTGCTTTTATCATTAATTCAGCAGTCTCCCTTGGATTAACCGGCGATAAATTTATTGTCAACCACTATTTTACAGCAGAAATCGCAAATGCATATACATTTGCCTGGGGTCTAACGGCTCCAATTTTTTATATCGGTAATCTCATTGAAAAATATCTTTTCGCAGAACAAAATCCCGGGAAAAAACAACTTTTAAAAAAAGGATTGGCATTATCATTTCTATTGATTGTAACATACGTAGTTTTAATTACTTCTCTTGTTAGATTCTTTCCTTCAGTACTACCGGCTTCAATATCAAAACAAATCTTTAATAATATATTCGTGTTTATGATCAGCGGATATGCGTTTTATGTAATACTTCATTTCCCGCTGAATACTTATTTATTTAAAGTAACTGAAACAAAAAGGCAAAAGACTATTGCGCTTTATTTTTCTTTTATCATAATAATATTTTTGTTTGTATTCTACTATCTGATTAATTCTGTTGAAAATATTACTTATCAGCTATTATTGATCAGTGTTTGGTCATATATTTTTATTCTGCTTATTGTAAAAGCAATAATAATCTTTAGGAATAAATATGATAAATCTGTTTTATTACCTGAATCAAATACGAATAATTTTCAGGAAATTCCTTAATGAGAAAGATTCAACTTAACTCATCTAATGCGATAAGATTTATTGAATATTCCTTACCATTATTAATAATTGGAATAGTAAGCCGCACATTTCCAATATTTAATTTTTTTTATTACCTGGTTCCAGTCATTCTGCTGATTTATATTTTATTGGCTCTGTATTTTAAGTTGTATCAACAGATAAGCCTTTACCTTATACTCATCATATTCTCATTCCCGTTCTACTGTTTAATTACAGAGATGTGGTCTTTAAATCCAAAAATAACTTTCGAAAGATCCGGTTACTTGATTTTTATTTATGCGGGTATTTTATCTGCAATTTTACTCTATAAAAAAATTTTACCTGAAAAAGGAATCGAATTTTTAATTCCTGCTAACATTTTAGTAATTGTAATCTCATTATTTTCTCTTATAACAAATTCGCCTTCAAACAGCTGGTCCGGCGGTAACGGACTGGGATTTATGGGATTTGCAGGACACCAAAACACACTTGCGGCTGCAATACTTTTTACTCTTCCAGGAGTTTTTACGCTAAGGACAGAGCGCCCGGCGCATAGCGCAAAATGCTCCGATAAATCGGGATTTTCACTTCGTTCCAACATAGTGCAAAGCGCAAAGTCTCGCTTCTTTCGTCTCTCGTCTTACTTTTTACTTTTGACTTTTAACTTTTTACTTTTACTTCTCACCTATTCCCGTGCAGCAATTTTAGCTTTAGTTATAGGAACCATTACTTATCTAATAATTACTAAATCAAAAAAAATACTTGCAATATTGTTTTCTTCAACTGCCTTATTATTTGTTTTATACTTCACCGTTTCTCCGCTTCAAAGTTCTATTGATTCTGTATTAAATAAAGATGGCGGCAAAATTCTTGGCAGAAGAATGATACTTTGGGAACCATCTTTTGAAGCGGCAAAATTAGGTGGCGTATTCGGATTAGGTTATGGAGTTAGCGCTCCGGATATTAAAACACCAATATTAACAGGCAGTCATTACGAAAACGGAAGATACATTAGAGAAAAGGGAAACTCTTTTTTAGCTATTATCGAAGAAACCGGATTAACAGGATTGATATTATTCTTATTACCAATGATTTGGATTATTAGAAAATTTATAATCTACAATTCACAATTTACAATTAAAGAAAATTTCAGAAGCAATTCTACATTATACACCTGCCTGCCGGTAGGCAAGGTTGTACAATGTTCATTGCTCGCAATGTTCGTTCATTCCCAATTCGAAGCCTGGTGGGTTGGTGTTGGAAGTGTAGCATTACCGATATTCCTGGTAATTTTGATTATGCTGTTTATTTCAGATAATAATAATGATGTCATATCGAACTATCGTGAGAGATCTTATAAAGATTTCTCCTTTCAGCCGAAATGACATAAACTTCAGAAAGACCGAGAATTTTCCGTGGTAGTGAGGTACAAAAGACACGGTACGATCGTGACAGCCGAAAAATGCCTCACTAATAATTTGATAATAAGTAGTAAATTAATTGTTGGAAAACTAATAATAATTTTTTCTTAATTGTACATTGTACATTCTAAATTGGAAATTGAATTAAATGTGCGGCATATTTGGTGTTATAAATACTAAAGAAAAAATTGATGAAGGCAGGGTGCTTGCCGCAAGGGATATCCTCGCACATCGCGGTCCGGATGATGCCGGCATTTACTTCTCTCCTTGTCATCCTGAGCCTGTCGAAGGGTCTGCCATCCCAAGCTTAGCCTGTACTGAGCCTGTCGAAGTATCATCTCGAGCGCGTCACAATGAACGCGTCATCCTGAGCACGTCATCTCGAGCGGAGACGAGAGACGAAGGACCATTCGTTGCACTTGCACATCGCCGACTCTCAATCATAGACCTCTCCCCTGCCGCTCATCAGCCAATGTTTAGCGGCAAAGCGCTTAGCGCAATAAGTTCAGTATCCCCCGAAGGGGCAGGCAGTATCCAGTCCCGATCGAATCGGGATGTCGCAGAGCCTCCATATCCAGTATCCAGTATCCAGGATCTCCCAAAGGGACAGGCAGCATCCAGATACGTCATCGTGTTCAACGGTGAGATTTTCAACTTCAAAGATTTAATCTCACGTCTCTCGTCTCACGTCTCACGTCTCACATCCAACAGTGACACTGAAGTTATCCTTAATCTTTACGCACAGTACGGCAAAGATTGCTTATCAATGCTTCGCGGAATGTTTGCATTCGCAATCTGGGATGATAAAGAAAAAACTCTTTTTGCCGCGCGTGATAGATTTGGAATTAAACCTTTTTACTATTTGCATAATGAAAATGAATTCATCTTCTCTTCAGAGCTTAAAGCTATTAAGCATTACAAAAAAAATCTTACTATATCTAAAGAAGGTATTGATGCGTTTTTAAGAACGGGATCTGTTCCCTCTCCTCTTACAATTTATAATGAAGTTGCGTCTTTGTTACCAGGACAATACTTGATAATGCACAATGCACAATGTACAATGTACAATTATTGGAATTTTAGTGACCTTTTTGAAGAGGCTGCTGGGCAGAATGCTCAAAGTTCAATGTTCAATGTTAAATCAGCAATGAATAAGATTCCTACCACTTCTAAATTGAGCATTGAACATTCAAAATTTAACATTAAGAAATCAAAATCTGTATATGATACAAACGCTAAGAAAATAATTAGAACCGCTTTACTCGATTCTGTGCGCGCTCATATGGTTTCTGATGTTGAGGTTGGTGCGTTTTTATCCGGAGGAATTGATTCTACTGCTATAGTTTCTTTAATGCGGCAGGTGGGACAGGAAAAAATTAAAACTGTTTCTGTTGTTTTTCCCGGTAATAAATTGGATGAATCTAAATATGCACGCCTTGCGGCCAAAACATATAACACAGAGCATATCGAAGTCCCCTTTTATGAAAAAGATTTGCTTGATGATTTTGAAAATATAATGTCTGTAATGGACCAGCCCACAATTGACGGCATTAATACTTACTTTGTCTCTAAAGCAGCAAAGCAGGCAGGACTTAAAGTAGTCCTGTCCGGTCTGGGCGGCGATGAACTTTTCGGTGGTTATCCTTCATTCAGAAATATTCCAAAATATCAGAAGATTAAAAATCTTCCCTTTGCTAAAATGTTTATGAAAGCCGCCGCTCCCCTGCTTAAAAATAAATTACCTGCAAAAGCAATTGAATATTTCCTCCATCCCGATTCTGAAAATGCTGAATATAAACTGGTTAGAGGATTGTTTACGGATGATGAATTGAAACGTCTAGGATGGAATGGCAAACGTCAATCGTCAGACGTCAAAAGTCAAAAGGTAACAACGAATGACCCACTGACTACGAATGACTCAATGACCACGAATGACCCAATGACTATGAATGACTCAATCTCAAATGACCCAATGACTATCATCCAGGATCAAGTATCCGATATCCAGAATCAAGTATCCCCCAAAGGGGCAAGCAGCATCCAGTATCTCACAGAACTGCAATACGTTTCTATGATGGAAACTTGTCACTATATGAGAAATCAGTTACTAAGAGACAGCGATATCTTCAGTATGGCTCATTCTCTGGAACTCCGTGTGCCGTTTGTAGATCATCTTCTATATAAAAGTGTTCTTCCTTATCTTGATAAAGCCTTTGATAAAAATTATCCAAAAAAAATGTTAGTAGATGCGGTCGGAGATATTCCTTCAGAATTAATAAATCGACCAAAAATGGGTTTCACTTTCCCCTTCGCTGATTGGATTATGAATGGACAATTAAAAGATAAAATGTTTGACTCAATTAAGGAATTAAATTCCGACTTTAATCTTTATCCTTTTATCTTTGATCTTGAAAAACTTCACTGGTCCCGTCTATGGGCGTTGTTTATTTTGAGTAGATATGTCTGAAGTAAAGAATTATGAGATAAAAGAAATTTTAATTAAGCAGTTTATTCTTCTGCATTATAGTATCCTGAATTGTTTACTGAAATTCTTTAAATGGATTTTATTTGGAAATAAAAAAGTTATTGATGCAAAAAAGATTTTAATATTTCGTACTGGCTCTTTGGGTGATAGTGTTTGTGCTTTGCCCGCTATTTATTCCATTAGAAAAAATTTTCCAGATGCACTGATAGATATTCTTACAAATGCTGGTGCAGAAAATCTTGTTTCGCTTGGTGCTTTAATTGATAGAACAATAGTTAATAAGATTATTAATTATCATGGACTGCCAAAAAAAGATTTATTTAAACAACTTAAAACGAATGGCTATGATCTTTTTATTCAACTTCCGCAATATGATGCTGGTTTGATTAGACAATTAAGAGATATTTTTATAGCAAAAACTCTTCGTATAAAATATGCATTTGGCTGGCAGGTTGCTTCTACATGGTTTTTAGCAAAACAACAAGCAAAGTTTATAAAGTTTGAAAATGAAAGAGACCGGCTGCTGGGGATATTAGAAAAAAATGGGCTTAGAAGTTACGGGTTAGTCTTTCCCTTAGGGTTTACTGAAGATATTAAGAAAAAAGTTGAAAACGTCATCCTGAACAAATTTAATAATGAAAGTCTCCAGCTCAGTGTCATTCCGAGCGAAGTCGAGGGACAAGTGACGAAAAAAGAAGAATTAGAATTACTTATTATGCAAAATAATATTACTATGGTTGTTGGGGCGAAGAGATCGCAGAACCGCTGGCCTATTGAATATTTTAAAGAAGTTGCTAAATATTTATTAGATACAAAATATAACATTTTGCTCTCTGGCGGACCTGAAGATTTTGAACTTGCAGAGCAGATTAAAGGTGAAAATGTTTTGAATTTTTGCGGAAAACTTACCCCGCTCGAAACCGCAGAAATGATGAAACATTGTAAGCTAGTTATTTCCAACGATACGGGACCAATGCATTTGGCTTATGCAGTTGGAACCCCATTAATAGCTATTTTTAGTAGTAGAGATTATGAAGGTAAATGGTACCCGCCTGAAAATGAAAAAAATATTGTATTTAGAAATAATAATATCTACTGCGCCAATTGTTTTAGTAATGAATGTAATGACAATCTTTGTTTAAAAGAAATTAAGTCTCAAAAGATAATTAATACTTTAAATTTGTGAGTTTATAAATGAACTTAAGAAATAAATTAACAGGATTAAAAGAAATATTGAAATTCGATAACTGGTTTTCAATCATTATACAAACCTTGTTCAATCCAAATAGTAGATTATTTATTTATAAACTTAATGGGAAAGAATATTTAATAAATAAAATAGGTGGTGATATATCTGGATTCAGAACAATTATTACAAACGATGAATACAAGCCTATTATAAACAAACTTAAAAGTATTAAACAAGCTACTTTGTTAGATCTAGGAGCCAATGTTGGAGGATTCGCCGCACTCTTGGACTCAATGGATATACAAATAAAAAAAATAGTCGCTGTTGAGTATAATCCAAATACATTTTACCGGCTGGGCTTAAATATTTCTAATAATTTCGAATGTGAATACCATTTGCTAAATAAGGCTGTTGTTGGTTATGAAAGAGATATAAACAAGAATATTTCTTTAGGCGGTACAGGAGATAATATTTATGAAAATACGATTGTAGTAAATAAAAAAAATATAGTTATCCCTGGAATTACATTTGATCAAATTTATAATGAATACTTTTCTGAAAATGAAATAATAGATATTTTAAAAATTGATATCGAAGGAGCTGAATATGAAATTTTTGAACATGGAAATTGTGAACAAATAAAAAATTGTAATTATTTATTTATCGAAATACATTATTCAGATAATAATCGTAAAGACAAAATATTATCTAGAATAAAACAATTATGTTTTGAAATTATTGAACCAAATTTTTCTAGTAATAGGGATGTATATTTATTTAAAAATTTAAATTTAAAAGAAACACCTTTTAATTAATGTAAGCAATTAGTTTTATTTTAAATGTTGTAAATAAAAAAAGATTAAACTTCAGTAAATATTTTTACGAAACGATGGAAATTCTAATAATTGGTAAATTCACCAAAGGTCAATTTGGTTATCACATTTTTGATGCTTTTAAGGATATGGGACATAATGTTTTCACTTATGACGCATCACTTTCTATTAAATATCCCAGTAATTCTATTTTATTAAGAATATATCAATTCAATAATTTACTATACGATAATTTACTAATGACTTCTACTTTTAAAAATATTAAAAGGAAGAGGCTTTACGAAATTTTGAAAAACAATAAAATAGATTTAATAATTTGTACGCATGATATTTTACAGCCTGATGAAATAAAAAAAATTAGAGGAATTTCTAAATCCAAAATTACAATGTGGTTTCCTGACTCAATTGCAAACTTTAATAAAGCTTTTTTTATGATCTCTGATTACGATGCTATATTTTTTAAAGACCCTTATATTGTTGATATTTTAAGAGAGCAGTACAATAAAAAAAATGTTTATTACTTACCCGAATGTTGTAATCCAAAATATCATAAGTTTGTTGAATTAAATAACGATGATAGACAGAAATATGGTTGTGATATAACAACATACGGAAGTCCTCATAATATTCGTTCATCGTTCTTTGTACAACTCTTGGAGTATAATTACAAAATAAATATTTGGGGACAAAAAGCACCCATCTGGTTAGAAGATAAAACAATAAAATCTCTTTATACCGGCGAATATGTTTTTAATGAATCAAAAGCTAAATCGGTTTTAGCAGCAAAAATTAATTTAAATACATTACTTCCATCAGAGATTTATGGCTTGAATGCTAGAACATTTGAGGTTGCTGGTATAGGTGGGTTTCAAATTATTCATTGGCGTCCTGGATTAGCTCAACTGTTTGAGGATAGAAAAGAGTTGATTTCTTTTAAAAATTTTGATGAATTGAAATTGTTAATCAACCACTATTTAGACCATGAGGAAGAAAGAAAAGAGATTGCACGAAACGGACAGCAAAGAGCTTACCGTGAACATACGTATACCCATAGACTTGAATTATTAATTAAGACAATTTTGGGAAATGAAAAAGGATATAAAATGCCTGAATTTATAAAAAATAGTATAATTTAATTGAAAGAGTAGAAATGAAATTAATCAGAAAGATAAAGTTGCTACCTAACGCAATAATAGGTTTCGATAGATCTGATCCATATCGAAATGGAGAATATAAGTTTCTAAGATCATACATAAAAAAGGATATGTTAGTTTTTGATGTCGGGGCTAATGTTGGTGATTATGCCCAGTATATATTTGGTATTGATCCAAACGTAAAAATATATTGTTTTGAACCAGTATATAATACTTACAATACATTAATAAATAACTTATCTTCTGAAATTGCAGTTGGAAAAGTTATAGCTAACAATTTCGGATTAAGTAATGAAGTAAAAGAAGCGGAAATGTTTATATACGATGAATTAGATGGAAGAAATTCGCTACATTATAATAAAGTCCATATATATGATCCAAATATCCTACATAAAGAAAAAATAAAACTAAATACTTTATCCAGATATGCAAGTGAAAATAAAATTTCAAAAATAGATTTTTTGAAAATTGATGTTGAAGGACATGAAACTAATGTAATTGAGGGAGCTTCTGAATTAATTGAAAATAAAATGATCAAATGTATGCAGTTTGAATATAATAATAATTGGGAGGCTGCGGGTTTTACTCTTGAAAATATTTTCAAAAAACTTTCTAAGTTAGGATATACTTTTTATCGCCTTACCATTTGGGGAAAAATACATGTGAAGAAATTTGATATAGGCCTAGAGAATTATAGACATGCTAATTATATTGCTTGTTTAAAGGATTTAAATTGAAATATTTTAAAATTGGTATTCTAGGAGCAGGTAACATAATTCATGCCCATCTTACAGCCCTATTAAACATAAAGGAAATAAAAATTAAATGGGTAGCGGACCTTAATAATGATAACCTAAAGCAAATAAGTAAAGCTTATAGCCTAAATACTATTAATTTAAAAAATCAAAGCCTAGAACTTTCAGATCTTGATATAATTTTAATTATAGTGCCATACGGCGCTCGACCTGATTATTATAATTTGTTTATGAATAAAGGTATCGCTTTATATGTTGAAAAACCATTTGCTAAAACAATAGAAGAGCATTTATATATTTGTGCAGGGTTTGAAAAATATAAAATTGCTTGCGGTTTGCAGCGAAGGGCGTTGGGTAAAGTCAATATTTTAAAGAAAGTAATACGAGAAAAACTTTTTGGGAAACTCAATAAAATAAATTTCGAATTTGGTAATACAGCTATTTCACGTGGCCTCTCTTATCAAAATAATCCGGCCATATCCGGTGGAGGTATTCTATTTGATGTTGGAATCCATGGTATGGATACTATTTTTTTTGTAACTGAGGCCGAACGCTTTAATATAAATTCAAAAAATATAATAATTGATGAGGACTTAAAAATAGATATACATAGCGAATTGAATTTTGATGTTTATAATACATCAGACCAATCTATACAATGTACATCAATTATTTCCCAGCTAACAAATACTAGCAATAAATTTATCTTTGAATTTGACAACTCAAATATTGAATTTTCATTATTTGATGAAGAACCGCTTAAAGTAGTAAAAAATGGGAATTCGTTTTTGTTCACTGATTCACAATTAGGAAACCTACCAAAAACTTCTGCGCAGGTTTTCTTTTTTTTCTGGAAATCATTTTTAGATGGTATAATTTCTCAAGATTGTAATTATACATCAGCGATAAACTCCATTATAACCACAAAGTTTATTGAAGAGGTATATAAGAATTAAAAATGAAAAATATTACAATAATTGGAGCAAATGGTAAAGTAGGCGTTGAGACTTGTTTATATCTTAGAAGAATGGGATATAATGTTATTCCTATTGTAAGATCATCGGTCGGATCAATATTATTAAAGAAACTAGGTTTTAAATGCAGAATAATAAAAATAGAAGATGACGAGTCGTGTAAAACAGCAATATCTGATTCAGATTTAATTGTTGACTTATCAGTTCAATCAGGACAGATCAATGAAATTGAAAAGACTATAAAAACACAGATTGAATTGATTCTGAAAAATTGTCCGCTACATACAAAATTTATATATGCAAGCTCAATTATGGCATATGGTATGAATGATTTTAGTAACTCATTTAAATATTATTTTTTCTCAAGGACAATATATGGGAAATGGAAAAGAACGGGGGAAAAGATTGTATCTAAATTAGGTAAGAAATACAATAAAAAAATATTCATTTTCCATTTTGGGCATGTGTACGGTTACTTACAGCCAATCCAGAATAATTTATTAGCAGAATTTAGAAATGGTAAAAAAATATTTATTCTACCCCCAAAAACTGCTTCAACAATCTTTGTCTGCAGTATAGCAGAAACAATTAGCCAAGTAATGACTAATAAATTATCTACCGGTACATATACATTAATAAATTATCCCTTCTGGTCTTGGAGTGAAGTTTATTATTATATAGCTAAAAAATTTGGATATGAAATTAAAATATTGACTGCAGATCAATCAAGCTTATCTACGCATAAATTGTTTGCGCAACAAATAAAGAATAGCTTAAATATTTATATTATTAAATATAATGAATTGCTTAGAGCATATTTTTTAAAATACTTCCCAGCTTTAGAAATTAAATTAAAAGCAAAAAATTTAATTAGTAAAGCAAGCAAAGAAATAAATGAATATTTTAGTTTATTAAATAAACCTGACCGAATTGAATTTGGAGGTGACCCAAAAGGTAAATTAGTTAAAATATTGACAGACCCTAAATTATTAATGGATAATTATGAGAGTAGCATAATAGAGGAGTTAAATTCAATAATTGAAAAGTGATCAGTATATTTCTGTTTGTCTTCTTTCCTACAATCATGCTCATATGTTAGAAACAGTAATTTCTTCAATTCTAAATCAATCATATAAAAATTTTGAATTAATAATATCTGATGATAACTCAACTGACGATTCGTGGAAAATTATTTCAGAATTTGCATCAAAATTTAATTTTATAAATGCTTATAAAACACCGTACAATTTGGGGATGGCTGGTAATGCTAACTTTGCTATTTCTAAAGCCAAAAATGACTTTGTTGCCTTATTACATCATGATGATTTACTAAATAAAGATTTGCTTGATGAATGGCTAGCTGTAATGTTAAAATTTAATAATATTGGATTTGTTTTTAACGATTATTTAATAGGTGGTAAAAGTGCGAGTAATTATAAAATAAAGAAAAGATTTAGTACAATAATGGATGGTAAGTGGTTCTTAAAGAATGAGCTTTTAGTAAGGTTTAATTGTTATGTTAGAGGTACAGCCCTTATTAGAAAAAGATATTTCGATGAAATCGGTCGGATGAATGAAAAGTTTGGTATGCTTGCAGATGTAGATTTATGGATGCGATTATCAGCAAATTGGGATGTTGGTTATGTTGAAAAACCTTTAATTGAAGTTTTAGGCGAAAGACCAAAAGATTACCCAAAAGAATATAGTGATTTTACATGGAAGAGGATATTTATTGGTTTTGATATACATTCAAATAATATTAATAGAATTAATTATCCTAATTATTTTCAATACCAATTCAAGAGATTTGTTTTCAGAAATAAAGTTAGTTTTGAAATAATAAAGTGGCATTTATATGCGATACTAAGAAAGAAGTATAATATTATCAGTAGCTATTCATTTAATTCTAACCTTTATGAATATTTTTATTCAAGAATTTTCAGGAAAATTTCTAAACTATTTGTAAAGGAATAAAATAATAGACCAAACAGAAAACAAAATATATGAGAACAGCGGTAATCCCGCACTGTTAAAAATGGTTCCTCCAAATTCTAAAACAATATTAGATGTCGGCTGCGGTGCGGGTAGTAACGCTAAGCTACTTCAGGCTTCTGGAAAAACAGTAGTTGGGATTACATTATCAGATGAAGAAGTAAAACTAGCTTCAAAATATTGCAGAAATGTATTTAAGCATAATCTCGAAAATGGTTTACCGGATGGTTTGGATACTGATTATGATTTAATCCTATGTTCTCACGTTTTAGAGCATATTGCATATCCTGAAAAACTTTTATCAGACATAAAAGAAAAACTTCTAAAACCCGATGCTATCGTACTTGTTGCATTACCTAACTTTATGAATTATAGAAATAGAATAAAAATGTTATTAGGGAATTTTGATTATGAAGAGGCCGGCACGATGGATTATACCCATTTGCGGTGGTACACCTTTAAATCAGCCAAAAAAATGTTGGAGCAAAATGGATTTGAGATAATAAATTCATTTGCTGAAAAAGTGTTGCCCTGGAAAACGGTTCTTGGAAATTTTCCTATACCATTTCAAAATTTAATATCCTCAATATTAATCAGAATATCTAAAGGACTTTTTGGGTCTCAATTAATCTATATCGCTAGGCCTCAGAGATGAAAATTCTATTTATTACAACTGAAATTGAAGATTACTTACAGGATTCACTTTTACATGGTTTTCGTTCATTATTTGGATGTGATGTTGTCGATTATCCAAAGAAAAAAATATTATACAAAGGATTTAATAAACAAAATACATATGGCAGAGGATTTACTTTATATAATTTACTTCCCAATATAGAAGTTGATAGGAATGATATTGAAGTAAATTTAAAAGATAATACTTTTGATATAGTAATATTTGGTTCGATACAGAGGCAACATGATCTTTTATTAAAGTTTAAAGAATATTTAAATAAAGATAAAACTTTAATATTAGATGGCGAAGACACACCGGCCTTATTTGGATATCACGGTTTATTTTGGAGAAAATTTTATCACCGGTTTACTCCCAAACCGAATAAAAATTTCATTTACTTTAAAAGAGAATGGACACCCGACACAAAATTCTATAGATATTATAAACTAATACCAAAACCATTTTTGAAGTTTTTTCCAGAGCCAAAAAATTTGAATAGAATTTCATTTTCTATACCGGAGCAAAAAATAATTGAATCCTTGCCAGTAAAAACCAAACTTTTCCCTAAACATATTGTTGATGAAGAAGTAGCTTCTAAAGTCGAAGGAAGTTTTACAAAATATGCCTTTGATGATGAAAATGACTATTACAAAGATTTACAAAGTTCCAAATTTGGCATCACCACCAAGCGCGCAGGCTGGGATTGTATGAGGCATTATGAAATTGCAGCAAATGGTACAGTAATATGTTTTAAAGATTTAGATAAGAAACCTGATACTTGTGCACCTCATGGTCTAATCCCGGGAGTAAATTGCATTTCATATAAAAATCATGAAGATCTAATGAATCAATTATTAAAAATTAGCGATGAGAAATATATTGCATTGCAAAACTCTAGCTTAAATTGGATTAGAAATAATACTACAATCAATTCTGCTGCTAAGTTGATTGATAATTTTAATGAAGCAAATGAATTATGAAGCAAATTATAGCCTCGCTCTATCTCAAATATCTTAATCGCTTTCCAATTAATAGAGGTAAATATTTAATTGCAAGCATACTAACAAGAATTTTCGGTTCCTTTATTGTTAATACGAAAGAAGGGCTCGCCATAGATATATATTTAACAAGTCAAATGGATACTTCATATTTTAATATTGACTTTAAAAAAAATAATCTGATACTGGCAGAGATAAATACTCTAAAGGAAGGTCAAAATTTCTTAGATGTTGGAGCTAATATAGGTTATTACTCACTATTTGCCAGTAAAATCATAGGGAATGCAGGAAGAGTCTATTCGTTCGAACCATCAAACAGAGAATTTAGAAGACTACTTAAAAATATTGAATTAAATAATTGCACAAATATCATTCCTCTTAATATTGCATTATCTGATTTAGATAGCGAAATTAAATTTTCAATTGCAAAAGGGCATACCGGATTAAACTCGATGATCATTGCTGATAAATCAGTTGTCAAATCACCTCAAATTATTAGATCAATGCGGCTTGATTCTATTTTTAATTCTGAAAACAAAAAATTTCATCTTATTAAAATTGATGTTGAAGGTGCCGAACTATTAGTATTGAAAGGTATGGCAAATTTGCTTCAAGAACACTTGATTCAAAAGTTAGTAGTTGAAATTACTCCAAGATTCTTTAAAGTTTTTGATTACGAAAAAGTAGACATTTACAATTTTTTATCAGGTTTTGGTTATACATCAATCGTTAATAGTGACTCAGATCAATATGATGAACTATTCATTCTTAAAATTGACGACTAGATAATTTAGCTCAAATGAATATTACTGTACAAAAAAGAGTTCTTAATAATTATTCTATAGGTTTGGTTTCATTTGTAATTTCTTTTCTTCAGACAGTTATTACAGTTCCAATTTTGTTAAACTACTGGGGTAATGACACTTATGGGATTTGGCTATCGCTCTTTGCGGGATTTTCTTTGTTACAAACATTCGATTTTGGTCATCAGTCATATATTGGCAACCTTCTTAATATAGAATACCATATTGATAAGCAAAAATTTTCTGAATACTTAGGTTCAAGTTTATCCATTGCTTATTTCTTAGGTTTAATTCAGTTAACGATCACAGTTATTCTTATAATTTCCGGTTATTTAAATAATTTTCTAGGGTTTACTGGAAGTACAATAAGTTATAAATCTGTTTCTTTATCTTTGTTATCATTGGTTTTAATGTGGGTAGTTACAGGTAGTGTTGGAGGGATATTAGTTAAAATGCTAATACCAGCCGGCTATATGGTAGCATCTACAATCTGGGGTATCATATTCAGATTATCACAATTTTTATCATTAATTTTAGTTGCAATGTATGGTGGCAAAATTCTTGAAGCAAGCCTTGTTTATTCAATAGTTCAAACGTTTTTAGCAGTATTTCTATTTTTCTACATTAAAACCAAAATGCCCGCATTTTACCCGTGGTGGCAATCACTAAGTTTTAAAGTAGGATTTAATAATCTTAAAAAATCCAGCATTCTTACTGTAAATAATTTATTGCAGCAGCTTACAAACAACGGGCTTATACTTTTTATTACAAATGTATTTTCAAGTGTAATTGTACCTTCATTTATAACTGTTCGCACACTCACTAACACAGCCGGCGTATTTACAAATTTATTTATAACATCCATTCAACCTGATTTAATAAGATATCACGCCAAAAAGGAAACTCAAAAACTTCAGTCAACGTTAAATGCCAATTGGTTCTTCAGCGGTCTGGTCGTTAATATTGGTTTAATTATAGTACTTCCTTTTGCATCGGCAATCTTTAATTTGTGGACAAAAGGGCTGATTCAATTTAATCTTGAACTTTTTATTAGTTTAGCCGCAAGCATCTCAGTTATTAATTTTGGTGCTGGTTTATATAATTATATGTATGGTATCAATAATCTCCGCGCTGTATCAATAATTACGATAACCAGAGTTATTATTCTATTCGTATTTTCCTATTACTTAAGCGGCTTTTTGGGATTAACCGGTATTGGTGTTGCAGTTCTTATTAGTGAAATATTTTCATCAATGATATTACCATATTTTTATGTGCAGAAAATTCTTAAATCTTTTAACGGAAGTTTAGATCGTAAAACAACTTTTACTGCTGTGGTTTCACCATTGATTTTAATTGTTCTTGCATCTGTTTCATTATCAGGGATGAAATTCAGTTATTATATTTGGGGCATAGCTTTATCATTAGTTATTCTTACTTATATATTTAACTGGACAATTTTAGATAGTGAAGTTAAGACTCGTTCTAAAAATTTAATAAGAAATTTATTTTAGACACATAGATGAGAAGTACTGGATATATACATAAAGATAAATGGTCGCCTATAATTTATTTTATACTGCTATTTTGTTTTCTACTTATTTTGGATCTAATAAATCTGGAATTAACAAGTTTTATTGCAAAAAATATATTTTTATTGTTATTCCTTTATTACAACATTAATAATTATAGAAAAAGTAATCCTCACCATTGGTTATTAAATCCCGCTGTCCTCGCTTCTATACTGACTTTTTTGCTTGGTTACTGTATTACAAATTTTGTTTACTTCATTCCCGGTTCTGAGAATGAAAAACTAATGTACCGCCTTTTAGGTTTAGAACCATTAATTGATTTCAATAAAGGTATGAACGCCATTATTATCGCAGCTATTTCTATGTGGATTGGATACAACACTAAATTTGGAATTAAATTATATCATTTCATTCTGCGCTTTCCTATAAATTTTAAAAAATATTTTAGATCATCGTTTATACCTGATATGCAAATAGTATATTTAATTTTTGGATTGGCAATTGGAACCAGATTATATGCAATCCAATTAGGTATATATGGATTTTCACAATCAACCGAAAAGCTTACAGCATCAATCGGTATTGCATATATATTGATGTCATTTACAGAACTTACAAGTTTGTGTTTACTGGTTGTATCTTTTGCATATTTCAAAAATCCTAAAAATTTTAATTATAAATTCACTTTCTTTCTTATACTTACAGTTGAAATTGGTTTCGGAATACTAAGCGGAATGAAATCTGCTGTCATTATGCCTCTAATATTCTCCTTTGTTACTTATTATCTTGTTAATAATAAAATACATAAGGGCCTTATTGTTGCAGTGGCAATATTCATCATAATTGCATATGTAATTATTGAGCCTTTCAGAATGCTAAAATCAAAAGATGCAAATTTTCAAAGCACTCCTTCAAATATTGCCAACACTATGGTAGACGCTTATTTCTTAAATAAAAGCATGAAAATTGTACCTGGTTCGGAAAATATTTTTGAAAATATAGCAAACAGAAATGCCTACCTGCTCGGTGCTTCCAAATCAATACAATATGCTGAAGTGCATGGTCTAGGGGCTAACGATCCTGATTTTTTAGCAAAAATTTATACTATTCCAGTTCAAACCTTTATCCCGCGTCTCATCTGGTCAAACAAACCAATTGAAGATGCTGGCCGCTGGTATTCAGTAAATGTTTGGGGAAGTACCCCAATAAATTCAGTAGCATATACTCCTATCGGCTTTTTTTATTTTGCTGGTGGATTTGTATTCATTGTCCTTGGATTTTTATTAATTGGCATATTGCAAAAAACATTATGGCAGTTTTTTCTTGCAGGGGGGGGACAAATCTTGATTTTTCTTGCTTTATTAAGCACGGTGGTTATTATAGACAGTGCTTTTAATGGAATGATTGTTTATTGGTTAAGATTTTTACCGGTGTTCATATTTCTTCAGGCTATAATTTTAAAAAAGACAAGGGATTAAATTCAGCAATGATTAATTCTTAAATGAAAATCTTAATCCACGCTTTGGGTGCAAATATGGGTGGTGCAATAAGGCATCTTAGTAATTTTATTCCCGCTTTGTTAGAAAGTAATAGTAGTAATCGGTATGTATTGATTTTAAGAAGTGATATTAATTTTGATTATAAAGATGAGGCATTACAGATACTTAGAATTTCTAAAAATGCAGGTTCAAACTTTTTTTTAAGAACTTTATTCGATATAATTTATTTGCCTCTGCTAGCCATAAAATTAAAAGCCGATCTGGTTATCTCATTATTAAATTTTGGTCCTGTTTTTCTTACAAAGCCGCATATTAACTTCCAAAGAAATGCTTTATTCTTTTGTCCTGATTATATTAACAGCATTGCAGGTTTTGAACAATTATCTTTTAAGCTTCGCTCCGGACTTATATACCTTGCAATGAAAAATGCGAATATGATTGTAACTCCATCAAACTCAATGGCAGAAATTATAAAAAAAAGGCATCCGTCACTACAAAGTAAAAACTATAAAACTCTATACCACGGATTTAGAATTGATGAAAAGGAAGTAGCTGGTAGTGAGTGGGTAAATATTCTTTCAAAAGAAACCAGAATTAAAATACTCTACCCTACACACGCATCTTCTCACAAAGGCTTTGAGATATTGTTTGAGGCATTATCAAAATTGAAACAGAATATGTCTAATTTTGTTTTGTTTACAACAATTGATAAGGCTGACTGGCCTATGGGCTTTGTAAAATTTGAGTCGCAGATAAAACAACTTGGTATTGAGAAAAATGTTATTTTTACCGGGCGTATACCTCAAAACCAAATGTCAGTATTTTATAAAAATTGTGATTTGATGGTTTATCCTTCTCTCTGCGAATCCTTTGGATTTTCTATGGTTGAGGCTATGGGTTATGGTTTACTAATTGTTGCAGCGGATACATTAGTGAATAAAGAGATTTGTAAAGAAGCTGCAATCTATTATTCGGCATTTGATCCTAATGATGCTGCAGAAAAAATATTGACTGCTTTAGATGATTCAGTAAAAATTAAACTTGAAGAAGAAGCAAAAAAAAGAATGTCTAAATTTGATTGGAGCTGGAATAGATATGCTTCCGAATTTTTAACGATAGTTTCAAAATGCAAAACGATTCACTAAAAAATATTTCTGTAATAATACTTACTTATAACGAAGAGCTTAATATTTCTCAAGCCCTTAAAAATGTTTCGGGCTGGGCAAAGGAAATAATTGTTCTTGATTCAGGATCAACAGACAATACAATCAAAATAGCTGAAAGCTTTGGTGCAAAAGTTTTTTACAGAAAATTTGATAATTATGCCAACCAAAGAAATTATGCATTAAAGGAATTACCTATTGCAACTGAGTGGATTTTGTTCTTAGATGCGGATGAATACCTTACCGAAGAATTGAAAAAAGAGATTAGTAATACTATATCTCAAACAGACTGCGATGGATTTTACATAAAGCGTAGATTCTATTTTTGGGGTAAATGGATTAAACACGGCGGCTACTACCCTATCTGGATATTACGTCTATTTAAAAAAGATAAGGGACATATAGAACGCGAAATTAATGAGCATTTTGTTGTTGATGGAAAAGTTGGATACCTAAAAAATGATTTTATTGATGATAATAAAAAAGATTTAACAGAATGGATTGCAAAGCATAATAAGTATGCAACTTATGAAGCTGAGGAACTATACAAGTTTAAGCAGCGTAAGCAAGCCGGAGAAAAAGATGAGTTTGCAAATCTTTCCGGTTCACAGGCACAGAAAAAGAGATGGATAAGAGAAAATATCTGGAATCCGTTAATGCCTCCTTTGATAAGACCATTTATTTATTTCTTTTATAGATACATAATAAGACTTGGTTTCTTAGATGGTAAAGCAGGATTTGTTTTTCATCTGTTACATGGTTTCTGGTTTCCCTTCCTGATCGATGTAAAATATCTTGAAAGAAAATTGAAAAAGAATTAATTATTATGTGCGGAATTTTCGGATCAATTTCCAACAATAAAATTGAAATAATAAAAAATTTATCACCGCATCGTGGACCGGATGACTGGGGCGTTGTTTATTCCAATACCGGGTCCAAAGAGATTACGTTATTTCAATCACGCTTAAGCATAATTGGATTAGGTGAACAGGGTCATCAGCCTTTCCGGAAATACAACCCGTACATTTTAATTTTTAATGGTGAAATTTATAATTACAAATTACTTCAATCCCGGATAATAGAAGAATTCTCCATAAACTTTTCCACCTCAACTGATTCAGAGGTTTTGTATGAATCATTAATTAACTATGGATTAGATAGAACGCTTGAAAAAATTAATGGGATATTTTCATTTGCATTTGCTGACTTAATAAATAATAAATTATTTATTGTTAGAGATAATTTAGGAATTAAACCTCTCTATTATATAAATAATGAAACTGCTTTCTGTTTTTCCTCAGAAATTAAAGTATTTTTTGAACTGGGATTGTTGGAGCCGGAATTAAGAAAAGAATTGCTGGGTGAGTATTTTGCAAATGGATGGATTTATGAGCCTGACACTCTATTTAAAAATGTTTTTAAATTAGAGGCAGGATGTTATATTGAATATGATCTAGATAAACATAGCTCTCAAATAAAACGTTACTGGGATGTAAATAATAGTTCATCCGTTTTAGTTGATAATAATTACATCTCTAAAGTTATAAGAGAACAGACAATTTCAGATGTTCCTATCGGTGTTTATTTTAGCGGTGGAATTGATTCTTCAATAATTGCTTACGAATTGATCGATACAAAACCTTTTTTTCTAAATCTGGATCTTAAAGATTCCGAATCAGAGCGAGTAAATCTCTTCAGAGAAAAATATAATATTAATATTTATAAATCTTATTATTCGCAGAATGAATTTGTAACGTATGAAAAGCTAATTTACTATTTAGATGAACCGATTGCTGATCCGGCTGTTATTCCTGCTTATAATTTAGCAAAGATATCCAGAGAGCATAATAAAATAGTTATGATGAGTGGTATGGGTGGTGATGAAATTGATGCAGGTTATAATAGACATAAGATATTATTTAATTTAAAATTTTATAGTCTGATTAAATTTCTGCCATTACTTCCTTTTCTGCCGGGTAAAATAAAAAGAGACATTAATCGATTAAAAAGCTTTGCGAAAGATCCCGGTTATAATAATTATTTTAGTCTTACCGCATATTATACACTTAATGAAATAAGTACTTTAATAAATGATAAGAACTGGTTTAGTTTATACACCAAAAAGATAAATAATATGACTGAGAAAATTAAAGATAAGATTAAGAAATATTTTTATCTGGAGTTTAAGGGATTTCTAAGCAGCCATAATTTGATTTATATGGATAAGGCATCAATGGCTGCCTCCGTTGAAGTCAGAGTTCCGCTATTGGAAAAAAATATAGTAAACCATTTCTTTAATACTATTATTGCTAATCAGTCTTCTAAAAGTTTAAAACCAAGATTGTGTAATAACCTTAAAAGCAGTTTAGGAAAAGACTTCAAGCAGATTAAAAAACAAGGCTTCAGGTTTCCTGTAGATGAATGGATGACAAAGTATGTTAATTGGGAGGAAATCCAATTATTCTTTAAGGATAAAAAAATTATTAGAGAAGATTTATTATTAAGTTATGTTATACTTTTAAAAAAAGATCCTTCAAATTACTCAATGAAATTATTCTACATATATACATTATATCTATGGTTAAAAACTTTTAATGTGAAAGTAATGTAATGCTGCAAATCTTACAAAACATAAAAACAGGCGAATTAAAATTAGAGGAAGTTCCCTCCCCTGCTTCATCAAACGGAATGGTGCAGGTCAGAACTTGTGCATCCTTAATAAGTGCAGGTACAGAAAAAATGTTAATAGACCTGGCACAGAAAAGCATTGTCGGCAAAGCCCAGGCCCGTCCTGATCTTGTAAAGCAGGTAATAAACAAAGCAAAGAAAGAAGGCTGGCTTAATACGTTTAATAATGTGATGAGTAAAATGGAAAAGCCAATGCCGCTGGGATATTCTGCCGCTGGAATTGTCACCATGCGCTTAGCCTGTACTGAGCTTGCCGAAGTATCATCCCGAGCGCGTCACACTGAGCGAGTCATCCTGAGCGAAGTCGAAGGACGAAGTGCGAGGGACGAAGGGTCATTGCCTGCCGATACCCGTGTTGCAATCGCAGGGGCAGGATATGCAAATCACGCAGAAATAAATGCAGTGCCTTTTAATCTGTGTGCTGTAATTCCGGACAATGTTGGATTTGAGGAAGCAGCTTATACAACTGTTGCATCGATTGCATTACAGGGCGTACGACTTGCAAAACCTGAACTTGGGGAATTTGTTGTTGTAAGCGGTTTGGGATTGATAGGATTAATAACCGTTCAGTTGTTAAAAGCAAACGGGTGTCGTGTTATAGGTATTGATTTTGATCAGCATAAGATTGATCTGGGTTTAAAGCTTGGGATGGATGCTGGTGTTAATCTTTCCAGTGATGATGCATTAAAAAAAGTTGAAAAGTTTACAGGCGGAAGATTAGCGGATTATACGATAATCACTGCGGCAGCAAAAAGCAATCAGCCAATTGAGCTTGCTGGAGAAATTACAAGACGCAAAGGACAAGTAATCGTAGTCGGAGCCGTAGGCTTAAACATACCCCGCGATATTTATTACAAAAAAGAGATTGAAATTAAGATTTCAATGTCTTACGGTCCGGGCAGGTATGATGCAGCTTATGAAGAAGGCGGTATTGATTATCCTTATGATTATGTAAGATGGACAGAGCAGAGAAATATGGAAGCAGTACTGGATTTAATGTCTCAAAAGAAACTGGATGTAAACTCGTTAACTACACACCGCTTTCATTTTAAGGATTCTCTGGATGCTTATGAAATGATTAAAGATAGCAAAGAATCGTTTGTAGGGATTGTTCTGCAGTATGATGTTGAGAAGGAACAGCAGCAGGTTTTGAATCTCAAACCCTCTCCTGCCTCCCCCTTTAATAAAGGGGGAGATAAAGAGGGGGTTTTAAGGATTGGGTTTGCGGGTGCGGGTAATTATGCGTCCTTGCATTTACTTCCTCATTTAAAGAAAATGGAAAATGTTTCACTACTCGGATTGGCAACATCAACCGGTTTGAGTGCTAAGCAAAAAGCTGAAAAGTTCGGATTCGAATTCTGCACTACCGATTTTAATGAATTGATAAATAACAAAGAGATAAATACAATATTTATTGCGACTAGACATTCTAGTCACGCTGAGTACACTGTAAAAGCGCTGCAGGCTGGTAAAAATGTATTTGTGGAAAAACCACTTTGTGTAAACGAAGAGCAGTTAGCAAATATTATAGCTGCGTATGGCTTAACCACAGATAACACTGATTATACACAGATTAAAAATTTCAGTGTTAATCTGAGCAAATCTGTGGTTAAACGAACTTCTCCTGTTTTAATGGTGGGATTGAACAGACGTTTTGCACCAATGACAAAACTGCTTAAAGAGCATTTTAAACCCGGTACTCCTAAGCAAATGATTTATAGAGTTAACAGTGGGCATATACCAACTATCTCCTGGCTGCATAATATTGATGAAGGCGGCGGCATGCTGATCGGTGAGATGTGTCATTTTGTGGATCTTATGACTTTTATCTGCGGTGAGATTCCTGTTTCAGTCTCCGCTAAATCATTAAATCTTAATAACAGTAACATCGCTGATAGTGATAACTTGTGTATGATGATTGCCTTTGATGGCGGATCAGTTGCTACTTTGAATTATAGTACTGTAGGAGATAAGAGTTATGCAAAGGAAAGATTAGAGATATTTTCGGATGGCAATGTGGCAGTGCTGGATGATTTCAGAACTCTTGAGATAGTTTCTAAAGGGAAGAAGGTAAAGAATAGTTCTTCTAATCAGAACAAGGGACAGGCAGAGGAAATAAAAGCTACGGTGGAAAGTTTCCTGAAGGGTTGCTCCCCTATTCAATTTAACGAGCTGGTTAATACAATGCTTGTGATCTTTGGGGCAAAAAAATCTTTGATTACAGGTGAGGTAGTCAGAATTGAACCACAGATAACACAGATTAACTCAGATTAAATCTGTGGATATCTGTGTCAAAATCCGTGATAATCTGTGGTAAAAAAAGATGAACCACGGATTACTCAGATTAAATCTCTGTGAGAATCTGTGAAAACAAATCTGTGTTCATCTGTGGTAAAAATATATTAAACTATGGAAGAATTAAATAAAATAAGTTATGACATTATTGGGTGTTCTTACAAAGTACATTCTAAATTAGGACCCGGCTTACTTGAATCTACATATAAAGTCTGTCTTGCCTATGAATTAGAAAAAATGAATTATAAAATTGAAGTTGAAAAGGCATTACCTGTCATTTATGATGAGATCAAGCTAGATACAGGATACAGAATTGATCTGCTTGTTAATAAAAAAGTGATTGTTGAATTAAAATCAGTGGATGCTTTAAATGATATTCATACAGCGCAGATACTAACATATCTAAAATTATCAGATATTAAGCTTGGATTGCTTATTAATTTTAATGTTAAAGATCTTAAGCAGGGCATTAAAAGATTTGTTCTGTGAGAATCTGTGAAATAAATCTGTGTATCTCTGTGGTAAAAAAAAGTTGAACCACAGATAGCACGGATTGAACACAGATTAGAAAAAAAATCTGTGAGAATCTGTGGTTAAAAATAAACCACCGATTACGCGGATTAACTCAGATTAAAATCTGTGGTAAAAGGAAATTAAATTTAAAATAATATTATGCATATAGATCTGATTGCAGGCGCCAGACCAAATTTTATTAAGATAGCACCTATTATTGATGCCATTAAAAACGCGCAGAAAAAAAGTAAAAATATTTCTTTCCGATTAATCCATACCGGGCAACATTACGATAAGAAAATGTCCGGAGATTTTTTTGATCAGTTAGGAATTCCGGAACCTGACGTAAATTTGGAGTGTGGAGGGGGATCTCATGCTGAACAGACTTCAAATATTATGCTTCGTTTTGAAAAAGAACTTCTTGCAAATCCTGCAGATATGGTTTTGGTTGTTGGTGACGTGACATCTACCATGGCCTGTGCAATTGTAGCACAAAAACTCCATGTAAAAGTAGCGCACGTAGAAGGCGGAATACGGTCGGATGACTGGTATATGCCGGAAGAGATAAACCGATTGGTTACTGATAGTATTACTAACTATTTTTTTACAACTACAGAAAATGCAAATCGGAATTTACGCAAGATAGGAGTGGATGATAAAAGGATTTTTTTTGTTGGAAATACTATGATCGATACTCTTTTAAAACAGCGCCCCAATTTTAAGAAACCTTCAGTATGGGATACTTTGAATTTGAAAGATAAAGAATATATTATTATGACATTGCACAGACCTGCAAATGTAGATGAAGGCAGTAAACTCAAAGCTCTTATAAATGAAATAATTAATAATTCAATGGATTTGCCATTAGTATTTCCTGTCCATCCAAGGACCGCTAAAATGCTTGACAGATTGGGGCTTGAACATTCTCGCTTACATCTTATAGAACCTTTGGGATATCTGGAATTTAATTATCTGGTCGAAAGGTCAAAAGCA
The DNA here is from genome assembly GCA_041738675.1 of Ignavibacteriaceae bacterium. Lineage (GTDB taxonomy): Bacteria > Bacteroidota > Ignavibacteria > Ignavibacteriales > Ignavibacteriaceae > IGN3. The sequence continues at coordinate 39,569 of JBGSPH010000047.1, forward strand.
GTAATCACAGATTCGGGTGGCATCACTGAAGAAACCACTGTAATGGGTATTCCTTGTATGACAATACGTGATAATACAGAAAGACCTGAGACTATAACTATTGGCACAAATGAACTTTTAGGGACCGATCCAAAATCAATTAAGCCGGCAATGGATAAATTGTTTTCCGGCAAATGGAAGAAAGGAAGCATACCCGAATTGTGGGATGGTAAAACTGCAGAGCGAATTGTTGAGATATTATTGGCTTTGTGATTGCTTTTGCTTTTTTTAGCTGCCAAGTTAGAAAGAAATAATTTTTAATGCTGCAAAGAGTTAGATAATTAATTCTTCTTAAATTCTTACATTTTCTATATTAATGATTCAGTAAATTTTTTTGTGTCGTAAATATGATATCAAGATTCCTTTTGTATTTCAACACTCTTAAGCATCTAAAACCAATACAGATTTATGGACGCATATATTCTAAGTTTAAAAAACATATTTCAGTGTATAATCTGCCTGCACTCAAATCAACTCCCGCCGGTATAAATAATAAAACCACTTTCATTAATCACGAACCCTGGAACTCTTCTGAAAATATCAAAGACAATAAATTTACTTTTTTAAATGCGACTCACTCATTCGGTAATAATATAAACTGGTTTGAGAAATCGCTTCCATTACTCTGGATGTTCAATCTCCATTATTTTGGTTACCTGCATTTATTAGACAAATCAGAACAGGAAAAAATAGTTAATGACTGGATTGTAAATAACCAAATAGGCACTTCTCCCGGCTGGCACCCCTATCCGCTATCCTTAAGAATTGTAAATTGGATTAAAGCAGATATAAAGAGTGTAGAAATTGATAGAGTTTTATATAAACAATGTGCATACCTTTATAGAAATCTGGAATTTTATCATCCTGCCAATCATTATCTGGAAAATGCAAAAGCTTTAATATTTGCAGGTGTATATTTTAAGAGTAACACTATCGCGGATAAATGGTATAGAAAAGGTTTAAGTATTTACAGAAAACATTTTCCTAAAATGATTCTGAATGATGGCTGCTTTTTTGAGCTTTCACCAATGTATCATCTTATAATTCTTGAAGGAATACTGGATATCCTTAATATTATTGGTAAGGATACTAAGGAATATAAATTCTTTAAGGAGTACGCTGAAAAGATGGCGGGATTCCTTTCGACAATTAAACATCCTGATGGTGAATTGGTGTTGTTTAATGATTCTACTTTAGAGATTGCACCGTCCCCTCAAAAAATATCAGAATATGCTGCACAGTTAGGAGTTTTAAGTAAGGCTAAAACTTCATCACTAAAAAATGGTTCCGGCATATTTCATTTCATTAATAAAGAAATTTTTATTGTCATCGATGGTGGAAAGCTAGGGCCGGATAATGTTCCAGCTCATTCACACGCTGATATATTTAGTTATGAACTTTCATACAAAGGTAAAAAGTTTATAGTTGATAGTGGCGTTTATGAATATACAGCAGGTGAAATGCGTGATTACTGCAGAAGTACTAAGGTACATAATACTGTTTGTATTGATAATATTAATCAGGCTGAAATGTGGGGTACATTTAGAGTCGCAAGACGATATGAACCTTATAATGTAAAATTTAATGCAACCGATGGCACTATTATGTTTGAGGGGGAATTTGATGGTTACTCCAGGCTAATCGGAGATAACATTGTTCATAAGAGAAACATAGAGATCAATAAAAATAAATTCGAGATTAATTTTGAAGATGAAATAACTGGTTCGGGTAATCATTTAGTTGAAAGTTTTATTCATCTACACCCGGATGTTGAAATAAATAAGTTCGATGATTGTCTAATTTTATCACTAGCTAATATCTCATTTAAATTATCAATTTATAATTCTAAATTTCTAATTGAAGATGGCTGGTATTGTCCTGAGTTCGGTAAACGTATTAGAAATAAAGTAATTAGAATTTATTCAAATAATTTTCCAGTGAATATTGTTTATAAATTATATTTATAAAATGAGGTTTATAAGAAACACATCAATAAACTTATAAAGTTTATTATATTGTATATTAACTATTCATCTGCTGCCCATTACTATAATGCAAAACTAAATTGATTTGAAAAAGTTTATAATATTTTTAACGATAGTATATTTTGGATATGTAACAACCCTCGTTGTTTTTTCTTCTGCAAAAGCACCAACTAAAATCTTCTATGGAAATTTCTTTCCTTATTTAGCTGATAAGCCTATATCAGAAGATGGATTTTATATGTTAACCGTTGCAAAAAATATTGCAGCCGGAGATGGATTCGTATACAATTTCCATACAAAAACTAGTGGTGTTCAACCGTTATCAACTATACTTTATAGTGGTGTGTTTTATATAGGAAATATTTTTGGGTTTAATAATATAAATAATTTGCGGTTTATCATTTTTTTCTCTGCCCTTTTACTTTATTGTATGGCAATTCTTCTATTTAAAATAAGTAACAGACTATTTGAATTCACAGATAAAAAATTACTCTTTTTATTATGTATCCTATTTTCTGCCTTTAACTTTGAATTACTAATCTATTTTACAAACGGATTAGAAACCGGTATTTATAGTTTTTTGTTTTTACTTTCTATTTATTTAAGTATCAATATTATTTTAAAACCAGATGACCAGCGAAGAAATCTGGATCTTTATTTATTGGGCATTTTTCTTGGAATAACATCATTAGCACGTATTGATTTTTTGATCCTCTCGTTCGGTTTTCTGATAATTACATTTCTAAAAAAGAGATTAAATTTATTTGAAATAATTAAGATTATTGTTATACAAATTACAATTCTAATTCCATGGGTTTTACTGGTTTATAAAGTAACTGGGTCAATAATTCAGTCATCTGCAACTGTTCAAACTAGTTGGGTTAACATTGATAATTTGGGAGAGCGGATATTTAGCTTAATTGGTGCATTGATGGAACATATGACCCCATTAATTTTTACAATGCAAAGAATATTACTTTTAATTGGGATTGTATTATTTGTTATTTTTTATTTGGTATTTAAAAAAAATAATAATCCTTCTTTTCTATTTTTACCGGATAGTTATAGGTTGTTATTACTTTATTGGGGTACGCCATTTCTAGTATTTGTACTAATATATTTTATATATTCTAGTGCAACATATTTTTACTTGCGTTATACAGCATTAATTGCTGTCTTCTTTCTTCCATTTTTTATATATCTATTGTATGATTTATTTAAAAAGATAAAAATGAAAAGACAATATATGTTCTTAATGTTTATTTTGATGATTTTCTTTATACAAGCAAACCTATATTTTCACTCTGGTAAATTAGGAGTGCATCAAAGTCTACGGGTACATTTTATAAAAACAAATTTTTCTCAAGATGAAAAAATTGCAGTTTTTCAAAGTGGGGTAACAGGCTTTTTTTGTGAAAATGTGATTAATCTAGACGGTAAGCTTAATCATATCGCTAATAATTACCGAAAAGAAAATAATATCGAGAAATATATTGATAGTATTGGTGTGAATGTGTTGATAGAATGGAGAGATGTTTTTCCGATAGGGCATAATAATTATTTCTTTAAATGCTGGAAAGAAAAGACTAATGATATTGGAGACGGACGCACAGCTTGCTACTTAAGGGTAAACGAACAAACAAAATGAAACAAATAATTTTTCTTACGCATTATTTTCCTCCTGAAGTAAATGCACCTGCAAACAGGACCTACGAGAATTGCAGATTATGGGTAAAAGATTTTGAAGTAACTGTAATTACAAATTTTCCTAATCATCCGGATGGCAAAATATATAATGGATATAAAAATAAATTGTACCAGAAAGAAATTATTGATGGAATAAAAGTTGTGAGAGTCTGGACGTTCATTACACCCAATGAAGGATTTGTTTTAAGAACTTTAAATTATGTTATTTTTATGATTTTAAGTTTTGCTTATACAATTTTCAGTAATATAAAATTTGATATTGTTATCGCTACTTCACCGCAATTCTTTTGCGGACTAGCAGGCAAATATATAGGATTGTTAAAACGTAAACCATTTGTTCTGGAATTAAGAGATCTCTGGCCTGAGTCGATAGTAGCTGTCGGTGCAATGAAAAACAAATTGTTAATCAAGTTTTTAGAATATGTAGAACTAAGATTATATAAGAGTGCAACGATTATAATTTCAGTCACTGATTCATTTAAAGAAAAATTGATCCAAAGAGGAATAGACAAATTAAAGATCCATGTAATTTATAACGGCGTTAGCATCAATCTATTTAATCAAAAAAGTGATATAACAAATACTGAATTAAAAGAATTTTTACGAGATGGATACAAAGTCGGATACATTGGAACAATTGGAATGGCTCATTCTATAATTACCTTAGTCGAGGCGGCACAAATAACTAATGACAAAGATCTAAAATTTGTAATTGTTGGTTCAGGGGCAGAAAGAGATAAATTGTCAGCAGAAATTTTAAAACGAGGATTAAGGAATATTCGAATATTCAATATTCAGCCTAAAGAAGATATCCCCGCCATTATTAATGCACTTGATATTTTTTGCATTCACTTGAAAAAACAGAATTTATTTAAAACTGTTATCCCATCTAAAATTTTTGAGGGTATGATCATGAAAAAACCTATAGTGATTGGAGTTGATGGAGAAGCAAGAAAAATTCTGGAGTCGGCAAAAGCTGGTTTATATTTTGAACCTGAAAACCCGAAAGACTTATTAGAAAATATTACAAACATTAAAAAGGACAGTAATAAGTCTTTTTCTTTTGGTGAAAATGGTTATGATTTTGTTATTAAAAATTTTGACAGAAAAGTTCTGGCTGAAAAATATAAAAAGATACTTTATACCATCTTAGATTAAGTTATGAATATCGTTCGTTTGAATGTTATGTCAAATGTTTTTGATTTTAGGAAAAGAAATTTTTGTGAAATACGGTTTGTACAGAACAGATATGAAAATTGCCGCTGATTATGAAATGATTCTGCGTTTATTCTGGCAGCATAGAATAACCACCAACTACCTGCCAATTACTACTTACTGTATGACAATCGGAGGTGCAAGTAATAAATCGTTAAGAAATATAATTACAAAAAGCTGTGAGGATTACCAGGCAATGAAAATGCATTCATTTCCCTTTCCTCTTAAAACACTTTTTATGAAAAATTTCAGTGAACTGCCCCAGTTTTTTTATAGAAAATAGTAATTTGTTACGACCTAGTGGGTCGTCTTTACTTTATCTGCGATTAATATTGTAAAGACGCTGCGGTGCGGCGTCTTGTAATCTTACCTGCGTGTGTTCAGTTCTATCTAACTATATCAGGTTCCAATTAAACTTAGCACTGATCGTTTAGATATCTCATTTAGCGCTGGCCCTACTTACTGCTAATGGCATTTATACCGGTATCCCGATTAATAAGAACTTCATATTCACTGCCATAAATAATTTCTGCAGTACTTTTAAACGAATTAAATAATCCATATCTGAATTTGTATTCATAAATTTTTTTTGTTTAATAATTTTCAACTACATCCTCCTTCATACTAGTTCTTAGATTCTGCAGTCTTCCTTCCATCGTTGAAATAAAATAAATTAATTCTTTCTTTGATAATTCTTCATATACTGTTTTATCCATTGCTTCATAAGCTTTTTCCAGCGCATTGATAATTCCTTTTGCTCTTTTTATTCTTAAAGCTTTGTAGTCTTGAATAAACTCTTTATCAATTTTGTTTCTTAAATCAGAAATTTTTGATTCATTTTCTTTAACTATTTTTAGGATTGTCGGTTTGCTTACTTTTACTTTTTCTTTGATCTTGTCCAGTGAGTAGCCTTCTGCCCTTAACAAAATTATATCCTGTTCTTTCTGTTTACTTATTGCCATTTCAGTTCCTTTCAAATTTATTATCATTTCCTAAAAAATATTTTCTAACGCTAAAACAACTAAAAAAGTATTTTTATTGCAAGTACTTTATTAACTTTTTATTTTTTTTATAATTTAATATTTTAAAATCTGCGAATTTATATTTCTTAATATTTTACTTTAACTAATCAGTGTAATTTATTTTACTCTAATATGTTGCTGTTTAAGCCATTTAACAGCATATTCAAAATATGGTAAAGAAACAGTAAACTTTTGGTAAAATTTAATACATCTTTCACAACTGAATTAAAAAGCTTCATTATCAAATAATTGGGGTTTGTATTAATTATTAAAAGATACTGGCATCAAAAGTTCAGCGCCTGGAGAATTGTTGAGCGAAGTGGTAAACGACAAAATCTGTTCAACCCCGAGCTGAGCCTGTACTGAGCTTGTCGAAGAATGTCATCCTGGGCATAATAGTCAAAAAGTGTTGCTGGAATTTATATAAGTAATTACATTATATAAATTTACAGGAACAAAACTCAATGGTAGTTGAGAATGATGAAAAAAAACATTGTCCAAAGTGTAGCAGCAATTCAGTTAAGTTGTT
>JBGSPH010000060.1:0-3077 GCA_041738675.1 Ignavibacteriaceae bacterium
GAAATCTATTTGGTGATTAGCCAAATGTATGAACGGAACAGCTTTTTTGAATTGCGATTAAGCTAGTTTGCGATTGAGAGAAGGACTGTGAGTTTGCCGATAGGCAAGTGCAGTACAAACGAATGAGCATATTAGCGCACTCTGTGTTAGGGAAAAATATTTGTGAAGCGATATCAGCGTAACAATTATTTTTAGCCACAAAACCTTTCTGTCTTTGAGCGCTGCGAAACAGAACATAAAACAAAACCTAAAATGAAAGTTGCCTGTAATGATTGAGGTTTTTTGCGACTGAATGAATGAGTGACTTGCGAGGGGACGAGCCGAACGATTGAAAAAAGGAGCAAAGAACCGCAGTCCTTGTAAAAAATTAGCCTGTGAGTGATAATCAAAAGGTGTACCTTTTGGACGAACGAGCAGGTTTATTTTTTTTCCTGCTTTAATTATTTTTACAATGCACTTAGGAAAGGGTTCCCCCCAGCCCTGAAACTAAGGCAACACCCTGCAGCTTCGGTTGCAGGGTTATTTATTGCACTTTTAGCAATGATGAATGAATAGGTAACGAAAGTTTTTGACTTTGATAAAAAATTATTAGAAGTTTTAAGTAATAAAATTCCACTACTTTGATAGAGCAAGCGATTTAGATTTGGGACTGAATAACTTGCAATTACACAACCTCACACTACTCTACCGAAGCAGACACTAATAATACTGTTTTTATTGGAGGATACGATGAAACTTAAATTATTTATTCCTACTCTCTTTTTCTTTTTTAATTATCTCAGTGCTCAAACAATAGATTCTAATGTTTCAGATAAAATTAAAATTTTCGATTCTTGGATTGAATCAAAAATTGAATATGAGCATTGGCCAGGGGTAATAATCGGACTAGTTTACGACCAGAGTCTTATTTGGACAAAAGCCTATGGGTTTGCCGATCTTGATAAGAAGAATTTACTTAATGAAAAAACTCTCTTTCCAATAGCCTCAAATACAAAAATGTTTACTGCCATCGCAATTATGAAATTGCGAGATGAGGGAAAATTAGATTTGGATGAACCTGTAGCCAAATACTTACCCTGGATAAATAAAATAAAACAAAATAATTCTGATATAAATAAAATTACAATAAGGCATCTTCTTACACATACGTCTGGGCTTCCAACAGAAGCGAATCTAAATTATGATATAGAACCGAATTTCCCCGAGCTTTCTGATATTGTGAAAGAATTGGAAAAACTAGAAATATGTTTCCCTACAGATATACGGTGGAAATATTCCAATTTTGGAATTGCTATTGCAGGAGAAATAATTTCATCGGTATCGGGTTTAACTTATAAAGATTATATTACTAAAAATATTTTAGAACCTCTAAATATGATAGGATCAGGATTTAATCTTGATTCTAAACCTGGATATGAATTTGCAACTGGATATAAAAGACTTATGCCAGACGGGAGCCGCTCAAGATCTGAGCGATATGATTATAAAATCCAAACATCTGCTGGAGGATTAAATTCCAACATAAATGATCTATCAAAATTTGCATCTTGGATGTTTCGAATAAGAGAAACTAACCAAAAAGAAATAATCAGTGGATCTACACTTAGAGAAATGCAACACGTTTATTGGATAGATGATAGTTGGGAATTTGGTCTTGGGATGGGATTCTTTATCTATCATAAAAAACCAAATGATATGATTGGGCATGGTGGTCACGTGGCAGGATATCTTACTGATTTCACAATTATTCCTAAGGATAAAATTGCAATTATTACTTTAGCAAACGCCGATGATATAAAGGTCTATCCTGACGTAACGGGAAGCATATCAAATATGTTTATTGACATAGTATTGCCAGAATTTAAAAAAACAATTTCCTTCAGGGAAAGTACAATAAAATTAGATTCAACATATGAAAAGTATATTGGGACTTATCGAAACGATTGGAATGATTTCAAAATATTAATGATTGACGGAAACTTGGTATACATTGATCCAAAGTCCAATAGTCCAGATAAAACTTTAGTTATGTTATTACCAATAGAAAAAAATGTGTTTCGGGCAATTTCTGATTATGTGAATACAGACTATGGTGAACAAGTAATATTTGATGAAGATGGTGATGGGAATATTAAGTGTATGAAAATGAGTGCTCACACTTGGGAAAAAGTAATAAAATAATATCATTAATTATATTGCAAAAATTCAGAATTACTTCAAGAAAAACGAAGTATAAAAAGATTTCATTCAGGCGGTGTTTATTTCTACAGATTGCAAGCCGGTTCATTCGTTCAAACAAGAAAGATGATTCTGTTGAAATAAATTTTTTGTATTTTTGATTTGTGGTTAGCAGAAGGGTTCTCCCCCAGCCCTGATACTAAGGCAAGGCCCTGCGGCTTCGGTTGCAGGATTCTTTTTATGCTCTCGGCGGTAATCTTCTGCCGCAATCACCGATGCCTGTAAAGTTTGTGGGACGTTTATTCTCTGGAATATGACCATCGGTTTCCATCTGTTTGAGTAAATGCTTCGTATTAACCATATCACCAAAACAGCTATCACAATTACATTTAAGATCTTCTAATTGTTTTATGCGGTATAATGCTTCTGCATAGAGATACATCCAGTAATCGAGGTTATCCGGTTTGATTGTTCTGCGAAATAAACGGGAAATGAATGTTTTTCTTTCCATACTATACAAACCCCGAATCAAGTTCGGGGCAAGTTGTATGGTAATAAAATGAAATGTGAAAATATGATAACAAGAAAATTAACAAATGCACTTATTGACATTAGAAAAGCGATTTTATAAGTTTAATATGTAGTGCTTTTTAAGCATTAGCACTACTTAATGAAAATGTCTAATCCCCGATGTCCTCCAACGTCGGGGATTCTTTTTTTAATTTCACTTTTAGTATATCTTTTACAATTTTTGCATCACACTAACGGTTGTAACAGTGGATATCCTTGAATTAGAACAAAAATATGTTGAACTGCAAAGTTTCCTAAACGAGCCATCCTCAAAACGCACCAAACTAATAAGAATTTCTGAATTCTATGATCAGGTATTATCCACATCT
>JBGSPH010000052.1:0-8606 GCA_041738675.1 Ignavibacteriaceae bacterium
TTCCGCTTTTAAACAATCCACTTATACCAGATTTTAATGGAAGTGTAATTTTCTGAATGATTTTATGTTGAGTGATTTTAGCTTTGTACTTTGGTGGAATCAAAACAGCAATTACAATTGCAACTCCAAGTACAATAGAAACGCTCTGCTGAAATCCTGAAATTACAAGACGTGAACCGAGTAATCCAAAAATAGCACCAAGAAAAGAATAAGTTGTAACTCTTCCAAGATTGTAGAGTAATCTGCCTGTAACAAAAGATAGATTAGTTGAGTTTGGGACAGGAAGTGCAATTGCTATCGGACCGCACATTCCAATGCAGTGGAAGCTTCCGAATAATCCGACAAAGAATGCTGTTAAAATTTCTGGTGCCATATAATTTAATTAATACTTAGATGAAAAAAGGGATAAGTCATTTCGAAGGAGTCTTCGACTGAGAAATCTTTAGGATGAATTTAAACATATTTCTCTCCCGATGAATCGGGATCGAAATGACAATTATTCTTACCGTTCAACTAAAATCCCAAATTCAGTTGCTTTAATTAATTACAAAAGAACTTTCTTTATAGTACTCAACAGAATCCTGCATCCAATTGAGTTTAACTTTCCAATAACCTTTTTCAAGATTTTGAGTTGGAATTAATTGCTGTGCACTTGTATCAATTAAAATAGCAAGAGCAAAATCTTTTTTAGAATCTGATGGACGATAAAATTGAATTGTACCCTTTAAACTTTTTTGCGAATAAGATTTTGGAAAAGTAAACCTTAAAAAACCACTTTCAGGAATTATCTGAACAGCCTCACTCATTGAATTAGTTCTATTCTCTCTATCAATCTGTTCTTGATGCTGAATACCTTTGTCATAATAATCACTGGCAACAAGATCAACATCCTGATTCATAAGAAATACTACAGTGCCAATTGTAATAATCATAAAAACTATTATTGAGATTAAAATTCCTGTTCCCCAATTTAATTTACTTTTGTTCATTTGCTTTCACCGGTCCTAAAAATGATGTCTTAACTTTTTTAATCAACTTATTTCCATCATAAACACCAATTTCAATTGGGGTGTTCATTTTACTTAAAGTTGTTTTATCCAATAGAACTAAAAACTTTGTTTCAACAATTTGTTGAGATTTAAGAACAATATCTTTTCCAACTAATTTTAATTCACCATCAGAAGGAACTTCAAGCTTTATCTGCACTGGCGTTTCATTAAAGGTTTTATTTACAATATTAAGATCATAAACATTACTTACTTTACCGTTAGGCTGTTCTTGAAAAAGCATGCCCGGTGTTCTTAATACATTAACCGAGTAATCAGTTCTAATGGATAATAAATAACCGAGAATTCCAAGTAACACAACAAGTATAACAGAATATAACATCATTCGTGGTGTAAATTTAAACTTAGTATTATTTTCAATTCCATTAAGCGAATCGTATCTGATTAATTTTTTAGGACGATTTATTTTTTCCATTACAGCATCACACTCATCAATACAAGCTGTACAGTTTACACACTCAAGCTGAATTCCATTTCTGATATCAATTCCTGTTGGGCAAACATCCACACATAAATGGCAGTCTATACAGTCACCTTTATCAGATTGTACTTCATTCCTTTTTATTTTTCCGCGAGGTTCACCACGTTTATGATCATAAGCAATTACGATTGAATCCTGATCAAGTAAAACACCTTGCAATCTTCCATAAGGACAAACAATTGTGCAGGCTTGTTCACGGAAAAATGCAAACACCCAATAAAAAATAAATGAGAAAGCTATGAGCGCGATAAATCCGCTTAAGTGTGCGCTTGGCGGCTGAGATATTATTTCAATTACCTTATCCAAGCTTATTATGTATGATAGAAAGATATGTGATATAAAGAATGCGATTATGAAAAAAATAATATTCTTCAAACCTTTCTTAAAAAGTTTTCCACTATTCCATCCTTCAGCATCTAACTTACGCTGATCTTTAGCATCACCTTCAATCCAATATTCAATTTTACGGAAAACCATTTCCATAAAAATTGTCTGAGGACAAGCCCATCCGCAAAAAATTCTGCCAAATACAACCGTAAAGAGAATTATGAAAACAATAATTGAAATCATTGCAAGTACAAAGAGGTGAAAATCGTGAGGACCAAATGGGATACCAAAGAGAATGAAATTCCTGTTCAAAAAATCAAACAGAAGAAACTGATGACCATTTACTTTTATGAATGGAACAATAACTAAGAATGCAAGCAGAAACAAACTAAGAATAGTTCTTGCGTTATAAAATCTACCCGATGGTTTTTTCGGGTAAACCCATTTTCTTTTACCATCACTCGTTACTGTTGCAAGTTGATTTCTATATTCTTGTTTATCTTCAGCAATTAGTTTTTCATTAGTTTCCATCAATCTTCTCTATATAAATCATCTCAACACTATCAATTTGATGCAACTGCAGTTGAATCAGATTCTTTCCAAATTGTGCCTTCAGGTTGTTTTGGGTTTGCAGGAGTAGTTCCGTGCATTGAAATAATATAACTTCCAACATCCTGCATTTGTTTCGGGCTTAACTGACTTTGCCAACTAATCATTCCTTTTGCAACAACACCATACTTGATTACTTTAAACACATTTTTAATTCCGCCGCCATGAATCCAATAATCATCTGTGAGATTCGGACCAACTAATCCACCACCATCAGCAGCGTGGCAGGCAACACAATTTGTTGTATAAATCTGTTTACCTGCATCAATGGCCGCAGGATCATTAAGTAACGTGACTGATTCTTCATTAAGAAATACACCGGAATTGATTAAGGCTGCTCGCTCAACTTCTGCTTGTTTAATTTGTACTTGATATTCTTCATCCTGAAGGGGACTTGAATTAAACACGTGATAATCAAGCATATAAACTATTGAAAAGAAAATTGTTATGTAAAACAACCATAAAAACCATGGCGGAACTTTACTGTCCAGCTCACGTATTCCATCATAGTCATGATCTAATAATAATTCATGTTCGGTTTCAACCGGAGTTGTCTTTGTAATAGCTCTTCTAAATTTAGCAAAAGCAGAAGGTTGCTTTACTAAAACTTCTTCTTCAGCAACACTTTTTCTTCCTTCGTAATAAACTATTGCGATAAAACTAATTATTATAATTGCAATAAGAAACATCGCAACAATATCATAGTATGAAGGAGGAAAATCAGATTCACCCGCAGCAAAAATTTGTGATGAACAGATAAAAGAAAAAGCCGCAAGCAAAACGGTGAAATGATTAAACTTTTTTCTCATAAAGATCACCTGTATTGTTAAAATTATTTTCTTCCTCATTTTCAAAAGGAAGGTTTTCCATTTTCTTAATGTATTTTTTATCAACCTTTAACATCCAAATTAGGATGACAACAAAGAACAAAACAAAAACAGCTAAAGAAATAATCGGGTAAACCGAGACACCATCAATAGATTGTAATAATTCTTTATACACTTTGATACCTATCTACTTTCATTAACTGGAATTGCTTTGATATCAGTACCCAGCCTTTGCAAATAAGCAATCAATGCTATGATTTCTTTATCAGGTTCCGCGGGCACGCCATTTTTCTGCAAATCAAGGGCAATTGCCTCAGCTTGTTTCATCAGATCATCTGTTGCTTGATTTTCATATCCTTCTGGATAAGGAACCCCAAGATTTCTCATTGCATTAATTTTATTTGGTATCAATGATATATCAAGTGTATTCTCAATTAACCATGGATAAGGTGGCATTAATGAACCTGGTGACATAGAGCGGGGATCTTCCATATGCAAATAGTGCCATAGGTTTGGATATTTACCACCAACTCTGTGTAAATCTGGGCCTGTTCGCTTTGATCCCCATAAGAACGGATGATCATAAACATACTCACCGGCTTTTGAATACTCACCATATCTTTCAGTTTCAGATCTGAAAGGACGAACCAATTGTGAATGACAATTATTACAACCTTCTCTTATATATAAATCACGTCCTTCTAACTCAAGCGGAGTGTAAGGTTTTACAGAAGCGATTGTTGGAATATTTGATTTTACTAAAAACGTTGGTACAAATTCTACTATTCCGCCAATAAGAATAACCACTAAGGAAGCCAATAAAAAGTAAATTGGTTTTCCTTCCAACCAGCGATGTGAAATTTTTTCTTTCTCTTCTTTGTGCATTGGAGCAGCTTCAGCTTCTTCATTTACAACAAGTTTACCTGCCATCATTGTTTTAATAAGATTGTAAATCATTAGAAGCATCCCAACTAAATACAATGTGCCGCCAAATGCTCTAATAATATACATAGGTACAATTTGAAGAACAGTTTCTAAAAAGTTTGGATATTGAAGCATGCCCATATCATTAAATTGTTTCCACATTAATGATTGAGCAACACCAGACCAGTACATAGCAGATGCGTAAAATACTATTCCAAGTGTTCCAACCCAGAAATGTACGTTAGCCATCTTCTTAGAATAGAGTTCTGTTTTAAATATTTTGGGAATTAACCAATAAAACATTCCCGCAGTTAAAAATCCATTCCACCCAAGTGCACCGATATGAACGTGTGCAACAATCCAATCTGTAAAGTGCGCAATTGCATTTACATTTTTTAAGGATAACATCGGACCTTCAAATGTGGACATGCCGTAAGCTGTCACTGCAACAACCATAAACTTTAAAATCGGATTTTCTCTAACTCTATCCCAAGCACCCCGTAAGGTTAAAAGTCCATTTATCATACCGCCCCAACTTGGAGCAATCAACATAATCGAAAAAACTGTTCCTAAAGATTGAGCCCAATCCGGTAAAGCAGAATACAATAAATGATGAGGACCAGCCCAGATATATAAAAATATCAAGGACCAAAAGTGTATGATAGAAAGTTTGTAAGAGTATACAGGTCTGTTTGCAGCTTTAGGTAAGAAGTAGTACATCAAACCTAAATAAGGTGTTGTTAGGAAAAATGCTACGGCATTATGCCCATACCACCATTGAACTAAAGCATCCTGCACACCGGCGTACAACGAATAACTTTTGAATAAACTTACAGGAATTTCAAATGAATTAACTATATGAAGCACAGCCACTGTAACCCATGTTGCAAGATAAAACCAAATTGCAACATACATGTGTTTTTCACGTCGCTTAATGATCGTTCCAATCATATTGATACCAAACACTAACCAAATAAGTGTGATAGCAATATCAATTGGCCATTCAAGTTCAGCATATTCTTTGCTGGTTGTAAGCCCTAGTGGAAGACTAATAGCAGCAGCAACAATAATTAGTTGCCATCCCCAGAAATGGATCCGGCTTAGTAAAGTACTGAACATAGGGGCTTTAAGAAGTCTTGGAAGTGAATAATATATGCCGGCAAATATAGCATTTCCAACAAAAGCAAAAATAACAGCATTGGTATGCAGAGGTCTAATTCTTCCGTATGTTAAAAACGGAATACTGAAATTCAGCTCAGGGGCAAAAAGCTGGCTTGCGATAAGCACACCCACTAGCATTCCCACTACACCAAATACCAATGATGCTATAGTAAAGTCTCTTACGATTTTATTATCGTAGCTGAACTTCTCTAACTGCATAAGGGCTCCTTTAATTGAAGTTGTAATTTAATTATCAAGTTTTTTTTCTTCCTTTAATCCAATTTCTTTTACAGATTCTTTTTCTTTTTTTGATTTCTCATCCTCGAAAAGCATACGAACAGATGGTGTGTAAGTGTCTGAGTATTGCCCACTTTTAACGCTCCACAAAAACGCGATTAAAAATCCTACCGCAACTAATAAACTAAATCCGATCAAGACCACTATTACCGAGATAACAATCCTCTTTTTTTAGCTATAAAATTTGTTGCTAGTGTTGCAACAAGAACCACACTAATGGAACTAAGCGGCATAAGCACCGCGGCAAAGAGTGGCGTTAACATTCCCTTAATTGCAAAACTTAGCCCGACTAAATTATAAAAAAATGATATTAAAAAGTTTAAATGAATGATCTTTAAACTTAATTTTGAAAACTTTAAATAAGTTGCTATGTTCTTTAATTGCGTCGAGTCAAGAATTGCATCGCACGCGGGAGTAAAGTTGCTAATGTCATCAGTTACAGAGATTCCAACATCGCTTTGACTAAGTGCTCCAGCATCGTTTAAGCCATCACCAATCATTAGGACTTTTTGTTTTTGAGATTGTAAATGCTTTATGAAATTTAATTTCTCTTCCGGTGATTGCTTAAAGTGAAGTTGTGAATCATCATTAAATATTTTAAGTAAGTTTTCTTTTTCACCAGCATTATCTCCTGAAAGTAAAGACAGACTATATTTATCCGATAAATCTTTAATAACTTTATCAATTCCATCCCGATATGAATTTGAAATGGTAAAATTTCCTATAACTTCGGAATTGATGGAAATATAAACTCTGGTTTTTATATTGTCTTTTTCTTGCTCAATAATCTTATGACCAACAAACTCCGGAGCACCTATTTTAATATTATACCCGTATACTACTCCCTCAACACCTTTTCCTGTCAGCTCGCTAAACTTTGTGACTGGATAAAAAGCAGTTGCTTTGATTGAATCAAATATTTTTTTACTTAAAGGATGAGTGGAACTTCTTACAAGAGATTTTATACATTCTTGCTCGGTTTGATTAAGTATTTTTCCAGAATAAATAATATCAGATTTCCCCGACTCTGTTATCGTTCCTGTTTTATCAAACACAACTGAATTTATCTTTGCCAGCATCTCCACAGCGGCAGAATTCTTCAAATAAAATCGGTTACGTCCAAAAATTCGCATGGCATTGCCTAAAGTAAACGGTGTAGATAAAGCTAAAGCACAAGGACACGCAACTATTAGCACAGAAGTAAAAACATTAATTGCGATAGAAGAACTAACCGGATACCAAAAAGCCGCACCAACAACAGCAATCAACAAAACAACTATTGTAAAATATTTACTAACTGTGTTTGAGAAATTTGTAAATTGACTTTCAGATTTTTTGTTAAATGTATCATTATTCCAGAGCTGTGTCAAATAACTTTGTGATACTTCTTTTATCACTTCAAGTTCAATCAAACCAGATTTTTGTCGGCCCCCTGCATAAATCATTTCTCCACTAACTTTGTGCACAGGATGTGATTCACCGGAAACAAAACTGTAATCAATCAATCCATAACCATTCATTAGTATTGAATCTGCGGGGATGATTTCATTTTGCCTTATAATAATTCGATTACCAATCATCAGATTTGAAACCGGGATTGATTTTTCAATCTCATTTTGTTTGATCGTTGCAGATAGCGGGAAATAAGCTTTATAATCACGTTCAAAATTCATTGCATCATAAGTTTTCTCTTGTAGAATTTTTCCAATAAGTAAAAAGAACACTAATCCTGCTAATGAATCAAAATATCCAGCCTGATTTAGAAACAACAATTCATACACACTTCTGATAAATAGAACTAAAATTCCCAAAGAAAGAGGAACATCAATATTAATTATTTTCTTTCTTAAACCTTTATAAGCAGATATGAAATAATCTGAAGCCGAGTAAAAGAAAACCGGGAGTGAAAGAACTAAATTCAGATATCCAAAAAAACTTTTTAGCAGATTGTCCGAACTAGTGATTGAAAAATATTCTGGAAAACTGAATAGCATTATATTGCCAAAACAAAATCCAGCCACTCCAATTTTATAATAGAGGCTTCTATTTGATTTTACTGGAATTTTCTTTTCTGCGGTATCAAGATTTAATTGCGGTTCATATCCAATTGAGGAAATAAGAATAACTACATCTTTTAAAGATATCTTCTCATGAAGAAATTTTACACTTAGTTCTTTTCTTACAAAATTTACAGTAGAGTTTGTTATTGCAGAATTTAACTTAAAAAGATTTTCAAGCAGCCAGATGCAAGAGCTACAATGCATTTGTGGAATAAAAAAAGTAATTTTAGAAATTTTATCATCCTTAAATTCTAACAATATATTTATTGTAGAAATATCATCAAGATAATCAAACTTTTTAGATTCAAAATTCTTGGGTGAAATTCCGGGACTTTGCTCAAAATTGTAGTAAGTACAAAGTTCCCCTTGATTCAAAATTTCGTAAACAGTTTTACAGCCTGAGCAGCAAAAATATTTTTCATCAATAGCAATGGATGTATCTTTGCAAATATCACCGCAATGATAGCATAAAATTTCAGTTTTAAATATCTCTTCAGTAGCCATATAATAAAGGAAAGATAGTTAATCGGATTTATAATGAACTAATTATACGGTAAAATAATATGCCAAATATTAATAATTTAAAAAGTTTATAATTCAGGAAAAATGCACATCTAAATTATGGAATTCTTTTAAATAAAACTGAGAAAAATGATAGATTCCCAAAGCTGAGAAGTAATCTGTGGATAGGATAAAAAAAATCCCGATCAAAGATCGGGATTAAAATAAATCTTGGCAGCGACCTACTCTCCCACACACCTGCGCATGCAGTACCATCGGCGTGCTGGGGCTTAACTTCTCTGTTCGGAATGGGAAGAGGTGTAACACCCAGGCTAAAACCACCAAAATTTAA
>JBGSPH010000049.1:0-5448 GCA_041738675.1 Ignavibacteriaceae bacterium
TTTGGAAGGTTAAAACAAAAGTATAGAGTACATAGAGGACTATCTCCTCAAAAAAGAAAAAGTTATTTTAACTGGTATTTTTATTTAAAACCAATTTAATTTTAGCAACACAAAATGACTATTATGCCCGAAATGACAAATACGTAGTTTTGTACAAAGTAGAAATTGTTAATTTCTTACGTTAAAAATCCCAAATGCAAAAAGCAAAACAAATTTTAAAAGTAATATTTGGTTACGATGCGTTTCGACCTCTTCAGCAGGAAATAATTGAAAGTATTGTAAACAAAAAAGATTGTCTTATTGTAATGCCAACAGGCGGCGGAAAATCTTTGTGCTATCAAATCCCTGCATTAATGTTTAATGGATTAACAATTGTAATCTCACCATTGATTTCATTGATGAAAGATCAGGTTGAGCAGCTAAGACAACTTGGTGTTGAAACTGCTTTGCTAAACAGTTCGTTATCACAAAAAGATTATAATCTAAATTTTGCGAATGTAAAATCAGGTAAAGCAAAACTGCTTTATCTTGCACCCGAATCTTTACAGAAAGAAGACATTAGCACCTTACTAAAAAGTGTGAGTGTTGATTGCATTACCGTTGATGAAGCGCATTGTATTTCGGAATGGGGACATGATTTTAGGAAAGATTACAGACAGCTTGGTAACTTCAACAAAAGTTTTTCATCTGCAGTTTGCATTGGCTTAACTGCAACTGCAACTCCGCGCGTGCAGGATGATATTATGAAAAACTTAAAAATGGATCTTCCTAAAAAATTTATTGCAAGTTTTGATCGACCAAATTTATTTCTGCAAGTAATTCCCAAACGTGAACCTTTTCAACAGGCTGTTGATTTTCTTAACGAACATAAAAATCAATCAGGAATAATTTATTGTTTTTCGCGTAAACAAGTTGATAGTCTTCACGATAATTTATCCGAACTTGAATATTCAACAAAACCATATCACGCCGGTTTGTCTGATGAAGAAAGAAATACAAACCAGGATTTATTTATTAAAGATGAAGTTCAAATAATTATTGCAACAATTGCATTTGGAATGGGAATAAATAAATCCAATGTGCGGTTTGTACTGCATTATGATCTGCCAAAAAATCTTGAATCATATTACCAGGAAATCGGAAGATCCGGGCGCGATGGTGTGCGTTCTGATTGTCTGTTGCTTTTTAGTTATGCAGATATTTCCAAGATAAATTATTTTATTGATCAGAAGGAAGATGAACGCGAAAGACTATCTGCAAAAATTCATCTTGAAGCAATGATAAAGTATGCCGAGACAGAAATTTGCAGACGCCAGCCGCTTATAAATTATTTTGGAGAAGTTTATGAGATTGATGATTGTGGAATGTGCGATAATTGTTTGGCTGAAGAAGATGATAGTGATAAAACCGATGTTACAATTTATGCACAAAAACTTTTATCAACATTAAAACGCACGGGAGAAGTTTTTGGTTTAAATTATATTATTGATGTCTTGCTTGGTAACGATACCGATAGAATTATAAGTAACAATCATCATAAGTTAGCTGTGTTTGGCGTTGGCAAAGAGCTAAGCAAAAAACAATGGCAGATTCTTTCGCATCAATTAATAAGAAAAGAAATAGTTATTCGTGATAATGATTTTGGCAGCTTAAAATTATCGCAGTCCGCTTCGGATGTCTTGTTCAACAACAAAAGAGTTTTTGGTTTGATTAAAGAACCGGAAACTAAAAAAAGAAAACTTAAATCTGTTGGAATCGAGTATGATGAAAAATTATTTGAACTGCTTAGAATAAAAAGAAAACAAATCGCTAATCAAAAAGGCATTCCGCCCTTTGTTATTTTTGCAGATAGTTCGCTTATACAAATGGCGACAGATTTTCCTCAAACTGAAATTGAATTGTTAAGAATTGGTGGTGTTGGTGTTAAAAAACTTGAAAGTTATGGCGCAACATTTTTAAATATCATTACAAAATATGTTAAAGAAAATAATGTAGAACATAAAAAAGTTAAACTAACAAAAAGAATTAGAAAATCTTTACACGATGAGCCGAGACATAGGGTTGTTGCTAAAGCTTATATTGATGGAATCACTATTACTGAGTTGGCTGCAGAATACAATGTTCAGGAACAAACAATAGTAAATCATCTTGCACGATTTACAAACGAAGGAAATAAAGTTAGAGTTGATGAATTATTGAAAAAAGTAACGATTGATAAATCCAAACAGAAAAAAGTTTTTAGCGAGTTTGATGAAAACGGAACTCTTACAATGAAAAATGTTTTTGAAAAATTTAATGGTGAAATTTCTTATAATGAACTTCATCTTTTAAGAGTTATTTATCTTAACAATAATAAAAAATAGAATTAATAAAATCTTAGTGGTACTCTGTGAATGCTCCGTGTTTCTCTGTGTAAGCATTTAAATACATTACACTGAGTTCCACAAAGAATTCGCTGAGAGCCACGGAGAAATAAATACAAAACTATATGAACTTTAGACAAGCAAAAAACGGAAAACTGATGATAGAAATCTTACCCGATAAGTGTGATTTCTGTGGATGCTGTGTTGGCGTTTGTCCCGAAGATGCAATCGAATTAAAAGAAGCTGAGATATTTATTGTTGACCCACGATGTACAAATTGTGCAAAGTGCGTTTGGTCTTGCCCGATTGAAGTTATTAAGTTTAATAAAAATGGAGTATTGTTCTGATCAGCGAAAACCCGCGAGATCTGCGTTATCCGTGTTCTATTAAAATCACAATAGAACGCTGATGACACGGATTTAGCGGATTAACACAGATTAAAAAAAATAATGAAAACCAATTATGACATAATAGTAGTCGGTGCTGGGCCTGCGGGAAGCATGGCCGCACGGTTTGCTGCTGAGCAAGGCGTTTCTGTTTTGATGCTGGAAAAAGATCGTGATGTTGGTTATCCTGTTAGATGCGGTGAAGCAATTAGCAAAGCTGGAGTTGAGGAATTTATTCCGAGTGATGATAAATGGATTGCTGCAAAGATTAGTAAGTTTTCTTTTAACGCTCCCGATGGCAGTGAAGCGATAATAGATTTTGGTGATGCGGGTTATGTTCTTGAGCGCAGAATTTTTGACTACGAACTTGCAAGAACTGCAGCAGAAGCAGGAGCAGAAATTTTAACTCGCGCTTATGTTAATGGTTTGTTGTTTGATGATGGGAAAGCAAGCGGAGTAAAGTACGAAATTAACGGCGAGCAGAAAGAGGTTAAAGCAAAACTTGTAATTGCTGCCGATGGAGTTGAATCACGAGTTGGGCGTTGGGCAGGACTTGAAACACATATCGATTTCCGCGATATGGAAAGTGCTGTACAAATTACTGCGGCAAACATTCCAGTTGATCAAAATACGCTTTACTTTTACTTTGGAAAAGATGTTGCACCAAACGGATACTTCTGGGTTTTTCCTAAAGGACACAACAAGGCAAACATAGGACTTGGTGTTAGCGGATTAATAGGAAAGAAAAAATCTGCACAATCTTTTCTTGATGATTTTATGAACAAGCATTATCCCAACGCACCTGTGCTTACAAAAATTGCAGGCGGAGTTCCTTGTTCAATTACACTTGATAAAATTTCTGGCCCTGGTATTATGCTTGTTGGTGATGCTGCTAGACAAGTTAATCCATTAAGCGGCGGGGGAATTGCAAGCGGAATGATTGGCGGAAAAATTGCAGGAACAATTGCCGGCGAGGCAATCAAACAAAATATGCTTGATCACATACTAACTTACGATAAAGCCTGGCACGATAGACTTGGTAAACGCCACGAAACTTTTAACCGGATTAAAGAAGGGATATACAATTTTTCTGATGATAAGTTTAACAGCATTGCACATTCAATTCTAAAAATTCCTATCGAAAAAAGAACGCTTGGCAAAGTGTTTACAACTGCGTTAATGAACAATCCTTCTTTGCTTGTTGATATTGCAAAAGTGTTTGTGGTTTAGCTAATAACTTTTAATTGACTTTGCCAGCCTGATTTTTTACATTACAGCCACATTTTTATAAGGGGTTTTTATGAGAACGATAATTCTATCTGCTTTGATCTTTGTTACTTTTAGTTTTATTTCTATTGCCCAGGACTGGTTACCACTTGAAGTTTGGAATAAAGCTCATTTTACACAAGATAATAAATATCGTATGGATATGTCATCATGGTTGTACTCGTTTTCATTTTTTACATTTCAAATTTCCGATTCTACCACCATTAATGGAAACAAATATTACTATTCATTTTCTTTTTTTAATTTTCCAAATGCGACTCCCATAAGATATGATCAGGATTCTTGTAGAATTTATCTAAACAAGAATGGTACAGAATATTTATATATGGACTTTCTTTTACCTGATGGGAGTGTTTTTTCACAAATTCAACCAAATAATACGTTCCGCCCGGTTATGATTGTGTCAAGTTCAGTAATAGTATTGGGGGATACAGTAAATTTAAAGGGATTTTTTAGAGAGACAACTTATCCGGACAGATACAAAAAGGGATGGTACTATTTTGCACCTGGCATGGGTGTTGTAAAACAAATTGAAGAGTCAGACTGGTGGTTGGTTGAGTTGATATCATTTGACCTTATTGAGTACAGATATTTTAATGATTTAGGAGAAATAATACATAAGAAACATTCAAATTCAGCTAATATTCAATTTAACCCAATAACTCAATTGAACTTTGGAGAAAATTTACAACAAGAATTTCTAATTACTCATCCGTTTTCTGTTAAAAGTTATACCCAGGTACAATGGGGTCGTACATATTTAGATAGTGTAATCTTGGATTTATATTATTCAAATGGAGTTGACAGTGGATTTAATTTGCAATATCCTATCAATAGCACATCAGAATTAGATTACTCATTAAATTATCAGGTAAATACTGGATTATATCTACAGGGTTACAATTTATACTATAGAATCATTGTTAAAGATAAGGGAATAGTTCCGTCCTATTATTATAAACCAGCAACCGGTTATTACAAATTAATTTACAATCCATCTCCAGCTCAAGTTTTATTTTCTAATGACAGTATTTATATACCAACACTGACCGATTCCGGTTCAGTTAATATTGTTAACACATCAGATCATTCAGTAAGAATTGATTCTATTATTTCTGTTGGTTCTTTTTATGGTTACTGGGGTAATTTTAGTAAGCCTGGTTTTGAATATCCATTTTATCTTTTTCAAACAATGCCTGGATTTATGGGTGATACATTAGGAATAATAATTCCACCACACGATTCCATAAACGTTTCTTTCTTTAATGTTGATCTTTGTCCCTTCTGTGATTATGAAGTTCAGGAATATTTTAATGATACTTTAAGATTTGTATTTACTTTTATAGATGGAAATGTTTATTCATTCAGTAAATCAATTCCAATAAGCGGAGAAGGACATCCATCAGATGTTA
>JBGSPH010000016.1:0-145887 GCA_041738675.1 Ignavibacteriaceae bacterium
CAATGCGACTCTTTGTTGCTTGGAGATAAATGCGGCGCACACACTTTTCCGTATTTAGAAATTAATAATCCTACTGCTCAGGTTGAACACGAAGCAACAACATCCAAAATTGGTGAGGATCAGATTTTCTATCTTAACCAGAGAGGAATCTCAACTGAAGATGCAGTTAGCTTAATTGTAAATGGATATTGTAAAGAAGTATTTAAAGAACTTCCGATGGAGTTTGCTGTTGAAGCACAAAAATTATTAAGCATAAGTTTAGAAGGTAGTGTGGGCTAAAAACCAATGTCATCCTGAGCCTGTCGAAGGATGACCGTCACACTTCGGCGAGCTCAGTGTGACAATAGTTGTCATTCCCGCGAAGGCGGGAATCCAAAAAATTATTAAACAGATTCCCACTTTCGTGGGAATGACAAGGCAAGTTTGAAAATAAATAAGGAAATAAAATGTTATTAGAAATAAAAAATCTTCACGCAAATGTTGAAGGAACAGAAATTTTAAAGGGTATAAACTTAAAAGTAAATGCTGGTGAAGTGCACGCAATTATGGGACCGAATGGTTCAGGTAAATCAACACTCGCATCTGTGCTTGCTGGAAAAGAAGAATATGAAGTTACTGCTGGCGAAGTTTTATTCAATGGAAAAAATCTTTTAGAACTTTCACCTGAAGATCGTGCACGCGAAGGTGTTTTTTTAGCGTTCCAATATCCCGTTGAAATTCCAGGTGTAAGCAACACAAATCTTTTAAAGACTGCTGTTAACGAAATAAGAAAATACCGCGGCGAAGAAGAATTGGATTCAATGGATTTTCTGTCTCTGCTAAAAGAGAAAAGTAAACTCGTAGAACTTGATCAGAAATTTTTAAGCAGAAGTGTAAATGAAGGATTTTCCGGGGGCGAGAAAAAAAGAAATGAAATTTTTCAGATGGCTGTTTTAAATCCAACGTTGGCAATACTTGATGAAACTGATTCGGGATTAGATATTGACGCTTTGCGCATTGTTGCAAACGGGGTTAATAAATTAAAAAGAAAAGATAATGCAACAGTCGTTGTTACTCACTATCAAAGATTATTGGATTACATTATTCCTGATTTTGTTCACGTACTTTACAAAGGTAAGATTGTTAAATCAGGTGGTAAAGAGTTAGCTCTCGAACTTGAAGAAAAAGGTTATGATTGGATAAAAAGCGATAGATCTGAGGCAGTAGTTTAAAAATGAGTGTCATTCCCGTGCAGGCGGGAATCCAAAATATTAAAATAAAAGTAGATTCCCACTTTCGTGGGAATGACGAATAGAAAATAGAACAAATGGAAAATAAAACAGACATAAAAAAATACTTCATCAACCAGTTTGATGAATTTGAGAAATCATTAAACGGAGAGAAATCTTCTGATTTTCACAAGATCAGAAAAGATGCAATCAGCAAATTGGCTGGGCTTTCCGTCCCTACTCAAAAAGATGAGGAATGGAAATACACAAATATCTCAGCTTTACAAAAACACAGCTTCTCCCCTGCTTCAAGCAAAGAAAATGTTACATCAGCAGCAATAAATAAGTTTTTATTTGATAAGATGGAGCATAGTCTTTTAGTTTTTGTGAATGGAGTGTTCACACCTGGATTATCAAAATTGATTGATATTCCAAAAGGTGTTGTAATTGGAAGTCTTGCGGAGGAATTAAAGAATAATAATCCAATTGTAAAAAAGCACCTTGGCAAGTATGCTGAAGATGAAAATTATTTTTTCACAACTTTAAGTACTGCATTTACTAAAGATGGTGCTTTTATTTATGTGCCTGATGGAAAAGTTGTTGAAGATCCGATACATATAATATTCATTACAAAGTCTGGAAGTGAAAAAATATTAACACAACCAAGAAACCTTTTTGTTGCCGGTAAAAATTCTCAGGTTACTATTATCGAACACTACGTTTCGGATGAGGACAGTATTTACTTTACAAATTCAGTTACAGAAATTGTTGCAGATGAAAATGCAAATGTTGATCACATAAAATTGCAGGAAGAAAGTAATAAAGCTTTTCACATAGCACGAATGGAAGTTGACCAGGAACGAAGCAGTAATTTTTCATCGCACTTAATATCACACGGAGCAGAAATTTCCCGCAATGATTTTAATGCAAGATTTAATGATGAAGGCAGTGAGTGTATGCTTAACGGATTATTTATGATTGGTGATGACCAGCTTTTTGATGCTCATACAATGATTGATCACGCAAAACCACATTGCAACAGTCACGAACATTACAAAGGAATTTTGCAGGATAAATCTAAAGGCGTATTCAACGGCAAAGTAATGGTTCGACGTGACGCACAGAAAACAAATGCATTCCAGCAGAACAACACAATACTTCTATCTGATGATGCAGTGATGAATACAAAACCACAATTAGAAATTTTTGCTGATGATGTTAAATGTTCTCACGGTGCAACAATCGGAAAGTTAAATGATGAAGCAAAATTTTATTTAAAGTCACGTGGAATTGGTGAAGAAGCTGCAACTGCAATTTTAATCCATGCATTTGCAAGTGATGTTATTAAATCAATAAAAATTCCTGCTTTAAGAAATTATCTTGAAGAAATTATTAGTAAAAGATTTAACGCATAGAAAGTTTTAAAATGCATAGCAATAATGCAGCATCAATAGAAAATTATTCAAAGCTTTATGATGTTCAGAAAATCAGGAATGATTTTCCGATATTAAAATTACAAGTTCATGGTAAGCCGCTTGTTTATCTTGATAACGCAGCAACTACACAGAAGCCACAATACGTAATCGATAAAACAAATAACTATTACGAAAAGATGAATGCAAACATTCATCGTGGTGTGCATGCACTAAGCCAGGAAGCAACTGAGGCATTTGAGAGTTCGCGAATCATAATAAAAAATTTTATAAATGCACTTGGTAAAAATGAAATAATTTTTACTCGCGGCACAACAGAATCAATAAATCTTGTTGCTTCATCTTACGGAAGAAATAATATTAAAGAAGGTGATGAAATAATCATCTCCACAATGGAACATCATTCCAACATTGTTCCCTGGCAAATGCTTTGTGCAGAAAAAAATGCTAAGCTCCGCGTTATTCCCGTAAACGATGAAGGTGAAATCAACTTTGAAGAATTTGAGAAATTGATTAATGAAAAAACAAAATTTGTTTCAGTTGTTTATGCTTCTAATTCACTTGGAACAGTTAATCCAGTTAAAAAGATAATTGACTTAGCACATAGTTATAATATTCCAGTAATGCTTGATGCTGCGCAGGCAGTTAATCATTTAAAGATTGATGTACAGCAACTTGATTGTGACTTCCTTGCTTTTTCGGGACATAAACTTTATGGACCAACCGGAATTGGAATTCTTTACGGTAAAGTAAATCATTTAGAAGCTATGCCTCCCTATCAAGGCGGCGGTGATATGATATCTAAAGTTACGTTTGAAGAAACCACGTATAACGAACTTCCACATAAGTTTGAAGCCGGGACCCCGGATATTGCTGGTGTAATCGGTTTAGGTGCAGCCATTGAGTACATCGAAAGAATCGGACTTGAAAATATTGCGTACCATGAAAATCTTTTACTAGAATATGCGACAAAAGCGGTTTATGATTTGGAAGGATTAAGGATCATCGGAACCGCGAAAGAAAAAATTGGAGTGCTATCTTTTCATTTTGAAAATGTTCATCCACATGATGTTGGAACATTTCTGGATTTTGAGGGAGTTGCAATTCGCACAGGTCATCATTGCACTCAGCCGTTGATGCGAAGATTTAATGTTCCCGCAACTTCAAGAGCATCATTCGGAATGTACAACACAATCGAAGAAGTTGATGTTTTAGTTAACGGTCTAAAGAAAATTTTAGAGGTATTCGGATAATGGATCAGGAATTAAGAGAACTTTATCAGCAGGTAATTTTAGATCACAATAAATCACCAAGAAATTTTAGATTGATTGATCATCCAACAAATCATGCTGAAGGATACAATCCACTTTGCGGTGATAACATTAATGTTTTTCTTAATGTAAATGATAAAGAAATAATTGAAGATATTTCTTTTCAAGGTTCCGGATGTGCAATTTCAAAAGCATCTGCTTCTTTGATGACATCACTGTTAAAAGGAAAAACTGTTGCTGAAGCAGAAAAGATTTTTAATAAGTTTCATGAGTTAGTAACTGATAAACTTGGTGATAATCCTGATATTGATGAACTTGGTAAGCTTGCAGTGTTTGGCGGAGTGAGAGAATTTCCTGCACGAGTTAAATGTGCATCGCTTGCCTGGCATACAATGATAAATGCATTACACAATAAAAATGAAAAAGTGGTAACGGAATAAATATTTGCAAAGTCATTGCGATCCCGATTTATCGGGAGAAGCAATCTCAATCACACCAAAGATTGCTTCACTCGAAGACTCGCTCGCAATGACGATTGGAAAATGAATATGTCACAAATAACTAAACAAGAACTAGAAGAAAAAATAATTCAAACCCTTAAAGGATGTTACGATCCTGAAATTCCTGTGGACATTTTTGAATTGGGTTTGATTTATGAAATTGCAATCGATGATGATTATAATGTAAAAATAAAAATGACTCTCACATCACCAATGTGTCCTGTTGCAGGTTCGCTTCCACCGGAAGTTGAAGGAAAAGTAAAAGCAATTCCGGAAGTGAAGGATGCGAAGATTGAATTGGTTTGGAGTCCACCATGGGATAAAGATATGATGTCTGAAGTTGCAAAATTGGAATTAGGGTTTTTGTGATATTATGACAGTCATTCCGTGTAAACGAAGTGAAACACGGAATTCAGTATTAGCAAAATAGATTCCCGATTTCGCGGGAATGACAAATAAGTTTTATAAAATAAAAAGGAGTAAAAAATGTTTAACATAAGTTCACGTTCCCCAATGTATGATCAAGATGCGGTTCAGCCAATGCGCGATGAATTAGTTGCGGTTGGCTTTGAAGAATTATTATCTGCTGAAGCTGTTGATGCAGCGATTAAAAATAACGATGATAAAACTGTTTTAGTATTTATAAATTCTGTTTGCGGATGTGCTGCTGGAAGTGCACGACCAGGAGTTTCACTTTCTTTGCAAAATAATATTATACCTGATAAACTTTATACCGGATTTGCCGGACAGGAACGTGATGCAGTTGAACGCATAAGACAGCACGTAAAAGGATTTCCACCTTCTTCACCAAGTATTGCTTTGTTTAAAAATGGTGAGTTAGTTCATTTTGTACCAAGATTAAATATTGAAGGTTATTCTGCCGAACAGATTGCTGCGAATCTCAAAAATGTTTTTAATGAAAAATGTTCTGGTAAAGGTCCATCAATAACTCCGGAACAGTTTGAGCAAGTACAATATGCAAAACAATGTGGATCAAAAATTCCGTTGTTTAAAGCTTAGCATTTTAGTGTTATACTTCGACAAGCTCAGTATGACAAGAATCCGTTGTCACTCTGAACCTGTCGAAGAGTGACGGTCTAGCAATAAAATAGTTTGCTTCTCCCGACTAATCGGGATCGTAATGACGCAAAGAAAAATAAATGAAATTTAGTACACAAGAAGAATACGGTTTAAGATTGTTACTTAGAGTCGGGAAAAGTGATTCCGATAAAGGAATGACTATTCCCGAGCTGAGTGAACAGGAAAAACTTTCCGAAGCGAATGTTGGAAAGATCTTGCGTGCTTTGCGTATTGCCGGATTTATTGAAAGTTCGCGCGGACAATCCGGAGGTTACAAACTTGCTCGATCTGCGAGTGAAATTCTTGTTGGTGATGTTCTAACTGCTCTTGGCGGAAAACTTTATGAATCTTCTTTCTGTGATTTACATGCAGGAGTAGAAAATATTTGCACAAACTCAATCGATTGTTCAATTCGCTCTTTATGGAAAACTGTACAAACTATGCTTGATGGTTTGTTAAGTAAAATTACGCTGCAGGATCTGCTTGGCAACGAACAGCAAGTTGAATTGTTTGTTACTAACCTTACTGAGGAGTTGGAAGAAAATCATACAAAAAAATAAAACACCAGCGCAATAGAAAAAAGTAATATTCTCTTATTCTATTTATATAGAACATTTCAAACAAATCATCTAATCCGATTGATTTGGCACAATAAGTTATTACAGTTTATAATATAATCTCTACTAAGAATTGATCGATAAAATATTTATTTATTAAAAGATCCAAAGGAAATGGTATGAAGAGAAGTTTAAAAAAGACTTTAACAATTTTAAGTTTTTCCCTCCTCTTGGCGCAAGTATCGATCTTTTCTCAGAACTCAGAATTGCAAGCATTTAAAAATAACTCCTATGAATCCATACAAAAAATTTTGATGACTTCTCGCATCATTGATGGACATAATGATTTGTTCATACACTATTTTGATTGTAAAGATTGTCCAATAGATATCGCTGATTATCCTCTTGATACAATCGCTAAAGGACACACCGATATCATTCGCTGGAGAAAAGGCAGAGTCAGTGGGCAATTACTCAACGTCTTCGGTGGAACCAGAGCATTAGATGATTATTTAAAAGCCTGGGATTTATTATACAGACTTGAAGAAAAATATAAAGACGATTTAGCTGTTGTCGGTTCATCTTCAGAAATGAAACGCGTAATGGACGAAGGAAAAATCGCCATTCTTCCCTCGCTTGAGGGAGCTATAAAATTGGGCGACAATATGTTCCTTGTAAGGTCATTTTATAAACTTGGTTTGCGCAGCGTTACCTTTGCTTATTATACAAATCAGTTTGCAGACGGAAGTAATGACACACTTAAACATAATGGCATCTCAAAACTTGGCGAAGAAATGGTAAAAGAAATGAACCGACTTGGAATTATTATCGATATGTCCCACATCTCAGCAGAAGCAATGAATGATATTCTTGATATCACAAAAGCTCCTGTGATATTCAGCCACTCCAATGCAAGAACTTTGTGTAATGTAAACAGAAATGTTCCCGATGATGTTCTGCTAAGATTAAAAGAAAATAACGGCTTAATAATGCTTACAGCCGTTCCGTACTTTACTAGGAAAGAACACTATGAATGGATGGACAGGGGCGATACGCTCTACTATAAAATCATAAAAGAATTTCCTGATGATAAATCAAAAGTGGCTTCAATAATGGAAAAATGGGAACGTGAAGATATTATGCCTGAGGTTACAGTTAAGGATTTTGCGGATCATTTTGATTATGTAAAAAATCTTATTGGTGTTGATCATATTGGAATAGCCGGAGATTATGATGGGATAAATTACACAATTAAAGGTATGGAGGATGTTTCAACATATCCAAATTTATTAATTGAATTAATCAATCGCGGATGGACTGAAGATGAGATCAGAAAAATCTGTTCTGAGAATTTCCTTCGTGTATTTGAAGATATAGAAAAAATTTCTGAAAGACTGAAACTCGAAACACTACCTTCTTTAATGAACTTATCAGAGACAAAATGAAAACATACATTTTTATTTTATCAGCAATATTGATGCTTTCTTGTAACCAGGAAAGATCACCTTCTGATTTTTATATGCCTGGACAATTTGAAGAACAGGAAGCCGTTTGGCTTGGCTGGCAAGGTTATGAGCCTTATTATCAGGTTAGTGCTGATATGATAGAATCATTGCTGCCTTACATTCAGATTAAAGTAATAACCGAATCAGACAGCATTTTACAGGTTTGTAAAAACTATTTAACCCAAAGAGAAATTGATACAGAAAAAATTAAATTCTATGTAATCTCTGATAATGAATTCTGGATAAGAGATCACGGTGCCGCATTTACTATAAATGAAAATGGTGAAATCAGGGCTGTCGATTTTGGATGGAACACTTATGGAATTAGATCTTGGTTAATGGAGATATATGAGAAGAATGAGCAAAAAGTTGATAGTGTGATTAGTTCAGTGCTTAGCAGTAAAAGAGAAAAAGTTGATAGTATGATGGCCACTGAGGACAACATTCCGGTTATAAAATCATGGATATTTATTGAGGGTGGTTCGATTGAAGTAAATGGGAAAGGAACTTTAATTCTCAATGAACCATTAACTCTTTCTAGGAATGAAGGCACATCAAAAGACAGCATCGAAAAGGAATTTAAAAGAGTCTTTGGTGTAACTAATATTATCTGGCTTCAGCACGGTCTTGCTGAGGACCCGCATATCTGGCAAACGATCTCAGGTAAATATGTTGGCATTGGTACAGGCGGGCACACAGATGAATATGTAAGATTCGCCGACGAAAACACAATTCTATTGGCATGGGTTGAGGAATCGGAAAAAGATAAGAATCCATTGAACAGAATTAATTATGACAGAATGAATATCAACTATAAAATCTTAAAGAATGCAAAAAATGAAAACGGCGAGCAATTTAAAATTGTTAAAGTTCCCTTGCCTGATATTATAGCACAACCAGTAATAATTTTAGAAGCGGATCAGTGGGATGGTTCTTATAATATTCCAATTTCTGCTTTTAAGAAAAGCGATGGCTGGGCGGTTGGAGACACTGCATATAGAGTCGCCGCATCAAGCTATCTTAATTATTTTATAACAAATGAAGCCGTATTGATTCCTACATATATTGAACAGGGTTCTTCTTCCGATAAAGAAGAAAGAATAAAAAAAATATTCGCAGAAGTTTTTCCCGGCAGAAAACAAATTTTTATCGATGCAATGCCTCTTAACTGGGAGGGAGGCGGTATTCATTGTGGCACACAACAACAACCAAAAAGAAAGAGGCTGGAATGAAATCACTAATTCTGTATTGCTTTATAATACTTTTCTCTTCTGTCACTTTTGCACAGAAAATAAAATACGCAGGCACACATCCCCCAAATCCCGAAGTGCTAAAGCTGATGGAAAGAGATGCTGAGATATTTGATAAATATAGAGAAGTTTCTGTTCGTGATAGTTTAAGAAAAGAAATTATTTCGCCTGCATATTTCTATCACGGCATCGATGGAAAACCAATTGATATCGATGGACTGACCAAAAGACAAACAAAAAATCAATTCCAGCTTCTGGAAGAAGAAGTGCTCAGCGAAACATTATATCAATATGAAAACTCTGCGATACTTGTTTACGTGGTTAAACTAAAGCTAAAAGACAAAGGCGAGATTCACGAGAGATTAAGATCAAGTCTTATGGTATTCAGTATGGAAAATGGTGAGTGGGAAATTATATCTGATATTGTTGGGCAGGATCCAAAATAACAAAATTACTCTATAATATTTACTTAGGAACGAACAGCAAGTAGAGTTGTTTGGTACAAATCTTACTGAAGAATTAGAAAGTAATAGCGCAAAGATATAGTTCATAGTGTTTCTAATTCATTTCCCATTTATAATCTCCCAACTACATAATTATTTTATTTCACTTTATAATATATTTGAATGCAACAAATAGAATAACTATTAATTCAATAATCCCTGACAAGAAAAGCATCTTAAAGTATTTCCATCCAACATCTTCAAAATATTTTTTCTCTGGCAAAGCAAAATTGAATAACAACTTAATTTTTTTTGATTTGAATTCGGGTTTTAAGAAAGCTAATACTTTGATATACAAAATAAAATTTGTAATCGAAATGATAAAAATACTTACGATAAACATAATCGTTTTAGTCATAACACTATTGCCATAAACTATTTCTTAAAGAACTAACTTCTTAACCGTAATCTTCTCCAGCATCTTCATATTCACATCAACACCAATTCCTGGTTTTGTTGGAACATCCATTGTTCCATCTTTACTAACAAGAAACTCCGGTTCAACAATATCTTCTTTGTAATAACGTTTGCTTGCAGAAATATCTCCTGATTACCCAGGCTGTCACGAACCACTTCGTGACAGAAATATTATTTTATTTCTATTCCAGCATAATTAGTATCAACAAATATAACTGATTGATCTCCCCTAATATAATTACCAGCACTAGAATATTTGAAATCTTCTGGTCTTCTTACCAATTCCGCTTTCACCGGGTTATTGTGTATATAATGGAGTTTAGTCCAAAACATCTTTTCATTTCTAATAACTTCGTCATCAAATCTCTGCATCTAGAATTTTCTTTTATGTTTATTAAAATCTTTTGCTGCTTCCGTAAATATTTCAATAAGATTTTTATCTAATTTCTCAATTTCTTCCATTACATCCCAGGCAGAGTACTTTTTTATATCTCTCATAATATCTGAGATTGTTCCATATTGCCTGTTCACTATTATTATCCAATGAAAGTGTGAAGGCATAATTACATATGCAAGAATAGTGAAATGATATTTTTTTTGATAGTGAAGAATATTCCTTATCAACAAATCACAGTAAGTATCATTTATGAATACTCTTGTATACCCAACAACAGTTGTTGTTACGAAGAAAATACTTTCATCTGTTAAATTGAATCTTCCTCTTCTACCCATAACTATTCAGTCACGAAGTGGTTCGTGACCGCCCTGTATAAATTTTCTTCTTAACCGTCACCTTCTCTAATATCTTCATATTCACATCAACGCCAATTCCCGGTTTTGTTGGAACATCCATTGTTCCATCTATATTAACAACAAATTCCGGTTCAACAATATCTTCTTTGTAATACCGTTTGCTTGCAGAAATATCTCCGGGCAAAGTAAAGTTTGGCAATGAAGCAAGGGCAACATTCCCTGCTCGTCCTATACCGCTTTCCAGCATTCCGCCGCACCAAACTGGAATGTTTTTACTTGCGCAATAATCGTGTATAAGTTTTGATTCCGTAAAACCGCCCACACGACCGGGTTTAATGTTTATTACTCTACAGCTGTCCAATTCAATTGCAGCGCGAGTGTCTTCAAGAGAATGTATACTTTCATCCAGACAAATAGGAGTTTTAAGATCTTTCTGAAGTTTTGAGTGATCGTAAATATCTTCATAACTAAGAGGCTGTTCAATTAGCAACAAATTATAATCATCCATTTGCTTAAATAAATCTATATGCTTTAATTCATAAGCAGAGTTTGCATCAACCTGAAATAGAATATCTGGAAATTCTTTTCTTACCGCTTTAACAAATTGTATATCATTTCCGGGAGCAATTTTTATCTTTATTCTTTTATAACCTTCATTAAGATAACCTTCAATTTTTTTAATAAGCTCAGGCGCAGATGATTGAATACCAATACTTACACCAACATCAATTTTATTTCTTGTTCCGCCCATCATTTTTGAAAGCGAAATATTTTTTGATTTAGCAAACAAATCCCACAACGCAGCTTCAAGTCCGGCCTTTGCCATCATATGTCCGCGTACTTTTTCATAAAATGCTATGGCTTCATCAATACTGGAAATATCTTTACCAAGAATTGATGGAATTAAAAAATCCTGTAAGATGTGCCACGCAGTTTTAACAGTTTCATAAGAATAAAAAGGAGTTCCTTCTGCAACGCTTTCGCCCCAGCCTGTAAACCCTTCACCATCAACACGAACTATAATATGTTCTTCATCGTATTCAGTTACCATTGAAGTTGTGAATGGAGAAACTAATTCCATTTTAATGTGGCGGAGTTCAATTTTTTCTATTTTCATAAATATTATCTAATATTTTATTTGTCACACTGAGCCTGTCGAAGTGTGATTGTGATATTTGATTAATAGTCATCCTTCGACTTCGCTCTGGATGACAGCAGGTTATTAAATACTTTATCTATTTCAATTCTTCTATAACCTGATTATAAATAACTCCACGCTCTTTCAATCCATTTAAAACAAAATCAACACATTCAGGTTTTTGCCCGATATACTCAGGCGGACAAATTCCTTTTTGATCAAACATTCCTTTTGCTAAAAGTCTAACAACAGTTGTAGCTGTATAGCCTGTTGTTCTTGCCATAGAATGTGTATTTGTTTTTTCATCGTGACGATCTAGCAAATTGTATGTGTATCGAATTTTCTTTTTCTCCTTTTCACCTTCTACAATTATTTTCATCACAGTAAATTCTTCATCACCTTCTTTAAGTTCCCACATAGGAAATAATAGCTTTGACGTTAAATCAATAGGTTTAATTTTAACACCATTAACTTCAACCTCCTCCTTGTTGAAAAAACCAGACTCTCGCAGAACCTGTATTTTCTCAATATGACCTGGATAACGAAGTGTTTTCTCCTTCATATTAGGTGCATTTAAAGTACCTGCAAGTGTTCTTAATCCATCGCTGTTAAATGCTTCAAGAGTTCCAACTTCAGGAAAGTTTATAAATTCTGGATCAGAAAGTGCAGGACGTATGACAAGTTTTCCGTTTTCGATATATCTGGCAGGGCGCGTATATTCTTCAATCACATCGATTGGTGAAAATCCGGCTTTGTATTCGTAAGGCCACTCTCTAACGACAGGCAGACCCCCGACATAGATTAGTATGGTCTCAATTTTATCAAGAATTGTGTCAACATGACCGATTAAAATATTACTCATCCCCGGCGCTACTCCGCAATCAACAACAGCTGTAACATTATTTTCTTTTGCCAGCTTATCAAGTTCAAATGGATTTTCTGAAAAGAAAGCTATGTCAACAACATTTTTTTTTGCTTTAATTATTTCTTTAAGAGTATTAAATCCCATAAAACCAGGAACAGCATTTAAGACAATATCATAATTCTTTAGCAATGATTTTAACTCTTTAGAATTTGATATATCTTTTTGAATTTTTAGGATAGGAAGTTCAGAAGGTATTTTACTAAGATTTTTTTTATTTAAATCAACGACTGTTACGTTAAATGATTTTTCTTTTGCTAAGTCTATCGCCATTGGACGACCGACGAGTCCACATCCTAAAACAAGTATTTTCATAATTTCTCCAATTATTTTGCTTTTGAAAACAACAATTTTGCTGCTTTAATAAAATAGTTGAAGAAATTTTATAAACCACTAAATCGATTCATAAAATTGATAATATCATAATTAATATTTTGTCTCATCCAAATTGTTTCTTCTATGTTCCTTAGTATTGAAATAAACTTTGGTAGCAATTAATTTTCAAATCATTTAATCCGCAACTCTCAATATAGGATATTTTTGTCCGGCCTTTAATAAATATTCAAACTGTTTATAAGTAACTAAACCTAGTTCCGATTTTGGTTCGAGTGCAATCACGATCATATTATTTCTTAGCTGGTTTACCGGAATAAAGATGTAATCATCTACGCCAAAATTATTTTCAATTGTTTTTACTTCAACGATTGGATTTACAATTATATCTCTTTCAAAATCTATTGAGTCAATTCCACTAATAAAGTACTGTTCTATCTTATCATCAATAGATTTTTTGTAATCAGAATAAATCAATTCGTGCCTATCAGCCCAATTAACAATTTCTATTAAATTTTTTGGGACTAAATATCCTTTTGGTCTTTCAACATCATAAATAGATTTTACAATCGGACGATAATCACTAACTGTTATTACTGTGTCTTTGTTTGAATAATAAGAAAGCATAGGCAGTTCAAGCTTACTTCCATCCGCAAAATGATCTGATTGAATCGCAACTTTATCTGAGACTTTATTGCTAACTAATTTTTCTCTTTCTGTTTTTACCAAGCTTTTTATTTCGTCTTTATGATTGTACGCAAACTCAATTAAGCCAAGCATACCGGTCATTTGTCCTTCAGCGCGATGTTTAATGTTATCAATAAAAACGTCTTTACCATTTAATCCTTCTTGTATAAATGAGAAGGTATTTTGGATTCCTAAACTCTGTCTTCCATCATTTATATCATAAGTGCTATGTCTTATATAATCAATTTCTGGTGGGCCTCCGGGACTATATTCGAAATACGAAAAGTTTCTATCCTCAAAATATTTTTTTATAAATGGCAGATATTCTTTTTTAGATAATGTTCTTATTTTTTCTGATACATTGACATTCGTAGTAACACCAACTTCTTCATCACTGTTATGTCTATAACCATAATTTTTATATGTCTCGCCATAAGGGGCATACTCATGAACATCCATAGTAACTTCAAAATGATATTTGTTAAAAAGTTTATGAAGCCCGATTGTTTCTGGTTCAGTAAGTATTAAATGATTACGATTCAGGTCCATGTTATTTCCATTTCGTCGCTGATTCTTCTCAGATCCATCAGGATTCATTTGTGGAACGAGCGCAAAATCAATTTTATCAAACAGATATTGATTCTCTGGTTTGATTAATTCATTTATTAAAAGCAAAGCCCCTTCTTTTCCAGATTGTTCATTTCCGTGCTGTTGTGCAAAAATTAAAACTTTTATTTTTGATTCATCTTTACCAAAACCATCCTTAGAAAAATAAATGGCAAACAATTCTTTACCTTCAACTGATTTAGCGAGCACTTCACATTTAATCAAATCAAATTTTTCATCAACCTCTTTAATAAATTGTGAAAGCTCGGCGTGAGATGTAATTTTTTTGTAATCAGATTTTTGCAAAGGGTTTAAAATGTTTTGTGAGAAAGTACTAGTAGTTGCGAGAAAATAAACAAAGAAAAATATTTTTGTCATTTTAATAGTACCATTGATTTTGTTTCTGAAATATTTGGTGTTGATAATTTGTAGAAGTAAGTCCCGCTTGAAAGATTTGAACCATTAAACTCAACTTCATAAAAACCTGGATTCATTTCTTTATTTAAAAGTGTTGCGATTTTACTTCCAAGTATGTCGTAAACTATAAGAGTAACGAACCCCTCCTCGTTCCTCCCCTTCCGCAAAGGGGAGGATGAAGAAGGGGTTGGAATTGTAAAACTAATTGTTGTTGATGGATTAAAAGGATTGGGATAATTCTGATTAAGAATAAATTCATTTGGTGTTAAAGAAGATTTGTCATCTTCAACTTCTGTAAGGTTATCAAATTCTCCCAATTCAATTAAATATTTTATATCAGGATAATTTGTAACGGAAAATCGCACATCATTCATTGCAACTATTTGTCTTGGACCAATACTTGCACTAGCACGATAGGTTGATGAATCTACTTTTGTTGTTTCTCTTGCATCAACAATAATGTATGGTGTCTGAATATTTCCGCTTATTGTGTTTTCTAATGATTTGATTTTTACAACTTCATTTCCGTTAAGATAAATTCCGATTCGTTTTTTATTCCTCATCATTCCCCACAAAACTGAACTCATTCTGTTTTCATAATAATCTGAATTATCAAATATCAACGGCTGAAAAATTAATTCAGGAAAAATGAATAATCCTTCATTGATAGTCATTTTACCTCGATATCCAGAATATAAATCTGTATCTGTATTTCCTATAAAATGATGACCGGAAATTTTTCCGGTGTTGCCAAAAAAGAAAACTGGAATGTTCTGAGCTAATGAATTGTAAAACGCTGCATTCACCAATCCACCCGGCTGATTCAGATAACTAAGTACAGTTAACGAATCACCCGCGAAGATGAAACAAGTTGCCTGATTTATTTTACCGGCATCCGCAGCATCATTTAGATTTGATGTTGTAATGTTTAGCACATCATAATTGTAACTATTAGAACTCAAATAATTTGTAATTGTAGTTAACGAATTACTAAATCCGGGGTGTGAAATAAGTAGAATACTTGAATTATTATTTTCGGATAGGAATGTAGTTAGATTATTTAAATGCGAAGTAAGATTATTATTTCCGGTTAAATAAAAATCTGTTTGTGGATAAAACCATACTCGATTTGGATCAACATCTTTTGCAGAAGCTGGAATGAATGAAATTTCATTATTTATAAAATCATATTTCCAGCCTTTTGTCAGAAGATGTGATTTCATATTTTCAATTGTGTACTTGCCCGCATTGATCGAGGAATATTTTGTTAGTGCATCTTTATAATAAATCGAAACTGCTCCACTGCCCATAACCTCGCCAATTCCATCCGGAGAAATACAAATTGCAGTTCTGTCATCTATCCCGGCACCAATTAAATCTCTGCCTGCGGTAAAATGTTGATTGTAAATCATTGCAATCAATCTGCCATGTCGTGCTCTTTCAATAAAATGTGTATCAAACAAAACATTAGGGATGAGGTTTAGGAAATTATTTTCAAACTTCATCCGGTTGTAAAAAGGATTTTGTAATGCTTCATCAGGATAAGCAGAACCACTTTGTGCACTAAAATCAATATCTCCAAGAACCGCAGCACCAGCACTCGTTCCAGCAATAACTCCACCATTTTGAAAAACAAAATTAATTGCTGAATCAACTTTAGTTCCTTTCCACAAACGAATATAATCCCATTGATCGCCACCTCGAAGAAAAATTGCTTTTGCAGATATCAGTTCATCGTAAGTCTCTTGTAGATTTGCGGCAGCAATTGTTGAAATAGTTTTATTGAAAGCTGTATCTGCTCCGAATGACATAAAATAAGTTGGAAGCCATTCTGTTGCACTGCTTATTCCAAGAATAATAATTTTTCCGCTGTCAGATTTTTGAACGACCCAACTATACGGTGCATCACTCCAATTATTGTAATCCTCACCTCCACCGCCAACAGCACAAATGTAGCCTTGAGCATAAAGATTGAGAGCA
Organism: Ignavibacteriaceae bacterium; assembly: GCA_041738675.1. GTDB lineage: Bacteria > Bacteroidota > Ignavibacteria > Ignavibacteriales > Ignavibacteriaceae > IGN3. The sequence continues at coordinate 16,561 of JBGSPH010000016.1, forward strand.
ATATTAAAAATGAAAATAAAAGAGAGGAATATTTTAGATTTAATTTTCACTATGCAGGGTTATCATTTCAGCTTAAACTTTGATTCAATTTCATCATAAACATCGTTATCAATCCAATTATAAAATTCTTTCGCTTTAGAATAATTGATTCCACTTTTTCTAAAATCAGTTAGAATATTCTTTGCTTTTCCAATCACCTGTTCTTCAATTGGAATCAACTTTTGGCGAACACCGGAATTTTCTTTATTCATCAATGCTGATAAGTTTAGATAATTTTCGCTTGCATCATTTTGTGTTGAGAATACTTTATCTTTTAATTGGAGAGCAACATTGCATAATGGAGCGTTTCCTGTTTTATCAGCTTGAAGTAAACTTGGCATCGTTCCATCTTCAAGAAGCCAAACTGGAATTACTATTGAAGTAAGTGGAAAACCAAGTATTGTCCACATTGTTGAAAGTGAAGGTGATTCATTTTCTTTTACACCCTGAACAACAATTGCTGCTGAACTGGAATGTCTTGGAATGTAATCTCGGAAGAAAATGTAATTTGATTCACTCTCATTTGCAGGCAGAGATTTTGTGAGATCTGTTTTTGTAAATGAATGAACTAAGCATCTTGGAACATCATTTATCAAAAACTCAAAAGATAGTTTTTCGTTTCCCGTTTGATTTTCAAAAAGTTCGCTTGCAGTTGCATATCGAATGTAACCATAACCTTTGTTGTCTTCACCAACTGTAGAAAAGTTTGTTCTAATTAGATATCCATTTGGTGCAACTGAAGGATTATTAACATCAAATTTTATAAACTTAAAATTATCAGTTTCATAATACGCTGCGCCGCCGCTAGCATCAACAACACCAAAGTTTGCTTCAACTCCAAGAGGTCTGGGAAGATCATTTAATAATTTTTCAAAATCTTCAAGTGATGCACAAGTTTCCAAAGCCAGTTTCATTATCCTGCCTTCAAGATCTGCAATTGTTGTTGTGTCATTACCTAACTTCAAATTGTATGATGCTGAGTTCATTATACCAAAACCAGCAGCATTAAATCCACACCAGACTTCTTTGTTATCTTTATCTTCAGAATTAACAAGCCCAATAAATCTATATTTCCCATCAAAGAAATAAACTAATTTATTTTGCAGGGCGTCGGCATCACGATTCTTTAATAATAACGGTCTTCCATCATCAGTTGCATTGCCGGATACTACAGCAGTTGTGCATGGCTGGATAGTTTGTGCGAGAATAAAAAATATTAAGAGGCTCGCAAGCTGAAGCTTGCGGCTACCGAAAACTTTTTTAGATGCACAATTGTTTTTCATAATTACTTACTCAAAATTAAAAACTTAAGTTAACAGAAATACGATGAACACTTGGTAAAATATCATAAAGTGAATATGCATAATCAAAATAAACTGCACTGCCGCCTAACGGAACATTTGCACCTGCACCAAATGTAAAGTCCTGGTCATCATAATTGTATTTATATCCGGCACGAATATAAAATCTATCAAAGAAAGAAAACTCAGTACCAAAGTGTGCACGTTCTGCATTATCATTGGGATGAGTCACATCAATAGCGCCTATCATTTTTACAAAGTCATATTCAAAAATATCAAACCCAATTCCAACCTGAAAGTTTAAAGGAAGCGGATACTCTTGTGTAAGTAACCTGCTGGGTACCAATCTGCTCTGAGGATAATCATCATCTTTACGATAAGTAAAATCAAGATCAGGTCCATCAAATTTCATATCCGCACCAAAGTTCGACATAGACATTGCTATTGTTAGATTTTGAAAATCGAGTCTATATTGCGTTCCGATATCGAAAGCAACACCTGATGCTGTTTCATTCCATATAGTTTGATTAATATATTTAACTGTTACACCAACACTGAATCTATCCGTTAAATACTTTGCGTAAGTAATTCCAAGTGCAACATCACCGGCATCAAAATATCTACCTGTTCCATTTGGCTCTTCTTCGGTGGTTATCTCCATATCTTCTGTTGTAAACAGCACCATACTTGCCCCAAACGTTCCAATATCGCCAGCGTTATAGACCAAAGAAGCGGCATTAAAATCAAAAAGATCAAACCAATTCATATAAGAAAAATGTGCTTGTACATTATTCACTTTTACGATTCCAGCAGGATTCCAGAATATCGCTGAAGCGTCATCCGCAAGACCGACAATTGCCCCGCCCATTGCTTCTGATCGAGCACCAACAGGCAGTTGTAAAAACTGGGCACCTGATGTTCCAAGATTTGGATTTTGTGCAAAGACAGATCCAAAGCCAAGTAACATTAAAAACATTATTAAAAAATTTTTCATATAATCTCCTGCATCAGCTTATTTGATTATTGCAAATCGTTCTTTGAACTCGGAATCTTTTGTCTTAACGACATAGATATACACTCCGGCTGCTAATTCTCTTCCGCCTTCTGTTCGCAAATCCCAAGTTTCAGTTCCATTTGTTGCGTTGTGCTCAATAGTCTTAATCAGATCAGCATCAACGGTGAAAATGTAAATGGTACACTCGGGGGGAAGATTTACAAATTGGATTTGCCTTAATGGTTCTCTTCTTAACTCGCCAAACTCAGGTTCATAAAGAGATGAAACTAAATATGGATTTGGAACAACTCTAATCTTAATTAACTCGCTAGCAACTCTCTGTGGATCAACTTGTGCACCTTTAATCTTAATGGAATATGAATCTTTAATATTTGGCTGTAGCGGTTTTATCGTTTCAACAGAAAATCTATTTCCTGCTGCAGGCGGCGTAGTAATTGGAAAGGTAATCTGTCCTTCGATACCATCAAATGTGAAAGTATCTGATGAGAATAATGTATCAAGTTGTATATCTGTTTCAGTTACGGATAACAACACAAAACCACTTCCATTTACAGTTCCGTTTCCTTCAACAGAAGCGATGTATATTTTTTCTTGGACTAAACTGGCATCTACAACTTCAAATGACATTTCAACATTGTCTGTCCCGCCAATTCTTGAAACTGACTTTACAATATCAGGCTCAACTAACTGAAGCAAAATACCATCTGTTGTTGTTTGTATCTGACCAACTTGATAAGCTCTTTGATTTATTACTGAGTCTAAATTATTCCTGACCGTAGTCATTGAGTAATTAATTGCAATCACATCTCCTGCTTGAGGTCTGAAATCATCAGGAGTTCCAACAGAATCGCTCATAGTAACTCGGATACCATGTCCGGTAATAAGTAAAGTTCTGCCTCCGGTAGGATAACCATAGCCTTCTCTAATAACTTCATCAAGCGTAACATTTGTTAAGTTGAAAGTTGAGGCTGAAGTAAATTCAATTGAATATTTATACGGCTTGGTTGCTGCAGTATCAGTAATAGCAACAGTAACCTGTGTTGCTAAATCACCAAATTCTTTTCTTGGGACAAAACCAAAGGTGGTTTTATATTCATTTCCGACAATTGCTTCATCATCTATTGAAGATGCATTAAGTATATAATTGGAATTGCCCGTGTTTAAGTTCATCACATCATCAGGAGAAATTGGTGTTCTTCCAATTGCTTCCGATCTTGGAATAACAGAGACTGTATTTACTGCAAGCAGATTATTCCCAATTGCACTTTCTAAACTTTCAAAAGAAGAATCACCTTTATCGTACGCTGTTATTGAATACCAGTATTCAATTCCATTAACCAGATTTGTATCTGTATAACTATATTGCAAACCAGTATTGTTTCCAACATTGTTGCGTATGTCGTAGTCAGCTATTCGTTTCCAGGAAATTCCTCTATCTGTACTTTTATATAATCTGTATCCTTCAAAATCGTAGCCTGATAGTTTATCAAAACTTTGTTCTGCAGCATCATCCCAATATAGATTTGCTTTAAACTCACCATTAGTAGAATATAAATTAGGACGGTTTGGCGGTTTAGCCAAATCAAAATTATTATCCATAGCAAACTGTGCAGTGTTAGCAGCTAAAATCAATTCGTCATAAGTTTCACCAGCAACCATTGCTGTGTAAAATACTAAGGTATCACCTCGATTAAGGATATATGGTCCAGACGATATGTTAGCAAGTAAATCTATACCTGATGCAGGGATTGTAGCCGGATCATCATAATGAATATTGGTGTTATTGCCGATATGAAAATACTTGTTTCCGTTGGATGAATTGTAAAGATTAGGGTCAGATGACATATACCCGTACTGAATTGAGTCCTTATCGGAAATTTCATCATCGTCATAAAGCATGTAATGCATGTCAGTAACACCAAGTTGAGTTCCATTAACTTCCGGAGTGTTTAACATCATAATGCCAAAAAATCCTGTTGTGCCACCGGGCCATTCAGCGGAGACTCCATCATCAAAGAAATAAACCAAATTTTTATCTTTTATAAAGTCAATTTTATCATCACCATATTCAGGATCACCGCCACTAATGTTACCCACGTCTATATCATTATGCAGACTAAAATAAACACCTGTTAAATCGTTGGGTCCATGATTTGTTAGTTCGTACTTAAAGAACAAAATATTTTTTGCAAAGTTAGATCCATAAGCATAACCGGTTTGTGCCAATTGAATACCTAAAATTTTAGCTGTATTGTTGCTGTCATTAAAAACACAGTAGCTATCCTGATCTGATAAAATTATATCATTGCCATTTGCATCTTTTACAGGCCAGCCAAGATGCGACGGCCAGGAATCAGGATCGTCACTAAAAGCAATCCTAGCTGTTTCAGTATTATTGTATCCAAATGCCGCTTCCCATTCTTCATTAGTTGTGAATCTTGATTGCACAACATTACCAGGAACACCAACCATCTGATTAATTCTATAGATATAATGCTTTGTGCTGTTAATTGGAAACTCACCTGAAGGACCCTGTGTAATTCTTCTTGGATAAAGTTTACCACGATTTTCAAAAAACAATCCTATATTGCTTGCGTTATGTGTACCGCCTGCACGATCTTCAATACGAAACAATTTATCTGACCCATCTTTATCATCAAAATCTTTTTTATTGTCTTGAGCAATCGCAAGAAATGATAAAGAAATGATCAGTATTAATTGTAAATAAAAAACTCTTTTCATTTTTCTGCCTTAAGAATGAATTATTAATTAAATCTCATGGTAAAACCTAACCTAATTGAGCGAGGCGGTCCAAAGTTTGATGGATCCTGCACATACTCAATTGAGTGATTGCCCTCATTCGTATAATCTGGTTCACCTGTATCCCCATAAACATAAAGTACATTTCTGTGATCGGTTAAGTTTAAAACTTCAGCAAACAATCTTAATCGAAATGAGCTTGTAAATTCAAATTCTTTTCCAATCATTAAATCCATACCAAATAAGCCCGGTTGTCTAAGCGAATTATTTTCAACAAATCCAACGTCTCTTCCTGAAGGTGTATATGGAGAACCGGAACTTGCTTTTAGTATTAAACTAAAATCCATGTTATCAAATATTGGTGAACCGAAAACCATTGGTCCTTCATCTTCAGGAATTGTATAAGTTCCGCTTGCGTTAAAAATATGTGTTCGATCCCAATCCAAATAATACAGTTGAGTGGATTCTTGTGTGCCGGGATATTGTTCCGTCTCAGAAGAAGCACTACCTTTTACTACAGAATAAGTGTACGTTAAACCACCCGAAAAATATCTTGTAGGTCTTATATCAAGGGTAAGCTCAACTCCTTTATTATTTGCGTAATCTTCATTAACATAAAGTGTATATCCTGTGTATCGTCCATCAACGAATGGGAAAAAATATCGGGTCCCAATTAGTCCTGTGATATCTTTGTAATAAGCAGTTACATTCAGTGCAACATTATCAGAAAATTGATGTGACACACCAACCTCATAAGATATAGTTCTTGTAGCATCCAGACTTGGCTGCCCAAACAAAGGTTCTCTTACGTTAAGGTCATATGTGTTGTTTTCAAACATTGGTTCAAAATCAGGATTCTGAAAAAAGTGCCCATAAGCAAAATGAAGTTTTGTTCTGTCTGATATAGGGTGTGCAATACCAAATCTAGGAGAAAACTGTGATCGTGATTTTACGGTTATGAGTGAATTAGGGTCAAGCGGATCATTTCTAAAAATAACGTTTGCGTTAAGATAATCATAACGTAATCCGATATTAATAATAAGATATGGTAGTTCTATTTTATCCTGAATATAAGCAGCACCTTCAAACGGCTCTGTACTGTAATTATCAATATAGGGGTAATTTCTTTTTGGGTCATAAACATCGTACAATTTTAACCAATGCTGTTTAAATGATGCACCAAATTTAACTTCATTCATAGAACCAATTTGCCAAACCGCATCTGCCTTTAAATCAACAGTTGCGCTTCTGCTGTCTAATAACTGAGGCGGATCTGCTAATCTATAAAACTCAAAACCGTTTCCTTTATCTTCAAAATACTCTGTTTCAGTTAATGCCAGATATTCTGATGTGTCTTTATTTAAACCTGAATAGTATCCCTGGTTAAAGTATGATGCTTTTACATCGTAGAATAAATTATTTTGTACAGTATGTGTAAGATTTAATGAAGTTTGCCAACTATCGGTTCTAACTTTAAGATACTGCTCGGGGATGTACTTATATGAATGACTATAATTTTGTCTATTCCCCTGGCTGCCTCTATTATTTAATGCAATTCTAACGTAAGGAATTGCATTTGTAGAAAGCTTACTAAAAAAAGAGCCTACCTTGTAATATCCATAAGGAAGATAGCTTCCGTTATTATTTACTTCTCCTGAAATGAAAAAATTATATTCAGGACTCACAATTGGTCCGCTGATACTTCCGTTAACTCTGTTTTCATGAAGATCAGAATATCGCTCAACTCCAAACTCACTTGTTCTTGCTTCAAACTTTGCAGAAAATTTATCGCTTCCATCTCTGGTAACAATATTAACAACACCACTAAGGGCATTACCATATTCTGCATTAAATGTACCGCTAAGCAAACTCATTTCTTGAATAGCATCATTATTAATATCAGTTGCAAGTCCGCCAAGTAAAGGATCAACAACTATGGTTCCATCAATCATATATGCAACTTCATTTGATCTGCCGCCTCTTACGTGCAAATTTGATCCTGATCCGGATACACCTGCCTGCAAAGAAAGCAATCCTGTAAATGTAGAAACAGGCAATGCCTCAATCTCTTCTCGTGTAATCACAGAAACACTGCTTGTAACATCTTTTTGAATAAGAGGAGTACGTGCAGTAACCACTATTTCATCAACCATAATAGTCTGCGGATTTAGTGAAATCTGAAGTGTTGTTGTCTGATCGACAGTAACAGATACATCCTGCATTACGGTTGTTTCATACCCGATGAAACTGAACTTAACATTATATCTTCCGGGTGAAATATTAAGTATTACATATTCACCATTAACATTAGTGGCGGCACCAAAATTTGTTCCTTCAATAATTACGTTTGCTCCAACTAATGGTTCACCGGTTTGAGCATCTTTAATTGTTCCGGCAAGTTTTCCGGTAGTTCCGGAATAAATAAAAACTGGTAACAGCAGAATTATTAATAAAATTTTTCTCATACTTAACTCCCGCTTATTACTTGATTCTGGTTGATCATAATTTCCTCTGATTCTTTAAGAACTTTTTTAGCTCTTTGTTTATCTTTGATCGCACAAGCCGTTGCAATTGCATTTATCAATACAGAAATAGCAGCAAATGAATTTGTGTAAAGCATATTTTCACTTTTAACAATAAGATTTGCTTTAGTAAAAAAAGTGACCGGTGATGCATGTTTATTTGTAATTGCAATTACATCAATTTTTCTTTTAGCAGCGTATTCCGCTGCTTCAATTGTTTCCTTAGAGTAGGGTGGAAATGAAAATACAATCAGTAAATCTTTTGGATTTAGAAAAAGTATATGTTCATTAAATAAAGTATGAGAATGCTGTAATACCGAAGAACTGATTCCAACTTGTGTTAGTTGATATGCTAAGATTTCTGATAACAGATATGATATTCCTAAACCTGCTGTAAACACTCTTTCTGCTTTGGAGATTCGATCAATTACAAAATCAAAAGTTTTTCGCTCAACAAGATTAAGAGTATCATTAATATTTTTTATATCAAGATTAGCAACCTCTGTCAGCAAATCTTCTTCAGCTCTTCGTTTTTCAAAAAGCGGATAAATTTGCTTGTTGGTTAGTTCTTTTTGTAATGATCCTGTTATTGAATCACGCAATTCGCTAAAGCCTTTAAAACCTGCACGTTGAGAAAACCTTACAACTGAAGCTACACTTGCACCGGTTGCAATAGATAAATCCTGCACGTTTACAAAAGGAATTTTATCAAAGTTATTGATGAAGTAGTCAGCAATTTTCTTCTGATTCTTTGGAAGAGAATTATACTTACTTGTAATCTTTTCTTTTATTTCTTTGTAACGATCCATACTAGCAACGAGTTTGTCTTTAAAGTTAAAATTGTAAAATTGTCATTCCCACGAAAGTGAGAATCCATTTCCTTTTATATAATATAGATTCCCGCCTGCGCGGGAATGACAAGAACTTTTAAATAATAAACAAACCCTTCTTCATTTTATTTTACTAATGTCATTTTTTTAGAAATAACTCCGGCATCTGTCTGTAATGAATAAACATAAATACCAGAAGTAAGTTTTGAAGCATCAAAATTGTAAGAATGTGTTCCGGCTTCAAGTGATTCATTGACAAGTTCAGCAACTTCTTGACCCAGTGTATTAAATACTTTTAACACAACACTGGATCTTTGTGGTAATCCGAAAGAAATTTTTGTGGCTGGATTAAATGGATTCGGATAATTCTGCTCAAGAACAAAATCCTTTGGAATATTGTTTACATCAGATTCTACAGAAACTATTTGGTTATATTTTTGTTGAGCAAGAACCATATTTGCCAGCATCTCAGATTCATTAGCACCAAGAGCAACAGCAAGATACAAAGTTCTTGTTTGCTGCGGTTCCAAGGTTTGAGATTCTCCGGCTAAAAAGGAAACCGCACCATCAGGAGTAGTTGTTAGGGTATCAGTATCAAAAGTTCCCGCTGTTAAATGCCCATAGGTAACTACATCATCATCCGAATATCCATCGTACCAAACCAATACCTGAGCTGAAGTAACAGCTTCTGATAAATATTTAATACCGACGTAGTGCGATTCAAATTGCACTAACATTTCGTTTGTAGCGTCCCAATAAACATTATCGTTCTCCCATGTGAAATCAACATACTGAACTATATCTAACCCCACAATTGTTGGTAATCCAGTTGTTTCATTATTTGTAACAACCATTTTAATTAATGCATATCTTCCTCCCTGCCATCCATACACATTTTGTTCAACCAAAACATCCGGTGCTAAGCCAGAATAGGCGTTATTATAAGTACCTGAAACTTCATAATCGCTTAGAGCAGGGCTGCTAACAAGCGTTGTTGGTACTTCAACATCAACATCATTATAATAATCTAATACCTGATTTGGATTTCCTGCAACCAATACATTTACACGGTTAAGATGTTGTACGGTATCAGTACCCTCGATTGTCCAAAAGCGCATTGCACCATAGGTATCAACTCGCATTTGCATTGTGCCGGTGTCGAAGTACTGTGTTTGAGAATAGTTATTCTCAATAAAAACACAGGATAGGAGCAACGAAATAAAAAGAACCAATGTATAACTTTTCATAACACACCTCTAATTAATTATTGAACATTTATTTAATTAAAAAATTACTCCCATCCCATTAAGTTTGGTGGGATTAAAAGAATAAATCCCAGCACAAATAAAATTATCATTAATGGTAATACCCACTTTGCCCATTTTTCCCACGGCACTTTTGCCATTGATAGTGCTCCCATCGTTACAGCTGAAGTAGGGATAATGATATTTGTGTACTCACCAAATTGAAAAGCTAATATTGCAGTTTGTCTTGTAACTCCTGCAAGGTCAGCAAGCGGAGCCATAATAGGCATTGTTAACGCCGCTTGCCCGCTGCCCGAATGTACAAAGAAATTAATTATTGCCTGCACAACAAACATTTTTTGGGATGCAAAAACCGGCGAAGATGATTGAATGTATGGAGATAGATTATACAAAACTGTATCAATAATTTGTCCATCTCTTGATATAACAAGTGTAGCTCTTGCAAGTGCAACGATCAATGCTGTGCCAACTAGATCTTTTGCTCCTTCTATAAACGCTTTTGTGAATTCATCTACTTTTAATCCGCCGATAATTCCAACCACAACACCCATTATAAAAAATGCAGCAGAAATTTCTTCTATATACCAGCCAAGTTCAATTACACCAACAACAATCATAACAAGGCACAGAGCAAATGTAATCAATACTGCTTTATGTCTTACAGTAAAATGATTTTCCCGATTGTAAACATCATCAAAGTATTCATTTTTTCTTCGCTCTTCATCCTGTTGGAAAGTTGGACTTACCTTGGGATTTCTTGACAGCCGATTTACATACCATAGTAAAAATAAAATTGCTACAAAAGTTGAGATAGCCCAACAAATAATTCTGTAACCAATTCCTGAGAACAAAGGTACCTCTGCGATTCCCTGCGCAATACCGACATTAAATGGATTTAAGAACGCACTCGCAAATCCAACGTGTGCCCCAACTAATGGAATAGCGACACCAACAATGGAGTCATATCCTAGTGCCAAGCATATAGGAACGATTATGAGAACAAACGGAATTATTTCTTCATTCATTCCAAATGTTGCACCGCCAAGAGAAAACATTAACATCAAAACAGGTATAAAAAGTTTTTGCAGCAGCTTAGAATCTTTATGTGCTCTTGCAAGTTTATGGATAAGAGAATTAATTGCTTCAGTTTTTGCTAGCACATTAAAGGAACCGCCAACGAATAATATAAAGCCAATTATTAATCCGGCTTCCACAAAACCTTTTAGCGGAGAGATGAATAAATCAATAAAACCCTGCGGCTGGTTTTCTACATATTTAAATGAATTCTGTACAACTACTTCTCTTCCGTCCACAACTGCGCGCTCGTATTGACCACCCGGAATAATCCACGTCATAGCCGCAATCAATACGAGTAAAGAAAAAATTAATAAGTAAGTGTTTGGAACACGAAACTTAAATTTCTTTTTAACCTCACTCATCTAATAACTTCTTTAGTCTTAAGATCAAATTTATCTCCGCTGATTAAAACATGAAGCTTCATATCGGATATACCAAGATTACCTTTTTTATCTTCTCTTATATTATTTGATTCCGTAGGATCGTAAACCAAAACCTGATAGCTGCCATAAACTTCAAAGGTATCATCTGGATAAACAATGATTGATGTAGATTCATCTATTGCAACACCTAAAAGATTTGGGTGCTCAATTACTGCTGCAATTGTTCTGTTATGTCTTTTTCGTTTAAGAAAATGCTGATCGATAATAACAGTTTTTAAAAATCCAAACCCTTGTTTTGTTTCAATATTATTTTTTTCAATTGTAATAAATGAACCTGTTGAATCATTATGTAATAACTCATTGCCCGTAATCATCACTTCACTCATAACTGCAGCACCTGCACTTGATCCGCCAACAGTTCCGCCATTATTATAGATATCAAAAACCTTAGCTAATAATTTTGTACCAAGCATATCACGTGTCAAATCACTTTGATCACCGCCTAAAAAGAACACAGCGTTAGCCCACTCCATTTTTTCAAGATTAGCTTCATCATCAGCAGTTTCTCTCGTAAACATCAAGTAATCTGCTTCGGCACCAAGCTCTTTAAACTCCTGAACCTGAACTTTACTCCATTTTACAGGATTAGAGCCCGCATTTGGTATAACTATAATTTTCGCATCTGATCCGCCGGCAAGCTCAACAAATTTTGCAACTATCTCATCTGTCTGTGCTCCACCAACAATTACAAGTTTACCTTTTGTCTGCGCAAAATTATTGGAAGTGATTATTAGAAGCGTTATAAAAGTTAGCAGTAAAAGTTTTTTCATTTTAATCTTTCTTAACTAATTCTAAAGCGATCTCTGCTGATTTAATTAAATCTTCTATAAAAATAAACTCATCATTTGAGTGTGGATTTTGAGCGCCAATCCCTAAATTTATAGATTCTATGCCACGTCCATTTAAAGAATTAGCATCACTGCCGCCTAAAGAAATTTTGGGAATCGGTTCTAATCCAACTTTTTTAATTGCTTTAACCGTTTCCTGGAAAACGAACGAATCTTCTTTAATTGTGTAAGGAACAAAATCCCAAAAATAATCTATTTCTATTTTCGCCCCGATTTTTTCAGCCTCACCCTTAAAGATGTTTGCTAAAAGATTAAAATTATCTTCAGCTTTTTTTAGATTGAATGATCTGACTTCGCCTTCAAGTTCAGTAAGTTCAGGAATTACATTTACAGCAGAGCCGCTGTTTAGTGTACCAATATTCATTGTGGTTTCTTCATCAATTCTACCAAGCGGCAGCTGGCTAATTGCTCTAGCAGCAACTTGCATTGAGTTGATTCCTTTTTCCGGTGCGATTCCGGAATGAGAAGCTTTACCAAAAATTTTAATCTTTAAACCAATTGCCCCGCATGCGGAAAAAATAAAGTTACCCGGACGATAACCTGAATCAAATATAAATCCGTTTTTTATCTCGCCATTAATTCCAAGATTTTTTGAGCCTAAGAGAGTCGTTTCTTCGCAAGTTGTAAATGCAACTGTAAAATCCTTTATAGAAATATTTTCTTTTGCAATCTTCTCAAGAGTATAAAGCAAAACCGAAACCCCTGCTCTGTTATCAACGCCAAGTACAGTATCACCCGAAGAAATAATTTTATCTTCCAGTATAATTGGTCTAACATTTTCAGTTGGTCTGGCAGTATCCATATGTGAGAGCATCACAAATTTTCCACCGGTGCCAATTTTACATATCAGATTTCCTGTATTGCTTTTTGTAAATTCTTTTGCGTTGTCTTCGCTAACTGAATAGCCAAGGTTCGAAAGAAAGGATTTTATAAAGTCTGCGATTGGTTTTTCATTGCCGGAGAGAGCGTTAATTTTGGCAACTTCTAAGAAAAGATCTATTAATCTTTGATTGTTCATCTGTAACTCTAATTACAAATTGATTATTTGTTGTAATAACTATTACAGAATTACAAAAAAAAGTTTATTAAGTCAAGAAGATTTAAAAGAAATTTAAATTTAATTATTCATCATCAGAATATGTTTCTAACTCCCCTTTTTTAATGTGACCATCTTTTATAAGACTATCAGCGGATTTGTAAAGTACAATGGTCAGTTCATTTGTTTCAGAAAATCCGGTCGATTCAATTTTAATTCCATTTAATTCTTTGCTCACTTTAACCTTAGCAATAAGTTTATCATCGGCGATAAGTGATTTTTCAAACTTTGCTTTCTTGCCTTGAAGATTTGAGAGTGCCCAGTAAACTCCCTTTTTTGCATTTACAAGCGCTGCTTCAATATCTTCTTCAACTTTGGATTGTGAAAGCATAAACGGTGCAAATAAAAATGTAGCTGCCAATATCAATAAAATGAATCGCATTGATGTCCTCTCTTTTTGAATGATTTAATAATAGCAATTAACATGTTTCTTGTCAACTTGTGAGTAAAGTCTCAATATTAAGACTAGCTGGAAACTAATACTTGACAAACCAGTTTCCATTGCTTAAGTTGGAAACCAGAAAAACGAAAATAGTTTCCAAGAGGAAAAATGGAAGAGCAAAATAAAATAATTGAACAAACAGAAGAAAAATTCTTTAGGGATGGTTTTTATAAAACCACTATGGATGAAATTGCCTCCGAACTAAAAATGAGTAAGAAAACCATCTACAAATTTTTTCCGTCCAAAGACGAGCTGATAATGGCAATTGCCAAATTTTTTATGAACAAAATGAAAAGCCAAATTCTGCCTGCATTAAGCACCGATAAAAATGCAATCGAAAAATTAGGTGATCTCATTAATATACTAGCCAAGGCTTCTGAAAAAATTTCCAACAAAAGAATGGAAGAGATTAAAAGACACTATCCGGGATTATGGATTGAGATTGATCGTTTTAGAACAGAGATGATGTTTGGTAACATCACTAAAGTTATTGATCAGGGGAAGAAGGAAGGATTATTCATCGACTATCCAACAAACATTGTTATGAATGTTCTTGTTGCTTCTGTGAGAAATATTGTAAATCCAGATTTTATTCTTAATAATAATTTCTCAATCATTGAAGCCGCTCGCTATGCCTTTAAAATAATTATCGGCGGCATTGTAACTGAAAAAGGAAAGAAAATTTTTAATCAAACAATTAATAAGATGTGATTATGAAAAGATTATTATTTATAACTCTATTGCTGCTTGGTCCGGAATTCATTGCTCCACAAACGCAACTTACTCTTGAAGGGTGTTATGAAAAGGCAAGAATAAATTATCCTCTTATTAAACAGAAAGATTACATTGCAAAAACAAAAGACTACAGCGTCAGCAATATTTGGAACGGATACTTTCCACAGATAACACTTCTTGCACAAGCTTCATATCAATCCGATGTAACAGAGGTTCCAATGCCTTTGCCCGGAATTGTAATTCAAAGACTATCAAAAGATCAATATAAGGTTGCAGTGGATGTTACTCAGACAATTTATGATGGCGGAACAATGAGTTCACAATCCGGCATTCAGGAATCTGTAAATGAAATTGATGACCAAAAAATTGAAATTGAACTATTAAAGATTAAAGAAAGAGTTAATCAAATTTATTTAGGCATTCTTCTCATTGAAGCGCAATTAAATCAAATTGAACTTGTAATAAATGATTTGAATGCCAGCATCTCAAAACTTGATGCTGCTCATGCAAATGGCACTGCAACTAAATCCGATGTTGATGTTTTAAGAGCAGAGTTATTAAAAACAGAGCAGCGCCAAATTGAACTTAACTCTTCCCGATTATCCTATATAAATATGCTCGGTTTATTAATTAATGAAAGTTTAAATGAGTCAACTATTTTTTCTACACCATCGCCAATTAATTATTTATCAGCCGAAGAAATAATCAGACCTGAATTAAAGCTTTACTCAGCTCAGAAAAATCTTATTGAAAATCAGGATGGAATTACTGTTTCCAAAATTGTTCCCAAGGCTAACTTGTTTTTTCAAGGTGGATACGGAAAACCAGCTTTAAATATGTTCGTTAATGATTTTGATTGGTATTACATAACTGGTATTCGATTTTCGTGGTCATTATCAAATCTTTACAGCTACGGAAATGAAAGTGAAATCAATCAGTTAAACATTCAAAGTATCGATGCTCAAACGGAAACGTTTCTGCTTAACACGAAGATAACTACAAATCAGCAGCTGCAGGAAATTGATAAATTAAAAAAACTTATTGAGGTAGATAAAAGTATCATTGATTTAAGAACCTCAGTTAAAGAATCAGCAAAAGCAAAACTTGAAAACGGAGTGATTACCTCAAGTGACTACATCCGTGATTTAAATGCAGAAGATACTGCAAAACAAAATTTAGAGATTCATAAAATTCAACTTCTACTTGCACAGTACAATTACAAAATCACAACAGGAAATTAAAAATTACTATAGAGATGAAAATGAAAAACAGATTATTTAACATTGCATTTATTTTAGCCACAGCGCTTTTGTTTGGCTGTTCAAACGGCAACGGAGATTTTGATGCTACCGGAACATTTGAGTCAGAAGAAATTATTGTGTCCTCCGAAGCAACAGGCAAATTGATTTTCTTCGATGTTGACGAAGGATTTGAAATCAAACAAAATCAAATTGTTGGTATTGTTGATACAACACAATTACATCTTAAGAAAAAGCAATTGCTATCATCAATAACTGCTGTATTAAGCAAGCAGCCTGATATTAGCGCTCAACTAGCAGCACTTCTAAAACAAATTGAAACTGCTGAGGTTGAAAAAAAGCGAATTGAAAATCTTGTTAAGTTGGATGCTGCAACCACAAAACAGCTTGATGATATTAATTCACAGTTAGAAGTTTTAAACAAACAATACAC
Organism: Ignavibacteriaceae bacterium; assembly: GCA_041738675.1. Taxonomy (GTDB): domain Bacteria; phylum Bacteroidota; class Ignavibacteria; order Ignavibacteriales; family Ignavibacteriaceae; genus IGN3. The sequence goes on from JBGSPH010000016.1 coordinate 32,626, forward strand.
CGCAACAAAATCCAGTTTGACAATTACAAAACAAGGCTTGCAAAGTGAAACTCTGCCATTAGTTGCACAAATTGAACAGATTGAAGACCAGATTAAAAAGAGTTACATAATAAATCCTATTGATGGCACCGTATTAACTCGTTATGCAAAACCGGATGAAGTTACGGGAATTGGTAAAGCACTTTACAAAATTGCTGATCTCTCCGAAATGACCTTACGCGCTTACGTTGATGGTGATCAGTTGGGGCAGATAAAACTTGGTCAGAAAGTAAAAGTTTATGTTGATAAAGATGAAGGTGAGCAAAAAGAAATGAGCGGAGAAATTTATTGGGTCTCTTCAAAAGCTGAGTTTACCCCAAAGACAATTCAGACTAAAGATGAACGTGCAAATCTTGTTTATGCAATCAAAGTAAAAGTAATTAACGACGGTTATCTAAAGATCGGTATGTACGGAGAAGTTAAGTTTTAGTATGTTTTATAAAAACTCATACTGTCATTCCCGTGCAAACGGGAATCCATAAGACTTAAAATTAAGTGGATTCCCACTTTCGTGGGAATGACAAATAACGACAAGTAATTATTTAAATGTCTTTTAATTTTTATGAATGCAATCGAAGTAATAAATATCACAAAAACTTATTCTGCAAAAAAGAACATCGTTACAGCCGTTGATGATATTTCATTTTCTGTTGATGAAGGAGAATTGTTTGGATTAATCGGACCGGATGGTGCGGGCAAAACTTCCATCTTTAGAATTCTTACTACAGTACTTCTAGCTGATAAAGGAAATGCAGCAGTGCTTGGGCTTGATGTTGTGAAAGATTATAAAGTAATCAGAAATATTATTGGTTATATGCCCGGACGATTTTCTCTTTATCAGGATTTAACTGTTGAGGAAAATCTGAATTTTTTTGCAACGATTTTTAATACAACGATTGAAGAGAACTATGATTTAGTCGCTGATATTTATAAGCAACTCGAACCATTCAAAACAAGGCGTGCCGGTAAACTTAGCGGTGGAATGAAACAGAAACTTGCATTAAGCTGTGCACTGATCCATAAACCAAAAATTCTTTTTCTTGATGAACCAACGACCGGTGTTGATCCGGTATCGCGAAAAGAATTCTGGGAAATGTTAAAGCGATTGAAAGCGCAAGGCATTAGCATTCTCGTTTCAACTCCATATATGGATGAAGCAAATTTGTGCGATAGGATTGCACTTATTCAAACTGGTAAAATCTTGGAGATAGATACGCCGCAAAATATTGTTAACAGATTTCATAAAAATCTATATGCTGTAAAATCAAAAGGTATGTTTAATCTCTTAAACGATTTACGAGCTTATTCCAAAACTGAATCCTGTTTTGCATTTGGACAATATCATCATCTCGTTTTAAATGAAGAGTTTCCGAATATGAATGATTTAAAATCATATTTAAATAATCACACTGAACTTGAGATCAAGCAAATCAAACCAAACATTGAAGACCGTTTTATGCAGTTGATGAGAAAGTAATTTCAGAAAGATGACATCAGAAAAAGAAATAGTTATAAAAACTGAAAAGCTCACGAAAAAGTTTGGTGATTTTATTGCTGCCAATGAAATTACTTTTGAAGTTTTTAAGGGAGAGATATTTGGTTTTCTAGGTGCAAATGGTGCGGGCAAAACGACTGCAATGAAAATGTTAATCGGAATTTCAAAACCAAGCAGCGGCAAAGCAACAATTGCAGGATTTGATGTTTACAAAGAAACGGAAAAGATTAAAAAGAGTATTGGTTATATGAGTCAAAAGTTTTCTTTGTATGAAGATTTGACCATCAATGAAAACATTCAATTGTTTGGCGGAATTTATGGTCTATCCGATGATGAAATTGAAAAAAGACGAAGCGAACTTCTCAATAAATTAAATCTGCAAAATGAAGCTGATAAATTAGTCGGTTCACTGCCGCTTGGATGGAAACAAAAACTTGCATTCAGTATTGCAATCTTTCACACACCAAAAATTGTGTTTCTTGATGAACCTACAGGCGGTGTTGATCCAATTACAAGAAGACAGTTCTGGGATATGATTTATGAGGCATCACACAACGGTATAACAGTTTTTGTAACTACGCATTATATGGATGAAGCGGAGTATTGCGATCGTGTTTCTATTATGGTTGATGGAGTAATAAAAGCGCTTGATTCACCAGCAGGATTAAAGAAACAATTTAATGCTCACTCGATGGATGAAGTATTTATTATGCTTGCACGCGGAGCCAAACGTGGAGAATAATTTTTAATGAAACAATTAATAACATTTATTCAAAAAGAATTTCATCATATACTCCGTGATACTCGTTCTATGTTGGTGTTGATTGGTTTGCCGATTGTTCAGCTTCTTCTCTTTGGTTTTGCTATCACAACCGAAGTACGCAATGCGAATATTGCCATACTGGATAATTCAAAAGATGAAGTCACGCAAAGTATCATAACCAAAATTGAAAGTTCTCAGTATTTTGATATAGACCAAACTATTACGTCGAATGATCAAATTGAAAAAGCATTTAAATCCGGAAAAATAAAACTGGCTATAGTATTTCAGCAAAACTTTCAAAATGAATTATCACATTCAAACAAAGCCCAACTTCAAATCATTGCAGACGCAACTGATCCAAACCAGGCAACAACTCTTACAAATTATTTAAGCTCGATTGTAAAAGATTATCAAAATGAGTTGAATCAGCAAAATAAATTACCTTATAATATTAATACAGAAATGCGGATGCTGTACAATCCGCAGTTAAAAGGCGCATACACTTCAGTGCCCGGTGTAATGGGAATGATTCTTTTACTCATCTCTGCAATGATGACTTCGATAGCAATTGTAAGAGAGAAGGAACTTGGAACGATGGAGATACTTCTTGTTTCACCTATGAAACCGTGGCTTGTAGTAATAAGCAAAGTTATTCCATACTTCATCATATCATTAATTAACGTCGCAACGATTTTAATACTAAGTGTTTTTGTACTCGGTCTTCCTATCGAAGGAAGTCTGTTACTGCTCATCGGTTCTACAATTGTTTATATATTTTGTGCCCTATCACTCGGAATACTAATTTCCACTATCACAGAAACACAGCAAGCAGCAATGTTAATTTCACTGCTCGGTTTAATGCTTCCGGTTGTGATGTTAAGCGGCTATGCATTTCCGATTGCAAACATGCCTGCAATTCTGCAAATCCTATCTAATCTTGTCCCGGCAAAATGGTATATCATAATTGTTAAAAACATAATGATAAAAGGAATTGGTATTGAGCAGATCTGGAAAGAATTATTAATTCTTTTGACAATGACTGGAACATTTCTATTAATTAGTATAAAAAGATTTAAGATCAGATTATAATGAGAACACTAAAATTTTTGCTAAGAAAAGAATTCCTTCAAATCTTCCGGGATAAACTTATCCCAAGAATGATTTTGGCTTTGCCGGTAATACAACTTATTATTCTTCCTTATGCTGCAACGTATGAAATAAAAAATATTTCCTTAAGCGTTGTTGATCATGACCATTCTGAATATTCAAGAAAACTTATTAATAATTTTACAGCTTCAGGATATTTCCAACTTGTAGATTATTCCAGAACATACGCCGATGCATTAGACCAGGTTGAAAAGGATAAAGCGGATTTGATTGTTGAAATTCCTGAAGGATTTGAACGCGATCTAATTAGAGAGAGTGAAACAAAAGTTTTATTAGCCGCCAACGCAATAAGCGGACAAACTGCAGGGCTGGCTGTTGCTTATGCAAATTCAATTGTTAAAGATTTTAATAACGATGTTCGCACTCAATGGATTCAGCAGCCAAGGTTAAATACAATTCCGGTTATTGAAATTACCAGCTCTAATTGGTTTAATCCACAAATGAATTATAAATTTTTTATTGTACCCGGTGTACTGGCACTGCTAGTCACTTTGGTTGGATTTCTGATGGCGTCTTTAAATATCGTTAAGGAAAAAGAGATTGGAACTATTGAGCAGCTTAATGTATCACCAATAAAAAAACACCAGTTTATTTTAAGCAAGTTGATTCCCTTTTGGGTACTTGGCTTATTTGTTATGAGTTTAGGATTCATTATAAGTTTTATTGTGTACGGAATCTATCCTGCCGGAAGTTTCTGGGTTGGATATCTTTTTGCGGGAATATATTTGATAGCATTACTAGGTTTTGGTCTGCTAACTTCTGTCTACGCCGATACACAACAGCAGGCAATGTTTATTTCATACTTTTTTATGCTGATCTTTATATTGCTTGGCGGTTTATTTGCACCAATCGAAAATATGCCGGACTGGGCACAATATTTAACTTATATTAATCCTGTTAGATATTTTATAGAAGCAATGCGAATGCTGGTACTAAAAGGAAGTAGTTTCTGGGATTTGCGTTATCACTTTCTAATTGTCACAGGTTTTGCAATTGTTTTTAATGGGTTGGCAATATTTAAGTATAAAAAAACTGTTTAGTAATTTAAGGCGTTTCAAAAATAGAGTTTGAGAAGTCATGCTGAACTTGCCTCTCGGCAGACAGGTTTATTTCATCATCTATTGTTAGATTCCGAATCAATTCGCCGCGGCGAACGGAATGACATTTATTAAAAATAGTTTTAAATAGAAATGATTTAGTTTCAATGGCTAATAACAGTACAAAACTTTTTGAAGAAATTTTTTCAGAAGAAATAATATCAAACGAAAGCTTCCGCTCAAAAGTATTAGCAGGTATTGTAGGTTTCCTGATAGTTGTTGTTCTTTTAATTTCATTAACATTTAAAGAACAGTTCAAGGAAATTTCTCAATTCCCAATTGCTTTTCAACTTACATTAATAATTCTATCAGTAATATTTGTAAGATCTTTGTTCGTAAGTCGTGGTGCAAAGCAATGGACGAGATACGGCATTAAAGCTTTTATATTAATCAGATATGTAAATGCATTTATTGAAATAAGCATTCCAACAGTCGCACTGATAATCTATTCATTTAATCTGCCTTCAATATTCCCATTATTTACGCCGGTGAGTTTGCTATATTTTCTGATCATTATGTTATCAGCCCTGGAGCTTGATTTTAAACTTTGTGTGTTTTCCGGGACAGTGGCTGCAATTCAATTTACAATTCTATCATGGTATTTAAGTACCAAACCTTTACCAATTGAAGGTATCGAATCGTTTTCATTTTTCCCGATTTATCTGGGAACGGCTGCATTATTATTTATATCAGGGCACACTGCCGGATTGATAACCAATCAAATAAAAAAAGGGTTGATAAAACACTATCGAGCACAATCTGAAAGAAATGAGATACAAAAATTATTTGGTCAGCAAATCTCAAAAGAAATTGTTGATGAACTAGTTGAGAACAAATATGAAATTCAAAGTCGTGTAAGATTTGCTGCAATTATGTTTTTGGATATAAGAAATTTTTCAATCTTTGCACAGAATAAATCACCCGAAGAAATTATTGCATATCAGAACAACGTATTCTCTTTTATTATCGAAATCATAAATGAGAACAAAGGAATTGTAACCCAGATTATGGGAGATGGATTAATGGCTATTTTCGGTGCTCCTATCGAACATGAGAATGACTGCCAACTTTCAGTAAATGCTGCATTAGAAATAAACAAAGAACTTAATAGAAGAAATAAAGAAGGATTGATACCTGAAACCGTTATAAGAATTGGCATTAACGCTGGAGAAGTGGTTACAGGAAATGTAGGTACAAGTGAGAGAAAGCAATACTCCGTTACGGGTCAGCCTGTAATAATTGCAGCACGCCTTGAACAGATAAACAAAGAACTGAACTCAGTAATTTTAATTTCAGATAGTGTGTACAAACGTATATGTTTAGCTGAAGAACCAAGATATCATCAGGATGTTGTGATAAAGGGGATTCCGAATCCAATAACTGTTTATCAATTGGTCTAAGAGAGCCCCCTCAAACTCACCCTAAGGGGAAGTTTAAAACTTAATTAGGAATTTTATCCAAATACAATAATTTTTAAGTAAGCAGTTTCTATTTATTAATATAACATTTCTTACTCCTTCCCTTAGGGAAGGCAGGGATGGGCTTCTTAATGCAGCGAATAAAAATCGATTTACCACAAAAATTTATTTTCTCCACAGAAATATCCGTAAGAGTTTATGATGTAAACTTTGCCGGTCATTTAAGCAATGATTCTATTTTATCAATGGTTCACGAAGCGAGAATATTGTTTCTTAAAAACTGGGGATACTCAGAACTTGATACTTGCGGTGCCGGAATAATTATGTTTGATGCGGCTCTGCAATATAAATCTCAAGGTTACCACGGAGATATTTTATTTTTTGAAATAACAGTAGATAATTTTATTAAAAATGGCTGTGATTTTATTTTCAAGATAACAAACAAAGCTACAAGAAAAGAAATCGCACGAGCTAAAACCGGAATAGCCTTTTTTGATTATCAATCAAACAAATTAGTTTCCGTTCCAGAAAAGTTTAGATCACTTGTTGATTCACTAAAAATATAATTCTTAATAGGTAAGCAAGTTGTTTGATAATATAGTTTTTACGGCAAACATAGTAGCGCCGGTGTTTTTAATAATTGCTGTTGGGTACTTTGCTAGAAACAGAAGAATTATAAACGAAGTTTTTGTTGAGGTAACTTCGAGATTGGTTTTTCAGATATCTCTTCCTGTATTTATTTTCCTCGAAATTTCTGAACTTGATCTATCACAAGTTTTTGATGTTGATCAAATCGTTTTTATTACTTCTGCCACATTCATTACTTATCTTCTCATCTGGATTGGTACTATTCCATATATTAAAAATCCTGAAGACAAAAGTGCCTTTATACAAGGTGCATTCAGAGGTAATTATGCAATTGTTGGTCTTGCATTAATTTCTAATCTTTTTGGAGATGATGCATTAGGAAAAGCGACTTTAATACTGGCATTTCTACTTCCTGTTTATAACGTTCTTGCAGTTATTGTTTTAACCATACCAAAGCATCAGGGAAAAATAAAATTCAATTCAATAATTGCAGACATAATATTTAATCCACTTATTCTTGCTGTCATCATTGCACTTCCCTTTTCATTTTTCAAAATAAGATTACCAGAAATGTTTATCTCAACCGGTAATTATTTTGCAGATCTTGCTTTGCCATTAGCTCTTGTTGGAATAGGTGGTTCATTGAACATGGAAAATTTAAAAAGAGCTTCTTCTTTAGCTTTCTTATCATCATTAATTAAAATTGTTATACTTCCACTTGTACTAACATTAACTGCAATATTCTTAGGTTACAGGAATGATGATCTTGGAATAATGTTTATCGTGTTTGCATGTCCAACTGCAATTGCAAGCTTTGTAATGGCAGATGTAATGGGTGCAAATTCCAAGTTAGCAGGAAATATTATTATGATTACAACTCTAGGGTCTGTATTTACAATTGCAATTGGGATTTTACTGCTTAAAAGTTTTAGCTTAATCTAAATTAGATTTTAAAATCATTTAGATTTAAATGTTTAATTAAAAATTTAAAGGGATATTTTTATGAAAGTAATAGTAGATTTTTGCATTGTACCAATTGGAGTTGGTTTATCTGTTTCAAAATATGTTGCAGAATGTGAAAAAATTCTTAAGCAAGCTGGTTTAAATACTATGCTCCATGCTTATGGAACAAACATTGAAGGTGAGTGGGATGATGTGTTCTCAGCTGTTAAAAAATGTCATGAAAAAGTTCATGAAATGGGTGCACCAAGAATTTCCACGACATTGAGAGTGGGAACCAGAATTGATCGTGAGCAAACAATGGAAGATAAAATAAAAAGTGTACAGCTTAAGATTTCAAAAGACAATATAGTTTGATACTTGTTTATAGATAATAATGAATTGTACAATTAGTAAGTATTTTTTTGATTTTGGAACTAACAAGCTATACTTTTAGTTTTATTTTTAGTTATTTTCTTATCATATATCCACAAAAAAAGTTTATAAAGTAAAATATTTTGATGCTAAACCTTTTAATAATAGGATTTATTGCCTCAGCTCTTGCTCCTTTTATTTATAAAAGAACAAAGAATTATTTCGGATGGATTGCTGCATCCTTCCCGCTTTACATGTTCATAAGTTTCTTTCTTAAATACAATGAAATTGTATCGGGAAATGTTATTAAAGAAGCTACTAACTGGATCCCTTCACTCGGAATTAATTTTACTTTCCTGCTTGATGGTTTAAGTCTTACCTTCGTTTTGATAATCACTCTAATTGGAACAGCAGTTTTTCTATATGCAGGCAGCTATATGAAAGACTACGAACAGACGGGAAGATTTTATTTATACATCGGTGTATTTATGACATCGATGATGGGGCTTGTACTTTCTGATAATATGATTACTCTTTTTGTGTTCTGGGAATTGACGAGCATTAGCTCATATTTATTGATCGGCTTCAATCATCATAAAGAATCATCAAGAAAATCGGCATTACAGGCTTTGCTGGTAACAGGCGGCGGCGGACTCGCTTTAATGGCAGGATTGATTCTTCTTGCTCAAGTCTCCGGAAGCTTTGAGATTTCTGCTCTTTACGATATGCATTCTACAATTGTCGGTTCAAATCTTTATCCAGCAATTGTAATTTTCGTTTTATTAGGTGCATTTACCAAGTCGGCACAGTTTCCATTTCACTTTTGGTTACCAAATGCAATGGAAGCACCAACTCCCGTTAGTGCTTATTTACATTCTGCTACAATGGTAAAAGCAGGAATTTATTTAATGGCAAGATTTAATCATGCAATTGGCGGAACCGTCATATGGCAGGATACGATTTTAGTTGCAGGAACAATTACTATGTTCATAGCTGCATTGCTTGCATTCAAACAAACTGATCTAAAAAAACTTCTGGCTTACTCAACTCTAAGTGTGCTTGGCACTTTAACAATGCTTTTGGGAATCGGATCAAACCTTGCGATAAAAGCCTTCTTCATTTTTCTTGTGGCTCATTCACTTTATAAAGGAACTTTATTTCTGGTTGCCGGAACATTAGATCACGAAACAGGTACACGTGATGTTTCAATACTCGGTGGATTAAGGAAATTTCTACCCGTTACAATGATAGCTGCGCTGCTCGCATCATTTTCTATGATGGGAATTATTCCGCTCGTTGGATTTATTGGCAAAGAAACCGTTTACTCCTCGATACTGGAAGTTGAAAATTTCAGATTCTTCTTACTTGCGCTTGCTGTAATTTCAAATGCTTTTGTTGTAATGGTTACAATTCTTGTTGGAATAAAACCATTCTTCGGGAATCTTCTTCCAACTCCTAAATCGCCACACGAAGCGCCATTAAAAATGCTTATTGGACCTCTTGTTCTTTCTGTGTTTGGATTATTGTCAGGGATGTTTCCTAATGTCTTCATTCAAAAATTACTTGATCAAACAACAATCAGTATAATAGCTGAGGAGTTGGGAATAACAGTTAAACTTTGGCATGGATTCAATTTTGTACTGCTATTAAGCTTTGTAACTCTTGCGTTAGGAATAAGCATCTATTATTTCAGGAAACAAATTATCCAAGAGCTTGATAACATTTCTCTTACGAAATTTATAAAACCTTCATACTGGTATGAAAGAATATTAAATGGAACACTATCATTTGCAAAGCTGCAAACAAAAGTTCTTCAAAACGGCTATTTAAGATATTATATCATATTTATAATTCTTACAACTTTGGGCTTAGCTGGATATACTTTGTTCAGAAGTCCTGGGATTGGTTCATTAGTAATTAATCTTGACATAACTATTTATGAATTGATTATTGCCCTTATGATAATTGCTTCAACTATTCTTGTAATCACTTCAGATTCAAGATTAAAAGCAATTGTTGCACTTGGTGTTGTGGGATTTGCAATGGGAATAATATTCATTCTCTACAGCGCTCCAGATCTCGCACTAACAACTTTTGCAATTGAAACATTAACAGTTATACTTTTTGTACTTGTTCTTTATAAACTTCCAAAGTACTTAAAGTTTTCCAAACCAGTCGTCAAAATCAGAGATGCAATAATTGCAGGTAGTGTTGGAATTTTTATGACGATGATCGTTCTGCTTGTAACAGCTGGTGAAATGCAATCAGAATTAAAAAAATATTTTGCCGATGCAAGTCTACCTGAAGGTAAAGGTAGAAATATAGTAAATGTTATTCTTGTTGATTTCCGTGCAATAGATACGCTTGGAGAGATTGCTGTACTTGCAGTTGCTGCTATCGGTGTTTATGCTCTTCTTAAGTTAAGGCTGAAGGAGGGTGATAAATAATGTATTCAATTATTCTTTCAACCGCTTCAAGATATCTGCTTCCCTTAATGCTGATATTTTCATTCTTTCTTTTACTACGAGGACACAATGAACCCGGTGGCGGATTCGTTGGAGGACTTGTAGCGGCCGCTGCTTATGCGCTTTACTTAATAGCAAATGGTGTTGAAGAAGCAAAGAAATTACTTAAAGCTGAACCAATTAAATTAATTGCGATAGGATTACTTCTTGCTATTGTCAGTGCATTCATATCTGTGATTAATGGTCAGAATTTTATGACTGGCGTATGGGCTAATAATGAATTGCCAGTTATTGGTAAAGTCGGTACTCCACTTTTGTTTGATCTCGGCGTTTACTTTCTCGTACTTGGGATAGTCACTAAAATTATATTCTCCCTTGCAGAGGAGGATAAATAATGACGTTCTTACTCGCAATATTAGTTGGCGTTCTTTATACAGCAGGAATTTATATGATTCTGCGCAGAAGTCTGGTTAAAGTAATTATCGGACTAATCTTTTTAGGACACGCCGCAAATCTTTTAATATTTACAATTGGAAGAGTTACAAAAGGTGTTCCCGCTTTCGTTCCAGCCGATGGAACAAAATTAGTTGAACCATTTGCCGATCCTTTACCTCAGGCATTAATACTTACAGCTATCGTTATTGGTTTTGGTGTGCAGGCATTTACAATAGTTCTTTTCAAACGTGCTTATCAAACTGTTGGAACAGATGATCTTGATGAAATGAAATCAACCGATGAACTGAAAGAGGATAAGCAATGAATCTGATTATTGTATTGCCGATAATAGTTCCTCTTTTATTTGCGGTAAGTATGCTTTTCTTCTGGAAGAATGTACGAGTTCATAAAATATTGAATGTTATTGCTTCAATATTCTCTCTGGTTGTCGGAGGTTTGCTTCTATCGGATGTAAACAATTCAGGTATTTTATCTCTTCAAGTTGGCGGCTGGCAGGCACCGTTTGGCATTTCACTCGTTGCTGATCTGCTTGCATCAATAATGGTTTTGATAACAGCAGTAATTGGATTAGCTGCATCAATTTATTCTCTCGGCTCAATGGATGAACAGCGCGAGAAGTTTCTGTACTATCCTCTGCTTCAATTTCTTTTGATGGGAATTAATGGTGCCTTTTTAACAGGAGATATTTTCAATCTTTACGTTTGGTTTGAAGTAATGTTGATTTCATCTTTTGTACTTCTAGCTTTAGGAGGAAAACGTGAACAGCTTGAAGGCGCAATAAAATATGTTACTCTGAACCTTGTCTCGTCAGCAATTTTTCTTGCCGCAGTTGGAATACTGTACGGAATTGTCGGTACACTCAATATGGCAGATATTGCCCGGAAGATTCCTTTAGTTGAACATAAAGAATTAGTTACTGTTGTATCCTTTTTATTTATGGTCGCATTCGGAATTAAAGCTGCTGTCTTCCCTCTTTTCTTTTGGTTACCGGCATCATATCACACTCCGCCAATTGCAGTTTCAGCAATCTTTGCAGGCCTTCTTACAAAAGTCGGTGTCTATGCCTTAATAAGAGTGTTCACATTAATATTTGTTCAGGATACAAACTTTACACACACAGTACTCTTAGTGATAGCAGGGTTCACAATGTTAACAGGAGTGCTTGGTGCAGCATCGCAAAACGATATAAGAAAAATTCTTTCTTTCCACATCATCAGCCAGATTGGTTATATGATTATGGGACTTGCTTTATTTTCTCCACTAGCAATTGCGGGAGCAATTTTCTATATCATTCACCACATAATTGTAAAGACTAACTTATTCCTTGTTAGCGGCGTTGTTGATAAAATGAAAGGAAGCTTTGAGCTTAAAAAGATTGGCGGACTTTATAAATATTATCCTTTGCTTGGATTACTGTTTTTGATTCCAGCACTTTCACTTGCCGGTATTCCACCCCTTTCTGGTTTCTGGGCAAAGTTTGTTGTGATAAAAGCAGGTTTAGAATTAAATCAAATGTTTATTGTTATCGTAGCATTGATTGTAGGATTGCTCACTCTCTTTTCAATGACAAAAATCTGGAACGAGGCTTTCTGGAAAGATGATCCACGCGGGAATGAAACCATCCTTGATGATTCTTTTTCATCGGTTTCAATTTCCAAAAAAGTATTGATGTTCAGCCCGATTATAGTTTTAGCTTTGATTACAATTGTAATAGGATTTAATGCTGAACCATTTATTAACATTGCAAATAATGCTGCTGCACAGTTGCTGAATCCAAATGAATATATTACAAAAGTTTTAGGGTTGTAATGAAGAACCAGTTTTTATTAAATATTCTTTTAGCAATTGCATGGATGCTACTAAGCGGAGAAGTTACTGCCGAAAATTTTATTGAAGGTCTGATTATCGGTTACTTAATTCTCTGGATTTCAAAATCAGCTTTGGGAGGAACGAGCTACTTTAGGAAAATTCCAAAAGCTATCGGTTTCTTTTTCTACTTTGTTAAAGAACTTATAGTTGCTAATCTTAAAGTTGCTTTCGATATAGTAACTCCAAAAGATTATATGCGACCAGGAATTGTTGCAGTCCCTTTAGATGCAGAAACCGATATGGAAATTACGCTCCTTGCAAACTTAATTACATTAACTCCCGGCACGCTTAGTCTTGATGTTTCAAAGGATAAAAAGGTTTTGTATATCCATACTCTTTATCTTGATGACACAGAAAAATTCAGAGCAGAAATAAAAAATGGAATGGAGAAAAGACTTCTTGAGGTGCTGCGATGAGTTTCCTTGAAATTGCAGTAAACATTTCAATAATAGTGATTGGTATATCGCTGATACTTATTTTTATCAGACTTGCAATTGGTCCATCCATTGAAGATCGCATCGTTGCGCTTGATCTGCTTGCAGCAAATGCAATTGGATTCGTTGCCGTCTATGCAATTCAAAATAAAACCACAACTTTTCTCGATGTTGGAATTATTGTGGCTCTGCTTGCATTCCTCGGAACAGTTGCTTTTGCTTACTACTTAGAAAGGAGCACGAGAAAGTGATAGAGATTTTAAGCGGAATAGTAATTCTATTAGGTGCGTTTTTCATTTTAATCTCTGCAATTGGAATAATCCGAATGCCCGATCTTTATACACGAATGTCTGCAACAACAAAAGCATCTACATTGGGAGTTGGGCTTGTTCTTCTCGGAACAGCTTTGTTCTGGCAGGATATAGGAATTTCTGCAAGAGCAATTATAATAATTACTTTTTTATTTTTAACTGCACCTGTTGCAGCACATATAATTGGAAGAGCAGCTTACTTTGATAAAGTTCCGCTGTGGAAAAACACCAAAGTTGATGAACTAAAAGGTAAGTATGATGAAAAAACTCATGAGCTCAAATAAAATTTATTCTAAATAAAAAGTAAATCATAACATTTCACCGACAAATTAAAGAAGGAGATTAACATGCCTGTTAAACCCAGTGACAAAGAAGAGGAATACTTCACAAAAATAGAGTTAGAACGAAGAAAAAAAATTGAAATTGAGAAACTAAAAAAAATGGCTGAAGAGGATAGGAAAAAGCTAAAGGAACTTCATTTTATGAGATGTCCTAAGTGCGGTATGGAACTCGGTGAAGTTGATTACAAAGGAATCCATGTTGATAAATGTTTTCAATGTGAAGGTATTTGGCTTGATGCAGGTGAACTTGAAGTGATTGCAAAACTGGAAAAAGGAAAACTGGATAAACTATTTGGAGTTTTCAAAAGATAATTTATTTGTGCTGGGAATATTTATTTCACATATGATCAGCCTTTTATATTTTTATGTGTGAAAAATATATTTATTTAAAAGTATTGGAGATTAAATGTATAAATTAGTTTTATTACGTCACGGAGAAAGTACCTGGAATAAAGAAAATAGATTTACCGGCTGGACCGATGTTGATCTTTCTGAAAAAGGATTACAGGAAGCAAAAAAAGCAGGTGAAGTTTTAAAAAATGAAGGTTACAAGTTTGATATTGCTTACACCTCAGTCCTTAAAAGAGCAATCAGAACTTTATGGATAACACTTGATGGATTGGATTTAATGTGGATTCCTGTTATCCGTCACTGGAGATTAAACGAGAGACATTACGGCGCATTGCAGGGTTTGAATAAAGCTGAGACTGCGCAAAAGTTTGGTGAGGATCAGGTTAAGATCTGGCGCAGAAGCTACGACACACAACCGCCTGCTTTAGAAAAAACCGATGATAGATTTCCTGGTAAAGATCCGCGTTATGCTGATCTTAAGGAAAATGAACTTCCACTTACAGAATGTTTAAAAGATACAGTTGCGCGTTTTGTTCCTTACTGGGAAGGCACAATTGCCCCAATGGTAAAATCCGGTAAACGTGTTTTGATTACAGCACACGGAAATAGCTTGAGAGCTTTAGTTAAATATTTTGATAACATTCCTGAAAATGAAATTGTTGAGTTAAATATTCCCACAGGAATTCCGTTAGTTTACGAGTTGGATGGAAATTTAAAGCCAATTAAACATTATTATCTTGGTGACCAGGATGCAATTGCAAAAGCTGCTGCTGCTGTAGCAAATCAAGGGAAGGTCAAATAGAAAGTTTTATTTTATATTTTCTTTCTTTGTGTTAGTAAATAATTAAACAGGCAGTTATTTAACTGCCTGTTATTTGAGTTGATAAATCCAAAAGCAATAAATGATTACTTTTAAAATCAGTTCTAGTTCACTTTAGTGTATTTAAAATATTTTACAAATTCATAATAGCTTTAGCCTCAATTACTTTCAATACTCTACCTAATTATTTTCCCCCCTCGGTTGAAGCAGGTCCCATTGTATATCCCAGCTGCTCCATAAGAACCTGATTATCATAAGCAACTATTTCTTTTGTAACCTTACCATTCACAATATGTACGATGGATAAACCCCAGATATTTACTGATTTACCTGTCGGAGGCATCTGGCCGGGACCGGTATTAGTACCGGTTAAAACCCAGCGGGTAGCCCCGCCATTTTCGGCATATAGCGTATTATCTAAAGTTAATTTAAGATCAGGATAAGCCGTTCTGAAATCTGCAATAGCTTTTTTATATCCTTCAACAGCATTAGCCTCCGGCTGATTATTTACAATCCGCACAAAGTCCGGGGCAAAGATCGCATCCAGAGCGTCGATATTTCTGCCATTCCAGGCATCCTCCAGTTTATCCACTATCGGTTTCATTTCCTCAGAGGGATCAGGTTTTTGCTGTTGGCAGCCTGCAAGTAATACAAATGCTGCTATAAAAGAAAGATTCAGGAAAAGAAATTTTTTTATTAAAGATTTCATTTTAAGTCTCCACATTATTAAATGATTCTTATCAGATATTAAAATAACAGGCAGATATTAAACTGCCTGTTTTTATAATTATCTGTTATCTTATTTAAGTAAGATCATTTTTCTTGTTTGTAAAAAACTGCCTGCATTTATTCTGTATAAGTATATTCCGCTTGGCAAGCTGCTTGCATTAAAGCTTACTTTGTAAGTTCCCTCGCTCATAAATCCATCAACTAATGTTGCTACCTTTTCTCCTGTTATGTTAAATATCTCTAACTTAACATTTGATGCTGTTGGTATTGCATATTGTATCTCTGTAGTTGGATTAAAAGGATTTGGAAAATTCTGCGTAAGTGCAAATTCATCCGGGACACCAAAACCATAATCGATTGATGGAAGTCCCTGTCCGTCTTTGTATAGAATTGTGGAGGCAGGAATTAGTCCGGAATTGATTTTCTTGCGACGGTTAACCTTACTTGCCAGATCTAGGGCAAGATCATCGTTGCTTGAATTACCATCCGTCAGCAATACTGAAACGTAAGTCAGCACATCACCAAAGGTACGGCCGTCATTAGTTACCACGGTATACTGGCCGATTTTGCCGGATACTAGGTTGAACAGCATCGCTGCCAGTTGTCTGCGTGCTCTTTCATATTTAGTGAAGTTACCCCAAACTTTTAGAACACTGTACCAGTCACTGAGAGATACTCGATCTTGAAAGATATCAAAATGAGGGGTGTAATGGGTTTGGATGTCCGCAATAAAACCATTCAGTTCCGACTCGCTGTAACTGGGATGGCCAAAGCCCCAGATGTGGCTGATAAACTGTCCGGTCCAGAATAGAGCAATTTTTGCTCTATTGATAACAACTGCCTGTTCCAGAACAAAATCAACAGTATGAGAGCCGCCGCCAATTGCTGTGATGGCAATTGGATTTTCTACCGAAGTATATCCCAGTGGTTCTATCACTGTAACCAGGTAATTTCCGGCTTGAATATCAGGAAAGCTGTAAGCACCCTGGGCATCGGTAACCAGTGTATCTTGTCCAGCTACAGGCAATCCGTCTGAATCCAACAGCGCAACTTTAACACCTTGCAGACCTGTACTGTTTACAAATACACTTCCGGATATAACAGCGGTAGGTGGTGAACAAGGTCCGCCTGCAAGAATATCCGCTTCAATTGGATTTATTGCATTGCCAGAAATAGATAATATCCCCAAATATTGAGAAGGAATTATTATACCCGAAGAAAATAGTGGGTAAAGGCCACAAAAACTGCTCAAGGATAAATTATTTAAAATAGTTAAAGTAGCACTAAAAACAATTACTGATACTTCACCAACAGAGCTTAGACTGCTCAATCCATCAAGATTGGTTAGTGCTGAGTTGCCAGTAATAAAAAGAGGACCACCAACAGAAGTAAGGGCATCTAATCCCGAAAGACTTGTTAGTACTGCGTTGTTAGAAATATTAAGAAGTCCCCCAACAGAAGTAATAGCATCTAATCCCGAAAGACTTGTTAGTACTGCGTTGTTAGAAATATTAAGAAGTCCCCCAACAGAAGTAAGGGCATCTAATACCGAAAGACTTGTTAGTACTGCGTTGTTATAAATTCTAAGATCTCCCCCAACAGAAGTAATAGCATCTAATCCGGTAAGACTTGTTAGTGCTGAATTGCTTTGAACCGAAAGATTTCCACCAATAGTAGTAAGAGCATCTAAGCCGGTAAGATTTGTTAGTGCTGGGTTACTATTAACAGAAAGATTACCAACAGAAGTAATAGCATCTAAGCCGGTAAGACTTGTTAGTACTGCGTTGTTAGAAATATTAAGAAGTCCCCCAACAGAAGTAATAGCATCTAAGCCAGTAAGACTTGTTAGTACTGCGTTGTTATAAATACTAAGATCTCCCCCAACAGAAGTAATAGCATCTAAGCCGGTAAGACTTGTTAGTGCTGCGTTGGTAGAAATATTAATATATCCCCCAACAGAAGTAAGGGCATCTAATACCGAAAGACTTGTTAGTACTGCGTTGTTATAAATATTAAGATCTCCCCCAACAGAAGTAATAGCATCTAATCCGGTAAGACTTGTTAGTGCTGAGTTGTTTTGAATTAAAAGAGTTCCGCCAACAGAAGTAAGAGCATCTAATCCGGATAGACTTGTTAGGGCTGTGTTGTCTTGAATATAAAGAAATCCCTCAACAGAATTAAGGGCATCTAATCCGGCAAGACTGGTTAGTGATGAATTGTTTGAAATTTCAAGAAATCCACCAACAGATTCAAGAGCATCTAATCCGGTAAGACTAGTTAGTGCTGCATTGTTACGAATCAAAAGACTTCCCCCAACAGAAGTAAGGGCATCTAATCCGGCTAGACTTTGTAGTGCTGAATTGTCTCGAATATAAAGAAATCCCTCAACAGAAGTAAGAGTTGAAAGTGGTGATAAATCATTTATATCTGAACCACTAATTGTAAGATCGCCAGTAATTGTTGAATAATTATTTGCTCCAAAAGATATTACATCAGCTTGGGTGCTAAGTGTTACATTGCCATTAAACGTACCACAAGCTCCAGCATCTATTATTTGTTGTTGTGTGGGGTTAATTGCATTGCCAGTAACAATATATCCACCATTCAAACCATTAATATTTAACAGCGGGAAAAGAGAACAGAACTCTGTTAGTGCTAAGTTGTCCTCAATAATTAGACTAAGAACAGAGCTAAGAGCATCTAAGCCGGTAAGACTTGTTAGTGCTGGATTGAACGAAATATTAAGATTTCCACCAACAGAAGTAAGAGTTGAAAGTGGTGTTAAATCATTGATATCTGAATAATCATCAAACAGCCGAATTGTGAGATTACCAGTAATTGTTGTTATTGGCACTGGCCCATCGTCAAAAGCATCAACATCAGACTGGTATTGCAACTCGACATTACCTGTTATAACTTGTGCCTTATTCTCCGTAAGCATTAAAATGCTGAGAAAACAGCCAAGTAAAAGTGTTAAAAAAAGTTTGTTGTGTTTCATAAGATCTCCAAAATAAATTAGTAGTTAGATAGTTAGTTAATGGGAATTAGTTTTATGTAAAGGTAGGATTTTAGAATTGCTGGGGCTTGGACTTTTAACGCAAAAGATAGGACTTTTCGATCACGGAATAGATTATGTGGATTTTGAAGGGAATTGCTAATAAATATTTATCAAAATTTGCAAGAATACCAGTTTTCGCTTCTCCCTATCGCCTTTTCCATCAAAAATGAGTCAAAATTTATTTTCTTTTTTATTCTTAAACTTGGATGGGGCACAATTAAACTGTTTCTTAAAAGCGCGTGAAAAATAAGCGTGATCATTAAATCCGACTTTGTAACATATTTCTGTAACTGTTCCGGCGTTTTGTTTTAACAGATCAGCAGCTTTTTGTAAACGAAGTGAACGTATTAATTGACCGGGGGGCTGGTCTAACAATGCATTAAATTTTCTGTTTAATTGAGAAATGCTCATATGCATTTGGTCGGCAAGATTTTCAACTACAAAGTTTTCGTCGGTATAATTGTTTTCAATAACTTTTATGGTTTTTTCTAAAAAAACCTGATCCGCTGAAATACTAGAAACTTCCGAGGGATTAATAATTGTTAACTTGCTGAATTTTTTTCTGAGCTGCTTACGCTGATATATTAAATTTCTAACTCTTACTTTTAATTCTTTTGCACTAAAAGGTTTTGTTAAATAAGCATCTATGCCTGTTTCAAGCCCTTCTATTTTGTCATCTAGTCCGGCTTTTGCGGTAAGCATTATTATTGGAATGTGGCTTGTATTTTCTTCTGCTCTTATTTTTTTACTGAACTCATAGCCATCCATTTTGGGCATCATCAGATCAGTAATAATAATGTCGGGAATTTCATCTTTTGCAATTAATATTCCCTTTTCACCGTCTGAAGCTTCTATTACTTTGTATTCAGTTTTCAGCAGCTCGCAAATGTAATTCCTTACATCAAAATTATCTTCAACTATTAAAACTATTTCCTGGTTTTCAGATGCGGAAGAATCCGGCTCATTAATTTTTTCTTCTTTTTGGGGTGTGCTAAAATTGTTAACATTTAAATATTCTTCGGGCTTCAATTTTACAAATTCTTCTTTTTTAATTTTATCATTACCTAATGGAAGAGTAATTATAAACTCGCTGCCCTCTCCTGCTTTGCTATTTACAGAAATTTTTCCTTTATGAAGTTCAATCAATTCTTTGGTCAATGCCAGTCCGATTCCCGTACCTTCATGTTTTCTTGTTGATGAATCATCCACCTGGTAAAAACGATCAAAAATATGCGGTAGACGATTTGAAGGTATCCCGATTCCGTTATCTTTAATCCGGATTTCAACATTGGAATTAATGATGTTCAAAAGGACTTTTATTTCACCTTCCGAAGAAACAAACTTTAATGCATTAGAAATAAGATTATAAAAAATCTTTTCCATTTTATCCTCGTCAAAAAGAACGGGAATGTTTTCATATTTTGATTCAAACTTCAAAATAATTTTTTGTGATTCCGCAAGAGATTCAAACGAATAAAACAAACTTTTTAAAAATGAAACTATATTATGCTGTTCTGCTTTCAATTCCATGCTCCCTGCTTCAAGCTTGGAAAGATCCAGAAGCTGGTTTATAAGAGTAAGAAGCCTCCTTGCATTCCTGTTTGCTATCTGTAGTTTACCCTTCTCTTTAACTTTAATATTTTCAGACATAACACTTTCAATTTGTCCTAGTATCAATGTAAGCGGTGTCCGGAATTCGTGGGAGATATTTGCAAAGAAACGGGATTTCAACTGATCAAGCTCCTTAAGTTTTGCCTCTGCTATTTTCAGTTCATTTAAAGTTATCTCGATCTTACTTTTCGCTTTTTCAATATTCTTAAAATCTTCATACCTGGAATAAGCTATTGAGAATGCTTCAGCCAATGTTTTAACTACCTCAAGCTTTTCTTCGGTTAGGGGAGAAACATTTCCAACATAAAGCATACCTTGAGTAAAAGGAATAAAATGCAGATCCAGAGTTTCCGGCGGAGTTGAAGAACCCTGGTAGGTTTCCGCTTTTTGAATCTGGCCGATTTGAATCATAGATTTTGTCCAGCTAATAAATTCTTCCTTATTCCAATGCTTTTTATAAATCCGATTCGCTTTCCAGTACAGAACTGTATCACTTGTTAGTTCATTGGCATCAAAGGATAGATTAAGTACTGCCAGTGATTTACCCTCGGGCGTAGTTAAATAAACCTGAACTTTTTTGTTCTCTTCATCAACAATAAAAACACCGCAGCGTATAAAAGGGATTTCCAATGTTTTAAGTTCGCGCCAAATAATTGGGGTAATTCGGTTGAGGTCTTCGGAGTTACGCATACTGGCTATTTCACCGCGTACTCTATCCACAGATGCTTGTTTAATTGCTTCACGTGTCTGTGCTTCTGCTTTTTGTAGATCGAGAAATCGCCGATAGGTTAAATTGAATACATCCGCAAAGCGTTCCAGCAATTTCATAGATTCTTCCGGTAACGGTTCATGAGTAGTTGTTAATAACATACCCTGCGAGAAAAAAGCCACACTGTGTATTCGATGTTCTCTTACTAATTCAGTTTTAATTGTCATACCCATTACTTCCCTAACATACTGAATCCAATCATTTAATTCCTTTCCGCTAAGGTCAATTACAACGGTTTTCTTTTTTTCTTTCCATGCAGCATATACTCGTTTTCCTGTAGTCGGCTCATCAAGACTTGCATTAAAGTGATGACTAATCTTAATACCATGCTGATCTGTAGACCAGACTTCAAGAACTTTGTCTGCTTCTTTAATCAGACAGATATTCAGCCGTTCAGGTGTAACTCCAAGCTCTGTCATTTGCTGAAAGAGGATCGCTGCAGTTTCAGCCAGTTCCTCACTTTTGTGCATGGCCATAGTTCTGGCACGAACACGTTCTAAGGCAAGTTGAATTTCAGCTTCTCTTGCTCGTGCTTCGGATTCTTTAATATCCTCGTAACGCTGATAAGTAAGAGCCAAAACAGAAGTGAACTTTCTATAAATAACTAATTCTTCATCTGTTGATGGTTTTGTATCCACAACATAAATAGCGCCTTGAGGAAAGGGAAAAATTGCGTCATAACGATGTAATCCTTTCACCCAGTCAGGTGTCGGTACTTGTGATCTGACGACCTCACCATAATTTTTCAGATCATCGCCCTGCAAAACTGAATGAAATTCTTTCTGATCTTTCCAACTTTCATAAATATCTTCCAGCACATGATGTCCTTTAAATAATAATTTTCCTCCTGTATTTAGAACAATACCGTTCTCACCTTTTGTGGTTGCCCATATTTCCGCTTCAGGTAAGAATTTATCAAAAACACCAAGGCCGCATCTTACGGGTGTGAGGTCAAGTGAGTTTAATTCCTGAAAAAGTAGCCTGACTGTTTCTGTCAGATCCGATGAATTATTCATCGCCATTGCTTTGGCTCTTACTCTCTCCAACGATGCTTCAATCTGCGATTCCCGAGCAAGGGCTTCGGCTTTTTGAATATCTAAAAACCGGGTGTAACTTTGTTCAAATACTTGTCCGAAGCGCTGTAAAATTTTATTATCTTCAACAGATAATTTTCTTCCAAAATGATTAACTACGAATATAGATGTGTAATGAGAAACAGAAACAGACCTGGTATAGCCGCCTTCGCGGGATAAAACCTGTTCCTTCCATTCAGGCGTAGATGAATTATACGGAGGATATTTAAATAAATGTTTGAAGAATTCAATCTTTTCTGCTCTCGAATATTCTTCCGTAAAAAATCTTCCACCCTTTGTTGTAGCTTCAGCCAATACTCTATAAATGGGGCGATCCAGAAACGGTATTGCAGCTCTTTTCATATAATTTTCTGCTACACCCGTAGATCCCCAAAATGTAAATTGCTTATCAATTTCGTTGTTATTGATAACCATGAAAACTCCTGTTATATCCAGGCTCATATTGTCCAATTCCTTGGCAACCAGATTAACAACCTCCTGCAAGTCAGTAGAATGACGCATTGTCATTGCAAATGCTCTTACTTTCTCAAAAGCTTTCTCAATTTCCAGTTCACGGTTTTTTAGTGCCAGTTCTTTTTCCAGTTCGGTAACTTTAAATTTTGATTGGGTCATTGAAGAGTATTCATATTTATTTAACGAATAGTGATATATCGAACATTGTTTTTTTAATATATTTGAATATAAATCAACTTAAATTAAAATGCATTTATTTTAAATTTATGCAGTTGACTATATTAGAATCCCGAGTTTGTTTTTTATTTTGAAAATTGAAAACTTAAGCAAATAGCACAAATTTGAGTGAAAACTGATTCATTACTTTTATCAGGTCAAAAATGTAAATAATTTCTAATTAATTTAGCCTTGACTTTATATCTCAAATTCTCAATTTTCTCCATCAAGTTTATATCCTTTGCTAACAGGAGTTACAATTTATGTTCAAAAAAACGGCTTTTCTCTTTACAACTCTTTTAGTTATTAGTTCATCTTTGCAGGCACAAACCGTAATTGCAAAATACGCCGGTGAGTTTATGGCACTTGGTGTTGGCGGCAGAGCTCTTGGAATGGGCGGAGCTTTTGTTGCCGTTGCCAATGATGTTACATCAGGTTATTACAATCCCGCGGGACTTGCAAATCTTAATTATCCGCAACTAGCATTAATGCACTCTGAGCAATTTGGCAACTTGGTTAATTATGATTACGGTGCCGTAGCAATTCCTTTTCAAAATGATATGAGTTTTGGACTAAGTATTATGAGATTAGGGGTTGACGGAATTCCTGATACACGTAATGCTCTTATAGATGCTAATGGTGATGGAATTATTGACATTAACGATGACAGACTTGATTACAGCAGGATTACAGAATTCAGTAATCAGGATTGGGCATTTTATTTGACCTTTGCAAAAAGACAAACAGAAGATTTTTACTGGGGAATTAATGCAAAGATAATTAGAAGAGATTTAGCCGAATTTAGTGCAACAGGTATTGGCTTTGATGTGGGAGCTTATTACACACCTTTAGAAAATCTTTTTGTTGGGGCAAACCTGCAAGATGCAACAACTACTTTGGTTGCGTGGAGCACCGGCAGAAATGAACTTGTATCTCCCACCCTTAAAGTTGGCGCAGCGTATAAAGTTGTAGAATTTCTTGGCGGATATATTATGCCTGCTTTAGATTTTGATATAAGATTTGAGAACAGACAATTTGCATCAAACTTTAATGTTGGTCCTGTTAGTTTTGATATGCATGCCGGCGTAGAATATACATTTAAGGAATTGATTTATGTACGCGGCGGATACAACGATGTAAAGCAATTTACAATAGGCGCAGGTGTTAAATTACCTAAACTTAATATTGATTATTCATTTGCAAGATTTAGTGAATCAGAAGTTGAGCGGCTTGATGACTCGCACAGAATTTCTATTATGTTAACTTTGGAAGAGCCAAGATTTTTACGAAGCGGTATTTAAAATTTTTGTTTAACGAAACAACGGATCAAAAAAAATCCTTATTCAATATGAATAAGGATTTTTTCATTTTAGTCTATTCAGCTTGATAATTTTTACTTTAAAAGCTCTTTTATTTTATTTACATAAGTATCTTTTGGAACCAGTCCTACGTGCTTATCAACAATGTTTCCTTTTTTATCAACTAGAAATGCAGTTGGAATACCTTCAATACCGCCGTAATCAGTGACCACTTTTTCATTACCGTACACAATCGGGTAATTGATTGCGTAACTTTTAACAAAACCTGGAACATCTTTTAAAGTTTTCTCACCATCAAGTGAAATTCCAATTATTACAACATCATTCTTATATTCGTTTTGAATAGAGATCAGATCAGGAATTCCTTTTCGGCAAGGCGGACACCAGGTTGCCCAAAAATCTATAATCACAACTTTGCCTTTGTAGTCAGAAAGTTTAACCGTCTTTCCATCAAAAGATTTAAGTGCA
The DNA here is from genome assembly GCA_041738675.1 of Ignavibacteriaceae bacterium. Taxonomy (GTDB): domain Bacteria; phylum Bacteroidota; class Ignavibacteria; order Ignavibacteriales; family Ignavibacteriaceae; genus IGN3. The sequence continues at coordinate 57,271 of JBGSPH010000016.1, forward strand.
AAATCAGGGGCTTTATTTCCATCAAGTTTTATAATTGCAATCTCGGCATTATTTGATCTTGTATTACCTGCATTTTTATCAAAACAAAATAAGTTTACACTTGATGCTATCAGTAATACTAAAAACATTTTTATCATAATTATCATTTTCCTTTCTGTTTAGCGTTAATTAGTTGAGTTACTTTGGGATGGGACGTAATTTGGGGGATACGGACCTTCTTCTGGCTCTGTTCTGGTATTGTTAACAATAAAAAATATAAGAAGAACAATAATTGTAATTACTGTCCAGATTGTGCTTTTTAATTTAGGATCCATCCCGGTTTTTTTTTCGATAACCTGCTTACCGATCTTTCTTTCACGATTTATGTTGTTATTTTTTTTTGCCATAATTTTATCCGTATGATGCCTTAATTATTTTTTGGTTTCATTAACTTAAAAATGAATGATTAAAATTAAAAGGAAATATAAGGTAGAAATTATTCCTAAACTTAATTTCTAATGTAAGGTTTGATTCGATTCCGCTTCACCAACTGAAAATATGTGACTGTTAAAAGACTTGAGCTCAACAAATAATCCTTTTTCAGAAATTTCTTTTACCGAACGCTTATATGTTACATTATTCAACAAATCAGTTAAAACAATATCATCAGAAGCTGATTGAATATTAAACTTTAATCTGCATCGTGATGTTGAACTATTATAATTAACAACAATAGTGCGAAGTTCGCTTCCTAATCGCCACTCCCATGCCAATAAATTTTCGTAACTAAAATCTGTATCAGCAACAGGATTTGCTTCAAGTAATTTCCAACTGCCATTTCTAAAAATATTTGATTTAGTAATTCTAAACAGATTACGATAAACGTCTTTTATCTTTTCGTCTTGTTTTTCTTCAGGCTCTCTGCCAAGCTGTACAGGTAGTTTTATTCTTTTTCCATCACATTGTCCATCAAAGTAAAATGCAATACCTGGAATTGTACTTGTAATAACTGCAGCTGCAATTGATTTTTCTCTGCCAAGTTTTACGATTGCGCGGTCTTCATCATGATTTTCTAAAAATCTAACTGATTTATCCTGATAAGTTTTTTCTGCGTTAAGATGATCTTTAATACTCCGTATGTTACCGCCAACAAGTCTGTCTGTTAAACGTTTATCGTAAGTAAAATCAAAGCCAAGATTTTGTAATTGCCATTCAAGATCCCAATAAGTTTCTGCAATAAAAATAAAATCATTTCGTTTAATTTTTACTTCTGTAATGGCCTCTTCCCAAAATTCTTTTTCGGGTTTTTCAAATCCGTACTTTTTAATAACACCTATCCAGGTATTATAAAAAATATTATTTAGCGGAAGCATTGCCATATCGCATCTAACACCATCACATAAATCTGTAAGTTCAATCAAAACAGAAGTAAGATAATTGCGCGCTTCTCTGCTATAAAAATTTATTTGTGCTGTATCTTTCCATGGTGGAAACAATGGATCGCGCCCGTGCGCCAGATATTCTTTACTATTAGCCGGTGATTGATAAAAAGTATATGGATCATTTTTAAAAATAAATTCATCTGCAGCTAAAAATATTTCTTTATTTGTCCAGATTAATGAGGATTTAGCACTGAAGTGATTACAGACAAAATCGAGTATAAGACGTATTCCAGCATCATTTAATTTTTTCTTAAAAGATAAAAGATCTTCCCTTGTACCAAGCAATGGATTTATTTCATATCGGTCAATTGAATAAGGGGAACCAATTACATCATCTTTATGCCAATCTTTTAATGCATTGTTATAGGCAGAAATAAGATCTGGTTCAAAGCAATATTCATTAATAACTTCTTTGTTATTGTCCCAAACACCCATCAACCAGATCATATCAAAACCAAGTTCTTTCCACTGGTTTATTTGTTCATCTGGTATTGATGATAAAATACAATTCGCACCAAATCGTTTTATCCAAATACGCGTATTTATTTCAAGTAATCTTGAGTTAGCACTACTTATTTTTTTCATTGTTTAGAGATTAGTTGATAAAAATTATTCAATCTTACTTCAAAGATAAAAAGAATATTGATGGCATTTCATGCATGGCGAATTGATTATTTTTTAAATATTCTTCAGGTAATAATTACAGAGTTGTAAAGAATTTTTAACCAATTCTACTATGATATACAACTTTATCAAATCTTTTATTTTATATGATTAAATAATTGTCTGGTAATTCTATATTTTTAATCTTAAAATTACCATCAAATAATAGAATACTTTAATATTTGATTGAAAACCGAGTTTTTTATTTACTTAAAAAACATTCATTATAAAGCATAATTACCGAAAATTTAAACAGGATGAATAGCAATGGTATGATAATTGTCTTAAACAAGTTCCATTTGGCTAATTGAATAACGATCATGAATATTTTCTATAAAAGTTCTATTAAGAAATAATTGAGGAGTCTGATGTCAAACACAACAATCAAATCAAAAGAGAATACAAGCAGAAATCTTTTGAATCCGGATGTAGCAAATAACGAACTTGAACTTGAGCTTGAAGAATATACGCGCTCTGCAGTAAGAAAAATTCAATTTACAGTAATACTAAAACCTGCCATTATTTCTTTAGTTGCGTTGTTCATCTCTTTTTTTCTTGATCTTTCAAGCGTACCTATTTTAGGCAACATAACAATAGATCTGGCAAAAGCTCTTTTTCCAACTTGGCAGCCTGTGGAAGAAGCATTTATTCCTTATAGTTTCTGGTGGTTACCAGTAGTTACTTATGCCCTCTTTATGTTTTTTGCATTTCTGGCTTACAGCAAATTGAAACTTGAAATTATTAGAACACCTGCAAGCGCAACCATAGACAGAGTAATTGGTTCATATAACAGTGTTATTGATAGCATTGCAACTGCATTACCATTAATTGGAGCTGCAATATTGCTTATAAGTATAAAGCTTGGTGAAGAAGTATTTCTTGGTTTGTCCGTACCATTTGAAGTTAAAGCTTTGATTGTTCTTGCAATTGGAAAATTATTTGAACCTGTCCTTGATCAACTTGGAATGGAATTTCAAGCAGTGGTTAATCATGTTTCTGATATAAGAGATAAATATTTTTCAAGAATACAAGTGGAAAATTCTAAGAACATCCTAAAGCAATTAAATCAAGGCGGCTCAGGTGTTGGCGGAACTGAATTATCTTTAGCCGATGTTGAAAGATTTAAAATGCTTGTTGAACAATCTGCAAAACTTAGTGAGATTATGAAAGTAAACTTTACATCGATAAGTGCACTTGCAGAAAAAATTAGTCAGATTGAAGGGGTAAGTTCACAAAAAATTATTGAACTTAATGGACTAGCTAATGCATTAAATCAGGCTTCACAATCTTTGGGTGATGAAAAAACATTAACCGGACTAAAACACTTAGAAGCAATTGTATTAAAGAAATAAAAAAGATTTTAAAATGATAAATAAAAACAGAGATAGTAAATTTGTTATTTACCAGGTACTGTACATTTTTGTTATTACAGTACTTGCGCTTAAAGGAGCTGATCTTGATTTGCGAAGAGTGGCGTTAGAAGAAGATACTGTTCAAAAAGAAGTAAGAGATTCTTTGATGGCAGTATTAGATTCACTTTATGCACTTGGTATAGATTTTTCAATTAAGATTGATCCTAACGTTGTAGTTGAAAATGAGCAGATGAGAGAACAATTAGCAGCTTTAAATAAAAAACTTGAAACCTTAAAAGATTATGTTCCGCCTTCAGAAGTAGAACCAGAAGAAGAAATAGTTGAAGAGCAAACTTTACTTCAGTCACCGATATCTGCAAAGCAAACTTATATACAGCATACCTGGAACATTGCAAGAAATACTGGTTCAGTTCCTGCAAATATTTATGATCCAAAAAATATGAATAACCCTATTGCTGTTGTCCCTGCCGGGCAGGAAAAGAAATTTGATCTTACGGATCAAACCGAAGTAATTATAAAGTTTGGATCGCAGGAGGAAAGAATAAAAGTCTTACCTAATAAACCGCCGGAAATTAAAATTGAGCGAGTTACAACTAAAATGAATTCGGCTGACATTTATGTAAAAGATTTGCAGCGCATTACAGCTTTTAAAGTTTCAATTGTTGATCAAAGACCAGATCAATTAAAGGTAACTTACGCCGGACCGATTTCTGTATCAGGCCCGACAAAAGACAGCAACGGAAATTTAATTTATAACGTATCATTAAAAATCGCATCAACAGAGAATGCTTTTGATAGCTGGCTGGATAAAAACGGCAATCTGCGCGAAGCGGATGGAAGATATAAAGTTAACTTTTTCTTTACTGCTGTTGATGAAAGATCGAAGGATAGAGTTCAGGTTGGTGACTCGTTCTTCTTTACAGAGTTTTCTAACTAATTATTCAGGCATATAAAAAAATGAAAGCATCTAAACTAATTGTAGTACTGTTAACTCTTGTATTGATTCTCGGATTCAATTCTATCTACGCTCAGGAAGAAGAAGAACAGATCAGATATTATCAAATGGAACCATTGGATGATAGTTTGTTCATTAATATTCAGGAAGTACTTTTTATAGATCCACCTGACCCTAAAGCAGAGATAGTAGTCGATTTGAGAGATGCTAATAACCAAACTATTTCAATTAAAAGTGTTCTATATCCTTTTCTTGCTGTCCCACCTGAACTAAGAGCAAGAATTATTACTTATCCATTTAAATTAAATCTTGAAGAAGATATTAATTATGGAAGCGTTTTTACAAGGGTATTCCAAAAAATTAGAGTGAGTAAAGTAGCACAGCCTCCAACAAAAATGCAGATATCGCCAACTCTTGGTTATATAAATCCTTTCTTTCAACTTCAAGGTGGAGAAAGACTGGGCTTATCACTAAAGCAGGATGTAGGTTTATCAATGGGAATCGGTACACCCTATTCCGGTCCTCTAGAAACAAATATGATGGAAGTTAATTTTCATATACTTGGAGTTAGGGCTGGTATCTTTAGCCATATTGATGCAATGATTGAAGCTATTAAAACCCAAAATCATAATAACCTGATCGTTAGTGAAGGATTTCAGGTTAATTATGTAATTCCATTTGGTAACTTTTTTGAATTTGGATATTTCAAGGCTACTGGAAAAATCGGGGAAAGTAAGAAGCTTTCATACCTTAATGAAAATGCGGGCACCGTTGTTTTGAATCCAGATTCAACGATTAAATATCAAGCCAGACTAATTGATAATGACCAATCTTATCTGAACTGGGAATTGCGATATCCTGTTTCTATTCTGGGCTCCACAAGAGGCAGAGTTTATGTATCTCAGTTTCTTGATGAGTGGCATTTTGGTTTTGCACTTAGAGAAGCCTCACTTGCAGGCAGTACATTTGATATTAGTTTTGATGGGATGCCTGGCAGTAAATACCGCGAACCTCAATACAATATAAATCTAATGGTTCAAAAAATTATGGAAGGATGGGGCTTCAGTGCTTTTGCACTTGGTCCTTCTGCAAGTATTACCAGACTGGATAATGGAAGTATAGGATTTTCAAAAATATTTGTAAACCTTAGATTTAAAATCGGTACATCGCTGTAATCAAATCATTTTTCCTCCGCCCCGATTTTAATCGGGGCTTTTTTGTTTTAAATTTTTTGTCGTTTGTAATCTTCTTAACTTTGCACACAAAATTATTCCAGAATAGAAATGAAAAAAGAAATTATAATCCTTTGGTTAGCTTCTTTTGTTATCGTGTTTCTCGCAGTTTACATCTCAAATATTATTGATGAGGACTATCCCATAACTTCTACATTCGGAATAGAGGGCAGGAAAGTTTCATACAGATTTGAGAAAGTTAATTACGGAAATGAAAATTACAAGGTTATCATACGCACAGATGTTGTTGAGCTAACCGGAAAATTATTTTGGAAAAGTAATGCAGATAGTAACTGGCAATCAAAAGAACTAAAGAAATCAGATTTGATTTTGTCCGAAAATATTCCAGCCTTAAATCCTGCGGAAAAGATTAACTATTATATTGAACTAATTCATAAAGATAAAAAATATGTTTTGCCGGATAATCAAAAAGTAACTTTAACATTCTTTGGGAAAATTCCGATATTTATAAATGTACTCGAACATCTCTTACTTTATCTTGGATTGATTTTAGTTGTTAGGACCGGGTTAGAGTTTTTTAATGACGGAGCGAAATCTAAAAAATTTGGTTTTCTGACTCTAATTTTATTTCTACCGCATATTGCGTTAATTAATCCATTATATCTTACCTATAAGTATGGATTTATTAATTCATCCATTCCGCCAATCAGTAAACTTTTTTTATTAAGTGATATAGGAATTTTTATAATTTGGATTGGAACAATGATTACAATTTTTGTCTCGGATAAATTTAAGTTTTTACCGTTAGTGTCTGCAATTTTAATTTTGATAATATTTGTTCTTTTTAGATAAACGCCATCACTCATTCAAAAGTTTTATAACTTCAGAATGAATTTCTTTATTTGAAGCAATAATACTATTCCCAACGGTCGGATCGTTACCTTGATAATCGGTAATCTTACCACCAGCTCCATTGATAATGGGAATTAAAGCCATCGAATCCCACAAACTCATAATCGGGTCAATCATAATATCAGCAAAACCTGTTGCCAAAAGATAGTAGCCGTAACAATCACCCCAATTTCTGTAAAGCTTAGTTTTTTGTATGATATTTTCAAACCCATTTTTATTTTGATATTTCTGAATATTAAGATGATCCGTTGTAAGTAATGTGGCTTCTGAAATGGAATTACATTTTCTTATTTGAACTTTATTTCCGTTCAGAAAAGTTGAATCATTGTCCCCTACCAAAAACTCATTTAGTATTGGATGATTAGTCACCCCTATAATTGGTTTACCATTTTTTAGCAATGCAATTAAAGTCCCAAAACTTAGGGCACCGGAAATAAAACTTTTTGTTCCATCTATCGGATCAAGCACCCAAACATATTCTGCATCAGTATTATCATTTCCAAACTCTTCACCTATTATCCCGTGCAAGGGAAATTCTTTTGCAATTATTTCCCGCATTTTTTCTTCAGCCAATTTATCAGCAATTGTAACCGGAGAGGAGTCTGATTTACTTTCAACATTTACAACTGTGCGAAAGTATTTCTTAATAATATCAGAACTTTCCTTTGAAAGTAATTGTAAAAAAGGGGTTAAAGATTGCAAATCCATACGATAATCCTACTAATTTTAATTATAAGATAGCTAAAATCAGTTTGCAGAAACAGCAAGTATGATTATATTTGCCACTCAAATTTGCTATTTAAAATTGCATTAACGGAGAGTTGGCAGAGCGGTTGAATGCGGCGGTCTTGAAAACCGTTAAGGATGCAAGTCCTTCCGGGGTTCGAATCCCTGACTCTCCGCAGCTATTTTTAAATATGCGAAGATTGCGATTATAAGCAGTTTTCGCATTTTTTGTTCTCCCTGATACACCCAAATACCCTGTCCCTATTCAAATCTCAATCTACTTTCAAAATTACTTTTTGTTCAACGCTTTGAAAAAAGAAATGCTTAGTTCCAATTAAAATGGAATTATTCCTAACGATGATAGCTAATATTACTCAGTTAAACGACAGAAATGAATGTAGCTATCCCCTTACCCAACAAACCTTTTATTTTTTCTTACGCTGCTTTTCTCAGGTAGATATTGTGCAGACCATTTAAGACAGGAACCTTTTCAATTTTCCCAACAACTTGAACTTCTCTACCTTCAGGTGAGTCTTTATTATTTGCCAGATGAGTGCGGTATTTATTATAATAGGAAATATAATCTTTTAAAACTTTTCTAAGATGATTCTCATTTATAATTACGATGTGATCAAGACATTCTCTTTTTATACTTCCGATTACTCTTTCTACATATCCATTTTGCCAAGGTGATCTATATGAAGTTACATATTCCTTAATGCCAAATTGTTTTATTCTGTTGCTAAATACACTTCCATACTTGCTGTCTCGATCCCGAATTAAATACTTCGGAACAGTATGTTCAGAGAAAACATTTCTAAGCTGCTGTAAAATCCAATCTGTTGTCGGATGCATTGTAACATTGAAATGAATTATTTTTCTCCGATGATGATCAAGAACAACCAGCACATTTACCATTTTAAAGTTGATAGTTGGGATAGTAAAAAAATCGATTGATACAGTTTCTTTAATATGATTCTTTAGAAAAGTTTTCCATTTTTGATCTGTTGAACCACTATTTCTCCTTAGTATATATCTTTGGACTGTAGATTCTGAAACATCAAACCCAAGCTTCTTCAATTCACCATGAATTCTTGGAGCTCCCCAGAAAGGATTCTCGTTGGCTATCTGTCTAATTAAGCAAATAAGTTCTTTGTTTACTCTTGGCCTTCCATTCTTTTTTCCCCGACTTATCCTGTACCAGTACAATCTAAAAGCATTTTTATGCCACTTTACTAAAGTATTTGGTTTTACAATGAATATTCTTTCTTTCCAATTGGACAAGAATGTTTTTACCAAGCTAAAAATAAGTTTATCCGTTTCTTTGATTTTTAACCTCGGAGAATTTCTTTGGAGGATTTCAATCTGCTTTGTAAGAAATAATAATTCCAGTCTTAATTGTGAGTTAGTTTTGAATGAACTGAGTAATAATATGAATAGTGATTTGAGCATTCTATACAACGTTTGTTTTTATACGTAAAAATCAAAAATAAACCCAAACAAGATATCAAGGGAAATTATTTATCGACAATTCTTAGACTTTTAAATACAAATTTCAAAATACCTCCTAATCTCTTTCAGTTAAAAAACCTTAACCGCTATATGCGATTAAGGTAAGAAGTATTCTGCAAGTGAAAAGTATTCCAGGAATTTTTCTTTAAGTAGAATTATGATTTGTCTTATAGAATTGTAATTGAGCTGGAGGATATCGGAAATATCTCTTGCTTTATATCCTTGCATTAGGTGTGAGAGAATTGTCTTCTCCTGTTTGGTAAGTTTGTTTTGCCAGTCTTTGAAGTCTATCTGAAATGAGATCTGATTTTCAGTAGCATCTCTGGATCAGGGTTTTGCAGTCATCCAATCATCAAACTCAACAATCTCTGTATCTTGATCCGGTCTTCTTCTGAAGAATGATAGAGCATCCAGTGATGATGTGCCTCCGTAACCCTTTTTACAAATACTTCTAATGTCTACCTGCTTAGCACGAGAAGTAACAAAGTATTTGTATTCCTGTTTTTTAATTTCCTTCCCTTTGTTAACATCATTCTGATATTTCTCATAAGACTGGCAAACAAGTTCCTGAATTTTATCTTTTCTTCTTTCTTTTTCTTCGTACCTGAGGACAGCAAAATATGCCTGTGTTTTAACGATAGGGTATAGCTCTTCCCAGCTCATTGACCTCCTTGTGATTATTTGTTGTTATTAGAAGTGGTGATTATAATTTTGAAGACAGCTTCGGCTACTATCAGAGCGATACCAATTATCTGTATCATTTTTTACCTCCGAAAATTTCTCTGAGTATGGTTTTAATTAACTCGCCTAGCTCATCGTACCAGTTCTTTTGGCTGCTCATAGCATCCTCCATAATTATTTCATTTAATACTTATAACATAAAATGAATGGATTTAACTAATTAAGAAAGAAATTTTACTTTGTGAGAAGGATTTTTTACACAATATTATTAATCCATAAAATAGAATTAGATTAATCTATTCTTTAATTTTAAGTTAATAGTTTACGTTAATTATTTATCTATATAATCAGTAAAACAAATCATTCGTCTTTATGCTCAATTGGAGCTATAAAATTCGATATTATAGAAATCAAAATGTCTGAAGATCAAAACATTGAATACAAACAATCCTGGCACGATGATCACTTAAAAATCATTTGCGGTTTTGCTAATGCTTATGGTGGTAAACTGTTTATTGGTAAAGATGATAGTGGAAAATCAATTGGCGTGACAGACTTTAAAACTCTACTTGAAAATTTACCGAACAAAATAAAAAATCACCTTGGTATTACAGCAAATGTATCTTTATTCCAGGAAAACAAACTACACTTGATTGAAATTACTATACCATCTTATTCAGTCGCAATTTCTCTCCGTGGAAGATATTATCAGCGTAGCGGTAGTGTTACAACTGAATTAACTGGTACCTCATTAAGTGATTTTCTTATTCGTAAATCAGGTAGAACCTGGGATGACCTTTTTGAAGACCGTGCTTCCATTGATGATCTGGATATGGATATTTTTGTAAAATTTCTAAATGCAGCAGAAAGATCGGGGCGAATTACTGTTGACATTGATATTTCTAAATTCGACTTGTTGGAAAAATTTAGATTAATCGAAAGCAGTAAAATAAAACGAGCCGCAATAATTCTTTTTGGTAAAGATCCCGGCAAATTTTATCCCAGCATTTCTGTTAAGATTGGTCGCTTTGCAAAAACCGATGATGATTTGAAATTTCAAGAAGTGATCGAGGGTAATCTACTAAAGTTACTGTCTGAAGTTCCTGAAATATTAAATTATAAATTTTTTACAAAGCCAATAGATTTCGAAGGACTTCAACGTATCGAAAAAGGTGAATATCCAACTTCAGCTTTAAGAGAGATGCTACTTAATGCCCTTGTTCATAAGAACTATTTAGGCGCCCCAATTCAAATAAGAGTTTATGATGATAAATTTAGCATTTGGAATGAGGGTCTTTTGCCTGAAGGTCTCTCCTTTGAAGCATTAAAACGGCAACACCCCTCTCGTCCGCGCAATCCTTTAATTGCAGATGTTTGTTTCAAAGGTGGCTATATTGATGCCTGGGGTCGAGGTACTTTAAAGATTATAAATTCTTGCAGAGAAGCCAACCTTCCCGAACCCGAAATGGTTGAAATTGATGGTGGTTTTCTCGTTACCATTTTCAAAGATATTCTGTCAGAAGAACAGTTAGAAAAATTAGGGTTAAACAAACGACAGATTAATGCAGTTCTTTTTGTTAAAGAAAAAGGGAAAATTACAAATAAAGAGTATCGTAAACTTTCTGGTCTTTCTGATGAAGGTTCAAGGATTGATTTAAATTTTCTTGTTGATAAACAAATACTTAGCCCCGAAGGCAAAGGTAGATCTGCATTTTATGTACTTAAATTAGTTGGCGATTAGTTGGCGATTCTGGCGATTAGTTGGCGATTAATTTTCTCTTAAACTACTGAAAATCATCGTGATCATAGTTTGAAATAGAAAAACAAAACTCATAGTAGTGTTTTAGTAGAGGTTTTGAAAAAGATTCTATTTTGAGCTAAAAATAAATAATTTTTGATATAGCAGAGTTTCCCTGACTCTCCGCTAAGTCCTTATATTATAAGGGGTTAAAGATATATTTTATATCATTTTTTAGTCACCAATTCTGTAAATCAATTTTTTACCCATTTTCATAATCTTATCGACTCATTTTATAACTTAATCAATCCTTTCTGAATAATCTGTTTTATTTAATTCAATAGACACTAAAAATGAAAATATTCTTTTGAACTAATAAACAATTTTAGTCACTTAGAATAAATCTTGAATAGATAATATAATTACATTAATATATTTAATTAAAGCTTTGCTTCTTTTATTTAAAATTCAATGCTTAATAGTAACGTCCTCTTTTGTAATGATTTTTAAGCTGGGTTAAATAGTAAAAATGTTTTTAACATTTTTCCAAAAACTATCATAATGTAGTTTGTAGAAAATTAGTTATGTGGTTCACTATGGATCTCATCATGCATATCAATTGGCTCTAAATGTGTCGTAATATTGGTCTGAGCGCTCAAGCTCTTTTTAATTGTTGTTTCTAGTGCCGTCGCTATGTTATGTGCATCTTCAAGAAGAGTGCCTTTAGGAAATAGCAGATGAAATTCGAGCCATAAAACATTTCCACTTTCTCTGTACCTTAACTGATGATACTCTAATCCCTTTGAAATAGTTTCTTGATCAAGAACCTTTTTAATAGCATCTGCGGTTTCTTTATTCCCTTCATCCATTAACCCGCCGATGGATTGTCTGACTAATTTTCCGCCTGACCATAAAATATTTAACGCTGCAATTATAGCTACTATAGGATCAAAGGGAAGCCAGCCGGTTATCCAGGTAAGTAACAAACCTCCAACAACTCCAAAGCTTGTCCAGGAATCCGTAAGCACGTGTTTACCGTTTGCAACAAGAATTATAGAATTTGTTTTTTTTCCTTTCCATACAATAAAGCCACCAAGAAAAAGATTAATTACCGATGCAGCAAATGTAAAGTAAGTTCCCTGATCGAGATTTGAAATTTCAATACCAAAAATTAAACGCTTAACAGAAATATAAATTATAAAAATTGCTGCTAAAATTATCAGGGCCCCTTCAAAACCTGCTGAAAAGTAGCCTATCTTTTGATGACCATAAGTATGTTCTTCATCGGCAGGTTGAAAACTGTACCACAAACTAAATACTGCAAAACCAACACCTATTACGTGAATTACAGATTCGGCAGCATCTGATAAAATTGCAGTTGAGCCTGTGAGGTAATATGCATACCATTTCATTGCTAACATTAAAAGTCCAAATGCAAATGAGAGCCTAATTGCAAACATCTGAGCTGATCTATCTGTATTCATAAATTTTTTCTAAAATGTTTTTTAAAAAGATTTACTTGAGTTAATCAAAGTAGAAAGATTTATTTCTTATTCTTAAAAAGTTTATTACTTTTTTCATTACTTAATTTATTTAATACAATAGCTGTAAACCAACCGATTCCAAGCATACCAAGACCAAATAGGGAATAGGATAAATGCCAGGGCATTCCGCTAGTCATCATACTGAACTCCGACATTCCTCCAATACTAGCAATAAGATTAAGGGGCAGAAATATTACGTTTATAACTGTTAATCGTTTCAAAAGAATATTCATATTATTGTTGACCAGATTACCTCTTGCATCCATTAACCCACCAAGGACAGTTGAATAAATTTCAGCCTGCTTATAACATTGATTATTTTCAATACTCAAATCTTCTATAAACTCAATACGCGAAACTTCATCTGCGTCAAGGGCTGAGGATAAAGTGTGTTCATCAAAATCCAGACTTTTTAAAATATTTTGCTTTTCAGCATCATCCGGATTTAAATAAAAATCTATTGTATTGTCTTCACTATTGCTTAGAACAATGGATTTATCGACTATATCAAACCGCTTGTGCATTCCTTAAAATCCTTTCTAAAGGATATTGGAAATAAATCAGATAATTGATTAGCATATAATTATTTCCAGTTTTACTACATAATAATCTAAAAGCAACAAAGTAAAATTACAGAAAACATTTACCCATTTTTAATTGATTTAGAAGAATTATTTTTTCTAAATAAAAAAACCCGCTCCTGGAAAAATCCTGAAGCGAGTTTTTATGGAGGGCAATTATTTTATTGATAAAAAGCGATCCTTCGAAGTCATTGAAATTCCACATCTATTTGGAGCCTGACCTGCATAAGTATTACCACAAGTTGGACAAACATAATAATTAGATGCGAGTGTACTTTCTTTTTTGTTATTTAGTTTTTCTAGTGCGTCTTTATAAAGTTCATTATGTTTCTTTTAAGTTTGATATGCGTAGTTAAATGATATTACTGCAAGATTTGCATTTCCTTCATTTGCAGTTTTAATAAAACCGGGATACATAGTTGCTACTTCATACGATTCGCCGTTTATAGCGTCTTGAAGATTTTCTTTAGTAGACTTAACCTCATACTTAGGATTAACTTTATCCATAGTAATGCCCATTTGTTCAAGGACTGCTCTGTGGTTATTTGCGTGGATACCTTCTGATTTGGATGCTGCTTCAAAGAGAAGAGCTATTTTTGTATAACCTTCTTCTTTTGCTTTTTTAGAATACGCAAGATACTTTGCACTTGCAGTAGTTTCACCAGTAATTGCATCTTTAAGATTATCAACAGTTTTAGAATTAACTTTACCAGTAAATGTGAAGTTAAAGCTTATTGCCGCAACAATAAGAATTATAAGAGTTCCAAAGATTTTTGCTTTCATTTTATCTCCTTTAGGTTTTAAATAATTTAATTTGTTGATTCAAAACTACAATTGAAGACTAAAATGAATCTTAACTGATTCTTAAAATATGCTTAAAATTAATGATGGGTATTTAAAGTCTATTTGTTTATTTGAAGATAAAAAGCAGTGCCTGATCCAACTTTACTTTCAACAGTTAGTTTAATGTCCTGTACTTCACAAAGTTTTTTTACAATTGAAAGACCTAAACCGAAACCACCAACTTCAGAATTTCTGGAATTATCGTTCCTGTAGAATCTATCAAATATTTTTTTTACCTGTCCATCAGTCATCCCAAAACCCTGATCTTTAATAGAACAAATAAGAAAATCAGAATTACTTTTAAGTTCGATATTAATTTCCTTATTGCTATCGGAATATTTAATAGAATTGGTTATAAGATTTTCAAAAACTATTTCCAGCATTGAAGGATCAACATTAGCAACCGGGTCTTTATCAAGGTTTAGATTTAAAGAAATATTTTTTTCAACGATCAGCGAGTTTAGCCTGCTAATGGTATCGGATATAATGGGTTCTAAATCAATTTTAATTTTATTTGGCAGTACATTTCCTGAGTCATATCGTGCAAGAAACATTAATTGATCTATAAGCTTTGTTATCCTATCAGTCTCTCTAATGCAATAGTTTATCTTTTCTTCGTACTGATGAACTTCGCGAGGTTTTCTTATTAACACTTCCAGAGTTCCTTTAATGACCGAAAGGGGGGTTCTTAATTCGTGAGAAGCATCCGATGTAAACTGTTTTTCACGCAATATATTATCTTCAAGACGGTTTAATAATTCATTTATGGTCGAGATTAGTAAATATATCTCGTCTTTATTTTCGGGTAATGAAATTCTTTCCTTTAAATTTTCACGGGTTATTCTATTAGCAGTTGTAATTACATTATTTATAGGTGCAATAGATTTTCCAGCAATGTATCTGGCTGTAAAAAACAATATGATCAGAATGATTGGGAATGAAACTATAAGAGCTTTTTGTAAATTTTCTAAAACTATTTCTGATTCCTGCAATGGAATAGCAACGAGGATGTAAGCAAGAATTTTGTTTTTACTATTTACGATTGGATATTGAACCTGATATACAGGAGAATTTGAAAGATGAGTATTATTATAAAATTTAGATTGAATGTTCTTATTTAGAATAAGACTGTCGCTTAATAAATTTGATGTTTTCTTTATAGTGTTACCAAATTTATCAGATACTTGTATAAATGTTGGATTTACTTCTATCTGTCTGTGTTCTCCTTCTTCCCATTCAAGAGGATTAGCAAACACTAGTGAACTATCATTATACATGACAATAGTACTGTTTAATTCTTTTAATTCGGAATCCAGATCATCCTTTAGATGGGAAAAGACAGTTTTTTGGACAATTAAATAAATGGCGATAAAAATAATAGCTTTCATCATAGCTGTAGCAAAAAGATAATAAGCTGAAATTCTATTTCGAAATGAGAGATTCAATTATTCATCCTTGGCGATATATCCTATACCTCTTAATGTAAATATGAATTCTTTTGGTCCAATACCAAGTTTTTTTCTGATAAAATTTATATAAACATCAATAACAAAAGTATCAGCATTAAAATGAATATCCCAAACGTGTTCAATGATTCTAGATCTAGTGCATACTCTTCCTTTGTTCCTCATAAGATATTCAAGCAACGAAAATTCTTTCTGAGTCAGGGTAACCTCAATATCATCTTTAAATACCTGATGTGTGTCTGAAGATAATTTGATTGGTCCCAAGACAAGATAACCTGATTCAGTAGTTTTAGTTCTTAGCTGAACTTTAATACGAGCAAGAAGTTCAGAAAACTGAAATGGTTTTTTAATATAATCGTTAGCTCCGCTTTCTAATCCAAATATTGTATCGTCAACGGTATCTCTGGCAGTGAGAAAAATAACGGGTATATTAGGATTATTTTTTCTTATTTCCCTCACGATTTCAATTCCACTTAATCCGGGAAGCATCCAATCCACTAAAAGTAAATCATAATCATTGGAAAGTGCCATTTGCAAACCATTTTTCCCATCATAGGCTAAATCAACAGCAAAATATTCTTCGGTAAGACCATCCCTTAAAAAGTTTGCTATTCCTTTCTCCTCCTCAATAACAAGTAATCGCATCAGAAAATATCCTAATCTTCATTATTAACAGAATTATCAGAATTTGATGAATCTAAATTACCAAAACCTAAATCAAATTGGACACCGGCAGCGTGTTTGTACACCAGTTCACCGCCATAAAATCCTGTTCTTGCAATTGATAGTACACCTAAAAAGAAAATTATAAAAGCTACCCATCGATAAACACCAATGTACTTTTTTAGTACTACCATACCAATTCTAACCAATGCAGCTCCAATCATTACCCAGAGTGTTAAGGTAGCTGCACTTTCGTGAGTTTCAAGAGCCTGTTTGAGGGCGCCAGCTTCTGTTACACCTTCACCTGCATAATTGCCTGACAAATATGCGGCAACTACACCAAGTGTACCCAGAATTAATAAATAAAAACCCGCTTTGGTAAAAAAATCCTTTTTAAATATTAATCCAATTGCATCAGCTAAAAATCCAACTATTAAAAGTGCTATTGGAAAATGAACGATCATTGGGTGTATGTGGGTTAAGTCAAACATAATTTTTCCTTTATTTTTGATTTAAACATACTTATGCATTCTTAAAGCATTCTAAGTGTTTCCTTAAAATTTGATTAAAAATCAAATGTTGATAGTTATTTTTCTTCTAATAATTTCTTTTCTATCAACCAAAAGATATCTGGTCTATTCATATTGAGAGGTTCATCTAAAATATTGTAGTTGATTTTAATTATTCAGGCAAGAAAGAAAATTTTGTTGAAGTAAAAAATATTTTTTTTTAATAAATGATTGATTTAAGCCCCTATGCTTTGGTAACAGAACTTATAATCCAGTAGTTAAAGATATGAATGAGTAAAATATTTAAAATCTTCTTCCGATTTTAGCATACACACCTGAATACCTTGTTTCATCAGCAAGTAATTTACGATTATAATTTTCAAAGCCTACAGTGATATCAATTTGTCTGAAAGCAGTAGTGTATTCCAACCTCAACGTGCTTAGATTAAGATCGATTTGCCTGCCTTCCTGAAAGATGTAATTACCCTCAAAAGATAACTTAGAATTTGAGCCTATTAAATATGCTAACATCAAAGAAACATCAGCAAAATTTTGTCTCGAGTTATCATCTATCAAATTATAAATTCTGTAACTTCCGTTGATTGTGGCTATTAGAGCATCGCTAGTTTGTCTGAATATTCTCAAGAAATATCTGCTGGAAGTATAAGGAGTAATGTTGCTCTGATAGTCTTCATATTCTGCACCTACATCAAGATATTCATAAGAGAATTTTATGCCGTATATTTTTTGGTTCAGAGTTTTTAGGTAATCTGAGTTCATTTCTGTGACATTTGAATAGTTCTGATTGGTTCCACTAAAATAAAATTCTACAAAATTGTTCAGAACAGTCAGACTAGCACCGTACCTATTAATTTTGGAATCGAAGCTAAGTGCAGGCTGCTGATCTGCCCTATACGAAACTAAAACAATTCCACCGTCGGAAATCTGACCACCGGGCACTCTTTGTATCTCAGTATAGATGCCTCTTTGAATTAAAATATAATCAAAATTTTCCTGGTAAATAATTGTACCTAATGAATTTTTGACAGCAATACTGTTCCTGTCAACATAAGGATTATTAAGAGTTGCTACAGTTCCTTCCGAAAGTAATTTTGATTCATCAAGAACAGTAATGGATCCATAAACATTTTCTCTGTTCTGATGACTGAGAGAGAAACTGTAATTTAATCTTAACATTCCTGTTGGAATATTTTTCTGATAATCGAAACCTACTTCACCACGATTAATTTTTTCATCATAATATGTCTGTGAAACAGTCAAGTAATTATATGATATGTGTGATCTTAAACTTGCAAATAGTTGATGTTCTAATCTCGCTTCAACATCATGCTGCTTGGACTCTATAATTTCCTGAATAATCTTATAATATTGATAACGGCCATAAACACTAAAACCTGAAGGTAAATCTGATCGAAGGTTTTCATTAACCAAAAACCTGTTTATAGGCTGGCTGCCGACCTGATTAGTAAGAGAAATTAAGGAAGCAAAATTGAAATTACTGGAACGGTCAATTGTAAAATTATCGTTCAAACTCCAATTCATAGCCTTGTTGTGGATAGTCGAATTGGTAGCATACTTCCTCGTATAATCAAAATAATCTATATTTAATCTGTTATTGCTAAAGTCGCTTATTGATCGACTGAATTCTGTGTTAACTGAAAATTGATTAGTGCTGAAATTTCTACCAGTCTGAAACTCATTTTCATCCCAATTATTTTGTGAAACATTAAAGTTGAACGGTAAAATTAAATTTGGACTTGATAATCTTGCACCATAATTAGTATAAAAGGATTCAATATTTGTCGTGTATTCTCTTCGACTAAATGAGTGATTAAAATTAAAATAAGGATTTAACGATACAATTCTTTCCGAAAAGAAAATACCACTTAGATCTACTCTTTCATTAGTATTTATTTCAGAGTTATCAGGAGAAATAACATAGAGATCTAGATTTTTAACCGGACTGTATGAAAAATTCGCGTCAAGTTGAAAAAAATTTGGATGCCATAAAAAACTTGATGTGTTCAGATCTATTCTGCCTGACAGATAAGTTGATTTTCGTTCGTCCGTAAAATAATCAGGTAAATAGTATGTGCCCGATCTGTAATTACCTTCAAGAGTTAGGAGACCGGAAACGGATTTTATATTCCAAAAGCTAAATCCGTTTTCTTTTTTCCTTAATTTACCCGATGAAAGTCCTACTTCAGCAAGGAACATAAAAAATAAAAGCAAATATGTAATAACTTTATTCATTTTATATAGTTGCTATCTCAATAATGAAGTTTCATTTGATCCGTGAGGATTATGACAATCTTTACAATCCATATCACCAATTCCATTATGTATCTCTCCTGCAAGAAGCTCATCAAGGTCATGACATTCAGCGCAGAGTTCACGCACGGGCTTTAACAAGAGTCTATCCAGTTTTGCCTGATGCGGATGATGACATGAGCTGCACTCACCTGCTTCCACAGGATAATGTAGATTTTTATATTTTGATTGAAAATCCTCATGGCATTGATAACACAGCTCAGGTAAATTCATTGTCTTTTTAAATGAGTTTTTAATATCGTGACAGCTTTCACACATTTTTTCTTTATATGGTTCATGCAATACTAATAATGGTGTAAATGATCTACTGTCGCTTTGAGTTGATTTTGATAATGAATCTGCTCTTAAACCCTGTTCATTTAAAGATTTTACAGAATCAGGCGATGATGCCCCATCAAATAAAAAATTAAGAACGTTGTCACTTGAACTTGAACTGCAGGAATATAGAACCATCGAGAATATTATAAGAAAACCGTATGTATATTTAATTTTCAAACGAGGTCCTAATTATTTTTCTTGGATATAAATCCATAAACATTAATCTTATCTGGGCCGTACTGATTTGTTACAAAAATCAGATACTTTAGATTAAATGATGGATCCACGTATTCTTGGAAGTAATCTAAATTCTTATAGTCTATAACTACTTTAGCTGGCAGCCACATATCCCCAGGTTTTGTATAACTTCCTCCAAAATACATTAGAAGATTTCCCTCTTTGTTAAATATCTGCACATTTTCAAAACCTGCGTCTACAACAAACAAATTCTCATCATGATCAAGAGCAATTCCTTTAGGACGTGAAAACTTTCCGGGTGAATTTCCTATTGTACCTATGGTTCTAATGTAATTACCATCCAAACCATAAACCTTAACTTTTGAATCTCCCAGATCGCTTATGTAAACCTTGTCATTAAACACAGAAATATTTGTAGGAGAAAAGAGATTTTCCTTTTGGTTTGATTCCGAGGGAATACTTTTTATGAACTTCTTTGAAAATCTATCATACACATCAACCGAGTGTTTGCCAATATCATTTATAAAAATCTGTTTTTCCGTTACAAATACATCTGTTGGTTTTAATAAAGTACTGTCACCAATTTCTCCGACATAGTCGAGCTCGGAATTAAAAATAACAACCTGTCTCCTTTGCGCATCAGCTACATATAA
The DNA here is from genome assembly GCA_041738675.1 of Ignavibacteriaceae bacterium. Classification (GTDB taxonomy): domain Bacteria; phylum Bacteroidota; class Ignavibacteria; order Ignavibacteriales; family Ignavibacteriaceae; genus IGN3. The sequence goes on from JBGSPH010000016.1 coordinate 77,572, forward strand.
AAATCCCGTACGATCGACAAAACAATTAATAGGTTGTTTTAATTTCCCCCGTCCTTCTGGAACAAAGTAACCAAACGAACCATCATCCATATACATAATTTCTAAACCACCCAGCTGAGTATCACAGACATATATTCGATTGAAACCAACCGCCAAGCCATATGGTTTAAGAATCGGTAGTGGTTCCTCTTCACCCATTATAAATCCTGTAATTGCAGATTGCTCACCTGTAAAATCTGTGGATTTGCTGAATGAAGTTAGAAACTGGATTTTCGGTTCATCCGGTGCTGGAGGAAATACAACTGGTTCGATATTACCTGAAAGTTGTTTACTTCCGGAACAAGAGATAAAAATAAGGGCATTAATGATGAATATTATTAAAAGTGAATTTTTCATTACTAAACTGTTCTAAAAGTAAAGAGCAGTAAGGACTGCTCTTTATGATTTATTCCTAATTATTTATTATGGCAAGTGAGACAGAGTACACTGGCATTATTTCCAATCTTTAACAGACTTGCATTATTATAACTGTTGTGAACATCATGACATGATGCACACTGAAGTTTGCCACCGATTAATAAATCGTTATTTATTGTTCCGCCTAAACTTGTTATATGTGTTGCAGGGTCAAACAATCCGCCGTCTGCTGTTGATAGAGCGGTGTTGTAAGTAAAGGATACAGGATGATCATCTGCTAATGATGTTCCAAGATTATTACCTCCTGTAATAAAATGTGTGCCACCTGTAGTTCCGCCGAAATTCTCTAAAGCGACAGTACCATCGTGGCAGCTCAAACATAATTTAGACGATGCATCCGGTTGTGTCAATGTAGTCGTATTTAGAGTTGAACTGGAATACAACGTAAACACTGTGGTTGTTGATTGATGATTCCATAATGGTGCATTCTGAATTGATGCATCAGAGTTGTGAGGTGTATGACAGGGTTCACATATTTCTGTGGTTCCCCATCCTTGTCCGGAAAAATCGTGAGCAGATCCAGTTATACCAGTTTGAGCAAAAATAATTTGCCCGATTCCAAATAAGCACATGCTTATTAACAGAGTTTGCTTTTTCATCATTCCTCCGATGAATTAGTGATTGAATAATATATTATTAACGATGTTCTAATTTTTTGTTAATTCTTTTAATAGGATTTTGGGTTATGACTTTCACCATGGCAAATAAGATAACATCTCCCATGAAAAGTACCGCTATCCTCAAATCTCAATCTTCCCTGATTATCAGGCTGCACAATGGCTGTGTTGAAATTTATTAAATGAGTATTATTTGTCGTATTTCCCTGTGAGCTGCTAATGCCGTGAGGATCATGACATGCATTACATGGTGTATCTTCTCCCACTATATGTTTTCGATGCACATTCTGACCAAAACTGCCGTTGCTGTTTAGAATCGTATTTCTGTTATGACAAGAATAACAAAGAGCATAAGCTGCAGCTGATTCAGGTGTATTATCTAACTTTAAGTACTGCATCTTTAAAATTTGGGGATAGATTGATCCGTGAGGCCCTGCCGGTGAATTAGTTCCATCACTTGCATGGCAATCACTGCAATATATCTTACTGCTTACTGTTAATGGTGAAATTAAACTTGGTACATTAGGATTTACTCCGGCACCCTCAACTGGATGAAATGAAGGATTACCTAAATCAAATTCAAGACGCACATTGTTTTGTGCAATTTGTCTTACAGTTGGACTGCCGGGTTTATCTGGGCTATCTGCATGGCATCGATAACACACTTCATATTCATACTGAGATATAATTACAGGAGTGCCATTTGTATTTACTCCTTTTACGCCAATAAGAAATCCATTTACGTCTGGGGGCGATGCAGTTTGATTATTACTTGCATGAGAATTATGACAATCTTCACACTCAACATGTTTTGTCAGCACTATACCTGGTTCTTCGGGATCGTGTACTTCCAGGTAGCCAGCCACATTGTGTTTATAAAGTTTAGCGAACTGTGTCTGGATATTTTTGGCTGCAACATTAGAATTATGACAATTGTAACAGTTATTTTCTTCCTGCTGATAGTTCCTTAATCGTTTTTTGCCATCGGCATTATGCGGATTGTGACAATTTTCGCAGGCATTTCTGGATACCGAAGTAAATTCTGTATGAGGCCAGGGATCAGTCCCACTTCCATTCCAGGTTGAGTTTGATAAATTATGACTTGAAGAACTCCAGTAGGTTCTATCGTGGCAATATTGACACAATATTGAATACTCATTTGATGCAACTAAAAAATCATTAAATACATTTTGATGAGGATCGTGACAGGAAATACACTGCATTTTTTGATTTTCAAGTTTAACCGGTCCGGTCAGAGACACGGGATCTTTCAGTTGCCCATCAACAGTAACAAGAGTAGAATTATAAATAAATGATACCGGATGATCATTGGAGATATCCTTAGTCAGATTTGTATTTCCCGGCGGCATGGTAGTTACACCTCCGGTCATCTGAATCGGAGTAGTTCTGCTCAAAACATTTCCAAGTGCAATCGTACCATCGTGGCAGGAAAGACAAAGTACAGAAGAACCGTCCGGTTGTCCTATTGTTACATCCGTGGTTGTGCTTGTATAAAGGGTATAGTTCGAAGCGGGATCCTGTCTGTTCCATAATGGTTTTTGGGGACTGCTATTATGTGGTGTGTGGCAAAAAATGCAAATTTCACTTTCACTTGATGCTTTAATAGTTCCGGGTCCTGAAACAGAAAGATTATGTTTAGAATTAATAATTGATTGAGCCCGCGTGCAAAAAGTGATGAAAAGTAAAATTGAAAATATTTTTATTATACTTTTGACCACCCTAATTCTCACATCTTAATTGATATATCTGAATTCTGGAATTAAAGCTATCCGCAACAAATATTTTGTTCTGCTTATCAATAAAAATTCCGGTCGGAAGCCAGAACATCTCCGGGTCTGTACCCCGTTCGCCAAAGACATCAAGTAATCTGCCCGACTGATCAAAGACCTGTACATTATTAAAAAGAGCGTCAACCACATATATATTGTCGTAAGAATCAGTCGCAATTCCTTTTGGTCTTGAAAAATCTCCGCTTCCATCACCAGACTTACCAAATTGATTGCTAAATTTTCCATCGGAGGAAAATATTTGAATTCTGAAATTCATACTGTCATTGACATATATATTTCCGTTTCCATCAGACCAGATAAACGTCGGAAAATTAAATTGACCCTGCCCGTTGCCCCGTTGTCCGATTGTTCCGAGAAGTTTGCCATCTTTATTCAATCGTGCAATACGATGCTGTTTCGTTTCACAAATCCAGAATTCCTGAATACTTTCTAAATAAATAATCCCGGTCGGTTGTTCAAGTGACGAGTTCAAAACCGATGTTTCCTCTGAATTAAAATCATATTTAAAAACTGTATTTAGTTCAGAGTCTGTAAAAATCAAAGCCGTTTGGTTGATACATAAACCAATGGGCGATTTCAGTTCTACATCATCATTCAATAAAGATGCAAGTTCGTTTTCATCAAAAGAGTATTTCAGAAGTTTTTTACTATCCTGATCAATAAAAAATATTGATCCTTCAGAATCAGTTACTAAGCTAAAAGGTTTTAAGATTGTCAGATCATCACTTCCAAAAATTAAATCGGATAAAGATTCGAAGAATCCGCCACTTGAAGTTTTAATTGATTCTGAAGAGATTTCCTGAAGCCATTCAATATTGGGAGATTTGCATATTGCTTTTTCTGTGATTTCATTTCCTGATTGCGCAATGCAAATTGCATTATTGCCCAATGCGATTACCTGAAGTAATATCATAAAAAAATAAACTTGCAAAACTCTCATTGTATCTATTTAATTATTGATAAAGACATCTAAAATTAGATAAACTGTATTTAGAAAAAACAAGTAATTATTACATCAATTATTAAACCGAATTTAAGACCATTAATCTGGTTATTTTTTTATTAAAGGTAGGAAAATTTTAATAAATAATATGGCTTTTCTTAGTATTTAGAACAGCTATTCTTATCATTGATAAAACCAAATGATTTAGCACTCCCAACATTTGTTATTAACAAAGCTGATGATTTGGATGTAATAGATTAAAGGCACTAAAGTAATGCTTGCCAATAGCATCCTAAACGAAAAGAGATTTCTGGACGGACTAATCTTTATTAGAAGTTTAAATAATGCTTGGAATACTACGAATTGATTAAAAAGGCTGAAGTAGAAATATTTTGTTCTTTTTGAGTAATCATTTTGAAAATATAGACAATGATGATGATGGTGAAGAAGATTAAAGTTAATTTAAAATAAAAAAAAATTCTGAGGGAGCTTCGGCTCCCTTTTTCAATTAACAATAGTATTTTCTAATAAAACATCCTATCCATCAGTAAGTTCTTCAGACTTCTCTTTTTTAACCTGCATGTAACGAAGTGAATCAGCATCAGTCTTAGTTTCTAAATCGATATATCTTGTTATCAATTTCATCGAAGTGAATTTAATATCAAGGAATTATTGGTACAGTTCTTCAGAGATTAGTGGAAGATTAGAAAGGTATTCTGCAAACGAAGTTATTTATGTAGGTTTTAAGCAGGCTCTTTCATCGAATCAAGAAAGCTGATTCTACTAAAATAAATTCAGAGGAGGCAACTCCCCTATTCTAATCTCTCATCATATAATTCAGGATCCTTTATATATTAAAAATGGTACCAAAGTGGACTCCACCGCTCAAAATATTGTTATTTTAAGCTGAAATCAATCTTTTTTTGATATTGAACACAGTCCCTGACTCTCCGCTTCGAAAAATAAGCCTCAATTGCGTTCAAAATATACGTTCTTGAGGCCTTTTTGCTACGAACAAAAATATAAATTACCTGATAAGATCAGAAATATTACATCGGTCGGTCACATCTTTCCATCATATTGTTATTAATTAAATTCTCATAATTATCTCAATTAAATAATGTCTTTTCCCCACCAACCATTTCTATGTAACTTTAGTCTAATAAAATGTTAATAGAATAATTTAATGGCATTAAGCGATAACGAACTAATAATAAATGCTAACAATGGCGATGTGATAGCTCTTGAGGAGTTGATATATCGCTATGACAAAATGGTTTTGCGTCTTGCATTGAAGTACACCGGTGATTCTGATGATGCAAAAGATATTTATCAGGAAGTTTTTATACGCGTATATAAAAGTCTGGCAAGTTTTCAGTTTAAAAGTGAGTTTTCAACCTGGTTGTTCAGGATTACTTCAAATGTTTGTATCAGCTTTAAGAGAAAATATGGTAAGCAAAATCATTTTTCTTTGAACGATGAAGATAACTCGGGATATATTTCTGCAATTCCCGAAGATGAAGTTTTATCACCCGATAATTTAGTTGTTAATGCTGAACATGGTGAAAAGATTAATGAAGCATTGAATACTTTATCACCAAATCAAAAAATGAGTTTTCTGTTAAAACATTATGAAGGATATAAAATAAGAGAGATTGCAGAAATGATGAATTGTAAGGAAGGCACAATAAAAAAATATCTTTTTGAAGCTGTAAGGAAACTAAAAATACAATTGGAAAAAAATTATGAATCATAATGAATGTAAAGAGTTGATCCCGTTCTATCTTTATGAAGAATTGGATTCTGAAAGGAAAAAATTATTTGAGGATCATATAAAATCCTGTAAGGATTGTACAAGTGAATTAGAATCTTACAAAAATCTTTTTGCTGATATTTCCGAGGATTCAAAATCTTCTATTGACCCAAAATTATTATTAGAAGCACGATTAGAATTACGAGGCTTTTTGAGAGCTCAACAAAACAAAGTTTCTTTTTCAAATAATATTAAAGATTTCATTTCTTCTTTTTTCTACAAACCAGTGGGATTAGCCGCTAGTGGTTTTGCGTTGTTCTTGGTTGGATGGTTTCTGGGTTATATGGTTTTCAATACTCCGGTGATTGAAAATATAAAAACTGGTTCTGATAATTCGAATCAGGTGAGAATCCAGAATATTAATTTTATCGATTCTGATCCATCTGATGGAGAAGTTGAGTTTACTTTTGAGACTGTTCAATCGGATAGAATGAAGGGAAACGTAAATGATATTGAACTACAGAAAATATTAACTTATGCTGTTTTAAATGAACAGAACCCCGGTACAAGATTAAATTCAATAAACGTTATTAATGCAAATCAAATTCAAAAACCGGATGATGAAATTAAAAGCACATTAATTGCCGTTGCAAAGTTTGATAATAATCCAGGAGTAAGAATAGAGGCTCTCAAATCATTAAATAAACTTCCAGCGGATGAGGAAATTAAAAACACTTTGATCTATGTTTTGTTGAACGACACCAGTGCGGGCATTAGAATAGAAGCAATCAATGGTTTGGCGAATGCTTCCAAAACAGGAATAAATTTAAATCAAAAAGATTTAACATCTCTTCGAGATAAAATTCAAATAGATAAAAATAATTATATAAGATTTCAAGCCAAGAATATTATAAAGGAGTACTAAAATGAAAAGAGTTAAAACCATTCTTCCAGTTTTTCTAGTGTTATTTGTTTTCTTTTCAATAAATCTTTTTGCCGAAGATTTTGAAGGCAGCAAAAAAGTAGCAATAGGAGATAAACTTGAAGTTTCAGCTACTAATGGTAATCTAATTGTTAGTGTATGGGATAAAGATGAGGTTTTTATAAAGGCAAAAAATATTGATGTAGATGATGTGAAAGATGTTAGTTTTAAACAAAATGCCAATGTCGTCACATTCGAATTTAAAGGACAGGATTCTGAAAATTTTCATATGGAAGTTTCAATTCCTGCTTATATGGTTCTTGATTTTTCTACTGGAGGAGGCAATGTTTCAGTTAAGGATAAAGTTAATGGTCCGGTTGAAATTTCTACAGGTGGTGGGAATGTAAGCCTCAATGATGTCGGGAATGTTTTGTCCATATCAACTGGCGGAGGTAACATTTTTGTTGGCAACGTTAGTGATAAAGTTGAAATATCAACAGGAGGTGGTGAAGTTAAAGTTACTTCCGCACTGAAGAGTTTAGAAGTATCAACAGGTGGCGGTAATATTACAATCGGATCAATTGGTGGTAAAGCAGAGATCAGCACGGGCGGCGGCAATATTTCTGTTGGCAATGTCTCAAACGGAATTGAAATATCTACGGGCGGCGGCAACATAAAGCTTGATGGTGCTAAAGGATCTATTGAGGTTTCTACTGGCGGCGGAAATATTTCATTGAAGAATGTTAAAGGTTCTGTTGATGCAAGCACAGGTTCTGGAAATATCGAATTGGATCTTGATCCTATCGAAGGCAGCTTAAGTGAAATTTCAACAGGAAACGGTAAAATAACACTTTACTTATCTGAAAAAGCTAATGTAGTAGTTAATGCAAACTTTTTAGCTGGTAAGTACATGAAGTCTGGGAAAAATGCGCAGATTCATCTAAAATCTGATTTTGATGGTGTCTCTTATGATTTAAACGATAGCAAGAAAGAAATGAATGCAACACTTAAACTAAACGATGGCGGTTCAACTGTTGAACTTAATGTTACTAGCGGTGAAATTTTTATTAAGAAAAAATAAGCTCTTATTTCCGCCTGGTGATATTTAAATAATCATCAGGCGGATTATCTAATTCTAACCGTCCATCATTCATCATCACCATTTCTAAAATACACAGTGAATTAAAATCATAAATCATTTACTATTGCATCCGTAACAAGCTTTAATTTAAAACTGGATTGACACAACTTTTTGTTAGTCCATTAAGTCTAAACTAAAAAATTAAATTAGTCCAAATGTATATGAGATATTTTTATTTACTTTTAATTATTTCGATCATTCCATTGGGATCAATTTCGGCATCAAAAAATGATTCGACTCAGTCAGTAGTATCATACAAGCTTAATGGACAATTAGTGGTTGATGGCGTATTAAATGAATCAGTTTATCAGAATCCTGCAGTTACATCATTTACTCAAAAAGATCCGAATGAAGGCAAGCCGATTAGTGAAAAATCTGAAGTATGGATCTCACACGATGATCATAACATCTATATCAGTGGAAGATTTTCAGATTCTAATCCAAATTTGATCGATGCTACTTTGATGAGAAGAGATAACGTAGTTGAGTCTGATTGGTTTTTTGTTTACCTGGATACTTACAATGATGATAGAACCGGATACTTCTTTGCAGTAAATGCGGGCGGATCAATTGCTGATGGGACATTATTCAACGATAGCTGGGATGATGATTCCTGGGATGGCGTATGGGAAAGTAAAACAACAGTTGATGAAAATGGTTGGAATTTAGAGATGCGAATACCGTTTACACAATTAAGATTTAATGAATCCGAAAAAATGGTCTGGGGAATAAATCTTAATCGAGATATCAAACGTAAACACGAAATGTCGTTCTATGTTATGGTTCCTAAAAATGAAAGCGGATTTGTTTCCAAGTTTGCTGATCTAGAAGGCCTGGATGGAATAAAACCAAAACAAAGATTAGAAATACTTCCTTACGTTGTTCAAAAAGCACAGTACCTGGTTCATGATGAAAACGATCCTTTCTATAAATCAAATCAATATTCCACTTCAATCGGTGCTGATTTAAAATTTAGTTTGGGCAGTAACTTAAATGTTGATGCAACTATCAACCCGGATTTTGGACAAGTTGAAGTTGATCCTGCGATAGTAAACCTTTCAGAGTTTGAAACTTTTTACGAGGAGAAACGGCCATTTTTTATTGAGGGTTCAAACATATTTACGTTTGGTTATGGAGGCGCAAATAATAATTGGGGATTTAATTTTAGTGTTCCTGAATTATTCTACTCGCGCAGAATCGGGAGACCGCCGCAGGGAAATGTTACAACACCTGGGTATGTTGATTTTCCTCCTGAAACAAGGATACTCGGGGCGGCCAAACTTACAGGTAAAGTAGATGAAACCTGGACGATAGGTGCACTTAGTTCTCTTACACAAAGAACTTTTGCTACTATTCAAACAGAAAGTGGTGATAGAATTCAGGAAGAGGTTGAACCTCTTACACATTATGGAGTTTTTCGAACTCAGAAGGAATTTAATTCAGGAAAGCAATCAATAGGAATGATTTTTACTTCCGTTAATAGGGATTTACAAACGGATAATTTAAAAGATTTATTAAGCAATCAGGCTTATACTTTTGGAATAGATGGTTGGTCATACTTAGATGCGGACGAAACATATGTTGTAACTGGATCGGTTATCGGATCATATACTTCGGGAACAGAAGATTATTTGATCAAACTTCAAAAGCAGCCCTATCGGTATATGCAAAGGCCAGATAAAACTTATATGCCTCTTGATAGCAGCCTAACTTCAATCGGTGGTTACTTTTCTCGAGTTATGTTGAATAAGCAAAAAGGAAATTTTTATGTAAATGCTGCACTTGGAATTATTTCTCCGGGATTTGAATATAATGATTTAGGTTCGCAGTGGATGGCTGATAGAATTAATGCACATCTTGTAACCGGTTACAGATGGTATGTACCGGATGATGTGTTTAGAAATAAAAGCGTTTACCTGGCATACAGCAGAACTGCAGATTTTGAAGACAATATTTCAAGAAGTGGATTCTATTTAAGTTCTAATTTACAGTTTATTAATTATTGGGGAATTAATTTCAACTCGTCGTATAATTTAAAATCCGTCTCCACTACATTAACCCGGGGTGGACCGAAGTTAAATATCCCATCTAATTTTTCTTTTAACTTCTCCGCTTATACTGATAGCAGAGAAAAAATAACATTTTCACCTTACATGAGTTATTGGGAAAATGCAATTGGAAGTAATGAAAAATATTTTGGTTTGGATGTTGGGTGGAAACCTAATTCACAAATCAGTTTTTCAATTGGACCTGAATACGCTTTAAATTATACATCATATCAATGGGTGGGAAATTTTTCTGACCCGCAAGCAATCAGTACATACGACACGAGATATGTGTTTGCAGAATTAGATCAAACTACTGTGTCTGCAAACATTAGATTGAACTGGATTTTTACTCCGACACTTAGTTTGCAATTGTATATGCAGCCGCTTATTTCAGTTGGTGATTATGCAGACTTTCGGGAATTAAACAATCCTCCAACATTGGATTTTAATCTTTACGGAAACGAAGGTTCAACGATTAATTATGATTCGGAATCTCAAACATATAATGTAGATCCAGATGCAGAGGGCCCTGCTGAACAATTTAGTTTTAACAATCCAGATTTTAATTTTAAATCTTTAAGAGGAAATGTAGTTTTAAGATGGGAAGCTCTGCCAGGTTCTGTTTTCTATTTTGCATGGACAAACAGCAGAACAAATTTTGATGATCCCGGTGAGTTTAGTTTTAAAAATGATTTTAAAAATTTAGTTAACTCCGAATCTGACGATATTTTCTTAGTTAAATTTTCTTATTGGATAGACATCTGATAAAATTATATTTTATTATAAATATGATTTCCGGTTTTCGTATCGAACAAATAAACTTTTTCAGGATCGATATATAATTTTACTTTCCCACCAACTTTTAGATCGTGCAAAGGTTTAACTCTTGCAATGAACTGAGTTTTCCCTACTTCAAAATAAATAAAAGTCTCATTGCCCATAGGTTCAATAACATCTAAAGTACATTCCAGTCCAATTGAATTGTCAGAAGTATTTTCTATAGAAATGTCTTCGGGTCTTATGCCGATAACAACTTCTTGTCCAATGTAATTTTTCAAATAATTCTTCTGCTCTGAAGAGAAATTGAATTTTAACTCAGAGTTATTGCTTGTAAACATTAGACCATTTTTTTCTGATATCAATCCACCTAAGAAATTCATTGCGGGACTGCCTATAAATCCTGCAACAAACTGATTAACTGGTTTATTATATAAGTTAAGCGGCGTATCAACCTGATTTATAATACCATCTTTCATAATAATTATCCTATCCCCCATCGTCATCGCTTCTGTTTGATCGTGAGTAACATAGATCATTGTTGCACCAAGCTGCTTATGAAGTTTCGATATTTCTGTTCGCATTTGCACTCTTAATTTTGCATCAAGGTTACTTAATGGTTCATCAAACAAAAATACTTTTGGTTTGCGTACAATTGCTCTTCCAACTGCAACTCGTTGTCTTTGTCCACCTGATAATGCTTTTGGCTTTCGATTCAAATATTCTTCAAGACCTAAAATCTTGGCAGCTTCTTTAACACGAGCATCAATTTCTTTCTTATCAACTTTTTTAAGCTTCAAACCAAACGCCATATTTTCATAAACCGTCATATGAGGATAAAGGGCATAGTTCTGAAATACCATTGCAATATCACGATCTTTTGGTGGAAGGTTATTTACAAGTTTTCCATCAATAAAAATTTCACCACTTGTTATTTCTTCAAGTCCAGCGATCATTCTTAAAGTTGTTGTTTTGCCACATCCAGAAGGACCAACGAGAACTACAAACTCTTTATCTTCAACTTTAAAGTTTGCATCTGTTACAACTTTGTTTCCACCTTCATAGACTTTGGTTACATTTTTCAATAATACTTCTGCCATAATAATCCTTTATGGAATTTCTTTCGTCTGTCCGTACTGTTTATACCATTCATACATCGGTATTGTAATAGGAAACGCTGCAATCTTTCCTCCAAATCCAATAAACCGATAAGTGAAAGTATTTAGCTCAGAGACTGCTGTATTTTTTAACAATTGTTCATTAAGATTTATTTTATACTTTCTGGCGAGTGAAACAGTTTTATCATTTATAAGGTTATCCATCTTGTTGAGAGCAATCTTTATCCGAATAAATTTCAGACTGTCCTGATTAGTTATAGACTTCTGATTGCTTCTTTGATTTTTTTTATCGACCAACTTAAATATTGAATAACCTTCATTTACTTTAATCGGCCCATATATCTGCCCAATATTAAGTCCCGCTGCAATCCTTCCAATCTCACCCGCATTTTTGGGATTAAAAAACCCCCATTCGCCATTACTTTTTTTCGTCCATTCTCTTTGGTTATAAATGTTGACTAAAGATTCAAAATCTTTTCCACCATTTAGCTCATTAAGAATTTTTTCAGCATCTTCAATATTATCGATTAAAATTTCACGGATATTTACTTTCAAATTACTTGAGGTAACTTGATCACTATTTATAAGTTGATTTACTTCTTCATCGGTAACTTTAATTGAATCAGCATAGCTGTTCATCAGCACTTCAGACAAATAATAATTTTTCCAGGTTTGTAAATCACTCTTAACTGATTTGAGTTTATCCAAATCACTTTTTAATCCTTCATTATAGAGCACAGAAGTTTCAATAAATTGTCTAACCGCCATATTCAAAATTAATTTAGCTTCATTATCTTCTAAAGATTTAAATTCGATCTTTTGGTAAATCAGATAATACACGTAATCTTTAATGGTTAAAGTATCACTATCTACAATGGTAAAATCTTTATTCAGATTTTTTTTATCTATTCGTGATAAGCATTGAAACAAATCAGTTTGTAAAAGTTGAATGGAAAGAGATGTATCTGTATAAGCTTTTTTGATTCGTTCCAAAATAACTGTCTTTAAATTTTCGAAAAATATATCAAATACTTTTCTATCGGCTGTTATCGTTCGACCTTTAAATATTCTATCTAAGTATTCTCTGCCAATTTTTTGCGATTTTCGATCTGATAAAGTTTTAATAACGATATTTTTTGCGTGCTCTTTAGTCAAGTCAATTGTCTCATCACGCCGATCACCGATTAACTTGAAGATAAACCAATTACGATTTGATAAAATGGGTTTTGTAAATTCATTTATTTTTAGCGAGTAAACTATATCTTCAACTCTTTCATCCTGAAGTGAACCTAACTTAATTTCCGATACTTTATTTGGGAGTTTACTCGCAGCAGCTATAGAATCGAAATTATCAGATGTTGATAGTTCTTCATACAGATTCCAGATATTTTGAGAATCAGGAGAAGCAACAATATTCATTTCCAATATTCTTGTTACTCGGGAAAGACCAATTGAAATTTCTTCACCAGTTATATTTATTTTAGATTCTACTTCCCTTTTATAAAGCTCATCTTTAACAAAAAGTTTTTCTAAAGACTTTAAAGAAAGTTCTACAGATTCTATAGTATCTATTTGTAATTCATCTGCTTCAAGCGCCCAAAGTTTTTCTGCCACTAATGAATAAAGAAATTCTTTTTTTACAGAATCGATATTTGACGATGAATAATTAAGATGAGGCATAAAGTCAAATCGATTTTGAAATTGTTCGACTGTTATTACGTCAGAACCAATTTTTGCAAGCACTTCTGTTTCATTCTGCGCAATTGCAAATACTGGAAAGAGCAAACAGAAAATAATAATTTTATCATCTATAACTGAATTCATTATACATTGTAAATTGTGCATTGTACATTATTCCTTAACGCTTCCCATCATAATCCCTTTGATGTAATACTTTTGAAGTGCAAGAAAAACTATTATTACAGGAATTATTGTTACTACAGATCCAGCCATCATTAGTTCCGGATCTTTTGTATGCTCCAACATTAGGTTAGCAAGAGCTACAGGCAATGTGTACATCGAATCATCCGTTAAAGCAATCAGTGGCCAGAGAAAATCATTCCATGTACCAAGAAAAGAAAATATTGCAAGCGTAACAAGTATCGGAATTGCAAGCGGAAGAATTACTTTTCTATAAATTTGAAAATCTGTTGCGCCATCCATTCTTGCGGCTTCTATTAGACTATCCGGGATTGATATACAATATTGTCTTATTAAAAATATTCCAAAGATGTTTGCCAAACCGGGAATTATTATAGCCATATATGTATTTATAAATCCCATTGATTTTAACAGCAGAAATAATGGAAGCATCGTTACTTGGCTCGGGATAATCATCGAACTTAATAATAGATTAAATAAAAACTTCTTTCCTTTAAATCTATATTTAGCAAAAGCAAATCCAGCCATTGAAGTAAAAGTTATATAAAGCAGCGTTACCATAGTTGAAAGCAGCAAGCTGTTAAAAAAGTTTCTCCAGACATTTAATCTCTCAAAAAGAATTTGGTATTGTGTTAAGGTAAATGGATCAGGCAAAAATATTGGAGGAAACACACTTGCTTTTCCATCAAACATAAATGAAGCGCCTATCATCCAGATAAATGGAATGAGTGTAAGTATAGATGTGATAACTAGGAAACTATATATTAATGTTTTCTTCATTAATCGGTACTCTTCTGAATTTTAAGCTGGATAAGTGTTCCAATCATAATGATAAAGAAAAATACAAATGCTATAGAAGCTGAGTAACCCATATTCCACCATCTAAATCCTTCCTGATACATATATTGAACAACACTTAATGTACTGTTTAACGGTCCGCCTTGTGTCATTATATATGGTTCAGCAAAAAACTGGAAGTAACCAATCATAGTTATGAGTGAAATAAAAATAGTTGTCGGTGCAAGCATCGGTAAGGTTATGGACTTAAATTTTTGCCATCCACTTGCACCTTCGATTGATGCGGCTTCATAAAGATCTTCAGGAATATTTTGTAATCCTGCAATAAATATTATCATATTATATCCAAAACTTTTCCAGACAGACATGAGAATTATTGCAGGCATTGCAGTTGTCGTATCTCCAAGCCAATCTATTGGTGCAATTTCAACTAAACTCAAAATGTAATTTATAATTCCAAACTTTGGATGATAAATGAATCTCCAAACAATTGCTACTGCCACCAACGTTGTTACAACAGGAATAAAATAGCTTAATCTAAAAATCGCTTTGAACTTAACGAGCTTTGAGTTGAGCAATAAAGCAGCACCGAGTGAAACTCCGATTGAAAGAGGTGCAGCAACAATTACAAAATAAAATGTGTTTTTTAGAGCTGTAAAAAACAACGGATCATCAAATAATTTAATGTAATTATTAAACCAAATAAATCTAACAGAGCCTAAATCACCAAGAGCATAAATATCAAAATCTGTAAAACTCATTAGGAAAGCTGCAATTACAGGCAGAAAGAAGAAAATAAAAATTGCACTCAAGGCTGGTGCTAGAAAAAAATAGGCTGCTGTCTGTGATTGCTTATAACTCATTGCCCGATTTTCTTTTGTTCAACTATCCATCTTCTTTTTTCCAAAATCCTATCAACATCTTTATCAAGATTTTTTAATGCCTCATCTATGCTCATAGAATTTCTGGCCGCTAATTCAGCATACTGCTGAACTTTTGCGAATGCAATCTGTTCCCATTCAGGTATTTTGGGTGTTGCCCTAACATTTGTAAACTGAATATAAAATGCCTGCATATAAGGATCATCTCTAAAAATTGGATTATCCCACGCTTCTTTAACAGACGGAAGATTATTGAGCATTTGATAAAATTCAATCTGAGTTTTTGACTGAGATAAAAATTCAAAAAACTTCCAGACTTCTTTTTTGTGTTTAGAGTTTTTAAAGATTACCAAACTTGATCCGCCTGCAAGCGAAACTCCGGGATAATCGTTTGAATAACCGGGCATAGGTGCTGTCATCCATTTGTCAGCAAGATTTCCAGTCATCCACTTTTTAAATTCAGGAATATTCCAAGGACCTGAGATGTAAATTGAAAAATATTCATCAGCAAATGCTTGATACTGATTTGTTACTTGTGATATTCCGATCGGTGCAAGATTTTGTTTATGAAATTCGATCGAATAGTCAAATGCTTCTTTAAATTCTTTTCCGCTAAAATTCCCACGAGTATCATCATCTTTTAATAATGCTGAACCAGCCTCCATTCCAAACATTACAAAAGGCGCCCACTCATTTGTCGGCAGATAGATTGCATACTTTTCTTCCTTTGGATGCATTGCTTTTATTTTTTTTGATAAGTCTAAAAGTTCAGCCCAGGTTTTTGGTGGATTTTCATAACCCGCTTTTTCAAAAACATCCTTTCTGTAAAACATTAATCTTGTATCCATATACCATGGAATTCCAAAAACTTGATTATCAAGCACATTTGTTTCCCAGATGCCAGTAAAATATTTTTCTTTATTTATCCGGTTAGATGATTTAATAAACTCATCGAGTGGAATGATTGCATTTAAAGCTGCAAACTGCGGAACCCACGTATTACCAAGCTGGCAGGCATCAGGAGTATTATCACTTGCAAAAGCTGTAACTAATTTTTCTTGTGCCGCTGTCCAGGGAACTTGCTGAACTTTTACTTTTATTCCTGGATTTAATCTCTCAAACTCAGGTACAAGTTTAGTAACGTATTCAGCCTCGGCACCCATTGCCCAAAATTTAATTGTTTTTTCTGAATCATTATCCTTTGAGCAAGAAAATAAAACTATAAAAACTGGTAATAGAAAAACAACAAATTTTTTTAATGATAACTTCATCAATTATTTCTGCAGAATCATTTTACCGTAAAGGGTGTTTTGTGCTGAACTAATTTTGTAAAGATAAATTCCGGAACTAACATTTTTATTTTCATCATTTAATCCATTCCAAACAACTTTGTTTTCACCGGCAGAAAATTCTTTATCAGATAATTCCCTAACTTTTTCTCCAAGATGATTGAAAATTTCAATCGAAACATTTTCATTTGCATTAAGATTAAAAACAATAGTTGTAGTAGGATTAAAAGGGTTTGGATAATTACCCAGTAATTTAAAGTCATCAATTGTATTAACCTCATTACCAACACTTGTAACTGAATCAGGAACAAATCCAATTGAATCAAGCATTGGTTGAATTTCCGGATTTGCCATAAACTTTTCCCACAACAATCCGCTTCTATAATTTTCAATCATAACAATTATAGGTCCCTGATCAATTGCAATGTAGCTGCTTGCAAACCAATTTTGTCTTGGATTAAATGCATCTTTAAACCCGTACTCGCCCCAAACATTGCTGCCATAAGTTCTGTAAAAATTCTTCAATGCTTCAATTGATTCTGTTGGTGTGTATGGCATTGATGAAATAGCGGCAGTTGGTGTAATTGTACCATTATCATTACTATAAGGAGCATGCGCACTATAACCATTGGGTTCATCGCTTGCAGTAAGACCCCAATTGTTAGGGCCATATTCAGGATGATTATATGGATTTGCAATGCAATATGCTCTATTAATTAATGTATGATGTTTGTTGTTATTAAAATAATTACAGTAAGCATCCTTCTTGTCCCGAGGATCAAATCCTAGAAAAGAATAATGTGCAAAGAAAAGCGGTCCGCCGTAGTTTGGGCCAACCCACAAACGATATCCATAAAATGAATTTGCATTTGTATAATTTGAACTTGCCCATCCAAGATGAAATAGGCTGGCAGGAACACTGTATGTTGGTGATGCAATACCAAGCATATATGTAATCATCGTCTCCATCCAGCCAACAAGCTTAAAATTTATCTGCCAGAAGTAATTTGGAGACCAGTGCCAATAAAGATAATTGCTGAATGACGTTCTTCTGTACCAACTCCACTCCACACCCTCCCAAATTTCTGTGCAAAGATTTCTAATTTGTTCTTCACTAGAATTTGTCTGATCGAAATATTGGCGAACAGTTAAAATACCCTGAATCATAAAAGAAGTTTCAACCAAATCGCCGCCATCATCATACTGTCCGAATGGAATAACAGCACCGGTACTTCCATTCAACCAATGCGAAAAGGCACCGTGAAATTTTGCAGCATTGTTTTTTAGAAAGTTTAGAATCTTTAACATGCGCTCAATACCTTGTTCACGAGTAATATATCCTCGCTCAACACCAACTAACAAAGCCATTACTCCAAAACCTGAACCACCGCTTGTAACAGTTTCACCTGATCCAAAACGCTCTCTTGATAGTCCGGAAACGGGATGCCCGTAATCATAAAAGTATCTGAATGTTGATCTTTGAACCATGTCTAGAAATTCTTCATCAGTCATTTCATGTGTAATTGCATAAACACTGTCACTAATGGCAGATTCATTTCCATTTATATCATAGGCACTCACTTTAAATGAATAACCCACACCCAAAACGCCAACATTTAGAGAAAGATAACTCTTTTCTTTTGGTACGTTTGTATAAAAGATGAATTGGGAGCCGCTCCAACGATAAACTTTATAACCTGCAAGATCTGTTTCACTATTATGATACCACTCTACATCTACATTTTTTTCATATCCAAATGCCTGCACACCCTGCGGAACTGCCGGAGCAATAAGGTCTAACTGGGCTTTAATCAAGATCGTTGACATTGAAACACAAATAGATATCATCCAAAACAATTTCATTATTTTTCTCATTACTAATCTCTCTAATACTTATTCTTAATAACCTTATAACTAAGTGGATTTAAAACTACTTTCTTTGAATCAACTGTAAATATTTTTTTCTGGTTATGATAGTTTAATAAAAACAAATATGAATTTTTCCTTCCTCTTCTTAATACGAATTGAACATCAGAATCAGATACTTTTGCCTGTCTTTTTATTTTATCCAAAGAAACTAATTTTTCGTATAAATGTAAATGTTCATCACTCGAGTAACCAAATGCAAACCCGAGTAATGTTATAACACCTTTTCCAACTTTCTTTCTTATACCGCAAACCTCATCTGATTCTGTTATCGCAACAACATCAGAATTATTATCTGCAAATACTTGTTTGTCTTTAAAGATTGTAAATAAATCTTCAATTCCAAAAGCATTAACTTTATTTGGACTTACTGATTTAGAAAATTCAATTTTTAATTCCTGCTTTAGCACAGTGCAAGGATTAAGATATAAATCCATTGTTGGGATTACCGGATACATTATTAAATGTCCGCCAGCCTTTATATAATTTGCAAGTAAAAGCTGGGTTTTGCTATCCATAAATTCGGTTGTAACAATCCAGAGCTGTTTGTACTTTAATAAAGACTCAAGAGAAGTATTTTCTAGATCACTTATATCATAATTAAAATTGAGGGTCTGAAGTCCTCTCAGCAATCCATTAAAAAACAAATCTTCTCTAACAAATCTTGGATCAAGAGAAAGACCCAGTTTTTCAACATCAAGTCTTCTCTCTTTAAGTAATTGAGAAGTTGTAAGTTCGGTATAAAAATATGGCTTATATAAACCGACACAAATATCAGATTTAGTTTTGCTTAATAATATATCTTTCTTTTCCTTTTTGATAAACGTATTAACTTTTTTAATAGCATCATACAATTTTGATTTCGCAGCTTTAGCATTTAGCGGAGTTTGGTAATAAAAAGTTTTTCCATAATAGCCCTTACCCTTAGGATTTATCCCCTGCGAGAACATATAATAATTAAAACTTTTCATTCCATGTGCAAGCGAAGCATAATAAAATGTTTCTAAATCATCAGCATCACTTTTAACATGATGTTCTCTTGTTCCTGCTTGAAATTCTGCAGCCCAAACGGGACCGTGAGGCTGCATCGCTTCTAATATTTTATTGCAAGCTAAATCGGAATGTGCATTCCTATATGAAACAAACTCTGGAATATGATCTAAACCAAAAACAATATCATCACGAGTTCTCATAATCTCTTCATAAGTGCTTATTAACATTGGAAGCTCCGCAGCATTACCATAAATCCATCCGGGAATGTTATGCGTAAGTTGAACATCTATTCCGAAGCTTTTAATCCTCTTGCTTAGTGTTTCAAGATACAATGCATATAAGTGCCGATAAAAAAGATGAAAATCGTAGTAAGCGCAATAATGCTGTTTGTTTTCAATCTTACCGACAGGAGCTGATAGTTTTTCAAATGATAAATAATTTGTTCCATATGTTTTGTTGAGGCTTTCAATTGATAAATACTTATCAATTAAAAATTCTTTATACATTTTGAATACTGATGGATTGTAATCAATCTTACCGGAAAGCCATTGAAACACTCCGACTTCATTGCAAACCTGCATCATTATAATAGGTCCGCCGTTGCTTTCCTGATGATCAGTAATAATAGGCATAATTTTATCATACCAAAGAAAAGAATATTTGAGATATTCATCAGACATATATGACATTAAATCCGGATCAAATACATTCCCCTTCTCATCCAAGGCGTGTGCATCTTTGCTGATTTTATTTAGCAGCCAGATTGGTAATCCGTGATGTTCATATTCGGCGAGAATGTAAGGACCTGGTTTTACAATCAAATCCAATCCAACTTTCTTACAGAGCTTAATATATTTTGTTAAATTTCTTGCAGGATTTGTGTTTCCCGTAAAATCAAATTTACCCTCTTCATATTCGTGCCAATCCCAAGGGATGTATGTTGAAGTTGTATTAGCTCCGGATTGTTTAAGCAGTGTTAAATGCTTCTCCCAAAGTTTTGGATCAAGCCTGAAATAGTGAATCTCACCCGAGATTACAAAAACAGGTTCGCCAGTTTTTACAAAGTATCCTTTTGATGCGCTGAAACTCATTATATTTTACCCGTATTCAAATTATAATTTACAACGTTAAATATTTTCAATTGATTGTATTATTTATTTGTGCTAATTGTATGTCACACTGAGCCTGTCGAAGTGTGACAACATCATTAAGTAATATCATCCATCGACAAGCTCAGGATGACACTGAACAAAAAACTATAATTCAATTTATTTCTGATAATCAATTACAACTATTGCAGGAAATTCTTTTACATCGATTTCATTGCTTGTAAAAGATTTTGTTTCTTTACTATTTACACTAACACTAATAGGAAGTTTAGAACTATTAAAGTTTTTTATTTTGATTCCATTTTCAGGAAGATTCACATCACCATAAATTGAGAATGTATATTTTTCATTTTCTTTTTTGATTGAGTAAGAAATCTCACCATAATAAGTTGGAAGATTTTCGATTGACATTCCGTCCGGTGAATCAATCCAATCCTGATAAAGTGCTGATGCAAGAACTAAAGATTCGTCATATTCGTTTTCATAAACAAACATTGAACGTATGGCATTTAAGAAATCAGACCCAACCCAGGTGTGCGGCATATCGCCAATAAACAAAGGAGTTTTATCATCATTCCAAACAACTTCAGCCCAATGATTCCAGTTATGAGGTTTTTGATCATCTAAAAAGAATTCTATTAATTGATGTGCACGTTCAGGTTGATCTAATAAAATAAACGAACCAATCAACCTGTTTTCATATGGAGTATAATTTATCCAATCAATTTTATTATCCCGTCTTTTTTGGAAGAACTCAAAGTACTTATCAAAAGTATTATAAACCTCCGGTTTGGGCAGATTATTAAATTCATTGCAAGGGGTAAGAGCAATAGTTGTAGATGTTGCATCAAAATCACCAAGCTCAACGCAGCCGGGAATATAATTTATCTTTCGTGTTTTCATTGCAAGCTTAATTGAGTTATAAAGATTTGTTTTAAAAGTATCCCTTACTTTTTTTATTCTTTCATAAGATGCATTCTCACCAAGAATTTTTTGTATCTCAACTGCATCCTTCAAACCTTTTAATGTAAAAAAATTATCCCAATAAGAATGCATTGGTTTTGCAGAATAGCCTTCGTGACTTATTGATTCTGTTACTAAACCATAATATGCTCTAACACTATCATTCCCATTTTTAAAATGATCAGTTGATCTTTCAGCGATTAACGATTCGATATACTCAACAGCCTTTTTTACATTTTCATTTTTTGATCTTAAGAAAGTTGTGTCTTTTGTAAAGTTGAAATATTCACGAATTAAATAAATCATTTCACCATGACTATCATTTTCAGGAGTTGGGTCTGGGCCTCTCTTATCAACAACGCAAGGCACTTTTCCATTTTCATATTGATGTGAAGCGTACCACTCAATATAGTCTTTAACCTCTTTTACAATTCCGGCTTTTAATAATGCTGATGAAGTTAATGAACCATCTCTTATCCAACTTCGTTCATAAGAACGTGAGCCGGGTTGGATTCCAACATTGTCTCTATTTATTAATATATAAGCAAGATTTGATTTATAAGTATTTACTATTCTATCCGCAGATTGAGGTAGATTAAATTTTATATGATTTACTTTTTCTTTCCAGAAATCGATTGTCTCAATTATTTTTTTTTCAACAACTTCTTCTGTAATATTTTCTTTTATCGATTCCTCACCGTAAAAAGGTACAGCGAGATAAATAATTTTTTCTTCTCCAGGTTTAATATCAAAACTGTATTCTAAAAATCCGCCTGCAAGCTTATTATCATCTATGACTGATTTGTTATTGAGCGCTTTGTTTTCTTTGATAAGCTCAACAATATTTCCTTCATCAAAAGTAATAGCACCAAAAGAATCATATTTTTCTATTGGAATTAAAACTTTATCATCATTCGCATAAATCCTACCATCCTTTTCATTTAAAGAATTTATTTTACCAACACCACCCGGATCGTTTAACCATTGATAATAAGGGTTAACTTGATAAGGACGAATTAATAAAAATAACTTTCCAGCTTTTTGTAATGTAGAATTATTAGTGAGTCTATATTTTAGATAAAGTGTAGAATTAATATTTGCTTCGCCGTTTGCAAACGCTTCAACTTCAAGATTCAGATCACTGCAATTCCATTCAACTTTTGGAATTGGAAGATAGTTATCTTCAAGTGATTGAGTTGAGGAAACATTTTCCCAATTATAAAAATCATTTCCAATCTGCAGCATTGGTTCAATTGAAAAAGCCGATTTATCAACTTCAACCATTCCATCTTTATTTATCATTGCTTCTTTAACATCGTTGTTAACACCGATAATAGTCCAGAAAGATGCTTCTTCCGAAAAATATCTTGGGTAATTTCCCTTTGGTGAATTCTTAGCTGTGAACAAAAGAAAATCATTTGGTGTGAGAGAATTTTTGATATTTAGAAATTTTATTTCACTAATACCAAAACTTTCTTCAGAACTACTTTCTATTAGATTAATTCGCAAAAGTCTTGCTTCAGCTTCAGAAAGTTTTATAAAACTTACATCACTACTATTAGAAGATACAGAGTAAACTTTTTCCCAGGATTTTCCATCTTCTGATAAAGAAATATCAAATGACTTTGCTTGATAATTTTTTAACCAATTAATTTTTAGTCCTCCGAATTCCCTTCGAGTTCTAAAATCAATTGTGATTGATTGATTAATGATTCCGACACTTTTCCAATAACTTTCTAATGAGCCATCAACAACATTATTTGGAACCAGATCAAAAGATTGAGATTTAGCTGTTACTAATGGAATTGGATAAACATTTGTTTCGGGTAAAAGCGGTTCGAATTTCAGATCATCAATCCAGATAGATCCCTTTCCACCCACGTGAGAAGCGATTGTAAATTCAATTCTGTCAATTCGTTTTAAAGATTGATCAATTGTTGGTCCCCATGCAAAATTGATGTGCCTTTTTTTAATTTTAATCTTTTTCCATTCATTAGGAAAATCATAATTGCGATTATTTACCCACCAAACATTGTTGCCGGTGCTGTCAATAAATTTTATTTCAAAATTGTTTGATGGAGATTCTGCTTTTACATAAAAAGTAAATTCAAAATTTTCAGGTAAATCAATCGGAAAGAATTTTTGTATTCCGCCGTAACCAGTGCCTTTTGTAAAGTCATAATCAAATCTAATAGCATTTCCATTTACACCAACATCCGATGATATACTAAGTGTAACACCATCATCTTTGAATTCATTCCAACCATTGCTGTTTTCAAAATCATCAAGTATTTTTATTTGTGCAAATACTACTTCGTAATATGAAATAACTGCGAAAAGGAGAAGTGGAAATATTTTTTGGAGCATGATAATTGTAAAAGATATTTAAATATTATTTAAGATATTCAAAGCCTAATCGAGTCAATCCTTTTTGAATAACTGAATCTCGCATTACATAATTCCAAACCAATCCGGTTCGAAAATTTTCAATCATTAAAAGTAATGGCCCCTGATCGATGCCAATATATTCTTTATTAAACCAATTTAGTGTCGGATTGAATGAATCAAAGTAACCATAAGGTCCCCATATACCATCTGCATATTTTTCGTTGAAGTTATTAATAGTTGATAAAACAATTTCAGGAGTAAAAACTATGGATGAAATTGCAGCGTAAGGTGCGATTGTTCCGTCATCAAAGTAATTCAAATCAGGCCCACTGGTTCCCCTGCCGGCATAACCCAAAAACTTCTTATCATCAAAATTATATTTATCTGTTGGTCCATCGCTTGCCGATATTCCCCAGCACAAGGAATCATATCCAACCCAATTATATGGATTATCAATCGCATACAATCTTTGCACTAAAGTTGCTCTGCGCGAATTTTCAAAATAATCGATTCCCTTTTCTTTCATGTACTTATCAACTAAACCTCGAAAATCTATAAACGTGTGTGCAAATTGATGACCGAACAATGGAGGAAAAACTACATGCGAAAGATTTGGATAAGGAGTTCTCCAATCGTAAGAAGCTAACCATGAACTGTAAGCTGCTTCAATAGTTTTCATTCCGCTTCCTGCAGCAAGTATGTATAAGAACAATGCCTCATTGTAACCAGCCCATCCCATTTGATGCATACCTTCTTTGGGGTCCCATCCCATAGAAATAGTATTTGCATATTTACTATTAGAAGGCATTTCAAAAAAATCCCAGTCGAGTCTCTCTATTAATTTTTCCGCAAGAGATCTAATTTTATTTTCTGTTTCGTTATCAAGATTATAATAATTTCTTGCAAAGATAATTCCCATCATCAGCAAGCCTGTATCCACGGTAGAAAGTTCACAATTCCATTCACGCGTGCCGGAGTTCATTCTTAAAAAATGATAATAAAATCCCTTATAGCCGGTTGCATTTGTATCGGTACTTTGAACTGAGTATAAAAAGAAATTTACAGTGTTAAGAGTAATCTTTGCAGCCTCATCACGAGACATCCATTTTCTCTCAACGCCAACAGCATAGGATGGAAGAGCAAATCCTATTGCAGCAATACTTGCAGGAGCCCAGCTTGCACTTCTGTCTTTTACCAGTCCATTTTCTGAATTGGACTGCTCTTTAAAAAAAAGAAAGGAACGGTATTGAATTGAATCTAAAAGTTTTTCATCACTATTAGAGAGAGGATAGTCAACTTTCCCTTTTGATTTAAAGACAACATTATCCTGCTGAGCCTTACATCCAACAAACACAAATACAACAAGGAGAATTATTTTAATTGTCTTCATTTCAAAGTTTCGTTTCATATACCGTTCCATTTATTCTACCTAAATCCAACGCTTAAAGTAACACGATGCGTCTCAGCCAATCTGCCATAATCAGCATATGCATAATCAAATCGAATATTATTAGTTTCATTAAAGTTGGTTTGAATACCGCCGCCCAGAACTAATCCGCCTTCAGTATCAGGCATAAACAAATTTCTGTAACCTGCACGAATTGCAATTATCTGAAGTAAATTGAATTCAGCGCCAAGATTTAAGTACTGATCATTATCATTTGGATGTACTGCATCTGCAGCTACAAGCAATTTGTAGTCCTCTCCAAAATCAAACCAGTAAGAAACTCCTGCTCTGAATAATGTGGGTAAATTAAAATTTTCTGTTCTTAGCTCTGCAGGCAGTTTATCATTATCACCATACTTATCGGGATCAAAATCATAATCCAGATAAAGATCTCTTCCATCATAAGCTGCACTTGTTCCAAAGTTTGATACGCTTGCCCCAAGAGTTAATCCACCTTTAACAACTTCATATTGAACTCCAAAGTTTAATCCGAATGTGCTTAGTGAGCTGTGCCAGATAGATTCATTTATATAATTAACTTGCAAACCAACAGAAACTCTGTCAGTCAACATCAATCCATATCCTACGCCAAGTGCAAGATTGTTAACTGTAAACCGTTCTCCTGTCCCTAATGGATTTTCAACTGTTCTAACATCCATTTCACCGGAGTTAAGCAATGTACCAACTAATGCAAAAGTTCCAACACCTTCAACATTAATTCCGGCAGCCATATAATTATAAGTTATATCAGCCAGCCATTTGTTAAATGTAAATTGGATATCAGTTCCTTGTAATCTTCCTAAGCTTGCGGGATTATAAAATATGTTTGAGATTTCTCCCGAAAGAGATGCGCCGGCATTACCTAGTCCAACAACCCTGGAACTTGGTTCAATCTTTAGAAATTGTCCGACTGTTGTACCCGTTTTATTTTGAGCAAAGCTTAGTCCTGTAAATAATAAAATGATAAGAAAGCAGGCTGAAGCAACTTTAGTATTTAGTATTAATATTTTTTTCATTGTTTCACCTTCATCATTTAATTATTGCAAATTTGCCAATGAAAGTACCGACACCGGGTCCATCAACATGATAGATATAAAGTCCGGGTGCAATTTCCAGATTACTCGAATTGCGCAAATCCCAGGTTACAATTCCTTCGTTAATATTTCCATCGTGAGCAAGGTCTTTAACGAACTCACCATTTACAGTATAAATTCTAATCTTACAATTTGCAGGAAGATTTCTAAATTCTATTTTACGTTCACCTCTGCCGGATACAGCAAATCTTTGGGGTTCAAAGCTTGCAGCACCTACATACGGATTTGGAACTACATAAGGATCAGTTTCAAATTGCTGCTTGGCAAGATTAGGATCTATGTACTGTCCTTTAGTTAAGAATGTAAATTTATCCAGACTAGAATATGGAAAAAATAATCTCAATTCATATTTATCATTGATAGTTGGTGGAACTATTGGTGTTCCATTTAGACCCGTAGAATCAACTTGCAATCGCCATGTGGCTTTGCGTTGATTTGGAGTTTCATTAGCTGCAGTAAGGATAGAAATATAATCACCATGCGCATCCAAAATTCCATTTGTGCTATTGCCGCCGCCAAAAAAAGTAAATTTTAGTTTCTGATCACCATTCTCAGTTTTGGCTATTACAGTAAACTTAACTGGTCTTGCTGGTATAAAGTTTATTGGATCCGCCAGCGAGGTATCAATTACAACATCACTAAATATTACATCTATGTTTTCTGGAAATCCAGATCTTCTAAGATTAATTGGAAGCACGTCAGAGTATCGAATCGTTAGTGGAATATTTGTTCCGCTGCCTGAAATCATACCTGTATTTTGACTATCAATTTCAGTTATAGATCGTGTTAAAATGATTGGAAGAATTCCGCTGCCTGATGGCCCTGCACCTAATCCGTCAAAATCTTCACCAAGAGTAAACAAGGTGTCGTTAATTGTTTCATCAACTAAATAATAGGACTGCGCACGAACGCTATCAGGCGGATTATCAAACTTTATAGCAAAGGTATGATTTTCCGGAACGACTGCTGAATTTAGGACTTGCAAACTAACTTCTCCCGATCCTCTTCCTTCACTCTGTACAAGATTTAAAGTTTGTGCATCCTGGAATCCAACTGATGGCGGATTTGGATAAACTTCCACAGCATTTGGAGGAAGTATTGTGCCGCCACGCAATGTTTGACTAATTGTAATAGCATTTTCAGAAGGATATATCTGGGAAGAATCAACACCACGATCGTAAGAAACCACAGCATAAAAATATCTCTGACCATTTACGACAGTTGTGTCTTTAAAAGTATGTTTAATTCCTGTGTCCTCACCAAGAAAATATGCGATACCCTCTACAGTAGTGTTTGAAAATCCTGCAATGCCATTTATTAAATCAAATTGTGCTATTGGTTTCAACGCAAATGGTCTTGTTCCTGTTCCCGTATAAATTACCTGCGGGTCTAAGAAGGCAGGGTCTGTACTCCGATAAACACGATATCCTTCAAAGTCATTATTATTGGTTATAGGATCGAAGGCTCGCTCACCGGCATTATCCCAGGTTAGCGTTACAAACTCATCACCTGTAAATGCATTAACTGTGGGCATTGGAGGGGGCACAGCGAATTGATAATTAGCTTTATAAATTTGCTGCACAACTTTAGTTGTAACTCTTAACTCTCTAAGATTTGCACCAAAGCCTAATGCGAGACTAAATCTTTCCCTGTTTCCTGATTCTAAATAAAATGGTCCCGATGCAAAAAGAAAACCAATATTATAGTTAAGAGCTTCGGGCGGTCCAAAAGCACTATCAGGATTTGTAAAAATATTATATAATCTTTTAGGCCACTGCTTACCATCGTCAAAGAATACAATATTATCAACTACTGTACTTGGATTTCCTGCACCGGCTTTAATTCTGTTTAACTTAAATCCTGTTAAACCAATTTGATCAGATTCATCAATATCAGTTTTATCAAAATTGGTTTCACCATTAGTGGGTTCACCATCTTTTTCACCAGTATCATTTGTTCCAAAAATCCCATCAGCACCTGTATCATAATATTCAGCTACCCAATCAAGATCTTCGTCTCCTGTCCACCAGATGCCTTCAGAATAAGCTGGTCTATCTGTTATAGCGCCATTATATTCTTCAAACTTTGCTAAATCATAATTAGCGTTTAAATAATTCATTATAGCTTCTTGACCAACTATCTGCTGCCCGGGTCCACTGTCTCTTTTCTCATCCCAAATTCCATCTTCATCATTGTCAACACCATCAACAGCATTGCCCGGAGTTTCTAAATAAGAATAACCAAGATAACCGGTGGGACCTATATAACCATTACCAAAGTTATCCCAGGTGTAAACGAGATTGAGTCCTGCTTCTTTATCAAAAAAAGCATTATCATCATCTGACTCATAAATTCCATCTGGACCAAGTGCGGAACCGCCTACACCTGTATCCATGTAAAGACCGAATATAACATTGTTGTCGTAGGAAGTTGTACTCTCATTTGTAATATCATAGTGAAAGAATATTACCAATCCTGCTTGAGGGTTTGCCCATTGAAAACCTCTTTGTTCAACACGCATACCAAGACCGCGTCTGGTTGGATCACGGCTATCAGGAAAATAATTCCAGGCGTCATAAAAATTATCATCATAAACAACAAAACTTTCCTGATCAGCCTTTGGAGCTTTACCAAAAAAACCATTCCAGTAGCCGCTCCATCCTGGATCATCAAGATCATCAAGTTTATCATACCATTCGTCCGGCCACGTTCTCGGATCGTTACTGATTGCAGAAGATCTGCCTTTATTAATATTCGGATCAATCTGAAAATATCCGAAACGAGGTTCGAAGCGCATAGTCTTACTTGAAATGGGACTTGTTCCCTGTCTTTCACGATAGCCAGTTTCCATTATAAATGCGGGGTTTCCGTTTAGCATTGTAACATTAGCAAGCACAAATGGTGTTGTGCCATCGCTATAGTTTTCACCGGAGCCTTTAGGAATTTCAACGGAATGAAATATTGAAAGATCAACATTTCCCGGATCTGCAGGGTAATCTCCTACCATTCCGTAATTAAGAAAAACTGTTCTTATCGAATTAGCGTCGTGTGTTCCTTCTCTTTCCGCATCAATTGTTCCTCTCCATTCCGGTGGAACGGGATCCGGTAGAATTTGTGCAGTGGCTTGAGAAATTAATATTGTTACTAATAAAAGTATCAGATACGTTAAGTTTAATACTTTTACTAACCCTGCAGATACAGTTGGAATATTTATTGTGTTTATTTGCTTCATAATTAATTGCTCCTCAAAGAAATACCGAATTCAATTCTGCGCGGTTGATAAAATCGCGATGGGTCATATAAAGCAGCTCGGTTAGAAGCAGGATTCAATGTATAATCCGGACTTCCTGTAGAACTGAAAACAAATCCATTAACAAAAGTTGAATTAAGTACATTAAACAGTCTTAAAAAAACACTCAGATTAATAAAATCAAGGTCAAAATATTTTTCGGCTCGTAGATCAAGTAGCAAGTAACTGGCTTTTCTACCTGAATTGGTTTCTAAATTTGCATCAAACCCACTCCCCATTTCTGGAGTATATGGCTGCCCGCTTCCAAATCTAAAAATTGCACTCATTGAATAATCATCGGGAACAGCATAGATAGCCGAAAGATTTAAAGTATGTGTCTGATCCCAATTAAAAGCTAAATTTCTGGGTCGGGGATCTGCACCTGCAGCCGCTCTGTTAGCGGTTTCTCTAGGATCACTTGAATTACCTTGTGCAAATTGAAGTGTATAGTCAACAGAAGTATTAAAGTAACCAAGATTTCTTTGGAATACCGATAAAGTAAATCCGTAAACACTTCCGAAATCTGTGTTTGCAAATCTTGCATATTCTGCAGCAGTATATGTGCTTACAAACTCAACCCCGAGAAGATCCCGAATATCCTTATAAAAAAATGAAAGCTGCACACCAAGAAAATCGGAAACAGATTGCTTAAGTCCGAATTCATACTGAATGGTAAATTCAGGTTTTAAATCCGGATTACCCATAACACCGTAGCTTACTCCGCCGGCTTGTAAATCTTCAAGTATTGAATAATCAGCATTGCTGTATAAAAGATCCAATGCAGGCATCTGATAAAAATGTCCATAAGAAAAGTAAACGGATGCTGCTGAGGTCAATGGGAAGCTTAAACCAATTCTAGGTGCAAGCGCTGTTTTGGGAGTAGTTGAAATATAAGTTGAAGTTGGTGCTCCCTCTATTGAGTTTGCAGGATTTTGCAAATTACTCGGTACTTGTCCTGCTGCATCATAGTATTCATAACGCAAACCTGCTCTAACAACCAAATCTCCAAGTTCAAGTCTGTCTTGAAGATATACTGCAAATTGTTTTGGATAATATGATTGCAATCCGGGTTGTTTGGGGTATTGATAGTATGGTTGTAACACCTGCTGACTATCTACAAATGTCGAAACAAAAAATCCGGGAGGTCCAAAAAGAATATCGGAGTATTGTCCTTCAATACCAGCTTCAATCATATTAAATCTGTTTGCCTGCCAGGTATAGTCAGCTTTTACAACTAATGCGTTAGTTTTTTGTTGATATCTTCCAAGATCAACACCCTGCACAATCGCTCCATCTTCATAATTTGCATCGCTCTTTGGTTCTCCAGCTTCTAAATATCTCGGATCGTAAAGGTCTTCATATTTATAATCATCATACTCAAATAAATTTTGTCTGATATTTATTTTATAAAACATTTCCGGTGAAAGTGTATGAGTCATAGTCAGTCCATGACTGAGTGAAGTAGTATAATTTGTTTTTATCCCATCGGGATTTAAACGAAACGCATGATTATAACCAGTTCTTTCTGCATAATTATAAGATAACTGGTAGTTGAATTGTAAATTTTCAATTGTTTGATTTGTAACTTTAAACTGTCCGTTCCACTCATCAGACGTACCCATACTTACAAGTTCGCCATCGCCTGTGGGATTGTAAACCTGGTTTTCAAAATCATTTTCATCAAACGGAGTAAATCTTCTTGTTCCAAACATATACCCGTCATTTAGATATTTTCTTCCGTTAACGAAGAATGTTGTTTGTGGTAATCCTGTTGGTCCGCTTAAAGATAATTGATAATTCTGAATTGCAGTTGGATTATAGCTGTCGTTATTTGGATAACGATCTGTATCTGTTGTAAAATAATCACCTAAATAAGTTTCCAGTGAATATTCAAATTTTTCAGTTCCGGTTTTTAAAACTGTATTTACAACACCGGACATTGCCTGCCCGTACTTTGCATCAAAAGTTCCGCTGATAACCTGAACTTCTTCAATAACTGAACGATCAATCTCTAACATTGAGCTATTACTAAATGGATTGTTTACCGTAACACCATCAACCTGATATTGAACTTCTCCAATTCTGCCACCTCTAAAATGACCATCAATAACACCTGCTTGCAGATTTACAATTTCACTTAAACTTTGAACCGGTAGATTTTTAATATCATCTTTGTTTACAGATGATACGGAACTGGTTTGATTATATTCAACCAAAGGTTTTTGGGCGATGACTACAACTTCTTCTCCCACTATAACTTCTAATGCCAATACTGCATCTAGTTTTGTTGTCTGATCAGCAGAAACTCTGATATTTTCTACAACCCGGGTTTTATAACCTAAAAATCTATATCTGATTGTATAAGTTCCTGCACGAACATTTATTATGCTGTAGTAACCTTCTAAATCTGTAGCCGCACCCATAGTTGTCCCATCAAGAATTACGTTTGCACCAATTAATGGTTCTCCACTTTCATCTGTAACTCTTCCGACAAGTTTGCCTGAGGTTTGTGCATAGAGATTTATAGAAAGAACTATTAAGAAAATAAATGTGATCAATACTTTTGCAGTAAAAGATATGCGAGAGGTTGTGATGGTATTTATTTGCTTCATTTTAATATCCATTTTTTTAACTTAAGATTATAAAAAAGCGAAGAGCATTTTTCAGCCCTTCGCTTTTAGTAATTACTTAAGAAGGATCATTTTTCCAACGTTACTTATATAATTCTTACCTGATGTAGAATTATTGAGAGATACTTTATAGAAATAAACTCCCGATGAAAGTGATAAGGCATTAAACGAATAATCTAATTCACCAGCATTTTTATTAATCAGATTTACATTTTTAACTTCCTCACCAACAGTGTTGTATATTGTTATGTTTACATCACCTGTTTCTGGAATAGCAAATTTAATTTTTGTAGAAGGATTGAACGGGTTTGGATAATTGCCATACAACTCAATTGAGTTTGGAATAACAACAACTTTTTCATCTTCTACTCCAACTGGTGAATCAGGATCTAAAACACTCCATGTAGTTATTGGTCCGGCACCATTTTCTCTAAACCACCAGGAGCGCGTACCGTAATTTGAAAGAGGATCTTCAAATGAATCGCCATCTGCCAGCATAACGCCTGTAAAAATTAATTTATCTCCCAAATCAGTTGGATAGCCTAACCCGGTCAAATCAATTTTCATTTCGATAGAGTAACCGTCATCAATATCCGTATTAACATTAACTGTAGTTGCACCAGTTAAAGCAACACCAAATTCTGCTTTTCCGGAATCAATAAGTGATGGTAAAAAGTCATAGGCAGTTGGAACACCTGCGGCATTAAAACTAACTCTTAACAGTTTAAACACCATTACATTTTCTTCATTAACTTCTACTCTATGCCCAACTATAAATGCTAAGCCATCAATTTCATCATAAGGTTCTTTACCCTGAACTCTGCCATCGGCAATGGTTGCGGCAACATAGAGATATTGATCTTTAAAAAACATTTTTACATTTCCCATAGATGGATCAAGTATGGGTGGTCTGGGATTAAGATTTAACTCTGGTTGAAAGTGTGCACTCATAAATTTACCAACAGTTGGATAATTTTGTCTTAAAGTTTCTATATCCCAGCCTAAATCAAAAGTGTAAGCGCCAGCCCAAACTGATTCATTCGGGTTTCCATCAATAACCGGATCAGCAAAAGTTGCACCATTGGGTATTACAACATCCGGGGCAACTGATGGAAGAGCGGCGGTTAAATCAACGTCGGGTTTAGCAAAAACACGAACAACGTTATTTGCGTTTGCATTACCCCAGGGACTTTGATAGTGTGTTCTTGTTACATTAATTTTTAATGGATCTCCTTCAAAAAGATAATCGCAATCCCATATACTAAAATTAAGACCTATAACATCACCATCAGCATCTGTTACATCATATCCAACAGATGCTAGATCAATTCTCATTTCAGTAATCCAGCTTACATCTCTGCCTGCATCGTTGGATGTTCCATTAATTATTGTTGTAGCATTCCATGCTGCTCTTTGTTCTGGAGTTCTTGTTGTATCAGTAAAATTTCCATACTTCCCAATAAATCTAGGGTAAGAACCGACTACAGGAACTTCACTTGGCAGGCCTGCCGTCCAGAATGTGTAAAAATATTCTGCGGCTTTTGCAATAGTTGAAAGTGGATCCAGATCCGCCTTATCTTTAATGGACATTAGAATACCATCCCATGTTGGCCAACCAGAACCATTGATTGATGAATCAGGAATATCAAATGCTAACCACAATTGGTTATCGCTTGAAACAAGAAATTTTACAGTTGCATTTGTTGGGTCCGTTACTGCATCCTCATTTTGTTCGGGTCTCCAACCGCTTGTTGGTAGAGTTCCCTGCTGTCCGTAAACTATATTTATAGATTCTGCCTGTGCCCACGCTGCCTCATTAAGTACTCCATCCATAGTAATTGTACCTGCAGGAACTGTTCTTGCCCACATTACATCTTGTCTTGGGGCATATTGTGCAAGTGATATTGCTTGTAATAGCAATACCATTACAAGAATTATTAATCTGTGTGTTTTCATAGGATCTCCTTATTAAATTGGTTAATTATTATTAATTGATTATTGAAAAATCTGATTTCATCTATAAATAAACTTCTACTTTTACTTCTCCTTTTTTGATTATTGGAATTGTATTGCCTACCAGAATTTTACCATTCACTAAAATTTGTTTTTTTGCTTTACGGGAATTGGATTTTTTAACAACGGTTATCTTATATGATACTCCTCTAAACAATCTTTTAACCTTAAACTCCTTCCATTCTTCCGGGATGCAAGGATCAATTATTAATCCATCTTTACTAGCCCTAATTCCGAGTATCCAATCCACAATAACTTTTTGATACCAGGCAGCAGAGCCGGTGTACCAGGTCCAACCGCCCATTCCATAATTTGGTGAATCCGGTCCATCAATATTTCCAGGTGTCACGTATGGTTCCGCTACATATCCATCCGGATTCATTCCATTATAAACCGGACATAAATTTTTGTAAGAGCTAAATGCCTTATCATTATTCTTTAGTAATGCATAAGCCCAAACAGCCCAGGTTGCTGCATGAGTATATACACCGCCATTTTCTCTTCTGCCCGGTGCATAACGGGAAAGATAACCAATCATTTTATCAGGTAAGCTGTAAGCAGGACTTAATAACAAACATCCATTCTTTTTTAAAAGATATTTTGATACAGCATCCATTGCCTTATTCTGTTTGTTTGATTCGGCTATGCCGCTTATAACTGACCAGGTTTGAGCATTAAGATAAATTTTCCCTTCAGGTGAAGTTTTACTTCCAACTTTTTTACCATCATCTTTTGTTGCACGCCAAAACCATTCACCGTCCCACGCATATTTATCAAACGCTTTTTTTAGCTCAATAGATTTTTTAGAATATCGTTTATAAAGTTTATCGTTACCAATTTCTTTCGAGAGTTCTGCAAATCTTTTTAATATCAAATAGAAAAATTCTGTTAACCAGATTGATTCACCTTTCATTTCTAATCCAACAGCACTAAGTCCATCATTCCAATCACCTGCACCAATTAAAGTTAATCCACGTTTACTCATTCTGGTTAAAACTTTTTCAATTGCTGCAACTGAGTGATCAAACAAAGTATCTTTTTTATTTTTATTATCGTAGTAAGGTTCTTTTGATGAAAGGATTTTATAATTGCCAGTTTCATGAAGGTAAGTCATAAGAACAAATGGAAGCCACAAAAGATCGTCGGTCATTTTTGTTGGCAGTCCTGTTTCAGAAATAGGATGCCACCAATGCAGAACAGTTCCATCTTCAAACTGATGTCTTGCATGCAAACGAATTTGGTCTTCTGTTTTCTTAGGATCAATTGGAAGAAAAACCATACTATCCTGCAATTGATCTCTGAATCCAAATGCACCGCTTTGCTGATAGTAAGCTGAGCGTCCCCAAAGCCTTCCGGCAATTGCCTGATATCTTAACCATTTGTTCACAAGCAGATTCATTGCTTTATCGGGTGTTTCGATAACAAGTGTATCAAACATTTTATGCCAAAATAGTTTTACATCAAATAATGCACTCTCAATACTTTTTTGATTGTTAAACTTTTTAAGGGATGCAGCAATTGCATTTTTATTTTCTTTAATTCCAATAAAAAAGTTTACGTTTTTTGTTTCGCTTGATCCGATTTCAATTTGGGTTTTAACTGAAGCGATTGAATCATTCCACTTGCCTAATTTTTTACTTAAACTTTTTGAAGATAATGCAGAGGGATTTTGTAGAGATCCATACTGTCCAACAAAAGTATCTTTGTCACCATCATAGTCTGTAATTTTTCTTGAGCAGGAAATAAAACCAAGATAAGGATATTCTATATTCCAGTGCCCTCTGTCCCCAAGTGGAATTTCCCACAATCTTTTTGTTGCAGTCATACAGTTTAATTTAGAATCAAAATGAGTTTCTAAAAATGTTTTATGAAACTCTCTGTGATGATCAGATGAAGAACCAAGACACCATTCAAAGTAAGAGCAAATGGAAAGTGATTTTTTTTGATTTGATTTATTTTCAATATTAAAATTCCACACTTCAATGTTTTCATCAACAGGAATAAAAACTGTTAATGTAATTTTAACACCTTTATATTCTGATGTGAATCTTGCATATCCAAAACCATAAGCAACCTGATATGAATCAAGTTCTGTTTTAACAGGCATCCATGTGGGCGACCAAACATCACCTGTTTGATTATCTTTTACATAAAAATATTTTCCCCAATTATCCTGCACCAAATCCTGATGCCAGCGATTTAATCTGTTAAACTCAGAGTGAGTATCCCAGCTAAATCCGCCGCCTGTCTGCGAAATTACTAATCCATATTTACCATTGGATATTACATTTACCCAGGGCTTTGGTGTTCTGAAATTTGTAATAATATATTCATTTCCATCTGC
Source organism: Ignavibacteriaceae bacterium (assembly GCA_041738675.1). Classification (GTDB taxonomy): domain Bacteria; phylum Bacteroidota; class Ignavibacteria; order Ignavibacteriales; family Ignavibacteriaceae; genus IGN3. Next base: position 114,224 of record JBGSPH010000016.1, read on the forward strand.
CGAAAAGTGACCATACTTTGTAGAAAATTGTTCCATCAAGTTTCCATTTATAAAAAGTTTAACAGGAATTTCTGATTATTAATTCAGTAGGGATTTTAATTAAAGAATGATGTTTCCCATTCGAACTATTTAGTCGTTCAATTAAAAGTGTTGCTGCAGCTTTACCGACCTCTTCAATTTGAACTCGCACTGTTGTTAAGCTGGGATTGATATATTTAGACATAAAAATATCATCAAACCCGACCAAACTTATATCATCTGGAATCTTAACATTGAAATAATTGGCCGCATCATAGCAGCCAAGTGCCATCATATCATTAGCTGCAAAAATTGCTTCGGGTTTTTCTGGCAAGCCATACAATTGAATAAATCCGTGGTATCCAGAATCAATAGTAAAATTCCCATCAACAATAAAAGATTTATTGATGCTTACACCATTTTTTTTGCAGGCATCAATAAATCCTTTTTTTCTAAGATATGCATCATAGTTTTCAGCGGGACCGGTTATGTGAGCAATTTTTTTAAATTTTTTCTTTTTAATCAAATACTCTGTTGCATTAAATGCGCCTTGATAATTATCAATTGTGACAATATCAAAATCACGCTCCTGCTTACCGGCACCAATCAACACAACCGGAATTTTAGCTTGATCCAAAATATTTTTTAAATTGTCTGTCATAGCAGACATTAATAGGATTACGCCTCCCACTAATCCGGTTTGTGAAAAAGTTGCAATAGAATCAGCAAGAGTACGATGTTTATGAGAACTTGCAACCATTGTATAATATCCGTTTTTATAGGTAATCTCATCCACACCACGGATAATATCCGTAAAAAATTCGTCGGAAATATCAGGTAAGATTAACCCAATAGCATAAGAAGTTTTTTTTACAAAATTTCTTGCAACCAAATTTGGTCTGTAATTAAGGTCATTAGATATTCGTAAAACTTTTTCTCTGGTTAGTTCTGTAACACGAACATCATTGTTAAGAGCTCTTGAAACTGTGGCGATTGATACATTAGCTTTTTTAGCTATCTGCTTTATTGTGGGTGTCATATTATTTATTAAATCAAAAAGGAAGCAGAACATTTCTATTCTGCTTCCAAGAATATTTAGTAGAAATATTACTTCAACAATGTCATTTTTTTGCTAGATGAGAACTGAGATCCATCTTCACCAACAGCAGTAAGTGTAAAGAAATACATTCCTGATGACAGCGATGATGCATTAAATTGTGTTGAATGTTTTCCAGCTTCAATGTCGCCTTCAAATAATGTTACAAGTTTCTGTCCAATAAGGTTGTAGACATCGAGTGTAACATTAGATTTTACAGGAACAGAATAAATAATATTTGTTGTGGGGTTGAATGGATTCGGATAATTCTGTTCTAACGCAAACTTTGTTGGAATTGTAGAGCCAACATTTACAACGTTTGAATAATCAAATGTACCATCAAAATCAATTTGTTTTAGTCTATAAGAATGATCAACACCAGCAGTTACATTACGATCTGTAAAGGAATATTGTTTCTGCTCAGTTGTTGTTCCATAGCCTTCAACAAAAGCGATGGTTGCAAAATCAGAACTATTAATGCTTCTCTGAATTTCAAATCCTCTGTTGTTTAGTTCTGTAGCGGTAGCCCATTTTAATTGAACATCGTTTCCAACAAAAGCACCTGTGAAAGATGTCAACTCAACTGGAACAACTTGAGGAGTAAATCGGATGTAATCAACATAACTTACGCTTGCATAAGTTCTTGGAAAGTCTGGTTTCTGATCGGGAATTAAAGTCAATGTTACTCCAGTTGTACCGATATCAGATGAATAATCAAATGTTAATTCTTCCCATTGATTGATTACTGTATTTGGGGTAAAATGATCTTGATTAGGCGGCTCAAGTTTCAAATTAAATGGAGAAATGACATCCTTGTATACTAAAATTTTGACCATACAGTTGTCTGCAGTAATAAGCAGATCTGGAAAATCTGCACACCAAGCACCTCCCCAAGGATTACCATCAGCGGCTATCATAAACATAGCACAGCTATCAGATGTATTTAATCCACCGGGGGCTGGGTTTGCAACTATATCAACCATACCACCAGTTCCAAGATCAAAAGGATTCCACACCCAGTCATTACCAACTGTTTCAAAATCAATCGTAGCCCCAGGAAGAGAAGTAAATCGGATATAATCAATATAATTTACACTTGCATAAGTTCTTGGAAAGTCTGGCTTTTGATCAGGAATTAAAGTCAATGTGAGTCCCGTTGTTCCAATATCAGATGAATAATCAAATACTAGTTCTTCCCATTGGTTAATTAATGTATTTGACACAAAGTGATCTTGATTAGGCGGCTCAAGTTTTAAATTAACAGGACTAATGCCATCCTTGTACACTAAAATTTTGACTATACAATTATCAGCAGTTAAAAGCATATCCGGAAAATCTGCACTCCAAGCACCTGCCCAGGGATTACCATCAGCAGCGATCATAAACATAGCACAACTATCTGATGTGTTTAATCCACCCGGACTTGGGTTTGCAACTATATCAAGCATACCACCTGTTCCAAGATCAAAAGGATTCCAAACCCAGTCATTACCAACTGTTTCAAAATCAATAACTGGTTGAGCGAACACGGAAGTAGAGAACAGAAATAACAACGCTAATAGAAATTGTTTCATAGCACTCTCCTTTATTTAAATTAATGTTTGTTGAATAAAAACACAATGTAAACGTTTACATTGTGACTTTAAACTAATCCAATATTTTTAGATTGTCAAGAGGTTGAGACAAATATTAATTTTTAGCGTGAGTATTGATTCACATTCAGTACATTTTATCAAGAAAACAGAGAAAAAGGTTATTTAAAGGAAAGAAAAACTTTTACCTGGTTAAATCATTCTATGATGAAATTTAAGGAACTAAAAAAGAAGAGATTTCAAAAATAAAATCCAAACCAGGTTCCGCTTGGAGAAAAACGAATTGTTGGCAATGGTAAACGAAGAAAATTGATTTCACTTTTCATGAATTTAAATAAGTTCCAATCATCCCAGATAGGCAGTTTTCACAGATCAATATCAAGTCCTATAAAATACTCCTTGTACCCGCCCCAGGGATAATACGCAATATCTTTTGCGCTTACACCAAATGCCAAACCTAAAGGAGCCAGCCATTCGGAATAATTTTTTTTCCAGCTATCAGGAAAATAATGGTGTGGATTAACTGTCAGCCAGAACGTCATCCCTTCGTAATCTTCAATTAAAGCTTGCGGATCTTTATGATACCTGTTCTCTTTCCATGCCGCTGATTTATGCCAGCTAAACTTTGGATGAATTCCACCCAGTGCATCATAATTGAATTGCTGAAGAACATAGAATACAGAACCTGCAGTATTTGCGAGCATATCACCCCAGCTAAAACCCCATTCTGACATAAATGCATCGGACAACTCTATTTCAAGCATCCATGCCCATCCTGTTAAAGCACCTACCCATACAGAAGTATTTCCAGACATTCCAGACCATCTATATATTTTTCCGGTGAGATCACTTGTAAAATATGCGTCTGTAAAATGACCAAATTTGTCCATCTGCTGATATTTATTCCAGTCATTAATAAATTCTAGTGAATGGAAGACTGTAGTTTTTTCTGTATACCATATATTACGCTGATACATGTAAGCCACAGCGTTAGTAACTCCCATTATTCCAATCATCGAACTCAAACGGAAATAATTAATATCTGGATATTCTTTCCAGCTTGTTCCATCAATCAATGGTCTTTCAGAATTTATAAAAGTTGGTTGGCTTGCAATATCATTTTTAGATTTTTTGAATCGATTTAATGAACTATAGTTGTAGTGATATGTAATTTCATTTGATAAATGAAATCTTGAAGCGGTTGAATAATTAATTATGGTTGAACTGTCAAGATTTGAATCCTGTCCGAAGACACATGAGAGCGTTATGAATAGGAGCACAGACACTTTATTTATTACAAGATTCATAATATCAATCATCTATTGATTGAAAAATATTTTAATAAAAGTCGTGATGCAAGATTATTCTCATTTAAATAAGACAAATGAATGCATATACCATAAACAATTTTTAATGCTGCATTCTATTTTTCTACAAATCTTTTAAATAATCCGGACCGCCAAGTGAATTGATTTGTCTTACTATCCAGCTTTGTCTTCCTCTAACATAACCGGAAGGTTTTACTGCGGAGTATTTTTTAGGATTTGGTAATATTGCCGCTAATAATGCAGCTTGCCTGATATTTAAATTTGCTGCAGGCTTTTTAAAATATGCAACACTGGCAGTTCCAACGCCAAATATTTTGTCACCCATTTCTGCAATATTCATATGGACTTCAAGAATTCTCTGCTTATCCCACAACAGCTCTATTAATAATGTAAAGTATGCTTCAATCCCTTTACGCAGAAAACTTTTTCCTTCCCAAAGAAATAAATTCTTAGCTACTTGCTGCGTAATAGTGCTTGCACCACGAACTCTTCTTCCCCGCTGGTTTTCTTTTAGTGCCTTTTCGATTTGTTTAAAATCAAATCCAAAATGTTTTGGAAAATTTTGATCCTCTGCAGCTACGATAGCAATCGGCATAAACTTAGAGACATCATCATAACTTACCCAGTGATATTTAATTAATTCAAACTCACCCTTAAATAATCCTGATATCTGTCTTTGAACTATAATTGAACTGGTAAAAGGATTTATCCATCTCATTGCAAAAACTAATAATACTGTTGAGACAAAGAAAATCATAGTAACTTTAAGCGTCCATTTAAAGATGCGAAACAATCTTTGCTTAAATGATATTTTTTTTGATGATGATTTTTTTGCCATAGAATTTTATTTATGGTACCGGATCATATCCACTGCCGCCCCATGGATGACAGCGTGAAATTCTTTTTATTCCAAGCCAGCTTCCTTTTAACAAGCCATATTTTTTTAGTGCTTCTAATGTGTAATGTGAACATGTTGGGGTATATCTGCAGGATGATGGAAATAATGGTGATATTAACAATTGATAAATCTTAATAAGCAGAATAAATGGCACTGCTAAAAGTTTTAAAATTATGTCTAAATATTTTTTTATAGCTAATTCAATCAATAATTGTGATTTGCACATCAAATATTATCAAATTTTTCATCATAAAAACGAGCTAATTAACAATTAAATGATGCTACTCACTAAATAACTTTGAATTTTGTTTTTTTTATCGGTTAATTTGCAAGCGTTTTTTTAAAATTAATGAATTTGTTTACACTAAATCATAATATTCATTAATTTGAATTAAGAATAACAAATGTCATACTTCGACTTCGCTCAGTATGAATATATATTTAATCAATCAAATTTGTAACTCTGAGCGCAGTCGAAGAGTAAAATTATTTAATCATCTTATTTTATAAAAAATTGCATAAGATGAATAAAAGAAGATATAATGCCAAAAAATTTAGTTATAGTAGAATCGCCTGCAAAAGCAAAGACAATTGAAGGTTATTTAGGAAAAGATTTTTTAGTTACCTCCAGCTACGGACACATTCGTGACCTTGAAAAGAAAAATAAAGGAGTCGATATTGAAAACGACTTTAAACCTCTTTATAAGATTTCAGAGGAAAAGAAAAAAGTAGTAACCGAGCTAAAAAAACTTGCAAAAAAAGCTGCAGTAGTTTGGCTCGCAACTGACGAGGACCGCGAAGGTGAAGCGATCTCATGGCATCTTAAAGAAGCTCTGGAACTTGAAGAAGATAAAATCCAGCGAATTGTTTTTGATGAAATTACCAAGACTGCAATTTTAAATGCAATAAAAAATCCAAGAAAAATTGATTACAATCTTGTTGATGCTCAGCAGGCAAGAAGGATTTTGGATCGTTTGGTTGGATTTGAAGTTTCGGGAATCTTATGGAGAAAAATAAAATCAAAACTTTCTGCCGGTAGAGTTCAATCTGTTGCAGTTAGATTGATAGTTGAACGTGAACGCGAAATAGATGCTTTTATTCCTGAACCAAGATTTAAAGTTATCGCAAATTTTATTGTTGAAGATGAAAAAGGAAATAAGACAAACCTCAGGGCAGAGCTTGCGCGATATCTTAAAGATGAAAAAGAAGCTGAAGAATTTTTAAAGAGCTGTTCAACTTCAGATTTTATTATTGAAGATGTTGAAAAGAAACCTGTTAAGCGTTCACCAGCTGCACCGTTTTATACTTCAACTCTGCAACAGGAAGCATCCAGAAAATTACGTTATTCTGTTTCCAGAACAATGCTTCTTGCTCAAAGACTTTATGAAGCCGGTAAAATTACTTATATGAGAACAGATTCAGTTAATCTTTCTGACTTTGCAATTGATGCTGCTGAACAGACCATTAAGCATGAATTTGGGAAAGAATATTTTCATAGAAGACAATTTAAAACAAAATCAAAATCTGCACAGGAAGCTCACGAAGCAATCCGCCCAACAGACTTTAATAAAGAAAAAGTTGATGGGCCAAAAGATGAACAAGCTTTGTATGAATTGATATGGAAGCGTGCAATTGCTTCTCAAATGAGTGATGCAGAAATTGAACGAACAACTGCTAAAATAAAAATCACCGGCAACAAAGATGTTTTAACAGCAAAAGGTGAAGTAATTAAGTTTGATGGATTTTTAAAAGTTTATTTAGAAGATACTGATGACGAGAATTTAGAAAATGGTGATGATGCAATTCTTCCTCCGCTAAAGATTGGACAGAAACTTGATATGAAAGAAATTGTTGCAACCGAAAGATATACACGCGCTTCTGCACGGTTTACCGAAGCAAGTCTTGTTAAGAAACTAGAAGAACTCGGAATTGGAAGACCATCTACTTATGCTCCAACAATCAGCACGATTCAGAAACGCGGCTATGTTCATAAAGAAGAAAGAATGGGAACTGAACGTGCATTTAAGGTTTTAACTTTAAATAAGAAAAAAGAAATAAAGCACGAAACAAAAACTGAAATTACCGGCGCAGATAAGGGGAAACTTTTTCCCGCAGATATTGCAATGATTGTAACCGATTTTCTTAACCAGCACTTTCCGCAGATTATGGATTACCAATTTACTGCTCACGTTGAAGATGAACTTGATGAAATTGCACTTGGAAAAATGACTTATCATGCAATGCTTGAAGAATTCTACACACCATTTCACAAATTAGTAGAACATACAACTGAAACAAGTGAACGTGCATCCGGCGAAAGAATTCTTGGTGTTGATCCTAAGACAAAGAAAACCGTTTCAGTACGTATGGCGCGCTTTGGTCCTGTTGCACAGCTGACAGATCCAAATGATCCTGAAGCAAAACCGGAATATGCTGGAATAAGACGAGATCAAAAATTAGAACTCATAACTCTTGAGGAAGCTTTAGAATTATTTAAACTTCCAAGAGTTGTGGGAACATTTGAAGACAAAGAAGTTGTTGCCGCTATTGGAAGATTTGGTCCTTACTTACGACACGATGGAAAATTTTATTCGCTTAAAAAAGAATATGATCCACACACAGTTTCTGAAGAAGATGCGATTATTGTCATAGAAGCAAAGCGTGTTTCTGATGCAGAAAAGTTTATAAAAGTATTTGATGAAGATCCAACTTTCCAAATTCTTAACGGCAGATGGGGGCCATATTTGAAAGCCGGTAAGAAAAATGTTAAGCTTCCTAAAGACCGAGATCCCGCCTCGTTTACTTATGAAGAATGCGTAGAGCTAGATAAAAACGCTGTTGAAACTAAAGGGAAGAAAAGAGTATTTAGGAAAAAGAAAGAAGAATAATTTAGTAAGTCATTTCGAACCCTGATTTATCAGGGTGAGAAATCTGTGCAACATTTTAGACTTCTCCCTCCGGTCGAAGTGACAGATAAAATTTTAGAAATAAGTTTGAATCAAACTTTGTATCACTTTCAACATCAAACTATATTTACAATTAATAATAAAACAATTTTAAAACTATAATGATCATCTCATCAATCTTCTGGGACGTTAGTCCTGAAATAATAAAACTCGGGCCAATTTCATTACGCTGGTACGGATTACTTTTTGCTTTAGGATTTGTCTTTGGGTATATGATTCTTACAAAGATTTATAAACTAGAAAAAAAACCTCAGGCAGATCTTGAACAACTTTCTATCTATGTAATTCTTGGAACTGTTATTGGGGCAAGGTTGGGACATTGTTTGTTCTATGATCCAGTTTATTATTTATCAAATCCATTTGAGATGATAAAGGTTTGGGAAGGCGGACTCGCAAGTCATGGCGCAGCAATTGGAATACTTATTTCAATTTATCTTATCACAAAAAAGCAAAAAGATAAAACGATGTTATGGATTCTTGATCGTTTAGTGATTGTTGTTGCACTTGCTGCTGTCTTAATTCGTTTGGGCAATCTGTTTAACTCGGAAATTATTGGAACCGCAACTGATGTTCCTTGGGCATTTATTTTTACAAGAGTGGATGATGTGCCAAGACATCCTGCCCAATTATACGAATCCATTTTTTATTTGATATCATTTATAATCGTTTATTTTACTTACATGAAATCTCAAAAGAAATCCAAGCAAGGATTTATATTTGGATTATTTCTTTTGCTGATTTTTGGGTTCAGATTTTTTGTTGAGTTCGTTAAAGAAAATCAATCTGCTTTTGAACAGGGATTAACCTTAAACATGGGACAAATACTAAGCATTCCTTTTGTTATTGCCGGATTGTATTTCATCTTTAGAAAAGCAAAAGAAATTGAAAATAAAAAAGTAAAATCTAAAACCGCACACTGATTTATTTGCATGTTTTAGTATCGTTTTAGAATTATAAAAATCTTAAGAATCCGCATACCATTTTTTATCTCTTATGGAAATCCTCTCAATTATTCTCTAAATTTACCACAGAGTTTTTACATCAATTCTACTAAGGAGCATTTATGTTTGATAAACAAGTTTATATTGATCGCAGAACAGAGTTAAAGAAAAAATTCAAAAATGGTATTCTTCTTTTTCCGGGTAATGATGAAGCTGCAATGAATTATGCAGGTAACACTTACTCTTTCAGACAGGATAGCTCTTTCCTCTACTACTTCGGAATTGATGTACCGAACATGGTTGGTTTAATTGATATAGATGATAATAAAGAAATTCTTTTCGGGTATGAGTTTACACTTGAAGATATTGTCTGGATGGGCCCTCAACCAAAGATTGCACAACTATCATCACTAATTGGTATTGAAAATTCTGAATCAATAGATAAACTGGAAAAGTATCTTAAATCAAAAAAGAATAAACAAGTAAAGATTCATTTTCTTCCAACTTATCGTGGTGATCAAACACTTAAGCTTGCTAATTTGCTTGGTGAAAACCCTTACAAACTAAAAAGTAAATTTTCTAAAAAATTAATTGAGGCGGTTGTTGTTCAGCGTTCAATCAAAGCAGAAGAAGAAGTTGCTGAAATAGAATACGCAATGGAAATTGCTTATCAGATGCACACAACTGCTATGCGTATGGCAAAGCCTGGTGTAATTGAAAGAGACATCGCTGGAGCAATTGAGGGTATTGCAGCTTCTTTAGGTTCCGGACTTTCTTTTCCTGCTATAGTTTCTAAAAACGGACAAACACTTCACAATCATTATCATGGAAATGTTTTAAAGGAAGGTGATCTTCTTGTTTGTGATGCCGGTGCCGAATCTCTTCTTCACTATGCAAGTGATATTACGCGCACTACTCCAGTTGGCGGAAAATTTTCTTACAAGCAGCGCGAGATTTACGAGATTGTTCTTACCGCACAAAAAAATGCAATCAATATGATTAAGCCAGGAGTTAAACACGCTGATGTACATTTAACTGCTGCAAAAATTATTGCTGCCGGTTTATCACAAATTGGAATTTTGAAAGGTGATTTGAACGCTGCTGTAAAAGCCGGTGCACACGCACTTTTCTTTCCTCATGGATTAGGACATATGATGGGACTTGATGTTCACGATATGGAAAATCTTGGAGAAGCATATGTGGGTTATGATGATAAAACTAAACGAAGCGATCAGTTTGGATTGGCATATCTAAGATTGGCTAAGGAATTACAGCCAGGTTTTGTCTTTACTAGCGAACCAGGAATTTATTTCATTCCTGAGTTGATTGATCAGTGGAAAGCAAAGAAGAAATTTAAAAACTTTATTGATTATGATAAGGTTGAGGAGTATCGCAACTTTGGTGGAATCAGAATTGAGGACAATATTCTTGTTACACAAAACGGTTATAAAGTTCTCGGTCGGCCAATACCAAAAGAAGTTGATGATGTAGAAGCCTGGGCTAAATCTTAAGGGAAATTTTTTAACGCAGAGACGCTGAGACGCAGAGTAATTTCTCAGCGACTCTGCGTCTCAGCGGTTAATGTCTTCATTATTTATTTATGACTTTCAGAAAATTCTCTTCCAGCTTTTAACGTATCAATATTTAACTGTACAATTTTCTCCCCTTTTCTTTCAAAGATTTTCCTTATTCCATTTTCAAGCGATTGATATGGAATATCTATAAATGGAGAAGCAGCACCCAGCATAACCATATTTGATGAGCGCGGCGATTTTACTTGTCTTGCAATTTCATCTGCGTTTATTGCAATGTGATGCGGAAGTTTTTCAATCTCAGCAATCAGTTCTTTCATATCAGGATAATCTGTTATGTTAACAAACGGAGTTGTGTTTGTAACCAGCCAGCCATTTTTTGAAAGCCACGGCAAGTAACGCAATGATTCCATCGGCTCAACAGAAATTATTATATCTGCTCTTCCTTCTGGAATTAAATCACTCGCAATTTCTCTTTCAGAAATTCTAAGATGAGATTGCACAGCACCACCGCGCTGACTCATTCCATGCACTTCTGCTTGTTTTAAATAAAGATGATTTTCCAATGCCGCCATCCCAACAACTGCGGCAATTGAAAGAATACCTTGTCCGCCTACACCTGATAATATTATGTCTGATTTCATCTTACAACCTCTTCCACATTAACTTTCTGCTCTTTTTTACTCCTTGCCAAAGTTTGAATACATTCTCTTCTTGGAATTACAACCGAAACACCTTCATACAACATTTCTTCTCGCAGAACTTGCACCATTTCATCATGATACTTTGGTAGTGGAGTAAGTGTTCTAACGTGTTCTGGTTTTACACCAAGACCAATACAAATTTCTTCCAATCTTCCTGTTGCGTGGGATGCTTGTCCGCCTGTCATTCCTGTTGTTCCGTTATCAGAAATAATAACAGTCATAGAAGTGTTTTCAACAACTGCATCAAGTAAAGCAGTCATTCCGCTGTGTGTAAAAGTTGAATCACCAATAACAGCGATTGCAGGATGAACCCCGGCATCAGCAGCACCTTTAGCCATTGTTATTGATGCGCCCATATCCACACAAGAATTAATTGAGTTCCATGGCGGAAGAGCACCGAGTGTGTAACATCCGATATCTGAAAAAACTTTTTGCTTACCAAACTCTTTCATCGTCTCGTTAAGTGCATTATAAATATCTCTATGACTGCAACCGGCACAAAGTTCCGGTGGACGATTTGCAACGATAGCAGGAACTTTCATTCCAAATTTTACTTCTTTGCCCAAAGCCTTTGCAACAATATCAGGATTCAATTCACCATCACGCGGAATTGTTCCATCCAATCTTCCTTTAATTTTACTGTTCTTATCTAAATATCCTTTTAACATTTCTTCAACGAGTGGATATCCATCTTCAAGAATTAAAACTTGTTCACACTCATTAACAATTTTTTCAACTTTAGAAAACGGAAGTGGATACTGCCCAAGCTGCAAAACCGGATATGGAAATTTTCTCTCGGGATAATTTTCCATCAAATAATTAAATGCAATTCCGCATGCAATTATACCAAGTGATTTATTTCTAGCAGGATAGTATGTGTTGAAAGATGATCTTTCAGCTTCCTGTTCCATTAAAGATTGCAATCCCAACAAACCTTTATATCTTTTTCTTGCGTTTGATGGAAGCAAAACAAATTGAATTGGGTCTTCCGGGTAAGTTAATTTTTTTTCCAGCTTTAAAGGGCGAGTCTCTATTCCTGCTCGTGAATGAGCGAGTCTGGTAGTTATGCGCATCATAATTGGAATTTTTAATTTTTCAGAAAGTTCAAAACCTTCGTAAGCCATATCATACGCTTCCTGCTGGCTGGCTGGCTCAAATATCGGAATCATAGCAAACTTGCCAAAGAAACGAGAGTCCTGTTCGTTTTGTGATGAGTGCATTGATGGATCATCAGCAACTGCAACAATTAATCCACCGTTAACTCCGGTTATTGCAGAATTAATAAAAGCATCTGCAGCAACATTTAATCCTACGTGTTTCATACAAACCATTGCACGCTTACCTGCGTAACTCATTCCAAGTCCTGCTTCCATTGCGGTTTTTTCATTTGCGGACCATTGGCTGTGAAGTTTTCTTTCAATTGCAATTTTATTGTGTTGAACGTACTCGGTAATTTCTGTGGAAGGTGTGCCAGGGTAAGCATAAACACCGGACATTCCGCCATCGATCGCGCCTTGTGCTATTGCTTCTGCGCCAAGTAATAAAAGCTTTTCCATTTTTCCTCTCTTTCTACATCAGGATGGAAATTTCATAAATTTTAATAATCAAAAATAAGGAAATGGAATCTGTTTTCTAATCAAAACTGGTTAGAATATTTTGATTTAAATGGAGTTAAACGCGGATTAAGTGAATCTTTTTTAATTAACTCATCAAAAAGCTCTTTGCTTTTTTCGAATGGTAAAGTTTCAGAGTAGATAATCAATAAATTTATTTGCGGATCAAGATAATTTGGAAAAAGTTTTTGCATTCTACGGTAATAAGAAATTGCTTCATCATACTTTTTTGATGATTGATAAATCGCCGCGGTGTTATGTAATACTAAAGGATTGTACCGTGAAAGTTTTTCAGAATTTAATGCATGAGCTAATGCTTCATCATATTTTCTGAGACGATAATATCCCATTGAAGTATAGTATTCTACGGGCTGCTTGGAAACATCATAAGGATATAATATTTTATTAACATTTTGTATTTCTTTTACCATATTGGAATAATCACCTCCATTTTTAAATTCTATTGCTCTGATATAACTTAACTCAGAGTTTAGTCTTATGTACGAGGTGAGTATTCCAACTATAATTAGCAAACTGAGCAAAATTTTAAAATAATTTGGATTTACTTTAAGCGATTTTTCCTTTTTATTAATATCGTTTAATGCAAGCCCAGCAGCAATAGCAAAAAAGAAATAAGAAGAAAACTTGCTCATTGGAAATGCTATCAAAGAAAATCCAATTGTAACTAAAGCTGAGAGCAAAATTAAAAAATAACTTTCGTTCGATTTACTATTTTTGTAAAGATTGTAAAGGATCAACAGTATGATAATGAAATATACAATCGGAGCAGCAGCTCCATTTTCTGCAAAGAGTTCTAAAAAATCGTTGTGTGAATGAATCGAGTGAATGAAGTAAATCTGGCTGTCAACAAATTCATCACCATAATATTTGGGATAGATGCCGCTCCATTTCTGTAATCCAACACCAGTAATTGGACTTTCTTTGATCATCTGAATCGAAGCTTCCCAAAAATTCATCCTCAGCTTGTTGCTTTTATTTTCAGCATCAACTACACTTGTTACATTAGAACTAAAATCCGCACGCTCCCCTTTAATTGGTGGAATGAGTGAAAGCAAAAAAGCGATTACATAAACTCCGATAATTGGAGCCAAGGTTTTTATTTTATTAATGTTCTTTTTCTGAAAGATGACAAAAGCGATAAATGCAATCAGAATTAATATTGAAATACCAAGTGCAGCTCTGCTTCTAGTAAAAAATAAAAATGATAGATTTATGATTCCTGCAAAAAAAAGAAGAGCATGATAATCTTTTTTAATGTGATTTTTTAAAATCAACAAAAAAGGAATCGCTGGAAGCAGATATTCAGCAGCAAAACCTCTGTGCCCTATTGTTGAGCCTGGAATAATAATCTGCGGAAGTGCGATTATTTCCACATCCATTACCTGAAGCAATCCTATAAAACTAAAAAAAGTGGAAATAGTAACAACAGAAATGGAAATAATCTTAAAGAATTTTTCTTCACCGATTTTATTAAAGGCAAATAAAGTAAATAATAAAACAAATAACGATGGAAGAAGATATGTTAATTGTAAAAACAACATTTCAAACGAGTTATTAATAAACGAAGTGAGAAAGGTAAGAGGAAAAAGTAAAATGAGAATGAAAATCGTCGGATTAACGGATATTGTTGCTTCAGCCTCTTTAATTTTACTTAGATGCATAAACACCGGAATTGTTAATATAAAAAATGTAAGCTTTTGCAGATTATCCATCTCTAAAAGCTTTGTAGAAAATACAACTGGCGCAACAAATGGCAATCCAAGCAGCCAAATAAATTTATTTTGGTGTTTATACTTTTTCATAACTAATTTTATGCGGTTAAAAGATAGACAAAGAAGTATTTCTCATCAATTGTTAATGTCACTATTTTATTCCGTTAGACACTAAATACTTGAGAACTCCCGGCATTTTTTTTACTTTTACTCATACTAATCAGCATTAATATTTTTTGTATGAATCAGATTTCTGAAAAAAACATAACCATCTCATTACTTGGGAAAAGTATTATAAAAACTTTGGCGTATTATGATATATTTGACTACCCTTTAACGGCTGAAGAGATTTATTATAATCTTGGGACAAACCATGTTTCAGTGCTGGATATACAAAATGAAATTGAGCTGCTATGTAAAGATGGGTTAACATTTAAGAAAAGTAATTTTTATCTATTAAGGAATGTTGAAAATTTCATATCAAGAAGATTAGAAGGAAATAGATTAGCAGAGAAAAAAATAAATTCAGCTTATAGGATGACAAAGTTTATTTCCAAATTTCCTTATGTACGTGCTATACTGCTTTCCGGATCTATCTCAAAAGGATATATGGATAAAGATTCTGATGTGGATTATTTCATCATCACTCAACCAAACCGTTTGTGGGTTACAAGATTGTTACTTATGCTATTTAAAAAAATATTTCTATTTAACTCCAGAAAGGTTTTTTGCATAAACTATTTTGTTGATTCTGAAACTCTAGAAATTGAAGAGAAAAATATTTTTACCGCTACCGAACTCACAACCCTCATTCCAACATACGGTAAAGAATTATATGATGAACTTAATCGTAGAAATGCCTGGATCAGAGAGTTCTATCCAAATTTTCCTAAAAGAGATACAGGAAGATTAGCCAACAAGAATATCAGTTTTATAAAAAAATCTCTTGAAATATTACTTGGTAATTCTTTGGGAGATAAACTTGATGATTTTGCTATGAGCCTTTTCGAAAAATCAAATCATAAAAAATACTGCGATTATAATTCGAAGGATTTTCAGGTGGCATTTAAAACTTCAAAACGTGAATCAAAGCACCATCCAAAGTTTTTTCAAAAACGAGTACTCGAAGCGTTCAATAATAAATTGAAATCCTTTGAAAACACTTATAACATTTCTTTAGAGTGAAATGAAAAAAATTCTTTTCACACATTCATATTTTTATAAATTTGATTCAAAACAATGGAATACACATCAACCCTATCCACCGTTGGGAACAATTTATGCTGCAGCAGTTATGCGAGAAGCTGGTTATGAAGTTTCTTTATTCGATACCGCTTTAATTGATACTCCTGAATTAATTCTACCCAAAATAAAAAAAGACAAGCCAAATTATCTAGTTATCTACGATGATGGTTTTAACTATTTAACAAAAATGTGTCTAACAAATATGCGTGAAGCCGCCTTCCGAATCGCGGAGATTGCAAAGCAAAATTCCATTACAGTAATAGAATCAAGTTCGGATGCGGCTGATCATTTTGAAAAATATTTAGATCGCAATGTGGATTTTGTAATCATTGGAGAAGGTGAAATTACTCTTAAAGAATTAATCAACAAACTCGATAAGAGTGAAACTGATTTTGAGAGTATTGATGGACTTGCATTTAGAAAAGATGGGAAGACGATTAAAACTTCACCAAGACAGATATTAAAAGAACTCGATACTCTCCCATTACCTGCATGGGATTTGGTAAACATAAATGATTATAAAGACATTTGGTTAACTCACAATAAATATTTTTCACTGAACATTGCAACTACGCGCGGATGTCCATTTAAATGTAACTGGTGTGCAAAACCGATATATGGAAATCGTTATAATGTGCGTTCTCCTAAAAATGTTATTGATGAAATAATATTTTTACAAAAAACTTTTGGTGTAAATCATTTTTGGATGTGTGATGATATTTTTGGTTTAAAACCCGGTTGGGTTCAGGAGTTTAGAGATTTAGTGAAATTGAATAAATTAAAATTTAAATATAAAATTCAATCTCGCGTGGATTTACTTTTACAGGAAGATACGATAACAGCACTCGCACAATCAGGAGCAGAAACCGTTTGGGTTGGAGCAGAATCAGGTTCACAAAAAATTCTTGATGCGATGGATAAAGGAACAACTGTTGAAGAAATAAATACTGCAACAAATTTATTAAAGAAGAATAATATTCGCGTTGCATTCTTTTTACAATTTGGTTACCCCGACGAGACAAAAGAAGATATTAATAAAACAGTTGAAATGGTTTTAACTTTATTGCCTGATGAAATTGGTATTTCGGTTTCCTATCCGCTGCCTGGAACAAAGTTTTATGAAAATGTAAAAGATCAGTTGAAAACAAAATCCAACTGGGCAGATTCTGATGAACTTGCTCTAATGTTCAGAAATACTTTTCCGCCTGCTTACTATAAAAGACTTCATAGATATGTTCATAAAGTTTATAGGATACGTGTTGGTTTAAAATCAATTCTAAATATTATTCGAAATCCATTTTCAGCTAGCTCTAAGAATCTGCGTTCTGCAATACTAATTTTGTACTACATTCCGGCTTCATTTTTTGATTCATTTCATTTAAAGAAACTGGAAACCGCTGAATGATTGCTGAACAGAAGTTATCCAAAGACATTTTTATCGATGTAAACAAAGCCTTCACAAAACAATCGCTTATATATGATAGCTATGAGGATAATAATAAAATTCTTTTCTGGATGCGGAAGCAGGTTCGCAATGCAGCATTATCATTTTTAAAAAAGGATGACACGATACTCGAACTAAACAGCGGGACAGGAACTGATGCAATCTTTTTTGCTAAAAAGGGATTTAAAATCTTGGCAACTGATTTATCCGATGGAATGATTGATAAGATTGAACATAAAGTCAAGGATGAAAAACTATCAAACTTTATTGATGTAATGCAGTGCTCATATACTAACCTTCACCAAATACATAATCAAAAGTTTGATTTTATATTTTCTAATTTTGGCGGACTGAATTGTGTTTCAGATCTTAGGCTAGTTACAAAACATTTTTCTTCTGTTCTAAAGAATAATGGAATTGTTTGCCTGGTTATAATGCCTCCGGTTTGCCCCTGGGAAATTATCCAATTGATTAGGGGAAAAATAAAATTTGCTTTTCGCAGATTTAATAAATCAGGACTGTCCGCTAATATCGAAGGAGTGAGCTTTTTGACTTATTACTTTTCTCACAGAAAAATAATGAATGCTTTAGGTCCAAACTTTAAATTACTTAAACTAATGAGCTTGGGGTTTTTTACTCCCATTCCGCAAATGGAAGTTTTTCAAAATAAATTCCCACGTCTTTTAGGATTTTTGAATTCACTCGACGAAATAACTGCAGCATATTTCCCGTTCAATAGAATCGGAGATCATATTATAGTTGTTGCAAGATATTCAATTGATGCGAAATAATGGGTAGATTCATTTTAAAAGTTAAGAAATTATACCAGATATGATTATTGAAGAATTAAAAGAACTTGAAACAGTGAAAGGCGTTATAAGACTTTCTGAAGTTGATGAGACATTTGAAAAATTATATCTGCAAGTAAGAAAAAAAGAAAAAAGAATTTACAGTGATGATGAGATAAAACTTTTACCATATGCTTCTAAAATAAATCCGCATAAAAATGAATGGGAATTAAGAACTAAATCCTTTATGAGATTTAAGGAATATTTATCGCACAAAAAAACAAAGCTTAATATTCTTGATTTAGGATGCGGCAATTGCTGGTTAACCGGCCAGCTTATAAAAGAATTTGATCATAATTATTTCTGTGTTGATGTAAATTTAACTGAACTTGAACAAGCCGCACGTGTGTTTGGCAATGGAAATATAAAATTTCTCTACGGTGATATTTTTTCAACAACATTTCCGACAAATACTTTTGATTTAGTAATTATGAACTCAGCTTTACAGTATTTCCCAAATATTCCAACTTTAATGAAA
This sequence comes from Ignavibacteriaceae bacterium, assembly GCA_041738675.1. Lineage (GTDB taxonomy): Bacteria > Bacteroidota > Ignavibacteria > Ignavibacteriales > Ignavibacteriaceae > IGN3. Next base: position 132,660 of record JBGSPH010000016.1, read on the forward strand.
GAACTTTTTTTTATATCAAAAACATACGCTGAGATTCACATTATCGATACACCGTTTTATAATTCCGATGAATTGATGCAAGCGAAAAACAGAACACTAAAATATTACACTTCCCTCGGTTTTCCAGAAATGACATCAAAATATTTTCATCATACTTTAGAAGATTTTAAATATTTGAGATATAATTATTTATATAATCCCAATTCCTTAAAGAATAAATTATCCGGATTTATGTTTGATGAAGATTCGCCTTTTCCCTGGCTTGTTGTTACAAGATGATGTTTGATAACCATGTATTGTTTTTGGCACCTGGATTTCCAAAAGATGAAAATGATTTTTTGTGTACGCCCCCTGTTCAGGATTATTTTTTAAAGTATAAAAAAGTATTTCCTAAAACAAAATTTTCGGTAATTACATTTCAGTATCCTTACGAAAAAAGAAACTATAGCTGGAATGGAATGAGTGTTTATTCACTGGGTGGAAATAATTCAAGGATTAAGAAGTTATCAGTTTGGAAAGAAGCAATAAAAAAAGCAAAACAAATTCATAAAGAATTTTCAGTTACTTCAATTCATTCCTTGTGGTTTGGTGAATGTACTTTAGTTGGGAATTATTTATCAACAAGATTTGACTGCAATCATATTTGTACTTTGATGGGACAGGATGTTCAATCATCAAATTATTATTTAAAGATTTTAAATACTGAAAGAATTAAAATTATTTCTCTTTCGCAAAATCAATCTGAAGAATTTTATAAAATCACAAATCGTAAGGCTGATGATCAAATATTTTGGGGAATTGAAGATCAGGATTATAATATAAATAATGAACGAAGAATTGATTTGCTTGCTGTCGGATCTTTAATCCAATTAAAGAATTATGGGTTGTTGATTAAAACAGTTGCTGAGATTGCAAAGCAATATCCAAAAATAGTTTGCAAATTAGTTGGAGATGGTTCTGAATTTTATAAATTAAAATCTATGGCAGTAGATTATGAAGTTGATAATAATATTGGGTTTACGGGACTAATATCTCGTAAAGAAATATTTGAGTTGATGAAACAAAGTAAAATATTTGTTCATCCTTCAAAATTTGAAGGTTCAGGTTTTGTGTTTGCAGAAGCATTAGCAAATGGAATGAATATAGTTTCTTTCAATGTTGGATATGCTAAACAATCTGAAAAATGGCTGGTAGCCAATGATGATGATGAATTTATTTCTCACACTAAGAAATTATTATTGTCTAAACTTAGTTTTGAGCCACAAAATATTTTTCCGATTTCAGAAACGGTGTACAAGTATCATCAACTTTACAATTCTAATAAAGTTCAATGATTTCAAGTAAACTAAAATCAATCAACAAAAGATTATATCCGCAAAAACTTTTTTACGGACCTGAATGGATTGTGCTTGGTGTAAATAACATTTGTAATCTGCATTGCAAAATGTGCGATGTTGGAATTGAATATACTGCCAGCAATTTCTATCAAAACTTGATGGGAACTTCTCCTTTAAACATGCCGATAGAGTTAATTAAAAATTTATTTGAGCAAATAGCAGGGTATTATCCTAAAGCTAAAATCGGTTATGCTTTTACAGAACCATTAATTTATCCGGACTTAATTGAATCGCTGCAATTCGCAAAAACAAAAAATCTTTATACATCAATTACTACAAATGCTTTAACTTTAAAACAAAAGGTAAAAGACATTTGTGAATCAGGTTTAAATGATATTTTCATTTCACTCGATGGTCCTCAAGAAATTCACAATCAAATTCGCGGACACAAAAGCTCTTTCCAAAAAGCTATTGAGGGAATTGAAGAATTATTAAATCACTCACCACGACCAAGTATTTCTATCTTTTGTGTAATCACTGAATGGAACATTGGGCATTTAAAAGAATTTGCTGATTATTTTAAGAGGTTTCCACTTAAGCAACTTGGATTTATGCACACTAATTTTACTCCGGATTTCATTGTAGAAAATCATAATAAGATCTATGGCGATAAATATCCTGCAACCATTTCTAATACTGAACAAATAGAAATCAGTAAAATGAATCTTAAGATTTTACTTGATGAAATAACTGAGATTAAAAAAACAGATTATTCTTTTAAAGTTACTTTCTCCCCAGAGATTAGTGATGAAATAAAGCTGGATGTTTTTTATAATCATCCCGAAAAATTAATTGGTAAGATTTGTAAGGATGTCTATCGTAACATAATGGTCAAATCAGATGGTTCTGTAATTCCTGCACATGGACGCTGTTATAATCTGAACATTGGAAATATTTATAATAATTCACTCAAAGAAATCTGGAACTCCAAAGTAGTTTCTGAATTTCGAAAAGATTTAATGAACGCCGGCGGACTTTTTCCGGCTTGCTCAAGATGCTGCAGTGCATTTTAGTTTAAGAATAATATGAATAAAATAATTTTATTTAATCCGCGTAGTGCAAATTCTAAACATAGAATTCCAAATTCTATTCTGCAGGTTGGTGCGTCTATTCATGGAAAGTATGAATACGTATTTGTTGATGGTAATCTTGAAAAAGATCCGTGGAAGAAAATTGAATCATACTTAAAAACAAATGAGTTTAAATATTTTGCTTCCACCGTAATGCCGGGACAGCAATTGAAACAGGCAATTCCATTTTCTAAAGAAGTACGGGAAGAATTTCCTGAAATCAAGATAATTTGGGGCGGCTACTTTGCTTCCAATCAATACAAACCTTCAATCAATTCTGGATTTGTAGACTTCATAATCAATGGCCCTGGAGATAAAGCTTTTCCTGAATTGATTGATTCATTAGAAACAAATACAGATTACTCAGCTATTGAAAATCTTATATACAAAAAAGGTAGTGAGATAATAAAAACAAAGAAATCAGATTTGTTTGATCAGGATTCATTACCTCCACTGCCTTATGATTATTTAAACACATTTTATCCAATAGAAAAATATCTTGGCAAAACTTTTCTCGGTAAAAAAACAGCAGCTTATCATTCAAGTATCGGATGTCCTTTTACTTGTTCATTTTGCGCAGTGGTGCCCATATACGAAGCACGATGGAAAGGTAAATCTGCAGAGAATATTTTTAATGATTTGATGCACTTAAAAAGTAGATACGGAATTGATGCAGTTGAATTTCATGATAATAACTTTTTCGTCTCTGAAAAAAGAGTTATCGAGTTTTCAAATCTTATAAAAGATCAAAACATAATCTGGTGGGGTGAAGGACGAATTGATACGATTGATAAATACAAAGATGAGTCACTTGCTTTAATGAGAGAGGCGGGATGTAAGATGATTTTCTTTGGTGCTGAAACAGGTAACGATGAAATTCTAAAGCAAATGGATAAAGGCGGAACTCAAACAGGTGCGCAGATCAAAAGTTTTGCAGCACGAATGAAGAAGTTTGATATCATACCCGAATATTCTTTTGTTCTGGGGTTACCTGCAAAGAATGATGAAATAGTTTCTAAGCAAATTGATGAAGACATAAAGTTCATAAAAGAGATAAAAGAAATTAATCCGGCTACAGAAATTATAATTTATGTTTACTCTCCGGTTCCAACCGAAGGTTCTGAATTATATGAAAAAGTTTCTGCTGCTGGATTTAAATTTCCACAGAAGTTAGAGGATTGGTTAGGCTCTGAGTGGGAGAATTTTGATTTACGAAAAAATCCACTTACGCCGTGGTTAAAACCTTTTATGGTTGATAAAATAAAAAACTTTGAATCCGTACTTAATGCTTACTATCCAACCGTCTCTGATTTTAAGTTAACAGGGTTTCAAAAGAAGACGATGAGATTGCTTTCTGCTTTTCGCTATAAAACAAATCTCTATCATTTCCCCTACGAGTTAAAAGCTTTGCAAAAATTCTGGCTTCACTATCGCCAACCCGAGATTGAAGGATTTTATTCTGAATGAAATCAATTTTTAAGAAACTGCTCTTCCCTCTTTTAAGCTCCGCATATAATTTCTATTCATCAAAAGAGAGAAGTTATACGTACAAAGGAATTAATGTTAGAGTTATGCCGGGAGTTTTTCATCCCGGATTATTCTTCAGTACAAAATTATTACTTGAATATATTTCACAGAATGATCTAAAAGATAAAACTGTTTTAGAGCTCGGAGCAGGTTCAGGATTTATTTCAATTTATTGTGCCAGGCAAAATGCTAAAGTAACTGCAAGTGATATAAATCCAACTGCGATTAAAAATATTATAAAAAATTCTGAATTGAATAATGCAAAGCTTGAAGTTATTGAATCAGATCTGTTTGATAACATTGTGATAAAGAACTTTGATTACATAATTATCAATCCGCCATATTTCCCTAAAAATCCAAAGAACGAAAAAGAGCTTGCCTGGTTTTGTGGTAATGATTTTCAATATTTCAAAAAACTTTTTGCTCAATTAAATAATTATAAAACAGAAGAAACATTTGTATTAATAATTCTCTCCGAAGATTGTGATATACAGAGAATAACTTCAATTGCAAATGAAAATCATTTCAGTATGAATATTGTTTTTCAGAAAAAAGTTTTTTGGGAAGCTAATTACATCTTCAGAATTATTTGTCATGCTGAACTTGTTTCAGCATCTGAAAGCTTATGAAATTAGATATCCAAGCAATCCTCCGCAGCGGACGGGATGACTTCATATTGTCATTCCCACGAACCTGCCTGCCGGTAGGCAGGAGTGGGAATCCATTTTGTATTAGAGGTTTTGGATTCCCGTTTTCACGGGAATGACAAATAAAGCTCGGCTTATGAGACAGCCTATTGACATTTGTTATTTACTATCATACACAACTCAGTTAAACTAATATTAAATTTGACTTGAAAAATTTTAATTAAATCTAATTGCTTACAAAATACTTAAATAGTAAAATCATCTGGGTGCTTCTTGGAATTGGTGTAATTCTTTACGCTTTATATATTCTTTTCATTTCACATACGCTTACTTACGATGCACATCCAACTGATAAACAGAAAATTCTTTTTGTTGCTCAAAGAATTTTAATTGGGATACTTTTTTTCATAGCGATCTTAAACATTAATAAACTTCCTCTAAAAGAAACCTGGATTGCCTGGATAATCTTTACCGGATTGTTTGCCAGATTAATTCTAATTCCCTCTTCCCCAATTCTTGAAGATGATTTTTACAGATATTTATGGGATGGTGCTGTAACCGCAAATGAATTTAATCCTTATGTATTCAGTCCGCAGGATGTTATTGAAAAGAATCAAAATGTACCACAAAAGATTTTAAAGTTAGCTGATGAATCAGGTAACGTAATTGATAAAATAAATCATCCAAAAATAAAAACACTTTACCCTACCCTTTCTCAAATCATATTCGCATTTTCGTATTATCTTTTCCCCTGGAGTGTTACTGGCTGGAAATTGATAATGTTGATGGGTGATATTTTTTTACTTTTCTTTCTAATTAAAATCCTTCGTGAACTTGAATTGCCCATTTCATTCGTGGCCATTTATTGGCTAAACCCAATTGTACTGCACGAATTTTTTAATACCGGACATTATGATTTATTTGCACTACTTTTTTCAGCAATTGCAATTTATTATTACTTAAAAAATGAATTTGTAACATCAAGTATAACACTTGCTTTAGCTGTTGGATTTAAACTTTGGCCGATTTTAATTTTCCCAATTTTTTTACGCAAACTAACAAATCAAAAATGGAAATTAGTTTCCAGTGTTTTTGCCTTTTCGGTTTTTGTTATTGTAATATTTATTCCTGTTTTACGAGCAGGTTTTGATCAGAACTCCGGATTTACTAAATACGCTGCTAACTGGATTAACAACGCTGCGTTTTATACCCTTTTAAAAAACAGTATAGAATTATTCACTTCAACTTTTAAAATATATTATGTGTGTGCGGATTGTGTTGCCCACTGGGTAACAGGTGGAATAATTTTAAGCGTTTTATTACTGTTAATAAAAAAACCGGCAAGTGATAATCTTAATCTTGTTTATAAAATGCTGATAATAATTGCAGTATCATTTCTTGTAAGCCCAACGCAATTTCCGTGGTATGTTACGTGGATGATATTGCTGCTTGTCTTCAGTCCAAAAATATCTTTACTAATGTATGCGTTTCTAATTCCGCTTTATCATTTAAATCCTTTGGGTGGATACTTTATTTACATTCAGCATATTCCCGTTATACTTTTGTTTTTATATGAAATAAAAAAAGGATATGGTTTTGGATTTTTTAATATGAGTGAAGAACCTTACGTTAGCAGAAATAAAAAGATTGGTTTATGAAGTTTTTAATTGTTGTATTCTTTGTTTGTACCTCACTACTATTGCTTAACAACTGCAACACAACAGAACCACCGCCACCACCAGACGAAACCAAACCAACGCTAACTCTTGCTCTTGATGATGCACACTGCACTGAAGCCTGGCTGCAATTAAAAACAAAAGATTTAGTATTACCAGCGGAGTTAACACTAAAACAATACAACCCAACAGGCGATTCTCTTTCCCAAGTCTTTATACTAAATACCCAAGACTCATTACTCTACATCGACTCTTTATTGCCAAACCAAAATTATTCATTTCAGTTATTTAGCTTAGCGCAGGCAAACCAGCATACAGCATCTAGTATCAAACTGCCAGTAACCACAATGGACACAACCAGCCACAACTTTACTTTTGAAATGATAACCTTTGGCGGAGAGATAGGTAGCAGTGTACTTTATGATGTTGCAATAATAAATGAGAATAATATTTGGGCAGTTGGCGATATATGGATATCAGATACAAGCTCACTTGGTTATACAAAATATAATGCTGTACATTGGGATGGAAACCAGTGGGAGCTAAAGAAAATTATGTTTTATACAATTTGTGGGCAGCCTTATACAGGTGCGTATCCGGCAAAAGCTACCTGGATTGTAAGTGAAAACGAGATATGGATTGCTTTGGATGGTAACCAGATTGCAAAAATAGTAAATGGAGTTCAGACAGCAACAATATGTTTACCTTCAAATATTGATATGTCCATAAGCAAAATGTGGGGCACAAGCAGTAATGATTTATATATAGTCGGGAACGCAGGAAACATAGCCCACTACAACGGCACAAGCTGGAGTAGGATAGAGAGCAACACAACCTTAAACATAAACGACATCTGGGGAGATTATAATCCGAAAACAGGTGAATGGGAGATTCTGGCTGTTGCTTCAAATAAATTTCTCAATGAAGGTTCATCGGTTATGAAAATCGAAAGTGCTATTTCCTTAGAACTTAACCGAAATGGCTTGCCTTGGAGTTTAAGTTCAGTATGGTTTAAGGCACATAAAAAATATTACATTGGAGGAGATGGTCTTTTCTTTAACAAAGTAGTCAATGATAATTGGTGGAAAGATACTACGTTTATACCAATCTATAAAGACAGAGTTCGGGGACCAAACATTAATGATATTGTTATAAGTGGCTCAAATGGATTATTTTCTCACTTCAATGGTATTAGCTGGAAACACTATATAAATAATGAGCTTCCATATTACAGCGGCAGGCTTTTATCCGTTGATATAAAAAATACTATAACTGTCGCTGTAGGGTGGAAAGAAAGTCATGCTATAGTAACAATGGGTAAAAGATAAGGGGGGTATTAGTAGGCGCGTTTTCAAGGCTGTTACGGTCGCGCCGTAACAGAAAGAAGTCACAGAATTGTCTGTGACTTCCGTTAAAAATCATTAACCCATCGGAACATCAATAATCAAAAAGTTTGAATCCTCAATCATTTCTATTTCAAAATTATTAACCCCAGAAATTCCAATAGCATCACGGTTAAATAATTCTTCATCACCAACTTTTATACTTCCATCTACAACTAAAATGTAAGCGCCATTTGCAGGATTGCTTATCTGATAATTTACTTTTTTACCCTTCTTAAAATTCCCTAGATAAATTTCCGCATCCTGGTGGATGTATAATGTGCCTTCTTTGTTTAATCCGGAAACTACTGGAATAAGTTTATTCTTTCTCTCTGAAATAGGAAATGATTTTTGATCATACCTAGGTTTTATATTTTTTTCTTTTGGGAAAATCCATATCTGAAAAAGCTTTACCCCATCTTTATCAGATGGATTAAACTCTGAATGTGTAATTCCTGATCCGGCAGACATAACCTGAACTTCATCTTTATAAATAACAGAACCAGTGCCCATACTGTCTTTATGTTCAAGTTGTCCTTCTAAAATCAAAGTAATTATTTCCATATTGTCGTGTGGATGAGTTCCAAATCCCATTGCCGGAACAACAGTATCATCATTAAGAACACGCAGCATTCCAAAGTTCATCATCTTAGGATTATAATAATTTGCAAAGCTGAAACTGTATTTTGTATCAAGCCAGCCGTAACTTGCTTTTCCCCTGTCTTCGGATCTATAAACAATTTTTTTCATATTCTTACCTAAATAATCAATTGATTTTCTTCACTTAAAATTGAATGTGGTTCAGCGAATTTGTTACCAAAAAGTATTTCGTTCAATGATTTTCTATTTAATTCTAATGGTTGTTCTACTGGTTCCAAATAAAGCTCTGATTTTTTACCAATCGCAAGCACAACTGCCGGTTCAAATTGATTTGATACGGAAAAATTATTCTTTACTTTTTCAGAATCAAATCCCCCCATCTGATGAACATGAATATCAAGACTACGGGCCTTAAAAGTTAAGTTTGCCACTGCAGATGCCGTATCATACAAATAGTGTTTATTAGGATTATCATTTCTTGTTAAATTTGTCTTAGCTAAAACAATAACTAAGATTGATGCATTAACAGCCCAGGCTCTATTTTTATCCGTTAAAGTTCCCAGGATTAAATCAAAATCATTTATGTTTTTTCTATCCGCCAAAATAAACCTCCAGGGCTGTTCATTAAAGGCAGATGGAGCTTTTCTTGCAGCTTCAAATAAGGATAAGATTGTTCCATCATCCAGTTCGCTTTTGTCAAAATCGCGAATGCTACTTTTTTTGTTTAATATATTATCTATCATTTTACCTCTAAAGTTTTACATAGTAAATGTATGTTATAACACGCTTATTGTCAAACAGCTGTGACTTCCGTAACAAAACAGTTGTAATGAGGTATAGAATATTATTAAAAAATATCATATATATGCCTAAAGACTTACTAAATGAAAATCAATCAGATACAAAATAAAACCTTAATCATTAATGTGAAGCTTATTGTAGCCGTTGTATTGTTTTTCCCATTATCAGTTTTACCGCAAGATTATATAATTAAGCAGCTGCGCATTGAAGATGGATTATCACAAAGCACTATATTTTCTTCTTTACAGGATAGCGAAGGATATATGTGGTTTGCAACACGCAGCGGATTGAACCGTTACGACGGGTATAAATTTAATTTATACTTTAATGATCCTAAAGACGCAACTTCCCTTTCCGATGATGGAACGAACTCGCTGTATGAAGATAAAAATGGTAATCTTTGGATCGGTACTATTTACGGCAACATAAACAACTTTGATCGGAGGACTGAAACATTTGTTTATAAAAATATTTCTGAATTAGTTGAACTCCTTCCTGATCAAACAGATGATTTTTATGAATATCCGCTTTCCTTTTCAAGAAATCAAAAAACTACTATTACTTCAATCGCAGAAGATAAAGACGGCAGGCTATGGATTGGAACCTGGGGCAATGGTGTAATTGTAGTTGATAAGAATTTTAAAAAGTATAATCATTTTTATTATGATAGCAATAATCCAAATACACTCAGAACAAACCGAATAATGGATCTGCATTTTGATAAAGATGGTAGATTGTGGATTGCTACTTTTGGCGGAGGTTTATCAAGGCTAACAAAATCAGTAAAAGATTCTAAAGAAATTTTTTCTTTTGAAACTTTGCTTCAGGGAGAAAATGAATTTTCTCTTTCCGACAATAAACTTCTTAATATATTTGAGGACTCGAAAAACAATATCTGGATTGGTTCTTACTATGGCGGTTTAATCCTAATTCCAAACGATCAAACAAAACTGCCTTTTGGTAAAGCAAAAATAAATTGTCAGCGCTGTCCAATCACAGCAAACTCTTCAAGTCCCAACACTGTTATGTCATTCGCAGAAGATAAAGAACATTATTTGTGGATCGGAACTTTTGGCGGTGGACTTATACGATACGATCACAATAAAAATGAGACGTTACATTTTTTCAATGATCCATTCAATCAAAATTCTTTAGGCGATAATGATGTGCTATCACTTTGTACAGATCGCTCCGGAATAATATGGGCGGGTTCTCATCTTGGTGCAGGTATAACAAAAATCTATAAAAATAATGCACGTTTTAATCACGTTAAACACGATCCAAGAAAAGAAAACACACTTAATGATGATGTTGTTTGGGCAATCTATAAAGACAAGGAAAATATTCTCTGGATAGGAACATACAAAGGCGGAGTTAATAGGTATGATCTTGCAGCAAATACTTTTTCTTATATCACTAACTCCTCTGCGAATAAAAAAATAAGCAGCAATCACGTTAGAGCTATTGAAGAAGATACTTATGGCAACTTGTGGATCGGTACTTATGACGGCGGATTGAATATCATTAACAAAAAAACTTATAAGTCAGTTGTCTATAAAAATAATCCTGCAGACCCTTCAAGCATTGGCGCAAATCAAGTGCAGGATATTTTAATAGAATCAGATAGTGTTTACTGGGTTGCAACTTTTGGGGGCGGTTTAAATAAAGTTGTTGTTAAAGGTAATCCGCTAAATCATAAGCTGCGGTTTGAAAAATTTAAGAATATTCAGGATGATACAAATTCAATCAGCGATAATCGTGTTTATAAATTGTATCGCTCACGTGATGGAGTTTTTTGGATCTGTACTTACGGTGGTGGATTGAATTCATTTGATCCTGTTACTAAAAAGTTTAAAAAATATCCGATCACCTCCGGACAGGATGATAAATTCAATATCCAAAATCTAATGACAATTCTTGAGGATTCAGATGGTTTAATGTGGCTGGGTTCTTATGGAGGCAGCTTAACAAGTTTTGATCGCAAAACTGAAAAGTTTAAACGATATTCTTTTCAGGAAGATTTAACCAGTGGAGTTGTTTATGGGATTTTGGAAGATGATTCAAAAAATCTCTGGATAAGTTCTGATGATGGTATATTTAAACTAAATCTTGTAAGCAAAGAAATTAAGCGTTACGACATTCAGGATGGATTACAAAGTTTAGAATACAGCGGAGGTGCATACTTTAAGGATGTTGAAGGTAAATTATACTTTGGCGGTATAAATGGTTTTAACTATTTCGATCCAGATAAAATTAAATCTAACACTTTTATTCCCCAGGTGGTTATTACTTCAATTAAGGTTCTTAATGAAAATGTTAAAGGACTACCTGAAGAATTGGTACTAACTCATAAAAAAAATTTTATCACCTTTGAGTTTTCATCTTTGGATTATTCTGATCCGCAGGATAATCAATATTCGTACATCTTAGAAGGACTGCAGGATGAATGGCAGGTAACTGAATCCTCATCACGAATGGCAACATATACTGATCTAAGACCCGGCACATACATATTTAAAGTTCGTGGCTCTAACAGCGATGGCGTTTGGAGCGAAAATTATGCTTCAATTAAAATTAAAATATTATATCCGTTCTGGGAGACGTGGTGGTTTATTACCCTTATGATAATTTTATTAGCTGCCTTTATATATTACCTTGGTACAATGAGGACTAAAAACTTACTTGCAATTGAAAAATTAAAATCTAAACTTGCCGCCGATTTGCATGATAACATTGGTTCTGGTTTAACTGAGATTTCTATTTTAAGTGAAGTTGCCTCAAGAAAAAATAATTCTGAGCAAAAAATATCCGGCAGCGAACTAAATAAAATCAGTGATATCTCAAGACAACTTGTTGATAATATGAGTGATATTGTTTGGGTCGTAAATCCAAGCCGTGATTCTTTGCACGATTTGATTCTCCGTTTAAAAGATAATTATAGTGAATTACTTAGTTCTTTGGGAATTTCTTTTAGAGCAAAAAATCTTGAAAAACTTAAAGATGTAAAACTTCCAATGGATGTTAAGCAGAATCTTTATTTGATTTTTAAGGAAGCGATAAATAATTCAATCAAACATGGTAACTGTAAGCAAATTACACTTGAATCAAATTTAAGAAATGATGTTTTAGAAATTTCCTTAAGTGATGATGGAAATGGATTTGATGAATCCATAATTTCTAAAGGCAACGGATTGAAAAATATGGAAAACAGAGCCGCTCAAATAAAAGGAAGAATTAAAATTAAATCGTCTGTAAACTCCGGCACCTCTATTAGATTCATTGGTAAATCCGGAACAACTAATAAATTTAAATCGCTGCTAAAAAAATGATTAACGTTACAATAGTTGAAGATAACAATACGATTAGGGAAGGGCTCGCCGCATTAATAAATGGAACAGATGGTTATAAATGCACAGGTGCATTTGGAGATATTGAATCATTCTTACCTAAAATTAATTTACTGCCTATTGATGTTGTGCTTATGGATATTGGCTTACCGGGTATGAATGGAATTGAAGGCGCTAAAGCTGCAGTAATAAAGAATCCCGATCTAAGCATTCTTATGTTAACAGTTTATGAAGAGAGTGAATTTGTATTTGATGCGCTTTGTGCCGGAGCCTGCGGCTATCTTGTAAAAAAAACTCCTCCTGCAAGATTACTTGAAGCAATAAAAGATGCAAATGACGGCGGCTCCCCAATGAGTTCCAGAATTGCAAGGCAGGTAATTACAGCTTTTAAAGAGGGAAAAAATATTGCAACTGATACTGACAATTATGGTTTGAGTGATAGAGAAATTAGCGTGCTTAATCTTTTATCAGATGGATACAATTACCAGGAAATAGCAGAAACATTATTTATTAGCGTTGATACAGTTCGCCATCATATCAGAAATATCTACAAAAAACTCCACGTCCATTCACAATCTGAAGCAGTGGCAAAAGCAATTAGAAAAAAAATTATTTAGATATAATTATCATAACTTCTGCAAGTCATTTCGGGCATAATAGTCATTTTGTGTTGCTAAAATTAAATTGGTTTTAAATAAAAATACCAGTTAAAATAACTTTTTCTTTTTTGAGGAGATAGTCCTCTATGTACTCTATACTTTTGTTTTAACCTTCCAAAATA
>JBGSPH010000054.1:0-11045 GCA_041738675.1 Ignavibacteriaceae bacterium
AAAAATTGTTTTTTAGAACACAAACGTATATATTTTCAGCTCGATTTTTAAGAATTATGGTATTTCGGGGCGTAGCGTAGTCCGGTTATCGCGCCTGCTTTGGGAGCAGGAGGTCGCAGGTTCGAATCCTGCCGCCCCGACTTAAAAAGAAATTTGTGATTGGAAGTTAATCGTGTCCCAATTAGATCGGGAAGGTCGCAGGTTTTGGCAAAGCCATTCCTTTGGAAGAATCCTGCCGCCCCGACAAAAGAATTTCCATCTAATAGATGTTCATTTTCGGTTTTGTGGATTGTGAGCGCCCGTAGCTCAATCGGATAGAGCATCAGCCTTCTAAGCTGAGGGTTAGTGGTTCGAGTCCACTCGGGCGTACAATTGAAATTTTGTTTGTCTGAAAAAGTGGATTAAGCACTCCGATCAAATCGGAGGGGTTAGTGGTTCTGGCAAAGCCATCCCTTTGGGAGAGTCCACTCGGGCGTACTAAAAGATATTGTTCTTTAAATGGTGAGCGTAGCTCAGTTGGTTAGAGCACCAGGTTGTGGCCCTGGGGGTCGTGGGTTCAATCCCCATCGCTCACCCAGCCATTTATAAATATTATGAGTTTTGATTCCATTGGCCCCATCGTCTAGTGGTTAGGACATAGCCCTTTCACGGCTGTAACAGGGGTTCAAATCCCCTTGGGGTCACTATAAATCCCGATAAGTTTTTCTTATCGGGATTTTTTTATTTTCTAATAAAGGTTTTAACAGGGGTTCTTCCGAAGGAATGCCCAAGGCAAAATCCCTTTTGGCTCAATATAATCCCGATAAATTTTTATCGGGATTTTTTTTCCTTTAATTTATCATCATAACAATGGTTTTTCTGAAGGAAGGTGAAAAATATGAAATTCTTTTTCTTCAGTTAAAGACCTATTTTTATCAAAATAAAAAAAAAGAAAGATTATAAATATGAAAAGACATATTTTGATGTTGCTCATAGGCATTTTCCTTTTATCCTGCGCTACTAAAAAGGATCAGTACACCATTCAAGGAACCATAGCTGGTATAGATTCTGCAATGATTTATCTTCAAAAACCTGGAAGCGATGGCTGGGAAAAGCTTGATTCTACAAAAGTGATTGATGGGAATTTTACGTTCAATGGAGAAGTCACATTACCAGAGATGTGGTATTTAAGTTTTAAAGAAAATGAAGTGACTGTACCACTTTTTATTGAGAATGCTGAGATTGATGTGAAAATTTATCCAGACAGTATTGATAAAAGCAATATTCATGGATCCTCATCGCACGATACTTATATGAAATATGTAGATATGGACAAGATGACTATGAAAAAGATGGAAGAAGTTTACAATGCCTGGAAGGCAGCAAAAGATGCAGGCGATACTTTGACGATGAAAAAAAACGATCTACTCAGTGAAGAAATTGAAAAAGAAATGAAAGCTCGACTAATTACTTTTGTAAAAGCAAACAACAAGACCCTGGTTGCGCCATATCTTATTACTCGTAATTCCTGGCAGTTTGATTTGTCTGAATTGGAAAATCTTCTGGTCGCTCTTGATACTAACATGAAAACATCAACATATTATGAGGCAATCGAAAAACGCATCGAGGTACTTCGAAGTGTCGCAATAGGTCAGTTCGCTCCCGATTTTACATTGAATGACAGCACTGGAAATCCTATTTCTCTTTCATCTCTAAAAGGAAAAGTACTACTAGTTGATTTCTGGGCAGCGTGGTGTGGACCTTGTCGTGCTGAGAATCCAAACGTCGTAAAGGCATGGCAAACATATAAAGAAAAAGGATTTGATATTCTTGGCGTTTCGTTTGATACCGATCGTAATAAATGGCTAAAGGCTGTTAAAGATGATAAATTAACCTGGACACAGGTTTCAGATCTTAAAGGATGGGGAAATGAAGCTGGTAAACTTTATGGTATTAATTCAATTCCGGCAAATGTATTGTTAGACAAAGACCAAAAGATTATCGCCTCTGGTTTACGCGGAGAGAACCTGCTAAAAAAACTGGATGAGCTTCTTGGACCAGTGTCGGTGGCAAATAAAAATTAAATATCAGAATATATCCTAACTAAATCAGATTGATTATAGTTAAGACTTTGTTTTATTTATTAGTGGATTATCTATCTTTAATTGGATATGTTTTCGTGCAATGCAGTAAACCGAATCATTCACCTAAAATATCATTTTAGAATGATTGAGGGCACTTTTAGATTAGTTGCATTATTGAAACAATCTTTTTAGTATTCGCGCGGCTTTTGACAATATTATTTATAAATCTGGTTATTACAAACAATTTTTATGGACTCAGGCGAAATTCTATAGTATTTACTTATTATTTGTAAGAGCGTAAACGGTTGTTAAATGCCAAAGCCTTTAACAAAATCCTTTAAGAATTTTCTTATCTGTACTTTTTTTGTTTGCAATACGAAAATATTTGTGTTAGGCTAATACTTTATAAATATTAAATTTGTGGAAAATTAACGGAGAATAAATTTTGAAAATTAATCTTGTGCACTTTTTAGCTGTGTTGTATGTAGTTCTTTTATCAAGTGATCTATATTCTCAAAACTATCTTGGATTGAATGATGGCTATGCGGCAATTTTATCAGAGCGTGGTCAATCATACGATGCCTGGTCAATGAGTATGGGTAATGCTTATTCAACTTTTGGAAATAGCTATACTGCAACTTTATTTAATCCAGCTACCTTAGCAACTGCGGAAAAACTAACCCTTACAACCTCAGTCGGATTGAATCTCTACAGAAATACAACTAATTATTTATCAACCGAAACAAGTTCCTTAAAAACTCAAACAAATCTTAGTCAATTTGGATTAGTCTATCCGATTAAATCAGATAGCAGCGGAAGAACTTTTGCACTTTCGTTAGGGTACAATCAATCAAAAGACTTTAATAGAATCGTTGAATTTCAAGGATACAACTCCACCGGTTCGTTCGTTAATGATCTGGTAGTTGATGGAAAGAATATTGCACGAAACTTACTCCTTAGTTATCCTTATTTCGATCCCACATCTGGTCAGTATTTTGAAGACAGAACCATTCTGAATAATAACCTTCAGCAAAATGGTTCGCTTATTAGTGATGGCGGTTTGTACAATTGGTCTGCCGGTGCATCATACGAGTTTGCACATAATGTATTCTTTGGTGCAAGTGTTAACTATACAATCGGCACATTGCAGAGCAATAGGGAGTTTACAGAAACAGATGTAAATAATGTCTATTCTTTAACGACTACAACAATTCCTGACTCAAATCTTACTGCGGGCTTTGACTCTTATTATCTTAATGATGTTGTTGACTGGAGTTATAATGGTTGGGATGGCAGATTTGGTTTGCTTTACAAGTTCTTTGATTTTATTCGTTTGGGCGGATCTGTAAAATTGCCAACAACTTTTGTAATTGTAGAAGATCATTACTTTAGCGGACAAAGTAATTTTGCTACAGGTTATACAAAAACACTTGATAATCCTGTGATAAGTTCTGAATATAAAATCACATCCCCATTTGAATTTACTGCAGCAGCCTCGGTTAATGTATGGTTTGTTACTGCTGCTGCTGAAGTATCTTATACTGATTACACTCAGATGAGATTTTCTGGTGATATTGATCCAACAATTACAGCTGCAATAAATAAACAGATCCTTACAAAATATACTCAAGTTTTTAACTTGCGTGGTGGTGCAGAGTTCAGACTTCCGTTTACTGGATTAAGTGCACGTGCAGGATTTATGTACAATCCTTCTCCACTTGCAGATACACCAATGGAATATGACAGAAAAATATTTAATGCCGGTCTTGGAATCAGTTCAGGTGAAGGTGATTTTGAATTCAATGTTACTTATTCCAGAAGTTGGTGGGATGAGCCGGGTGAAGGTTTTGGTCCAAATGTTCCTCCTGTTGATCAGGCAATTAGGATAGATAATGTTATGACATCTTTTACGGTGAGATTTTAGTTAAAACATAAATCATCTCTTTTAATACAAAGTTTTTTTAAAGTCCCTTAGTTAATTCTTTGGGACTTTTTTATTTCATATTCGTTAATTGTTATTGTCTTTAAATTTTCATACGTTTGATAAAAAAACGGTGAATAAAATGAACAAGACATCAGTTTTAATTATCACCATACTCCTGATCAACATTTCACAAAGCGCTTTTAGCCAATCCAATTTTAGCATAGACGCATATAAACAATTTCTCCAAACGCATCAAAATATGGAATCAGATCAGCTTATGCAGATGCATCCGGCAGGAAATTTTATTGGTGATCTGAATTTATCAGTAACAGATGCAAGATATTTTGACTCAATTGCAATTAAATATGGATTAACTGAACACGAAATCAGTTTGATAGAACAAAATGGTTTCGTTGTTTCGGAAAGGATGAATAAAATTTCTTTCGGTGAATCATTTCTCGAAATATTTCATAAAGATTTACCGGTGTTTGTTTCTACAGATGCTATTCTACACGCCTTCCATATTTCTTATGATAGAATCTTAAAAGATGCTGAGCTTGGTTTTTTAATTGAGAAAGTTAAATCGTTGCTTCTTGAACTTCATTCAAATCAAAGTTTACTGTTTACAAATTATGGAGCTAATCCAGAAATGATGACAATGTTAAAGGATGTTGATATTTATTTAACTGTTCCATTAAAATTATTTGAGTTGAATGTTAATCCATATTATTCTGAAAATAATCAGACTGTTTCTGAGATACTACAATTGATTGAAAATGAACAGATGGATACCTATGAATTATTTTCTGATAATTGTAAAGTGATTGATTGGAGCCAGTTCAAACCACGTGGACATTATGTCATTGATCCCATGGATCCTTATCCAAACCAATTGCCTCAATATTTCAGGGTTATGATGTGGCTGGGAAGAACAGAATTGTATTTAATGGCTCCAGAACAAGGCGAAGGCTGGTGCCCGCCACAGACTTTTTCTGACGTAAAAAGACAAATAATAGATGTATATCTGATTAAAGAATTAATTGACTTAACCAATGTCTATGATGATTATTTAGAAATAGAAAATACCATTAAGATATTTGCAGGAGAGCAGGATAATGTTACACTAGATAATCTTTCATATCTGAAGAATGCAATTAATTTTAATGATGTAAATGAACTTTTGGATAGTTTGGCTATATTAGAATTTCAGGACACTCTTAAAAACAAAAGTTTTGCATATCAACTTATTTTATCACAGATACTTTTTGGTGATCCATTGAGCCCGGATAGTATTGTTCCAGCATCAACATTCATGTTGTTTGGACAAAGATTCGTAATTGATTCCTATGTAACTGCCACCGTAGTCTATGATAGAATCAAATATTATAATCAAGATGTGTGTAGATTATTTCCTTCTCTCTTGGATGTTTTGTTTGCAATTGGTAATTCAGCATCGGCACAACTTCTGATACCGGAGCTAAATGAATATCACTATTCCACTAATCTTGCTGCACTAAGATATTTAATCGATTCTTATGATGATGAATTCTGGAATGCAAACTTTTATTCAAACTGGCTTAACATAATCAGAAAGCTTAATCCACCGGAAAACAGAACAGATCTTCCACCATTTATGCAAACTGCTGCTTTCTGGCAGGAGAAGATGAATACTCAACTTGCATCCTGGACAGAACTAAGACACGATAATCTATTATATGCAAAACAATCTTATACAGGTGGAACTGTATGTTCATATCCGTATAGCTATGTTGAACCGTTTCCGGAATTTTATCAAACATTAAAAGATTTTTCTTTATCAGCCACAAATAAAATACAAACAATAAATTTTTCAGATCCCGGAATGCAATATTATATTATTGATTACTTTAATACGCTTGGTAATGTTATGGATACTTTAAAATCAATTTCCATAAAAGAATTAAATCAGGAAATGCTAACTACAGATGAAATAACATTTTTGCAAAATATGATGTACTATGATGCAAGTGGTGGTTCGGGTACAACACCGTATTTTGGGTGGTATCCAAGATTGTTTTACAGAGATAATTTTTTATTAGGTAATTTTGGTGGAGAAAATCCTGGTCTTATGGAAAGCGATCATCTTGTTGCTGATATGCATACAATTCCGACTACGTGTACTGGTGGAGTGGTTGGTTGGGTAAAGCATGTTGGAACTGGACCAATCAATCTTGGAGTTTTTATTACACCGTGGAATGACGGCGTACAAACCGCTTTTATAGGTCCTGTGATGAGTTACTATGAATATACAACTGATAATTTTCTAAGATTAACTGATCAGGAATGGAATAATCAATATCTTCAATCTGCATTAAGACCGGATTGGGTGAATATTTATTTAGCAGATTCACTTGGTAGTTCAAGAGGTAATGGTGGAACGTTAATTACTTCTATAGATGAGAATCCTAATGGTATTATTATTCCACAATCCGAGTTATTGATTTCTAATTATCCAAACCCGTTTAACTCTAATACTCTAATTGTTTTTACAATCCCTTATGATCTTACGAATGAGAATACAGAATTAAAAATTTATGATGTACAGGGAAGTTTGGTTGCAACCTTAGTTGATCAACAACTTGCTGCCGGAAATTATATTGTTAAGTGGGAAGGGAAGAATCAAAATCAACAAAATTTATCAAGTGGAATTTATTTTTATAACATTAAGGTTGGAGAAAAGATTAAAAGCGGTAAGATGAATTTATTGAAATAATTTTGCTGACTGTCTGAATAGTTTTATCTTTCGGCAAAAAAAAATAGATTATGCTTAATTACATTTTAGTATCCACCGGAGCCGCGATTGGCGGCGCTCTTCGTTATGGAATTTCGAGTTACATTCAACGACACATTTCTGTTATTTTTCCTTACGGCACTTTAGTAGTAAATGTTGCTGGTACTTTTCTTCTTGGTTTTATAATGTTCTATTTAAATGAAAAAGAATTGATTGGAAATGAATTTAGATTATTTCTAACTGTAGGTTTATGCGGCGGCTTTACTACTTTTTCTACGTTCTCTTATGAAACTTTAAACTTGTTTCGTGATTCAGAATATATGCTGGCTTTTTATAATGTAATTCTAAATGTAGTATTGTGTTTTATCGGAATCTATCTGGCCTATCTTATCTCAAAACTTATAGGTTGATTTATGCAAACAAATAGTGAAGCAAAACTTTTAAGAATATTTATTGGTGAAAGTGATAAATTTCATGGAAGACCTGTTTATGAAGAAATAGTTTTGAAAGCACGTGAAGCTAACCTGGCAGGAGCCACTGTAACAAAAGGGATAATGGGCTTCGGTGCAAATAGTAAAATTCATACTTCCAAACTTCTAACTCTCTCAGAGGATTTACCATTAATTATTGAAATTGTAGATACACTTGAACACATTGAAAATTTTATTCCCATTGTAAACGATATATTTGAAAAATCAAATATTGGCGGACTCATTACAATAGAAAAAGCTCAGGTTATTAAATACATCAGTAATAAGCTTTAAAATTTCAAAAAATCCCACTTTTTAAGGATTTTTAGCAAATCCTTAACAAACTCATAACACTTTCTTAACATTCTCTTAACATTGAAATTATAGTTTTCGGGTGTCGAAGGAAAACAAAAATATTTAATGAGGAGAACATGCTTAATTCAATTAACACAAAACCCAAAATTTCTATGTTTAAGCTATTAACAACAACCATATTTATTCTATTTCTTGCAGTTTCAAACTTCGCCCAGGATAATGGATCGGTATATGGAAAAATTGTTGATGCAAATAGTGGAGAGGAACTAATCGGTGCTAATATACTTTTTCAAGGAACAACACTTGGCGCAGCAAGTGATCTTGAAGGAAATTACTCAATCAAAAATATTCCTGAGGGAAGCTATACTTTAGTTGCTTCTATGATTGGATATTCTAAAGTAACCATAACTAGCGTTGAAATAACAAACGGCAAAGCTTTAAAATTAGATATCTCATTGAAGTCTGAAGCTTATGAAACAGATGAGGTTTTGGTAACAGCAAAATTACTTTTAGACAACGAAGCAGGATTATTAAAGAACAGACAAAAATCTACAACCGTTAGTGATGTTATAAGTTCCGAACAGATTTCGCGTTCCGGCTCAAGCGACGCTGGAGATGCACTTAAAAAAGTTGTAGGCTCAACGGTAGTAGATGGTAAATATGTTTTTGTAAGAGGTTTAGGCGATAGATACAGTAACACACAATTAAATGGAGTTGAACTTCCAAGTTCAGATCCAAATAAAAAATCATTTCAGTTAGATTTAATTCCCACAAATCTTCTTGATAACATAATTACTATTAAAACTTTTACACCAGATAAACCGGGTAACTTTAGCGGTGGTATTGTTGATATCGGAACCAAATCATATCCAGAAAGATTTACTCTTAAAGTTTCAGGCACAACAAATTATAACAGCCAGGCAACAAGCAATGCTAATTATTTAACCTATACCGGAGGTTCAAAGGATTGGCTCGGTGTTGATGATGGAACCAGAGCTGTACCTGATGTGCTAAGTGATTTTAATACTGTAATCCCTAGAACTCAAGAAGCAAGATTTAACCAGGAAAAAGCAGAACAGTTAAATGAGTATTCAAAATCATTTAATGGAATAATGAACACGAGTACTAAGAGTGTACCGGTTCATCAAAATTTAAATTTATCTGTTGGTGATCAGATTTCATTTGGCGATGAATCTAAACTTGGTTATATGGGCAGCTTAACTTATTCAAGAAATTATTCGTTCTATGAAAATGGAACGGTTGGTAGATATACAGTTTCAGATTTAGGTGCTAATGAATTAAACACTCAATTACTTGTTTCAGACACTAAAGGCAGTTCAGAAGCAAATATGGGTGGATTAGCAACTTTATCTTATAATCTTAATAATAATCAGCAGATAGGTGCAAACTTATTCTATTCAAGAAGTGGAATCTCAAACTCTAGATCTCAATCAGGTATTTGGCCGCAAGAATTTGGTAATGAACCAAATGCTCCAATTTTTAATAATCTTGCTTTGAGCTGGATTGAAAGAGATATTCTAAACTATCAATTCAGAGGGCAGCATTTTATAAGTGAGCTTCTAAATACTTCAATAGATTGGACAGCATCTTTTTCAAACACAACTCAGGATGAACCTGATTATAGGCTTTTATCCTACAGTGCTCAAGAATTAGCAAATGGTTCAACAAGCTATATTATAGTAGGTTCAGGATTTGATGCTCCCTCACGTTACTTCAGATATCTTGAAGAATCCAGCCAGAATTATGGATTGAATTTTTCGGTTCCATTCAATCAATGGGAAGGCATGGGCAGCAAATTTAAGTTTGGTGCAGCTTACCAAAATGTGGATAGAAACTTTAAAGAAAGAATATTTGCTTATGAGGCTTCGAACCAGCTATTCAATCAATTAAACGGAGACCTGGATCTATTTTTTGCTCAAGAAAATGTTGGAATTTCATCTGTTGATACATTAGGGGGTGGAACATTACGATACAACTTTGCTAACGTAATTCGTGATAACTCCAGATTAAGAAACAACTACAATGGTGATATGCAGGTATTTGCCACTTATGCAATGATCGAAATGCCAATTTTCTCAGATCTAAAATTTATTGGTGGTGCTAGACTTGAAACTACAGATCTAACTTTGCTTAGTGCCGACTCAACATTTGAAGATGGTAGTATAGATGAAAACGATTTGCTGCCATCCTTAAATCTTATATACTCTTTAACCGAAAATATGAATTTAAGATTATCAGCTACTGAGACCCTTGCAAGACCAAACTTTAGAGAAATAGCTCCTTATTCAACAAAAGAATTTGTTAATGATGTTGAATTACAAGGTAATCCGTTACTTGAAAGAACTTTAATTCAGAACTATGATATACGATGGGAGTGGTTTACTAATCCGGGCGAAGTATTTGCGATAAGTGGATTCTACAAAAACTTAAAAAATCCAATTGAACTAAGTTATGCTGAAGGTTCAAGCGCTTCAAATTCAATCGTGCAATACAAAAACGTTGATAAAGCTACAATAGCAGGATTGGAATTTGAATTAAGATTAGGTCTTGGAAATATTATTGATGAATTATCAAACTTCTATATCGGTTCAAATTTGTCACTAATATATTCTAACATAGATATTGCTCCAAGTGAATTGGCGCAGAGATTAGCAATTGATTCCTCTTCTGCTACGACAAGAGTTCTGCAAGGACAATCTCCTTACGTTCTAAACCTTGACCTTTCCTACATTAACGAAAGTTGGGGTACAGTTGCAGGGCTATACTTTAATACTTTTGGAGAAAGATTATCCAAAGTATCTGCTAATGTTAATCCAGATGTTTATGAACAACCAGCTCCTTTGCTAAACTTTACTTTGAGCCAAAAACTCATTTATAATTTTACACTTAACCTGGGAATAAAAAACCTGCTAAATGCTTCTTATAAAGAAGTAGCAAGATTTAAAGATCAGGATTATACTTTTTATGAATACAAGTCCGGTATCACTTATTCTTTAGGTGTATCGTACGGATTATAAGATTATGATAAACAATATATTCTATAACAAACTCAGGAGAATAGCTTAATGAAGAAGCTAAGCGTACTTATTTTCATGTTCTTTGCATCGATGTTTACGTTCGCGCAGGTAAACATAACAGCAGACATAACAAGCAACACAACGTGGACTTCGAATAATGTATATACATTAGATGGATTAATCTTTGTGGATTCATCATATACATTAACAATAGAACCTGGTACTGTAATAAAAGGAAAGCTTCAGTCAAACATAACCACAGGTGATGGTGCCAGCGCACTGATAGTAAGAAGAGGCGGCAAGCTAATAGCAGACGGAACAGCTCAGAATCCAATAATATTTACAAGTGAACTGGATGATGTCAATAATCCAAATGATTTAACAGCACAGGATAGAGAATTGTGGGGCGGATTGATTTTGTTGGGAAGAGCAGTTACAAATCAACCAACCACAGAAAACCAGATA
>JBGSPH010000001.1:0-80009 GCA_041738675.1 Ignavibacteriaceae bacterium
AAAGATAAAATGGCAGACCGCATCGCAAACATATCAATCTTTAAAAGTATACAACTTATTAGGAAATGAGATAATTACACTTGTAAACGAAGAAAGACCCGCTGGCAGTTATGAGGTTACTTTTGATGCAAGTAAATTTTCGAGCGGCACATATTTCTATAAATTACAGGCTGGTGATTTTATTCAAACAAAGAAAATGATTTTAATTAAATAACTGCGCAATCTTTAAAGGTATTATCAATGAAAAAATATATTGTTGCAGTTTTTAGTTTTCTTATATGTTCACTAAACATTACCGCTCAAAACCCGGAATACTCATGGCGTTACTATCGGCCGGGTAATACTGGAATTCAGGGGGACCAGGCAACTGCACTTTGGATTGACGCAAATGGAGACCCATATATTGCAGCAAATACAGGTAATTGGGGCGAAGGCGGTTTTGCTAAGTTCATTCAGTTAGAAAACAAATGGATCAATTATTCAAACGTTGAATATCCAATACTCGGATCATTTTATGGCGGCGAAGAGCAGATAGATGAAATAATCAAAGACTATGAAAATAATCTCTGGATGGCAAACAATACCGGCGCATTAAAATTTAATCCTCAGGTCGGCATTTCATCCATTGAAAAATTTGGACCCGGAAATTCAGGATTGTTGGGTTCAACTTTAGATATGGATTTAGCCCCAGATAGTACAATTTGGTTTATAAGCGATGGTCTTGTTCGTTTTAATCCTAAGAACGGAGTATGGAGCTATTGGCAAGAAGGTAATATCCGGATTGCAGTTCAGCCAAAATCAAATGGGAGCTATATTGTCTGGTCAGCAGATACTTATTTTGGGCAGGTTTATGCTTACAACAGCACAACAAATCAAATCACTAATTACTTGCCTACATCTGTTGGAGACATCGCAGGATTACCGGGTAAAGATTGTGTTGATGATGCCGGAAACTTTTGGGCTTTAAGAATGGCAGAAAATGGTGATTGGGAAACTTTGGAATATCAAAAACTTGATGGTTCATGGGTGGCACCCCCACCTCCATACATTAATGTCAGTTTTTATATTGATGCATTCAAAGCATTCGGTAATGGGAAAGCTTTATTGGTTACAACAACCGGAGAAACCTGGATGTTTGACGGTACAACCTGGCAAAATTATGGAACCTGGCGACCCGGAGAATTTACACTCTCTGTTGATATTGATGGACAGGGAAATGTTTGGGTTTGTGGAATAGGTGGTGCGGCAAAACGTGATGTTGGTGCCGGAAACTGGCAGCGTTATAGAATAACCAACACATCACAAATTGATTATTTTGTCGAAGATTTTTCACTGGACAGCGAAGGAAATGTTTGGCTTACTGGAAATGCCGGAACTGGAGTTGGCGGTTTTCAAAAATTTGATGGAGAAAGATGGACAGGTTTTAATGAGTTTAATTATGGTTTAGGGTATCCTTTTCCTTATCCTGCAGACAATACCCAGGCTATTTATAGAAGACCGTCAAATGGTGATGTAATATTTAACCCCACATTCAGTGGAATTCATTCCTGGAATGGTGTTAACTATTTTGCATTAGAAGATTCAATGAGTAAATCAAATGGATTTGTTGAAGACTCACAAGGAAGATTGTGGAGTCTTGGTGAATATTTTAATGTAAGATACTATGATGAAAATATCCTCGATTGGATTTTTGTTCCATTGACAGGATGGGGTAGCAAAATTAAAAAGGACCTCACATTAGATGGAACAATTTGGGCATCAACCGACGTTGAACTCTTACGCACTGATGGGAGCTCTTCGTTCTCACGCACAATGGATGACTTCACGGAAGCAGTAGGATCATTTACGGGCTTAGCCCTTGAAGACAACGGCATTGTCTGGATCGGGACATGGACGCAGTTTACAATTAGTGGCAGCACGCTTATTCGTCTTGATGCGAATTCCGGATCTTACACTATCTTTCAATACGATCTGGGCTGGCCATTTCCGGGCGAACACGTACGTCCTTTGGCAGTTACATCGGATGGCCGACTTTGGATGCAGTACGACAGCGAGTATCCTTCGAACGACAATGGTATTTGTTGGTACGATGGAGTCAATGTTGGTATGTTCCCGGCTCCACCAGGAAACGAACCGCAGTATGGAGGTTTGCCTAGCAGCACTATCAAAGATCTTAAAGTACGAGAAATACTAGGTGGATATGAACTATGGATGAGCTGTTTGGGAAGAGGAATAGCAGTATTAACTGTTACAAATTCTGTCGTTCCTGTTGAGCTGGTTTCATTTGTTGCAAACATAAATGGAAACAGCGTAACTTTAAATTGGTCCACATCAACAGAAACAAATAATTCTGGAGTTGGTGTTGAAAGAAAACAAGTCTACAGTTCTCAGTCCACAGTTCACAATGAGGAATGGAATGAGATAAGTTTTATATCGGGACACGGCACAACTACAGAAAAAAATTCGTATTCATTCGTTGATAATAATTTATCATCAGGAAAATATCTTTATAGATTAAAGCAAATAGACTTTGATGGTACTTTCGAATACTCAAATGAAGTTGAGGTGATAGTAAGTGTTCCAGAGAAATTTGAATTATCACAAAACTATCCCAATCCTTTCAATCCAAGTACAAAGATTAAATATCAAATAGCGACTAGTAATTCTGTAAGTTTAAAAATATATGATGTACTTGGAAACGAAATTGCAACACTTGTAAATGAAATACAATCCACTGGAAATTATGAAGTAACATTTGATGCATCATCACTTTCCAGCGGAACATACTTTTACAAATTACAAGCCGGTAGTTTTGTTGAAACTAAGAAGATGATCATTTTAAGATGATAATTTTATTTTGGGATGCAACAATAGGTTGCATCCTCGCTTTATTTCTTTTTATTGCAAAAAGTAAATTGTTAAACCCGTCTAACTTTTAATGCTTTGGGTTATTCTTAAAAAATTCCCAAATCAAATCTGTTGCAGATACGTTTTTTACTGGATTATCTGCAAAGGCTCTTATCTTTTCTCCCCCAGGCCACGAGTGAGCACCACTGAGCATTTTGTATAAAACTATCTCACTTCCGTTACTGTTTTTGTAATTGGTTTTGTGAAACGAAGAACTTTCTGATTTGTGCATCAAGTAGCAGTTATATTTCTTAACCCACAAGTTAACAACAGTTTCAACAGGAAGTTTTTCAACATCAACCAAAGACTTTTCACCCACTCCGCCATTGTAAGGAATGTGCTGATCATCTATGCTGTTAAATATTATTAATGAAACTTCACTTTTAGAATTGCATGTAACAGTATCAAACATAGTTGCAGCAACAGGAGCAACAGCAGCAAAATATTCGGGCAGTTCACATGCAAGAAGGTAGCACATCATTCCCCCATTGGATAAACCGGCGGCGTAAATCCTTTTATCATCAATATTATATTTTGATTTGATTTCTGCCAATAATGCTTTTATAAAATCGACATCATTAATATTTTTTTTGTCCGCATATCCGCAGCAATCCCATGTGTTCCATGTTAAAAGTTTTTTATCAAACGAACCTGTTCCATAAGGATATACAACTATAAATCCTTCCTCATCAGCTTTTTTAGAAAAGCCGGTTTGTTTTTCAGTTAAATCTGGATTTCCTAATCCACCATGAAAAACAAAAACAACTGGATATTGATTTTGGAAGTTATATCCAAGTGGCAGATGTGTTTTATAAAATCTATTACGTCCATAAATCATTAATGTGTCTTCAACATCCTGGGATTGAACAGAAATTGTAAGCGTTGTAAACAGTGTGATAAAATAAATAATTGTTTTCAAGTTCATTTTCTCCGATGAATAAAAGGATAATGATTTGATCATTCAAAACTTGTGCAACTAATAAATTGCTATAAAAGTAAAAAACCCTCATTTTACGAGGGTATTTTTACATAAAGGATGTTAAACTTTCTTATTCGTACACCCAGGGGGTCTATTCTCGAACCAATTTCTCTCTGATTTAAAGTCATTAAATGACCTTCAAATAGTATTGCATCAAAAATATTCCAGTTCCTATAACATACAGGACTTTGATAGAAACTCTATCATTTGATTGATTATGACACCAATAATAACATCAGATGAAACGATAATCAATTTTCCAGAGGTATGCATGACCAAATTTATTGAAAAATACTTCTATAGGAAGAACCTTTTTGATGAAACAACGGGAGAACTTTTAAAAGACACCTCAATTTTGAATTCAAGTAGATTATTAAAAAAACCTCTAGGAATCAAAAATATTGAATATAACAGAACCATGGGTGAAGTTAAATTGTATATAACCAGCAAGTGTCTAAAACAGGATTATAAAAAACTTATTAGTATTGAAAGCATAGATGATGTTCTAAATTCAGTAAATGAATCTGGTTTTATTGAAATCATTCCAGACCTAGTAAAGAAAACAGCCAAAGTAACTTCCTTAGACTTAACACGAGACGTTCCAATATCCAAACCGACTTCAAATTATTTAAAGGATTTGCGCATTCTAGGAACGCAAGGAAATTTTAGAATAAAGAATTATAAAAGTGGAGTAGAAATCTATAGCGAAGCCAGAAGCAACACACAAAGAATGGTTATTTATTCAAAATATGAAGAATTGAATTCTAAGAAAGTAGCAAAAACAGAACTATTAAAGCACATAGATAAAGAAGACTTTAAAGACAAATTAAGAATTGAAGCAAACCTTAGAAATCCTGATATGATTAGAAAATATTTCAAAATCAAAAAGGATGAAGACATAATGCTTTTATCAATCCTTGAACATAAATCAAATGTTTTATCCAATTATTTTAATTATATGTGGCCAACATTAAAGATAGAAAAATCGTTTGAAGATATTTGGTATGCAACTCTATCACCTGCCGAAACTGCTAAACGAATTGGAGAGAAAGTCATAATAGAAAAATGTGGATTCAATAGAAACAATATAAGAGAATATCTTAAAAGCTTGCTTCTTGGAAAGAAGAACCCCAGCTATTATATGAAATACTATGATAAAATATTAATGATGATGAAAGCTGAAGAGCTTGGAGAAAAAGTTGATGCAGAAACTATTGAGGAAATAAGAAAAAAATTGGAGGAGGTATGAGATGACTTGACAAAAATAAAAATTAATGTAAAGAATTAATTGCACTAAGTGCTTATAACAGAACGAATTAAAACAAATTAAGAGGTGAAAAAATGAGATTTATAACAACAACAGATTTGATGAATTTAACTGGAAAATCTTTAACTGATGTTCTAAAAAAGATGGGCAATCCAGATGATAAAGAAAAAAATGGATTATCTATAAATTTAAATTACAGAGATAAAAATGTGATTCTAACATTTGAAATCTTTGCTGGAAAAATAAAGTCATCAAGCATCATCTATACTTTTTATAACAAGGCCACCTTGGGAAGTAAATTTTTCAAATTAAAACTGGAATTAATAAAAGCAGGTTTTGAAATGCAACAAGTTGGAAACAAACTAGTTTGTGTTAATAATAATATTAAGATTAATTTTCAAACCACAGCAAATCCCAATAACAGAAGATTTACTTTGGGATTGATGTCGGTCTTAAATTCTTAGTCTGAAAAATTTCACTAGAAAGATGACATTAAACAATTTTCAAATCTAATGCTACTAATTGAATACAATTCTTTGGTTCATTAGATTTGGATACATTTCAAATTATTTTCTTAGAGGAGAAGACCATGGAAAACAAGTACACCTCACAGCCTTGGTACGAAAACAAACTGGTAATCATTTTAGCCTCCTGCTTTTTTCCACCACTCGGGATTTACTTAATTTGGAAATTCAAACCATTTAGTAAAAATGTTAATACTGCTGTGTCAGTAATTGGTATTATAATATTCATTTCTGCTATTGTAACAAATATTAGCAAAGAGAATCCCTCTAGTTCAAATGAAAATTCCACATCTGATTTAACGGAAGTTTCTAATAAAAAAATAGACAAACTCCCAGAGTATGGATTTGAAAATATCGTGTTGACTAAAGAAATAGCTCTAAGCGGAGCCGAAGACCAATTAAAGTTTGAAGTAGGAAGAGACAGATTAAGACGATTTTATGACAATTCAGGATCAAAAATGAAGGATGATTTGTTAGCAAGCGCCAAATCATTTACATCAAAATTTTTTACTGACCAAAAAAATAAAATTGAGAACTGGAACGGAAAAATCAAATCCATTAATACTCAAACGAATATTAATATCGAGATTGAGTCCGTTTTATTTGAAAATAAAATTATTTATTGCATAAATGATTTTAAGAATCTTGAGTTAGCCGAAAAAATTAAAAATTTTAAGGTAGGAGATGCTGTAATATTTTCTGGTTTTGTACAACCCGATGAGGATAAGGGCATTAAAGAGAAAAGTCTGACTAATAATGGGTATATGAGTCTTCCTGAATTTTTGGTGTATTTCGTAAACATTCAAAAAAACGAATACGTTGCAGATGTAAATCCAGAGATTTTAATCTTTCCATCTACACTTCAATCAATTGCAAGTAGAAGTAAATTCTTGTTCCAAAAGGGAGAGTGGAATCGCTCTGTGATTGATGTTCTTGAAGGTAAGTTAATTGGGAAAGATGAGTTTGAGAAACAAGATTACAAAAAGAATGTTCTACCTAAACTTCAAAAAGATTTATTTGGAAGTACTTTTCGGTTTAATATTTATGGTCCTCTTAAAGAAGTAGAGACATCGTTTACAGATTTTAAATATGTTTTTAACCTTGATGAATACAATTTTGAGAAAGAAAGTTTTAATTTATTTATTTCATCTGATGAATTAATTAAATTAGAAGTCTATTACAACATTAATCTCCCCGAGAATTTTCATTTAGATATGGATAAATCAGAGAATTTTACTATCAAAGTTCCATCCAAGGTGGCAAAAGAATGGAAACAAAAGAATCTAGGTGGGTTGATGTCTTTGGATATCTTTTTAACATTTAAAAAACAGCCATCACAATATCCAAACAATGAATATGAATTAAAGGGGAGTGTTGTAAATGCAGTATTAACTAATATTTCTACTAGAGAAGTATATTGGAAAATGAGATAAAAAAATTCAAATTTAATTACTGAGAATCAAAATTGTTATGCCTAAACAGTATGTAAGAACCTGCAAATCCTGTGGTAACACGTGGTACTCTCTTGTCTCGAGAGAACAAAAATTAATTGGACAAAAATGGAGCTATGGTTCAGAATTATGTTGCTCGACTTGTGATCCGTTTACTTGCAGCACTGCAAAGGTCAGGGGAAATAAGAATGTTGTGGAAACCGAGATAAATAATCTTAGAAAATGTCCTAAATGTGGTTCATCAAATTATGTTCAAACCATACAAAAATTTAAGTAATGATAAAAAATCTGGATAAACTGTTAGCAAGGATAACTATATCAGTCATTAAAAACATATATCAAAGAGCTATATCACCGATACTTAATAAAAAATTAAATGTAATATGTCGATTTTATCCGTCCTGTTCGGAGTATTCAGTTTTAGCTTTTCAGAAGTACGGTTTTAGACAAGGGTTTTCAAAAACAATTAACAGAATAAGAAGATGTAAGCCAGATAATTATGATGATTGTTTCGACTTACCCTGACTTTTTTTAATATGCAACTATCTGCACGTGTCACCTATTTTAAGTGAGCGAGAGTAAAATTTAATAATTCACTCGCTCACTTCTAATCAAATAATATTAATCGCTTGTGTGGTATCCGATCCAGCTTTATGAGAATATAAATGAGCCCTAAGTGGCCAGTTAAATGCACTCAAAAAAACAAGTCTGGTTGAAAAATTATATAAAGTCCTATTTTGGTCAGAGAGAGTTAAATTAGTCAACTAAGTAAGCACATACTAATCAATAAATTTTTTACAGCACCTATTTTGCGACGGTAAAGCCCCTCTAAAGAATTTTCTTTGTCACCACAATATCAATTATACCTTTGATTTGGAGGTGGTGTATAAAGTCTCTAATGAAGTCAAATACAAAGATGATTTTTAAGCAGTTCAATATATATCTTTTGACAAAAAGAAAATTTCATATTCTATTATCTTTCATGTGCTTTGATTATTTTTTAAACATCTAAAAATCATTAAAAGGGTATCTTGTTGATGTCCCCATTCGAAACCGCATTCAAATCAATATCTGAATTAGTTAAAGATTTTAAATCAAATGAAAAATTTTATTCAAGCTCAAATTATTCAGAAGCTGATGTAAGAAATGATTTTATTAATAAGTTTTTTATTGCCCTTGGCTGGGACGTAAGACATGAAAAACAGAAAAACCCTTATGAACAAGAAGTAAGAGTTGAAAAACCTGTTCAAGTTGCAAAAGCCCAAAAGCGAGCAGATTTTACTTTTTATCTGGTCCCAAACTTTCGTGATGTTAAATTCTTTGTTGAAGCTAAAAAACCTTATCACGATTTAGAAAATAAAGACTATTTTTTTCAAACCATTCGTTACGGATGGAATGCAAACACTCCGATTGCCATTCTTACTGATTTTGAAGAATTTATTATTCTTGATTGTCGTTATCGACCAGATATAAAGGATATTCTCAATTCTAAAATTAAAAGCTTTCATTATAGTGAGTATGCTAACGAAGAAAAATTTAGAGAGATATACTATCTTTTTTCTCGTGAATCTGTTTTAGATGGCTCGATTGAAAAGTATGCTGAGAACTTACCAAAGCCAAGAGGCAAAGCCGTTCAACGTGGACTTTTCAAAGGTGGGTTTCAATCTATTGATGAATCATTCCTTGAAGAACTTGACGAGATAAGAACCGCACTTGCAAAATCATTTAAGAAAAACAATTCTCATTTAACAAGCGAAGAACTTACAGAAGCTACACAAAGAACTATTGATAGGCTCGTTTTTATCAAATTTCTTGAAGATAAACTAATTGAGCCTCATCATTATGTAAGTGAGTTTGGTAATAGAAGAACGGCATGGGAAGATTTTATAACTGCATCAATTACTCTTGATGCAAAATATAATGGAGTGGTTTTTAAGAAAAGCTTAATTGATACTAAAAATATTATTGAGCCAGATGATAAAACCTTTTCAAACATTTGTGAAGAGCTTTCACACGATAACACTCCTTATAATTTTGACGCAATACCCATACATATTTTGGGTTCTATATATGAAAGATTTTTGGGTAAAGTTGTTATTGCAACTGATAAACGAGTAACAATTGAGGAAAAACCCGAAGTAAGAAAAGCTGGTGGTGTTTATTACACACCTCATTATATAGTTAATTATATAGTTGAAAATACAATTGGAAAATTGATTGAAGGTAAAACTCCCAAAGAAATTTCTAAATTGCGATTTGCTGATATTGCCTGTGGTAGTGGTTCATTTTTAATAACTGTATATGAAAGAATTTTGGACTATCATAAACGCTGGTATTTGGAGAATCCCGAGCAAGCAAAAAAAGACGGTTGTATATTTTTTGAAGGTGCTTATAGACTTTCACTACAACAAAAACAGAAAATTTTAACTAATAATGTTTTTGGAGTGGATTTAGATCATCAAGCCGTAGAGGTAACACAACTCTCATTATATTTAAAATTACTCGAGGATGAAACAACGGCCACAGCGAATGATACTTGGGTAATGTTCAAAGAAAAACTTTTGCCAAACTTGAATAAAAATATTGTTAGTGGAAATTCTTTAATTGGAACGGATATACTTGCGGGTAATCTTTTCAATTATGATGAAGAAAAAAGATTAAAACCAATGGATTTTGAAACTGCTTTCCCAGAAATTTTTAAATCTGGAGGTTTCGATGCAATTGTTGGCAATCCTCCTTACGTCAGACCCCATCGTATGGATGAAATATTAAAAAAATATTTATGGGAGAATTATAAAACATTTGTAGCTAAATCTGATTTATATTCCTGTTTTATGGAAAGAGGCATAATGCTCTGCAAGCAAGGAGCCTTATTTAGTTTCATTGTTCCACAAACATGGACTTCATTGGAAAGCTTTTTTGAAATTCGAAAATTAATTATAAATAAATCTAAAGTACTTGAATTAGTTCAACTGCCAAAGAAAGTATTTAAAAATGCTACTGTTGAGACATGTTTATTTTTATTAGAAATAAATCCCAAAAAGAAAAACTTGAACAATAAAATTGAAGTATTTCATCTAACTGAGTATGGATTAATTTCAAGGATTAGAGATTATTATCAATCAGAAATCGAAGGGGCTCACTTACATAATTTTCAGTTGTATGGTAAAAATCAAAGTAAAACACTATTAAATAAACTCTCGAAACTTAGTAAACTTGAAGACTTTGTAGAATTTAAATATGGATTTAAGACCGCAGATGATGAAAAATTTATTAGCACAAAAAAGCTATCAAATGAGTATAAACCCTTTATAAGGAGTGCTGGTATTTCAAGATACTATCATGAACATCCCAATGAATTTGTATGGTATCGACCCGATTTAATGGTAAAACACCGTAAAACAGCACGCCCGGGTGAAGCAGAGAGATTTGAAAATGAAAAAATTATTGTTTCAAGAATGGGTAAATCTATCGTAGCCTGTTATGATTCGGGGGGACTTTATGTTAAAGATGCAATGTTATTGGTAAATAAATCAGGCTTTTCTTTAATCTATTTTCTTGGGTTACTTAATTCTAGCCTGATTAATTATTATTATAAAGAATTTTTTATTACAATCGATGTATTAAAAAATGCTTTACTAAGTATTCCAATTCCCCAATTACATTCGAGTCGTGATTTAGAAAAACCAATTTATAAAAACCTAGTTGATCTTGTTCATCAAATGATCTCTGCCAAAGAAAATCTTGCCCAAGTGAAAACAGAAAACGATATAAATTATCTTGAAAGAAAATGTGAAGCCT
The DNA here is from genome assembly GCA_041738675.1 of Ignavibacteriaceae bacterium. Lineage (GTDB taxonomy): Bacteria > Bacteroidota > Ignavibacteria > Ignavibacteriales > Ignavibacteriaceae > IGN3. Next base: position 10,930 of record JBGSPH010000001.1, read on the forward strand.
TGGATAATCAAATAGATAAAATTGTTTATGAGTTATATGGATTAACGGAGGAAGAAATTAAAATTGTAGAGGGTGAAAAATGATTGAATCAATTCTAAAAATAAAAAATTACAAATGCTTTGGTGAAGAATTTCAGGGTTTTGAGGCAATTTATCCGATAAATATTATTATTGGTAGAAATAATTCTGGGAAATCTACAGCACTAGATATTATAGAATCATTTTGCAACTCTGATCCAAAAAATGATAGTAATGTTTATTTATATAGTAAAAAATTAACTGATGTAGATGTCTCAAAAGGCTTTAGGCATGGTACTTCAGGTGGTGGGCTTCCTGGTGATCATTGGCAATATGGCCAACACTATATAAATAAAACAATGACAATAGAGGTTTTTAAAGAAACAAAAACAATGAAAGGAATAAGCGTAGATTTAAATAATTCGGTGGCCGAAGGTTATCTTGCCAAAGTCGGTAGTGCACTTAATATCTCGCTTAGAGATTTTAAAACTAAGAGGATCCGTGCAGAAAGGCATATAGTTCCAGAAACAGATGACGATATACCAGTACAAGAAAATGGTCTGGGGGCGACGAATATAATTCAAAGATTTATTAACAAATCTAATCTTCCAAGTGACCTAATTGAGAAAAAATTATTAACTGAATTAAATAAAATATTTGAACCCGATTTGAAGATTATCGATATAGTTGTCCAACAAACAGGTGCATTTTGGGAGATTTATCTTGAAGAAGAATCAAAAGGTAGAATAGCGTTATCAAGGTCAGGCTCTGGGATACAAACGGTTTTGTTGGTTCTTATTTATCTATATCTTATCCCTGAAATAGAAAACAAATCAGTGTCTAAATATTTTTATTTGTTTGAAGAACTCGAAAATAATGTGCATCCAGCATTACTAAGAAGACTTTTCATTTACCTAAGAAATTTTGCTTTATCAAACAGCACATATTTTTTTATTACTACTCATTCAAATGTTGTAATCGATGCTTTCAGTCGAGACCCAGATGCACAAATATTACATGTAAAACTTGTAGGAAAACATGCAACCATTAAAAAAGTCGAAGCCTTTTTAGAACGAAAAGGAGTAATTGATGATTTGGATATCAGAGCAAGTGACTTATTACAATCAAATGGTATAATTTGGGTTGAAGGACCTTCAGATAGAATTTATCTTAATCATTGGATTAATTTATATACTAATGGAACATTAAAAGAGAATATTCACTATCAAATAGTCTTTTATGGCGGTAGATTATTAGCGCATCTATCAGCAAATCCAGATGGAGAGAATCAATCCATAAATATTTTGAATGTTAACTGTAATTGTAGTTTATTGATGGATAGTGATAAAAATTATATTAGCGCACCACTTAATACAACTAAAAAGAGAATGATAGATGAAATCAAGTCGGTAAATGGGTTTGTTTGGGTAACGAAGGGACGTGAGGTCGAGAATTATATTCCACTCGAAGCACTTCAAAAACTTTTAGAATTAAATTCTTTACCCTCTGTTTCACAATTTGACTCAGTGCTTGATTATTTGGTTAAAGTCAAGAAAAAAATCGGCAAAAAGTATTCTGCAAATAAGGTTCTGTTTGCTGAAGTCATGCGAGAGTTTATTACCAAGGATAACTATTTAAATAGTTACGACTTAGAACCTCAATTAAAATCAATCACAGCAACAATTAAAAAATGGAATAGTATCAGATAGTTAAATAATAATTATGCACACTCGAGAATCAAAAAGATAAAATTGTCTATATCTTGTGTAAGCATGCAAGTAGAATTAAAAATTGTAGAGGGTCAAAACTTGGAATGATATTTTTTGAATATTATTTCACTTCTTTTGTAACGGTGTAAAAATTCTTCTGGTTGCATTCCAAAATTTTTTGAAATATAGTTTATAAGATTGTTAAAAGTTATATCTGGCGAGTCGATTAAAATATCCTCAATCATATTATAAATATCTTTAGCACGGTAAACTACACCCCCAGCATAAAATTTTATTTCCGCACGAATTTTTTCAATTAAATCAAAACGATCAATGCTTTCAGCAACTTTAATGGTCGCACTCATTCTTTTTTGCCATTCTTTGCCATGATAATTCTTAGTTACTACATGACACATTTCATGAATTAATAGTAATTCAAGTGCATTCTTATCTTTTCCAGATATCGATTTATTGACAGATATTATTTTATTGTCCCTATCACAATAGCCTAAATACCTCTTATCAGTTGAATATTTGACAGTCCACCCCTTCTTTAAATCAAATCTAGGAAAAAAGGTTTTACAAACGTATTTGTAAACTTCTAATAAATTTTTACTCATATAGGTTTCTACATTCTTTTATTAATTCAAACCACTCAGAGAAAATAAATAAATAGCTTAAAAAGTATCTTATGAATTAAATAAAAATAATCTTACCGAATATGAGGTGAAATTTTCATTTTGTCAAACAATATTATAAAATAAGGTTTGACATTTACTTTTTAAAAAGATATGTTTGTTTTAAAATAAAAATAAGGAATCAAAATGGCATCAACTTCACGATTAGCAATTAGATTACCTGACGACTTGAAATTTCAATTGGAAAAAGAGGCTGAAAAGCTGAATATTGGTTTATCAGAACTTATCAGAAATAAATTACGATGTAAATATATAAGCAAGCCTAAATTATATATTAACCATAATCATATAATTCCTTTTGAAGATTTAAAAAAAGCAAAGGTGATTTTTGATGATATAGAATTATAACAGATAATAAAAAAGCTGTTACGGAACTGCAATTCCATAACAGCGGATATGTTCAAAAAGCTATTGATCACGGTTTGAACACGCTTCAAATATACCGCATTTTTCAATCCTTTTCAACATATCCAATCAATTAACAACAATACACAGGAGATAGATATGCATAGAACAACTGATCATTTTTTAACAACCAAAATCAGCAAAGTAATTTATGCTGGTTATTGTAGAACATCTAGCCAAGGTCAGAGAGATGATAGGACTATTGAGACTCAAGTAAGCTTAATAGAAAAGTTCGGAAAGGAAAGGGGCTTTCAACAGGGCCAAATGTTCCTTGATGATGGAGTTTCAGGTAATACAACCTTTGAGGAAAGACCTGGATTGAGGGCTCTTTTAGATTACTTAAAAAATAATCCACAGGTGGAATATATAATTATAACTCGCTATGACAGACTAGGAAGAAACCTAATCAAGACAGAAGCTATTATTCAATTATTCCAAAATCTTGGAGTCAAATTGTTGGTGATAGAAAATCCTTATCTCATGAATAATGCAAACTCGATGGTTTTACTAAGACATGTCATGGGTTCAATAGGTGAATATGAGAAAACACTTATTTGTGAAAGGCTAAAAGAAGGAAGAAACCGAAAATCAAGTAGCGGGTTATTTTCAGGCGGTCGAGTTCCTTATGGCTTTTCAATAAGTAGGGAAGAAAAAAATCAAAACAAAAGCGATTTGGTAATAAATGAAAATGAATCAAAAAACATCAAACTAATTTTTGAAATGAAAAAAAAAAAATGAGTTATCGAGCAATTGCCAATCAACTTAATTTGCATGGAATTGGTTCGCCAAGCGGAGGCCAAAAATGGTTTGCGGGTACGGTAAGATATCTTTTAATGAATCCTTTATATAAAGGAGAGTTAGTTTATAAAGAATTTAGAACTGTCAGAAATGATCTGGCAATAGTGCAGTAACTGTACGAAAAATTACAATTTTTAATACACAGTGATTTAAAAGTTAAAAATGAATCTTTTAACTCAGAAAAACTTAATTCAAGAACAGACTAAAAATAATCAGAGAGCTATTAATAAATATTAAAGGAGTATAAAGTGAAAAATAATACGGATAAATTTATGGAAATGATTAATTCCATTCTTGCTGAGATTGAGAGAACCAGTTTAAGATTGAAAATCAAAGCTGGGATGGAGTATGCTTTGAGACAAGGAAGATATATTTTCCGTGCGCCTATTGGTTATAAATATTCTTCGAATGGCTCTTTAAAGGGAAAATCTACTTTAAATCATAGTCAAAATGCAAAGTTCATTAGACAAATCTTCAAAGAGCTGGCTAACGGAGTGGATTCACCTTATAATATTTACAGGAAATATAAGAATAAGGGTTTTAAATGTACAAAAACTCAATTCTATAATATTATTAAAAATCCAATGTATAAAGGTACGATTTCAATAAAGACTAACGATGATTGTGTAAAGTTTGTCAAAGGAAATCACAAACCAATTATCCATCCAAATATATTTGATAAGGTTCAGAAAATTATAATTAATAAATCGTATTAAGTACAATAATGTTAAACATAAACCCATCCGATAAAGCAAGGAATTAATATGATTACTAAGGTAATTACATTTGATAATGATTTTGACTGGGTAATCCGTAAGGAATACCGAAATGTTGTCCATAGAAAAGTGCAAAGAGATACTAAATGAAAATGAAATAAATTATACCAATGACGAAGTTAAACTTATTCAAAAATTCTTATATGAAATAGTAGAGATAGAAAGGAGAATTAAAGATGATACAGAGAGACAAGAACGGAGTGCATTATATTCGAGTATCAACAGATGAACAAGCTGACGGCTATAGCCCTTTAGTACAAAAAGAAAAATTAGAAAAATTCTCTGAGGAAATGAATATTAAAAGATTGGCAAGGTTCAATGATGATTGTAGTGCAAAAACATTTAATCGCCCTGGATTTAAAGAGTTAATGCAATTTGTAAAATCAAATAAAAAAGACATACAATATATTTTAGTCGTTAACTGGTCAAGATTTTCTAGGAACACGGTAGATGGTCTTATTTGGGTTTATAAGTTTCTTGAAATGGGAATTCAAGTTCAATCAATTGAATCCCCGATAGATTATAATAGGCCGGAAACAATATTACATCTCTCTATTTATTTAAGTATACCACAAATTGATAACGATCATCGAGCGTCCAGCATTCGCTCTGGAATAAGAAAAGCTATGATGACAGGGAGGTATATTCCTCGTGCATCCAAAGGATTCACAAAAATAAAAATTGGAACAGAAAAAGCAATTTTAATTCCAAGCAAAGAGGAAGAACTTATGAAAGAATTATTCTACCGAATTGCGACTGAAAATACTCCTAAACATCAAATTCGAAAAGAATTTAGGAAGAAAGGATTAATTATAGGTAGAACTCATTTTGATGAGTTGTTATCAAATCCAGTATATGTTGGAAAAATAAAGATAAAGGCTTTGGATAATGAACCAGAGCAAATTGTAGAGGGAAATCATTCCGGCATTATTGATGAGAATATATTTAATAAAGTTCAAGAAAAACTTTTAAAACAAAGTAAAAAAAAATCGACCAGTTCAAAAGATTCTGACAAATATTATTTAAAAGAGTTTTTTGAATGTGGTGTATGCGGGAAAGTTTTTACAGCTGGTACATCTAGAGGTAATGGCGGACAATATATTTATTATCATTGTCAAAATAATGAATGCAAGCAAAGATATCGGGCAACTCTAATTGAGAAACATCTTGTTTCTATATTAGAAAAAATAAAAGTGATCCCGAGTGTTTTAAAACTCTATCAAACAATCAAAAAAGAAGTTTTCGGAGATGATAGATTTAATATGGAGAAACAAATAAATACTCTCGAAACTGAAATTTCCAAAACCGAAAATGATCTCATGGAAACGGATACAGCACACTATCTTCATAAGACAATGCCGAAGGATTCATATGAACGTCTGTACCCCATGTTAAAGAAGAAAAAGGTTCATTTGGTTTCTAAGAGAGAGGATTTAATTCAATTGACCAAATCTTATAAAGAGTATTCTCAAATCGATGTATCCTTTTTGAATGATATTGCACAGAACTTTATGAACGCTTCCCCTTCAATTAGAAAGAAAATACTTGGTTCGATATTTATTGAAAAATTTATTTTTCAGAATTCTACTTTTCGAACCATAAAATTTAATAGGGTAATACAGCTATTAGTTGAAAAACCAGAAGAATTGAAGTCTTTTCGATCTGAGTTTGAACACAGTACACAAGTTCAGTCCCCCTTAGTACACCCGGGGGGACTCGAACCCCCGACCAATAGATTAAGAGTCTACTGCTCTACCAACTGAGCTACGGATGCGTTGCAAAAATAACTAAAAGCGCATCTTTTACAAAGGTTGGAAAAGACCTTGAAACCATTTTTAAAATTAAAGTAACTTTTTGTGAAGCGTTTGGGAGGATTTAAAATAAATTATTTTAACTGTGAATAAAACATTTTAGTCATTGCAAATGAGCCTGCCTGTTGGCAGACAGGTCTTCTGCCAAAGACATCCCTTTGAGAGAATGAAGCAATTTCAAGCAATAAAGTTGCGATTGCTTCGGCTAATCGCCATCGCAATGACAACTCGGTAATTGTTTTGATAAATGAAATAACGCCTTTACTGGTAACCCGATATAACTTTCACAATCTATCTAAAAACATCTTAATCGCTTTATTAACTTCTTCCGAGTTTTCTATCGGACTCATATGTCCGCTGTTTTTAACAACAACAAACTCGGCATTATTAATTCTTTCGGCCATTGGTTTCATTACCGAAGGTGGGGTGAGGGTATCTAGTTCACCGCAAATAATAAGTGCAGGAATTTTTATTTTGTTAAGGTATTCTGTTGTATCATTTCTGCTGATCATGGCAAGTAAAGATCCCTTAACTCCAACCGGATCAAAGGCCGAGGATTTTACAATTCGTTTTTCAAACTCTTTTTTATTGTTTTGTTTATAAAGATCACCAAAACAATTTGTTACAAAATCTTTAGTAAAGGGGATCAATCCTTCTGTATTTATTCTTTTAATTGCTGCTGCTCGTTTTAATTTCCCTTCATTATTGTCCGATTCTGATCGAGTGTCGCAAAGTACTGCAGCAGAAAATTTATCCGGCATCCGTTCAAGTGCCCGCAATGCAATGTATCCACCCATCGAAAGTCCGCATAAAACAGGCTTTACTAATTTCATTTCATTTATGATCGTTTCAAGATCATCAACAAAAGATTCCATTGTAAATTGTCCATCACCAGCAGGAGATTCACCAAGTCCGCGAATATCATAAGTAACACAAAAATATTTTTCACTAAGCTCATCAATCTGAGCTTTCCACATAGTGTGATCGTAAGGAAATCCGTGTAAAAAGATTATTGATTTGTTCTTACTGCTTCCTTCTAGAAATACCGATACTCCGTTAATTATTTCTTTCATATTTTCTCCAATTCAAATCATTAATTATTTTAAGTGAAATTTAAAGCATTATATCTTATTATTCACATCAGAAAATAAATTTATTCGATAATCATTCCTATTGTCACATTGAGCTTGTCGAATTGTGACCTTCGCTTTCACAACAGTCATCCTTTGACAGGCTCGGGATGACAAATAGCAGATAGATAAGAATATGAAAATAGCATTTGTTACAGCAGAGTGCGTTCCATACGCAAAAACAGGCGGTCTGGCTGATGTTGCCGGTTCGCTTCCAAAGGCATTAGAAAAGCTTGGATGTGAAGTAAAAATATTCCTTCCTAAGTATAGCTCAATCGATGAATCCAAATATGGATTGCGATACAACTGGACAATTGGAGAAATGCTTATTCGTGTTAATGGAATTGACCGCCCTGTTCATCTTCATCAGGCAAAGCTTCCAGATTCAAATGTAGAAGTTAATTTTATTGATTGCCCGCATTATTTTTATCGCGATGCAATCTACACCAACGACATGGATGAAGACGAAAGATTTATTTTATTCAGCAAAGGGGTTATCGAAACTCTGCAAAGATTTGGATGGGCACCGGATATAATTCAATGTAACGATTGGCAAACTGGACTCATTCCGCTGTTTATTAAAGACAATTACAATTGGGATAGATTGTTCGATCATACCGCAACTGTTTTTACAATTCACAACATTGGTTACCAGGGAAGGTTTTCTAAGTCAGCGTTGTTTGCTGCTGAGATTCGCGGTGATTTGTATTATCCCAACGGACCAGTTGAGTTTGAAGATTCTGTTTCTTTTATGAAAACAGGATTGGTCTTTTCTGATTTAATAAATACTGTAAGCAACAAATACTCACATGAAATATTAACTGAAGAATACGGCGCCGGGTTACATAACATTCTTCGTTCCCGCAAACAAGATGTTTACGGGATTTTAAACGGCGTTGATTACGATGAATGGAATCCCGAAACAGATAAATTTCTTCCATACAAGTATTCGATAAAAGATCTTTCCGGCAAAGCAAAGAACAAAAAGTTTTTGATGGATCACTTTAATCTGCCTTACGATGAAAACAGACCATTGATCGGCGTAATCTCCAGATTAGTTACGCAAAAGGGATTTGATATTTTTTCTGGTGCGATAAACGATTTAATGAAGCTTGATGCACAATGGATAATTCTTGGAAGCGGCGAAGATAAATACGAAACATTCTTCCGTGGATTGCCGCAATATTTTCCCGGTAAGATTACTACTTACATTGGTTACAACAACGAACTTTCACATCTTATAGAAGCGGGTGCGGATATTTTCTTAATGCCTTCACGATATGAACCCTGCGGTCTTAACCAGATCTACAGTTTAAAATACGGAACTGTTCCAGTCGTTAGAAAAACAGGCGGGCTTGCTGATACAGTAAAAGATTGGGATGAAGAAAATTATTATGGATTCGATCACGGGACAGGATTTTCTTTTTATGATTATACAAGTTTTGCGCTTTCATCTTCGGTTGAACGTGCTGTAAGTGTTTTTAAACAAAAAGATATCTGGAAAAAATTTCAGCATAACGGAATGAAATTGGATTTTAGCTGGAAAAAATCTGCCGAGAAATATTTGGAGCTTTATAAGCTTGCAAAGGAGAAGAGAGGGTAATAAAATGGCAATACCCGACTACCAAACAATTATGAAACCGTTGCTCGAGTTTTTGAAGAAAAACCCTGGCCCACAAAGAATGCAAGACGTAATAGAAGCTTTGTCTTCTCACTTCTCATTAACGGAAGAAGAGAAAGAAATGCTGCTTCCAAGTGGTCAATAAAACGTGATTAATAATAGGGTGGGTTGGGCCAGAACATATTTAAAGAAAGCTGGCCTTCTTAATGATCCTAAGCGTGGCTATGTAGAAATTAATGATAAGGGACTTTCTGTTTTATCAAAAAGTGCTGAAAGTATTAATGTTAAGTATCTTAATCAATTCAAGGTTTTTCAAGAATTCCGAAAGAAACGTAAAAAACAAATTGATGAATCAACTAAGATTACCCAGTATGAAAACGATGAAAGCGATATTACTCCAAATGAAATGGTAGAAAAGGGCCTTGAAATTATTAATGCTGAGTTGGCCGAAGAACTATTAGGAAAAATTGAAAGAAATTCTCCTGCATTCTTTGAGAGTATTGTTTTAGATTTACTGTCAAGTATGGGATATGGAAAAGGAAAGGTAACGGGTAGAAGCGGAGATGGTGGAATAGATGGATTTATTTCACAAGATGCCTTGGGAATAGAAATAATTTATTTTCAGGCTAAAATGTTTACTGCAAATAACAAAGTAACTGCTTCTATGGTAAGAGATTTTTTTGGTTCATTAGATTTACAGGGAGTATCAATGGGCGTCTTTATTACTTCTAGTGATTTTCCACTTGACACCGAAAGAGTACTGGCTGGCAATCATAAAAGCATTGCGTTAATCAATCAAGCTAAATTGTTAAATCTAATGATACAATATAACATTAGTGTTTCTGTTGAAAAGAAATTTGAAATAAAGAGAATAGATAGTGATTATTTCCCAGAAGATTAATTATAATAGATAAATATTATGAACCCCAAACCATGGTACGAAACACTTTTTGAGAACTACGCTAAAACGTATGACAGAGAATCGTTCACTCAAGGAACTGCTGGTGAGTGTGATTTTATTGAGCAGGAATTAAACTTCAACAAATCATTAAAAATTCTTGATGTTGGCTGCGGAACCGGCAGACACTCAATAGAACTTACAAGGCGTGGATATTCTGTAACAGGAATTGATCTTTCCGAATCACAGCTTGCAAGCGCACATAAGAAGGCAGTAAAAGAAAATCTTAAAATTGATTTTCAAAAACACGATGCGAGAAAACTTCCATTTGAAAATGAATTTGATTTGGCTATTATGCTTTGCGAAGGTGGGTTTCCTTTAATGGAAACAGATGAAATGAATTTTGAAATATTAAAGAGTGTAACAAAATCACTAAAGGGAAAATCAAAATTTATTTTTACCACTTTAAATGGGTTGTTTCCGCTTTTTAATTCTATAGAAAAGTTTTGTGCTGCTGTTGCAAAAGATAATAACGCAACTTATCACAACAACACATTTGATTTGATGACTTTCCGCGACCACAACACGACTGAGTTTGTTGATGATGACGGAAATAAAAAAACTCTTGAAAGCAATGAAAGATATTACGTTCCTTCAGAAATTACCTGGTTGCTTAAATCTCTGGGTTTCAAAAAGATAGAAATTTTTGGTGCAAAACTCGGAGCTTTTTCGAGAAACGATAAACTAACAACTGAAGATTTTGAGATGTTGGTTATCGCTGAAAAGTAAGCAAATCATTATTATCTTTACTGTAAACTACACATAAAACTATGCGAGGAAATATGAGATACCTTTTATTAATCGTTTCATTTTTTGTCTTTGTTCAATTATTATCTGCGCAAACTGTTAATCCGGATTATGATTCCACTCTTGCAAAAAAGTTAGGGGCCGATGATTATGGGATGAAGAGCTACGTTTTTGCGATGCTTAAAACTGGCAGCAATACAACAACAGATAAAGCGTTTATCGATAGTTGTTTTAGCGGACACATGGCAAACATTGTGCGTCTTGTAAATGAAGGAAAATTAATTGTTGCTGGTCCTTTGGGAAAGAACGATAATGCTTACCGGGGACTTTTTATTTTTAATGTAAGCACAATGGAGGAAGCTCGGGAGCTTGTTCAATCAGACCCAGCTATAAACTCTAAACTACTGGATGCGGATTTATACAATTGGTATGGCTCTGCCGCTTTACCCGAATATCTTGAGACTGCTTTGAAAATTGGCAAGTATAAAATCAATTAAGTGATCGTATACAACCCCGACATAAAAAAATTTACATCTTCTCACAAACTCTTTTCAAAGATAAAAGATAAATATGGAATTCCACCCAACTGGCAAAGACCACAGGGTTTTGTTTCATTATCACAAATAATTTTAGAACAGCAGGTTAGTCTTGCTTCTGCAGAGGCACACTTTAACAAGCTGAATGGTTATATAAAAGAGTTTACTCCAAAAGAAATTCTAACCCTTTCTGATAAAGAAATGAGAGCTTGCCAGATTAGCAGACAGAAAGCAAAATATCTTCGCGAGCTTTCGATGGCTGTAATAAATAAAAATTTAGATTTTGAAGAACTTCCAATGCTTAGTTCTGAAGAAGTAAGAAAAAAACTTACAAGCATTAAAGGAATTGGAGATTGGACAACGGATATTTATTTAATGTTTTGTTTGCAGTTAAAAGATATTTTCCCTTTAGGTGATATTGCTCTGATCAATACAATAAAAGAACTAACAAAAGTAAAAACAAAATCCGGAATTGCTCGCCTTACCCAAAAGTGGAAACCGTATCAATCTTTGGCTGCTTATTTTCTTTGGTTTTACTATCTTAAGAAAAGAAATAGAATTTGATTTTTATTCAAGGATTTTTATATGCCGCGTGTATTATTCTTTATCTTAATTTGTTTTTTCGGTACAACGCTGGTTTATTCTCAAGCCAGCACGATTGATTACGGAAACAATCCGCAAGCTGGTTATTATGCAACAATAAACGGAATAAATTTATATTATGAAATCTATGGGAGTGGCGAACCATTATTCTTGCTGCATGGTAATGGGGGATCCATTAATGCCTTCAAATATCAACTTCCATTTTTTGAAAAACATTTTAAAGTAATCGCAATAGACAGCAGACTGCACGGAAAATCCTGCGGCTCCCCGGATACAATTTCTTATGATTTAATGGCTTCAGATTTTTGTGCATTTTTGGATTATCTGCAAATTGATTCTGCTTACGTTTTGGGTTGGAGCGATGGTGGTATTAATGGATTAATAATGGCTATGCAATGTCCCGAAAAAGTAAAAATGCTCGCAGTTTCGGGGGCTAATGTTGTTCCTGATTCTTCTGCAGTACCTTACAGCGATATACTGTGGATGAGAAATTTTATAGAGCACGATACAACCGCTTCAAAAATAGAAATTGCATTAAACAAAATGCTGTTATATCAGCCCAACATTCCATTTGAAAATTTAAAGCAAATTCATTGTCCTGTTCTGGTGATGGCGGGAGACCACGATATAATAAAATCCGAGCACACACTAAAAATATTTCAATCTATACCAAATGCTTCGCTTTGTATTTTTCCTGATTCAAATCACGGGCCTTTACAGCAGCATCCTGAATTGTTTAATGACACGGTGTTGAGATTCTTTGATAAGTGAGAGAAAAATATGAATAGTAAAATGAATTGGTTAATATTTTCCTTATTTCTAATTGCTTTTAGATTTATATCCTTTGCTCAGGAGTTTGAATATCAAACACAACTTAATATCCCATACTATAACGATAAGACAAATCAATCAGATGAATACATTAAAGAAAGATGCGTGCTTGATGTTTATTATCCAGCAGAGATAAAAAATTTTCCTGTTGTTATCTGGTTTCATGGCGGGGGATTAACCGGTGGTGAAAAAGAAATTCCGGATGTACTTAAAGAAAAGGGTTTTGCTATTGTTAGTGTAAACTACCGTCTCTCTCCAAAAGTAAAAGCTCCCACATATATTGAAGATGCCGCTGCTGCGTTTGCCTGGGTTTTTAAGAACATTAAAAATTATGGTGGCGATACCTCTTTAATTTTTGTAGCCGGCTATTCTGCCGGCGGATATTTAACAAAGATGATTGGGCTTGATAAAAAATGGCTCGCTGTTCATGGTGTGGATGCAGATAAAATTGCTGGATTGATTTCGTTAAGCGGACAGGCAATCACACACTTTACAATTCGCGAAGAAAGAGGAATTCCTGGAACGCAGCCAATTATAGATGAACTTGCGCCTTTATATCATGTTCGTAAAGATGCCTCGCCATTAATTTTAATAACCGGCGATCGTGAGCTAGAACTACTTGGACGTTACGAAGAAAATGCATATCTGATGAGAATGATGAAATTAAATGGACATCAGAAAACAAAACTTTATGAACTTGATGGATATGATCACGGAATCGTAGATGCGGCAATGCCTCTGTTATTGAAGGAAGTGAATAAAATTATTCATGAAAGAAATAAAAAGTAGATTTGTCAGTTTAGTAATAATATCCAATCGAAAAATAGAACAGCACATCTCCCCGGCTGATTGGATTTTCCGGAAGATCTTTTCTGAACAGAAAACTTCTGCCAACAGCAAACTCTGCGGGACCAATTGGTGTATCAAACGAAACTGCACAGCCTATTCCGTGTCGTAAATCTTTAAACTTAATTTGTTCCTGCTCTGCCCATGTGTTTCCTAAATCATATCTTAATTTTAAGTAAGTATCAAAAAAAATCGTAAAAGGAAGTTTGTATCTATACATTAATGATGTAAGAAAAATTTGTCTTCCTCTATATTCGCTGTAGTTCATACCATAAAAAGATTCTTGTCCACCCAAAGAATATTGCTCACTAAGCGGAAGGGTTTTGTCCGCAAAACCAAAACTTATCTTTGGACATATAACGGATCGGCTTGATAGTGAAAAATAGTTTTTATATTCAAACCCTAAATTGCTGTAACCAACTTCGCCCCCTAATACCGATGCTGCTGTTTCATAAAAACCCGAGAAGAAAACTCCGTTTTCAGGAAATGGATATTTGTCCTGCGTATCAACAGTGGTTGAGATTTTCAGACTTACTATTTTTGTTTTATATGGATCTATAGGTTTGTTGTCTATATTTTTAATTTCATCAAATTGATATCGACCCTCAAAAATTAAATTGCCAAACCGGCCAACTTGAGTTCCGACCCCAACAGAAATTCCATAGAATATCTGTCGGTACTTCCCAGTTTCTTCGCGGGAAAAACTATCCTCGTTTTCGGTTTGCACATCAGAATAGACGGCTATATCATTAAATTTATAAAAGGCATTAATTTTATAGGTAAGGTAAGTATCAAAAATTCGGTTTGCTTTTTGCTCAAGAATATATGCGCGGTTTTCCAGTCCGCCAAATAATATTAATCCCAGCTCAGTTCCTGTACCAAAAAGATTTTCATCTCTAAGATCTAAACCAAACTGAGCGCGGTAAACATTGTCTGTTCTAAAGCTAATTCTAAGTAGGCTTGATGGTTTTTCGTCAACGCTTATCGTAAGAATATTTTGACCATTTTCTTCTTTTACAAGTAAGTCTATATTGTCAAATAGCCGTGTGCTTCTAAGGTTTGTTAATCCTTTTTGAACTTCTTTAACTTGAAAAATTTCCCCGGCTTCAAAACTAAATTCCCGGGTTATTACATTTTTGTTTGTCTTGTTATTTCCAACAACATCAATTCGAGATATCATTCCTTCGTCAACAAAAATTTTAAGTCGTTTTTCTTCTGGATTATATTCGATGCTTTGAATTTCGGCAAATGAATATCCCTCCTCCCGATATAATTCAATAAGCTCAATAACTTCCGAAAGCACTTTTTTCGCTGAAAAATGTTCTCCGTTTAATGAAGCAAAAATTTGGCTGATTTTTTCGGATTGAATTAAAGAAATTCCTATCAAATCAATATTGTTTATTATAGGATTTTCTTCTTTTACAAGATCGAGCACGCTTCCTTTATCAGTTACTAAAATTTGTGCTGCTAATTTTTTATAGTCCCCGGTTTCAAAAAGTTTGTACAGATCGTAGTTTATTTTTTTATTTGATATTGAATCTAATTCATCATATCCATAAAAAAATGATTTTTCTTTAAGCGTTAAGCTATCGCTTAATTTTACGTTATAAAAATATTTTTCATCTACTGGTAACGAGTTATAAATGGCAGAATCAATTTTTGCTTTTAGTTTTTCTACCAATGGTTTGGTCGAGTTATATCCAAGAAAAAGAAGAGTATCAACAAGATTAAAATCTGTAGAAAGAATGTTGTTTATGTCAGGTGTAACAACAAAGTCCGCTTTACTAAGTTGTTCTAAGTTATTTTGCTTCATCGGTATGCTAACAATTTGATCAGCAACGATCCATGGCGTAGAAAGATTTTCCTGCGGCCAAAGTCCGCTGGTGGTGTTTACGGCAATAACAAAATCACCACCGCTTTGCTTTGCCACATCAACAGGAATGTTTGCCACTAGCCCGCCATCAACCAAAAGCAATGAATCTACTTTTATGGGTGCGAGAAAAAAAGTGACGCTTGAGCTTGCCCGAAGAGCATTGCTGAGCGAACCACGATCCAACAAGACTAAGCTGCCGGTTATTAAGTCTGTACAAACGGCTCTAAATTTTATTGCCAGCAGATTGAAAGATGCATCCGAATGTAGTGGGGCATTGAACGTTAAGACGTTAAGTTGATTAGAAAGTTTTTGTCCATCGTTAAAGGAAGTTGGAAGAAGTGGATTTAATCCGTCCAGCCGTAAAGAAAAGATTGCTCTGTCTTCTGTAACTTTTTGATCTACAAAAAGATCTCTTCGGTCTGATAGATTATTTAGAGTAAGTAAATCGTTCCAATCTGTTTGATGGGCAATAGAATCAAGCTGATCAACCCTGTAACCTGCGGCGTACAATCCACCAACTATGCTTCCCATGCTTGTTCCAACAATCAGATCCGGTTTAATTCCTGCTTCTTCAAAAGCTTTTAAAACACCTATCTGAGAAAGCCCCCTTGCGCCGCCGCCGCTAAGGGCAAAGGCAATTTCTGGTTTATGTTCAGGAACTAAATCTGTTAATCCAAACGGGAGTTTTTTTTCTTTCAGATCTAACGACAAAATATACTTTGTTTGGCTAAAACTATTTGAAAGAAATACAATAAAAACTATTATTATTATTTTTATCTGTTCTCTCATATAATTATCTGGTTCTCAAAAAACAGAGATTAAACAAAATTTACTTCTTTTTCTTTTGATGACCCTTTGATTGTTCTTCCGCCGCTTCCATTAGTCGAGACATAAATCCTTTTTTCTTGTTTGGATTTGCTACGGGAACAAGTTCAACAGTTCCGCCCTTATGATTTATATAATATTGCTGAGCAATAGATAATACGTTAAACATAAAGTAGTATAAGTTTAATCCTGAAGGAAAACTCATAAAAAGAAGTGTTAACATAATAGGCATCATATAAATTAACGCCTGTTGTTTGGGATCTTTAATCGTCATTTTCTGCTGCACAAAAGTTGTTATGCCCATTAACACAGCCAATCCACTTATCTCCTGAATACCAACAAGCGGCAACTTGGTGCCGAGATCAAAAATAACATCCGGTTGCGAAAGATCAGTAATCCATCCAACAAATGGCTGCTGGCGCAAATCTATTGCTGATTGAAACATTCCCCATAATGCAACAAAGATTGGCATTTGTAAAAGCATCGGTAAGCATCCGCCCGCAGGATTTATTCCATATGTAGAATAAAGTTTCATTGTTTCTTTATTCATCTTTTGCGGATCGTCTTTAAACTTTTCTTTCAGCTCAGTAATCATTGGCTGTAAAGCTTGCATTTTTTTCATTGATTGATAGCTGGATTTTGTAAGCGGATACACAACTATCTTTATGATTATTGAAAAGATTATTAATACAAAGCCGTAGTTTGGAATAAATAAATTAATAAACTGAAACAGTGGCAGAAGAATATATTCTGCAATAGGTCTAACGATAAACTTAAGCCCAAAGAAACTGCCAAAATCTACAATCTTTACTAAGTTTCTTCCATAAGCCTCAAGTTCTTTATAATCAACAGGTCCTATAAATAATGTAAACGATTGTGTTTCAACTTTTTGATTTTGAAAAGGGAGTGTTAGTCTTACATCATAAGTTTCGTGTAATCCGTCTTTACCTCGTGTCTCTTGAATTCCTTCAATGTATGCGCCTTCAACTTTTTTAGAATCGTCAGGAATTATTATCGCAGCAAAATATTTATTTCTAACTGTTAGCCAATCAACTTTTCCTCTAAACTCTTTAACTTCTTTTTCTCCAACAGAAGAGGCATTTACAATTACTTGCTCATCGCCGTAATATACGCTGGCGTTAGAATAATTAGCCTCATCAACTGAGTTTCTTTCTACGGAGCGAATGCCGTTACTCCAAACAAGATCATAAGAATTGTTACTTATAAGATCATTAAATCCTGCAAAAGATATTTTACTTTCTACCTCATACATGCTTCCGAAAAATGTATATGATTTTGTGAGGATTTTCCCTGGCTCTATTTCAAAGGAATAATTAATAGTAAGAGAATCGTTTTCTTTTATTTTGTATTTGCCAGCAGATTTATCCGAATTGAATGTTATATCTTTTGTGTTAATTCCACGACCATCAATCGAAACAAAAGAAACATCATATGAGCCGCCTTTAGTATAATTTATCAACTGTACATAATCGTTGTAGCTTGTCTCTCCATTTTTATTTGCAGAGTACCAGTTCTTAAATTTTGATAAATAAATTTTTCTAAAGTTTGCGCCTTTATTTGATAACTCAAATCTTGCTAACTGTGTTTCAATTACAACTTGTTCTTCTGGTGCGCTTGAATTGGCAAGGCTTAAATTTTCTACCCGTGTTTCTACCGGAATTGTTTTTGATTCAACAAGACTGTCTTTGGAAATTGTTTTAGCGGAATCGGTAGTCTGTGTGGTTTCTTTGTTTTGCTTTGGTAGCTGATTGGGATCGGGCGCGCTTATATAAAGCCACAAAACCAAAATAGCTCCAATTAAAATAAATGCAATTGTTGTTTGCTTATCCATTTATAAAACTCTGATATTAAATGACGGTTGAAAAAATCTTAATTACTTCCGGTGTGCCAATAAGTGTAGTTTTTTTTTGAAGTTTTTTTTTCAAAATAATCTATTAAATCTGTTGTATGATTTTATTCATCAATTCAACAACACCTGGAGAAACACTGTGCAAATATATTTTTTTATTATTTGCTTCTGATAATCTGTTTGGAGAAAAAACTAAAAGTAATTGAATATTATTCTTTAATACTTTTTCTAACAACGCTTTCTTGTTAAGCCGGTAAGATTCTTTTATTAATCTTTTTACCCTGTTTCTCCAAACGGCTTTGCCTGCTTTTTTAGATACTGCTGCGGCTATTTTTATTTCAGCCGCACTATTATGTGCCCAAATAAAATGTACTTTTATTAATCGATCAGAACTGAAGAGTACATTTGCAGCATTATAAATTTTTTCAAAATCTCTTTTCTTTTTTACCCTCTCATTGCGGGTTAAAGAAAAATTTTTCAAACTTATTATTTCTCATCACTAACGGTAAGTTTTTTTCTGCCTTTTGCTCTTCTGCTGGCCAAAACTTTTCTACCGTTTTTTGTTTTCATTCTTTCTCTAAAGCCATGTTTATTTTTTCTTTTTCTATTACTTGGCTGAAACGTTCTTTTCACTTTGTTACTCCTATTTTACATAAAGTGTGCAAAAATATAGATAGATTCAAATTTTTCCAACAATTTTGGTCATCACTTGCGCTAAATCTCAAAGAAATGTTTATAAGTCTTGCTTTAAAATGGGGTTAACAGATCATCTAACAGTCACATGATCTTAGATTCCTTTATGTTTCAGCATAATTTCAAAAGATATTTTTTTTATACAGTAATTTTAATTACTCAATCTTTTCTTTTCATTTCATAAAAAAAAATATATTTAGTTTTGCTTGTTGATATAAAGTTTTGTCTCTATTTTTTACTAAACTTAGAGCGGTTCTTTTTATGTTTATAATGTGTGGATAAGTTTAATTTGTGAAAACGTTTCACATATTATAATATCGGCCAAATGAGGTAAAAATTACCACTGATTGTTTAATAACATGAAAAAAATCCTTGTAATTTGTTGAAAAACAGCCGCTTAAACGCTGTTTAGTAATGTTAATAACTTGTTAATTTGTTTTTTAAGCTTAGCTAAATCAAAATTTCTTTTTATATAATAATCGCTTTTTACGCTTATAACTATTGTGGATAACCTTAAATTTATAAACCTAGAAACAACCGATTCGTCTGTAAATTTGGATGCTAATTCGGTCTGGAAAAACTGTTTAACCCGCATCAAAGAAAATGTTACTTTAATGACTTACAACACCTGGTTTTTACCAATCAGACCTGTTAGTTATAAGGATAACAATTTAAAGGTCCAGTTACCAAATCAATTTTTTTGGGAATGGATAGATGAACATTTTAGTACTATCGTTAAAAGAACTATTCAAGATGTTCTTGGGGAAAGCGGTAAACTGTCTTATATAATTTCCGATGAGCAAGAGCAAAAAGAAGAATTTGTAAAACAGAACTCCATAAGTGATACAAATAAAGTTCATGCTGTTGAAACAAAACGACCGGAACATGAAACAAATCTTAATCCACGTTATAAATTTGAAAACTTTATAAAGGGTGAAGGAAATCAATTAGCAAGAGCTGCTGCCGGTGCGATAAGTGATAATCCTGGTGGAACATCTTTTAATCCATTTTTTGTTTATGGTGGTGTTGGATTAGGAAAAACACATCTTATACAATCCGTTGGAAATAGTATTCTTGAAAAGTTTCCAGAAAAAAAAGTAATCTATCTTTCTTCTGATTCATTTACAGTTGAGTTTGTAGAGGCTATTCAATCTAATAAAGTTAATGACTTTTCCGGTTTCTATAGAAACATGGATGTTTTAATAATTGATGATATCCAGTTTCTTATGGGAAAAGAAAAAACTCAGGATTTATTTTTTCATATCTTTAATACTCTGCATCAGTCCAGAAAACAAATTATTCTATCCAGCGATAAGCCGCCAAAAGATCTAAAGGGTTTAGATGAAAGATTAATTTCTCGTTTCCAATGGGGATTATCTGCAGATATACAACCACCTGAACTGGAGATGCGAATTGCCATTCTGAAAAATAAAGCAGAAGAATACGGAATGCTTGTTTCGACAGAGATACTGGAATTTATTGCTGGCAGCATAACTTCTAACATTCGTGAACTTGAAGGCTGCTTAATAAAATTACTAGCAAATGCTTCTTTAAATTCTAAAGAAATTACTCTTGAGCTTGCTAAGCGAACTGTAAAAGAAATTGCAACGGATAGAAAAATAAATATTACAATTGATGATATTAGCAAAACAGTTTGTCATTACTTAAACATCCCCGAAAATAAAATCAGAGAAAAGACAAGAAAAAAAGAAATTGTACTTGCAAGACAGCTTGCAATGTATTTTTCTAAGGAGCTTACCAAGTCATCATTAAAGACAATTGGGCTTCACTTTGGAGGAAGAGATCACTCAACGGTAATTCATGCGTGCAACAGTATTGAACAAATGAGAAATAATGATCTTTCCATGAAAGAGTTGATAGACAGTATTAGAAATAAGATTGAGCTTAATTATTCCTGAAATATTTACCTGATCAGTTTTAGGCTCCTTTCGGAGCCTTTGTTTTTGGGATGTATTTGGGCTTTTGTTGATGTTAATAAGGTGTGAATCAATGGTATATAAATTGTTAATTATAGCTGATATTGATCGTTGGTGTTATTAACCTGATTTTGAAAAGGTCTATAATTAACATTAAGTGTTGATTGGATATTTGAATAACGATTTAAAAACTGATGATATATAGGTTATCAACTTATTAACGTGCTTATTATAATTATTAATTTTAAACTATATATATATTAATTATTAATATTGTGTTGATTGATTTATAAATTGAATTTGTTAAATTTTGAGAAACAAAAAATCTCATTAATTATAAATTAAAATGAGAGAGGAAAAAATGAGAAAACAATTATTAGTTCTTTTTACATTGGCTGTAATTTCAATAGTCAGTTTCACTGGATGTGAACCATTTATTGAAAATAAAATTACAGTACAAAACCAGGCTGCTGGTGATGTACAATTTATTATTGCGGGAAAAACTTATGATGTTGCTGCCAATTCAAGTTTAGTTTTGCCAGACTTTAAAAAAGGAACTTTTGTATATGAGACAATATATCAGGTTCCCTTTGGAATTACAGATGCAAGCGCAGAAGGAGAAGTTGCCGGAAATATGGTTTTAAATGCAGGCACAGAAATTCTTCTTAAATACACAAGCATAGTGGATAGTGCCAAATATACAATCTTTGGAGTTTTATCTTCTTCAGACGATGTAAACAGAGTAGATCCTTTTGATGATGACGAAACACCCTAGTTAGTTTTTTAATTAATTTTTAAAGGAGTTATAACTAAAAAAGTTTAACTCCTTTTTCTTTTAATCCGACCAACACCAACCCTCATATTTTAAATTTAATCTATTAAATTTCATTGAAATTACCGCCTTTTTTAGTATTTTTATGCGCTTCAAAAGGAGATATTTTTATATGGAATTTAAGATAAACAGCAAGATTTTAGAAAAACTTTTAGCCAAAATTATTCCAGCTGTTCCATCACGCACACCAATGCCGATATTGGAAAATTTTCTATTCGAAATAAAAGATGGTTCACTTACAGTAAGTGCAACAGATCTTGAAATTGCATTGCGGTCTTCGTTAAATGTTGCTGCAGAAAAAAATATAAAAATGGTAGTTCCAGCAAGGTTACTTTATGATATTGTTCGATCATTAGATGATACCCAGGTAAATTTTTTGGTTGATGGTAAAGGAAAAATAAAAATTACCACCGATAAAGGAGCATATGGTTTAAGTTATTCTCCATCAGAAGATTTTCCAGAAATAGCCTCCGTATCAAAAGAAAAAGAAGTTATTATTAATGGTAACGATTTAAAGAAAGCTCTTGAACAAACTTCTTTTGCAATGAGCAAAGAAGATATGCGTCCTGCTATGACAGGAACGTTAGTTGAGTTTGCAAACGAGGGATTAAGATTTGTAGCAACCGATGGACATCGACTAGTTAAATTTATTAATAAATCTTTTGCTTCAGAGGTACAGGAACAATATATAATTCCGGAAAGAGCTATCTCTGTTTTGTTAAAACAATTAAGCGATGCCGATGTTAAAATTTACTTAAGTAAGACATACGCTTCTTTTATTATAAACGATCTTGAATTTATTAGCCGTTTAATTGGTGAAAAATATCCATCTTACAGCAGCGTTATTCCATTAGAGAATGAAAACTTTTTAACCGTTAATAGAACAGAGCTGCTATCTGCAATTAAAAGAATGATGCTTTTTTCTACATCCAACTCTAAGCAGGTTAAGTTTTCTATTGGCGAAAATACTTTAGAAGTTTCTGCCGAAGATGTTGATCATGGTTCCGATGCAAAAGAAAACATTCAATGTGAGTATAAGGGCGATCCAATGGATATTGGCTTTAACACAACTTACGTAAATGATATTTTATCACATCTTGTGGGCGATCAAGTAGTTTTCAAACTTCATTCTCCAACCAAGGCAAGCATTATAGAGCCAGTTAAGAACGAAGAGAACGAAGACATTATGATGTTACTGATGCCGGTGCGATTAAATAATTAAAATGATCCTGTCCCGTTTATCTCTAAGGAATTTCAGAACTCATAAGAATATAAACCTTACCTTTTCTGAGGCATTAAACTATATTGTTGGCGGTAACGGACAGGGCAAAACCTCTATTCTTGAAGCAGCTTACTATCTTTGTACGACTAAAAGTTTTTGTGCTAAAGATATTGAGGCAGTTAGTTTTAGCGAAAATGATTTTGAGATTAATGGTTTTTTTAGTGATTTGACGGACGATAAGATTAGAGCCTTTTTTTCAGTGCCCGAAAACCGTAAGTATTATTTTCAAAACGAAAAATTGATTTCCAGAAGCTCACAAATAATAGGAAAATTTCCTGTTGTGATTTTAACTCCTGCAGATCATGCAGTTACCCAGGGCTCGCCGGCAGAAAGAAGAAAATTAGTTGACTCAATTATTTCACAGGCAAGCAGCACATACTTAAATATATTGTTAGACTATAATAAAACACTCAAACAGCGATCAGTTGTTCTTAATCAGTTAAAAGAAAATTTTACAAAAAGCACTTTTATTGAGCTGGATGCCTGGACAGAAAAGCTTATTGAAAGCGGGGTTGAATTAATTCATCATAGAAAAACCTTTATTGATGAATTTAATAAATATGTCCTAGAATCCTATAAAAAAATAATAGATGATACAGAAATTCCTTCTATTACATATACCTTTCTTGATGTTAGTGAAGAGGTTGAAATAAAAAACGTATTTAAATCACTTATCAAGGAAAGAAAAGAAGAAGAAATAAGACGGGGCGTCAATCTTGTTGGTCCGCATAGAGACGATTTTGTTTTTAAGGTTAACGATATAAATTTAAGAACATATGGCTCACAAGGTCAGCACAAAACTTTCCAAACCGCATTGCGATTTGCGGAATTTTTCTATCTAAAAGATACCTCAGGTAAAACGCCTATTTTTCTTTTGGATGATGTGTTTGGTGAACTTGATGCCTATCGTGCAGGAAAAATTAGCGAGTACCTAAAAGAAGTTGGACAGGCATTTATAACATTAACAGATTTTGCGGATTTTTCTTTCCTTAAAAAAGACGATAAAGATTTGATAATAAAATTAGATAACGGAAACATTGTTTATGCCTGATGGATTTAAAAGCATTAAAGATGTTTTTAACAGCGACCCAGCATTAAAAAAGATAAGAGCGGTTATAAACGAAAATGATGTA
Source organism: Ignavibacteriaceae bacterium (assembly GCA_041738675.1). GTDB lineage: Bacteria > Bacteroidota > Ignavibacteria > Ignavibacteriales > Ignavibacteriaceae > IGN3. The sequence goes on from JBGSPH010000001.1 coordinate 34,861, forward strand.
GTAAATGATTTTGAAAAAATTTTTCCAGAGTTTAAAAAAGTTGCACAGGCAAGAAAAACACAAAACTCAGCAATTACTCTTAAAGTAGAAAACGCTGCCTGGCGCAGCGAGTTGAAGTTTAAAGAAAAAGAAATAATAGAAAAAATAAATTCATATTACGGCGAGGAACGAATTACTAAAATTATATTCTCTGCCAGATAAAGAACTAAAGGAATCAAAACAGAAATGGCTAAAGCACAGAACAACAATTCAAATGATTATAGTGCAAAAAATATTAATGTACTAAAAGGATTAGAAGCGGTTCGTAAGCGCCCTGCAATGTATATCGGAGATGTAAGTTCCCGCGGACTTCATCACCTTATTAACGAAGTTGTGGACAACAGCATAGATGAAGCATTAGGTGGCTACAATGATCGTGTTATAGTTACTATTAAAAAGGACGGCAGCGTTTCGGTTGAAGACCGTGGAAGAGGAATTCCCGTTGATATGCACCCGGTTGAAAAACGCTCCGCTTTAGAAGTCGTAATGACCGTTCTTCACGCAGGAGGAAAGTTTGATAAAGATTCTTACAAGGTTTCAGGTGGATTGCACGGAGTTGGTGTTTCGGTGGTAAATGCTTTATCGGAAAAAATGACAGCCGAAGTAAGAAGAGACAACAAAATTTATTTTCAGGAATATCATAAAGGAATTCCTGTTGAAAAAGTTAAGCAAATTGGAACATACAAGGGCGACCAAACCGGAACCACAATTACCTTTAAGCCCGATACTGAAATATTTAAAGCAACCAAATTTAACTTTGAAACTGTTGCCGAAAGACTACGTGAGCTTGCCTATCTTAATAAAGAAGTTACAATGATTCTGAAAGATGAAAACGACGGACAAGAAGAAACATATCGTTTTAAAGGCGGACTTATAGACTTTGTTAAATATCTTGATGAACAAAGAACCGCAATGCACAAGCCAGTTTATATTGAGGGCGAAAAAGAAAACACTCCAGTTGAAATATCTTTTGAATACAGCGATTCATACTCAGAAAATGTGCACTCATATGTAAATAACATTAATACCATTGAAGGCGGAACACACTTAGTTGGATTTAGAACAGCGCTTACCAGAACACTGAACAACTACGCGTATAAAAACGGGCTGATAAAGGAAAACAATAAAATAACTTTAACCGGTGATGATTTTAGGGAAGGTCTTACCGCAGTAATATCTGTAAAGGTTATGGAACCACAGTTTGAAGGACAAACAAAAACGAAGTTAGGCAACAGTGAAGTAAAATCAGTTGTTGAAACAATTGTTGGTGAAAAGTTATCTGAATATCTTGAAGAAAATCCGTCTGTTGGTAAAAAGATAATTGAAAAATGTATGCGTGCTGCCGAGGCAAGAGAAGCTTCACGTAAAGCCCGTGATCTTGTACGAAGAAAAAATGCATTGGATTCCATGCACTTACCAGGCAAGCTTGCCGATTGTTCTATAAATGATCCCGAGCACTGTGAAATTTATATTGTTGAAGGTGACTCGGCAGGTGGATCAGCAAAACAAGGACGCGATAGAAGATTTCAGGCGATACTTCCAATCAAAGGAAAAATTCTTAACGTGGAAAAAGCAAAGCTTAATAAGATTTTAGAAAATCAGGAAATCCAGGCGATGATTGCTGCTCTTGGTGCAGGTATTGGCGAGGAGTTTAATCCTGAAAAATCTCGTTACGGAAAAATTATTTTAATGACAGATGCTGACGTTGATGGAAGCCATATACGAACACTGCTTCTAACTTTCTTCTATAGACACATGAAAGAATTAATAACTTCTGGAAGGGTTTATATTGCACAACCGCCGCTATATAAAGTTAAAAAAGGAAAAGAAGAACATTACGCTTTTGATGACGAAGAAAGAGATAAAGTTTTAAAGCAATTTAGAAAAGATATGAAAACCAAAGCGGGTGTTGTTGAAGACGACGATGAGGTTGATGAAGAAGGACAGCCAAAAGGAGTTACAATTTCCCGTTACAAGGGGTTGGGAGAAATGAACCCCGAACAACTTTGGTCAACAACAATGAATCCCGAAACCAGAACGGTGTTGCAGGTAAATGTTGAAAGCGCAGCAGCTGCTGATAAAATTTTTGAAACCTTGATGGGCGACGCAGTTGAACCAAGACGCGCGTTTATAGAAAAGCATGCCAAGTATGCTAATCTTGATATATAATTAAAAAGATTTTTTATTTAAGTAATTATTAAAAATTATGACCACAATATTTGAAAAAGTAGTACCCAGAACATTAGAAGATGAAATGAAGTCATCTTACATCGATTATGCTATGAGCGTTATTGTTGCACGCGCCTTACCCGATGTAAGAGATGGATTAAAACCAGTTCACCGAAGAGTTTTATTTGGAATGCATGAACTTGGTTTGGCACACAATAGAGCATATAAAAAATCCGCAAGAATAGTAGGAGAGGTTCTCGGTAAGTACCATCCACATGGAGACACAGCCGTTTACGATTCAATGGTTCGTATGGCACAGGAATGGTCCCTTCGTTACCCGCTTGTTGAGGGACAGGGAAACTTTGGGTCTGTTGATGGCGATTCACCAGCAGCAATGCGTTACACCGAAGCAAGACTTGCGAGAATTGCTGATGAAATGCTTCGTGATCTTGATAAAAACACAGTTGATTTTGCAAACAACTTTGATGAGTCTTTGCAGGAGCCAACAGTCATGCCATCATATCTTCCAAATCTTTTAATAAACGGCGCAAGCGGAATAGCAGTTGGAATGGCAACAAACATTCCTCCGCACAACATAAGTGAAGTTATAGATGGCTGCGTTGCGATGATTGAAAATCCAAAAGTAACTGCTGCTGATTTGATGAAGTATGTTAAAGCTCCGGATTTTCCAACAGGCGGAATTATTTATGGATATGAGGGTGTTAAAGAAGCCTTACTTACAGGAAGAGGCAGAGTTGTTATTCGTGCCAAAGCAAATGTTGAAACCCTGAAGAATGATAGAGAAAATATTATCATTACTGAAATTCCTTATCAGGTAAACAAAGCAGTACTGATTGAGAAAATTGCCGATCTTGTACGTGAAGGAAAGATAACGGAAATATCAAATATAAGAGATGAATCTGATCGCGATGGAATGCGTATTGTAATTGAGTTAAAACGTGACGCACAACCAGCTGTTGTTTTAAATCAATTATTTAAACACACGCAAATGCAAGTTACGTTTGGCGTCATTATGCTCGCACTTGTTCACGGCACACCGAAAGTTTTAAATGTTCAGGAAATGATTCAGCACTTTTTAGCACACAGAATGGAAGTGTTAATCCGCAGAACAAAATATGAATTAGAAGCGGCAGAAAAACGCGCACACATTTTAGAGGGCTACATAATTGCCCTTGATAATATTGATGAAGTAATCGAGACAATTAAAAAATCTAAAGACACTGAGACAGCTAAAAATAACTTGATGAAGAAATTCAAGTTAAGCGAGATACAGGCAAAAGCAATTTTGGATATGAGATTGCAGCGTTTAACAGGATTAGAGCGCAAGAAAATAGAGGACGAATACAAGGAAACGATTAAGTTAATTGAAAGACTTAGAGGAATTTTGGATAACGAAAGAACAAGAAATAAAATTATTAAGGAGGAACTTCTTGTACTTAAAGAAAAATATGGTGATGAACGAAGAACAGAAATAATAAAAGATTATAAAGAATTTGCGTTAGAAGATATCATTGCTGAAGAAGATGTTGTTGTAACAATTTCTCACGGCGGATTTATAAAACGATTTCCTGTTAGCGGTTACAGAAGACAAGGACGAGGCGGTAAAGGCGTAACCGGCGCAGGAACAAAAGAAGACGATTTTATTGAACATATGTTTGTTGCATCAACCCACCAATACATTTTATTCTTTACGGACAAAGGAAGGTGCTACTGGTTAAAGGTTCACGAAGTTCCTGAGGGCGGAAGAACGGCGCGCGGAAGATCCGTTGTTAATCTTCTTGATAAAGACAAAGACGACAACATCACGGCTTTTGTTGCAGTTAAAGAATTCCGAGAAGATCAATACCTGATAATGGCAACACAAAAAGGAACGATTAAGAAAACAGTTCTGGCGGCATACGGTAATGTTCGCAAAGGCGGAATCAATGCAATCAATCTTGCAGCCGGTGACAGCTTAATTGAAGTTAAGATGACAGATGGAAAAAATGATATTGTAATTGGAACAAGTCACGGATTCGCAATTCGCTTTAATGAAAAAGACGTGCGCGATATGGGCAGAACAGCAACGGGCGTACGCGGAGTAAGACTCGGGAAAGGCGATCACGTCGTTGGATTACTTGTAATCAGAAATGATCAAACAACGGTGCTTGTTGTAACAGAAAAAGGATTTGGAAAACGCTCTGATATAAACGATTACAGAATTACAAAACGCGGCGGCAAGGGTGTTATCACAGTTAAGACAACTGATAAAGTTGGTAAACTTATTGCGATGATGGAAGTTGTTGATCGTGATGAACTTGTAATTATTTCTACACAAGGAATGGTTATCAGACAAAGCGTTAAAGACTTGCGCGTAATGGGAAGAAACACACAGGGCGTAAGAGTAATTAGATTAAACGAGCATGATTCGATTGCTGACATTGCCCGCGTTGTTCCAGAAGATGACGAAGAAATTAACGGTAATGGTAATGGAAAAAATGACGAGCCATTGCTTAGTTAGTTAATTTAATAATAATGTTTTGTGTTAAATCGTCCCGAAAACCGGGACGATTTTTTATATTCGATCTGGTTTAGTTTTTGTTGTATTAATAGTAATAATTTAACAGATATAAATTTCTATAATATGAAAAAAATAATTTTCGCTTTCTTATTAACGGCTTTAATTGTAAATGCTCAAAACGCAACCGGACTTTCTGAAATCAATAAAGAAGATTTGATTAAGAACGTAAGAATACTTTCATCTCCGGATTTTGATGGAAGATTACCCGGCAGCGAGGGCTACAACAAAGCTGCGCAGTTTGCTGCAGATAAATTTTATGAACTTGGATTAATGTTTGCCGGTGATGGTAGTTATTTTCAATACTTAAATGTGGAGTATAATAAAATTGAATCACCAGCTGTATTTAATACTATTGTTGATGGTGACACCGCTAGCGGGGAAATAGGAAAAGATTTTGTTCTTCGCGGATTTTCCGGATCGAACAGTTTTACTTTGCCGGTTGTGTTTTGCGGATATGGTATCTCAAGACCAGATTTGCATTATGATGATTATGCCGGAATAAATGTAAAGAACAAAATTGTAATGGTATTTAAGCAGTACCCCAAATGGAGAAATGATAATAAAGACTGGGGAACAAATTATCCACGCGAAAAATCTCTCGTTGCAAAAAATAATGGTGCAAAAGGTATTTTGTTCATATCCCTTCCAAACGATGAAAAGCCGCAGCCGCTTATTGGAAGCATAATGCATGGCGAAGGCGAGCATCCTATTGATTTTCCTCAGCTTCATATATCGCTGGAAGCTGCGAATAAATTAATTGCAAGGACAGGATTTTCCATAAGCGATGTTCAAACAAAGATCGATGAAAAGAAAAAACCTCTTTCTATGAATCTTGCAACCAAAGCACAGATTGAAGTGAATAGCAGCTATGAAAAAAATACAAGAACGATGAATGTTATTGCAATGATCGAAGGCAGCGACCCGAAACTAAAAGAAGAATATCTTGTAATTGGGGCACATTTGGATCATGTTGGTTCGCAGGCAGGATTACTTTTCCCGGGCGCAAATGATAATGCTTCCGGCTCAGCAGGTGTTTTGGAAATTGCGAAAGCTTTTGTTAAAGGCGGCATAGAACCCAAACGATCTGTAATATTTGTTTTGTTTGCCAGTGAAGAACAAGGACTGAATGGCTCAAAGCATTTTGTTAATCGCTGGACAAAAGGATATGATAAAATTACGGCAATGATAAATCTTGATTGCATAGGATACGGTGACAGCATTCAGGTTGGTAACGGAGAGAGTGCACCAAACCTTTGGGAAATCGCAAACCAGATTGATCAAACAAGCTTTAACTCAATGGTAGAGAGAACCTGGAATGGCGGCGGCGCAGATGCAACTCCATTTCACGAAAAAGGTATTCCCTGTTTATATTTTGTAACAACAAACAGCTATGATCATCTTCATCTTCCAACAGATAAAGTTGAAACGCTTAATCCGGTACTGTATGAAAAGGTTGTAAGGCTTGCACATCTAACAGCGCTTGAGGTTGCAAATGGAAATTATGAAAAAGAAGTTTTAGTAAAGTAGTGGTAACGGTAAATTGTATGAGTAGTGGCAGATTGCGGGCTTCTTTTCTATCAACCCACTACGCTGTTTGAGCGGGTTACAAACCTTGAGATTTAGCACTTTACCTGCCACTACTTATACAAAATGTTGTTTGATGTTATTCTATCAATTCAAATTCCCCTGGTTGCCAGGTTTTATCAAATAAGGCTTGCTGTGTACCATAAGTTCTAATCAAAGGAAACCATCCTTCACCTACATTGGTTTGTACCCAGTTACTTTCTTTGCCTTGTGGCGCTTTTGGACCGATGTACAAGTCCACACTGCCATCTGCATTTATAACCAGATTCTTATCTCTCGAATCGACACTAGTAGCCCTTAGTTTATCTGTAGCATTTTTATTGTCGATAAAACAGCGGGTGTTTTCGCTATATAAAGTCAATGCCCAGAAATTAGAAGCCGGAATACCTGCCGGTAAATGGATCTTGTATGTATTTGACCCAAGCAAGAGGTTACCATCTTTATCTTCCTTGGTGGTTAAATAACTTGTCGTACCAGGTCCTGGCGTATTAGATTGCATACCTGCTGTTACGGTTACAGCTTCATAATAGTACTGATTACTTTCATCTAAAAAATAATTCGACTTGCTTGTTTTGGTTAACGGGAAATTGGTTAACTCTCTGTACCAACTGCTATTTTCATAATATGGCTCATCTTGACGCGGTTCTATCTGGTTAGCTTTACACATCAGTTCGCCCAAATTGGCTCCTTCCGTTAAAATCGTTTTTAGTTTTTCTGAAGGATTAAAGGGTTGGCCATTTTCAATACCCAGATATTTTAAGTAGGTATAGAAAATTTTATCTTCTTCCTTCTGTGGCTCATTTTGAATAAACTGATGTACCAATTCAAAATATTTTAAGCCCCTGAAAGGCATTCCCTCAAATCGCTTGTCGGTATTGGAAATGAATTTTGCTGGTTTTAAAACCTCCCCATATTTGCCAACAAGAAAATTCTCTTTCATCTTTTTGATTTCCGCTTCATCAGTGGACAGAAATCGGGTGCCAATCATTATTTTACTGGTTGTACTGTTAATAACAATGTACCCTTTGGTATTTAGATTTGAAGCATCATATCCATTTGGAAGAATAAGGTATTTACCACCTTTTCCTCTATCAGCCCCCATTAATCCTAAATCGCCCAGGGAAAGTTGGTAAAAATCCATTACTGCTCCGGCAGAAGCACCAGCAGGATAATCAATAACCACAGGCCCCGTTTTAGAAAGATCTGCCCAACTAATCACATAAGGAGTGGTAGCGTTAGCAGTAAGTATCCCTGCTTTTTCATTGAAGGATTTGTATTCTACAAAATCTAAATCTGCTCCGCCATAGACTTCATAATGCGCATTGTACCACATTTGAAAAGTCGTTACCGGAAGCGACCATTGATACACTTCAATAGCCCTTTGCAAACTCAATTGATCATTCAGTTTAGCGATGGATTCTTTAGTAATATAACTTTGATTCAATTGAATGTCACCAAAATTGGTTTTAATCAATTCATCGCCTTGCAATGTAGCATCAGTAAGTGAAACAGCATTATTAGTTACTACTGCATCCTTTGACTGTGGTTGATTGCATGGAGCGATTACTCCAATTATTGTAATCATTAACAGTGCTTTGAATTTTATTAGTTTCATTTTTAACCTTTTATGATTTTAATTGTTTACCTTATTCAATGCTGGACTTTTCCAACTACCATCCAGAGCAGCTTCTTTTGGCCAATACAACCTCATAATGGTAACGAATGGTCCTTTCGGGGCTGGTAGCCAGTTGGCTTCCTTTTCTTTTCCTGGAGATTCATTTTGAATATAGAGGGTAATACCGCCATCCTTATCTTTCACAAAATCCGAAATCATAGGTGAATTCAATAAATACCGATTGATGGGATTTTCTACCAATAAACTTTCTGGCATTTTATACATGGTCAAAGACCAGAAGGCATTAACAGGTGGTAGTTCGCCTTCGGCAAAATGTAGGGTGTATTTGTTTGTCGTTGCATCTAATTTATTTCCATCCGAATCTACTCCATAAAACGGATACATGGCTTCTTCTTTTGAGTTTCCGTAGATACCTAATACGGCTGCAGCCATTCTATATAGGTAGTTATTCTTTAAATATGCTCGCGTCCCAAAAACATCACCTGAAGCAACCTCTCCCGCATTCAGTTTCGTCATAAATTGAGGAAAATCAACAGACCATGCCTCTTTTATTCCTTCTTCAAAAGCGGCCTTCACTTCAGGGGAAAGATTTTCAACATCAAATTCCTTTCCTGCACCAATTCCAATTTTTGCAAATCTTTCTATTAATTTAGTCTCCGATGGATTCGGTGGGCAGAACTGCATCACAAAATTCATAATCCGGAAGAAATCCAAAGAAGATTTTTGTGCTTCTGGAGTTAGTGGTTTAATAAAATCGATTGCAGGGGCAGGAGCGGGTGCTTCTGCATTTAAAAATGACGATAAAGGCTCTACCTTATACTGGGCCTGAATTTTCTTTACGTTATCAATATCGTCAGGATTGAAAAGTTGTGTTCGATAGATTAAACTGACAAATTCAGTTTCCGATTTCACTACGCGGTTTATACCTTCAGGAACCTCTCCATTCCAGTTTGGGCCTACAACTAGATACTTACCAGCTTTATTGCCCGAAGAGCGAGTACCTAAATAGTCGAAATTAAAAGTATACGCATCTATGAACTGAATGCTGTAGTAGCGATTTTCATCCACCGCTGGTAATGTTAATACAATAGGCTCTGCACGCAGATCTAAACCTGCAAATGAATAAGGCGTGTCAGAGTTGGGTGTCTGTATAGCAATATCGGCAGGTGTAAAAACACTAGCTATATTCGTTAAATGATTCCATGGAGCTTTAAATTCAGAATTTGTACTGTCTACATAATAGCCGTACTGAACTCGGTAGCTATCTACCATCGGGAAGCCATAAATATAGGCTTCTTTCGCTATGGCTGTTATTGAATCTAATGGCAACTCAGAAGATACCATAGTTTCTTTTTTACCCTTGTTCTCAGTACACGAGAATGTGATTAACACAATTAATAGTAGGTGAAATGCTGTTTTCATAATAAGTTATTCTCCTTGTTTTAATATCATAAAACATAATTCTTTACGCAATTCGTAATAACTAATACTTATAAGTTATTAGGTTGTAAAATATGAAAAGGTCTGAACTAATAGACAAATATTCAAAACTACTTCGCTTAAAAAATTATTCTTCCAGAACAGAAGAAGTATAAACCCAATAACCACAACTTACACCCGCTCATACAATCATACATTCATTCACCCAGGCCTTCGTTCAACCATGCAATAATCCATTCGGCACTTTAAAGAATAATTTCAAGCGCTTCTTTATGTGCGTTTATCGTTTTATCCAAATCTTCTTTCGTATGTGCTGTCGAAATAAACAAAGCCTCAAACTGTGCTGGTGCAAGATAGATTCCGCGATTTAACATTTCGTGAAAATATTTTCCGTACAAAGCAGTATCAGAACTTAAAGCAGATTTAAAATCATTTACCGATTTTTCAGTAAAGAACACACACATCATGGAACCAACACGATTCATTGCATAATTTTTTCCAAGAGCTTTTAAGTTTTCCTTAAATCCATTTTCTAAATACATAGATGCTTTTTCTAACTGCACATAAATTTCGGGATGTTCTTTTATGTAAGATAATGCTGCAAAGCCGGCAGACATTGCAAGTGGATTTCCGCTAAGAGTTCCTGCCTGGTAAACCGGACCGCAAGGAGAAAGCATTTCCATAATTTCTCTCTTGCCCCCAAAAGCACCAACCGGCAAACCACCGCCAATAATTTTTCCAAATGTTGTTAGGTCGGGTTTAACTCCTAAAATTTCCTGAGCGCCGCCGGCAGCAACACGGAAGCCCGACATCACTTCATCAAAAATTAAAACAATGTTTTCCTCATTACAGATTCCTCTTAGTTCAACAAGAAATTCTTCGTTAGCTTGCACAACGCCCATATTACCCGCAATCGGCTCTATAATAATTGCAGCAATTTGTCCACGATACTTTGTAACTAATTCTTTAACAGAATTAATATTATTGTAATCAGCAAGCAAAGTGTCGGAAGCATTTGCTTTTGTAACACCGGGAGAAGTGGGAACACCAAATGTTAAAGCGCCGCTGCCGGCCTTAATTAAAAAATGGTCTGCGTGTCCGTGATAACAGCCTTCAAACTTTATAAACTTATCTCGTCCTGTGTATCCGCGAGCAACGCGAACAGCACTCATTGTGGCTTCTGTTCCGCTGTTAACCATTCTAACCATTTCTACAGATGGAACCAAATCGGTAATCAACTGCGCCATTTTGACTTCCATTTCAGTTGGTGCGCCAAAGCTTGTTCCGTTTTCAAATGTTCGCAGTAATGCTTCTTTTATAAAAGATGGGTTGTGTCCAAATAAATGTGGTCCCCAGCTTCCTATGTAATCGATGTATTCGTTACCGTCAACATCATAAAACTTTGAGCCAGAACCGCTTTCAATAAAGATTGGATCTCCGCCGACAGATTTAAATGCGCGCACAGGAGAGTTTACTCCGCCCGGAATATATTTTTTTGCTTTTGCGAATAACTGTGTGCTTTTTGTTGTGTTCATGATTTCCTTTAAGAAATAGTACGCGGATTATTATGATTCTTTATGATCTTAAATGATCAGTCTCATCATAAAGATCAGTGTACAGTTGTGTTTATTTAAATAATATTTGATAATCTTTTTGTTTGCCTGTTTGCCAAAAATTTTTAGGTTCAACTTTCCAGTTGCCAATTAATTTTGGAGTAACAATTTTTTCTTTCTCAATCCATTTCATAAGATAGAATCTTAAATCTTTTTCTGTTGAGTTGATAATACGATTTGATAATTCTTCGCTTGGAATTTTTGCTCCACGGGTTAAGTGCCCACCTCCACCATTGCCACGATATGAATTAACCGCTACCTTATATTTTTTATTAAGATCAAAATCGTTTCCATTAGAAAAATTATTAATGTTAACTCTCGCACCAAAGGGTTTTGTTATATCAACAACATAATCAATTCCAGCGGCTGATTCATAATTATAGTAACGCTCTTCAAGTTCGGGAGATTTTGTTCGTTCAGAATATTTAATACTTCCGGTTTCATCAAGTTTAAATTTAAGAAGATGATCATTTTCAGTCTTCATTTGATTAAACCAGTTGCCGTATGAAAATTCCAGATAGTCTTCTATTTCCTGTCCGGTCAATTCCATTGTGTAAAGTAGGTTTTCATATCTGTAAAGATCGAACATATCTTTTACGTATACGGTTCCTTTATCTATCTTTGCGTTGAACGAAAGAGGTGCAGAAAAAGAAACATCAGCCACCGTAAGATCAAGTTGAATTGTGTGTATTAAATCAACAAACTTTGATGGACCAAACATTGCATCGCGAGAGGAAATAATTTCTGTAAATTCTCCAACAGGACGAGAAACATAATTCTTAGCTTCTTCAAAATTATTTTTGTATCGATTCATAAACTCAGCATCCGGCGCATAGTTTTTCATATCAACAAGTTCGCCTTTAATTTCTTTCTTATCGTAAATCATGCACATCTTATCATATTTTAAAACATAATTTGCAACTGCAACATTACGTGCACCGGCAGTTGTTCCAAGAATTAAAACATCCTTTCCGGTAGGACTTTTAGTTTTAAAGTTCCACCCTGCATGATCGTGGCCAACAAACACAACATCTAAACCCTCAACTTTTTCGGCAACAAGTTTAGAAGCATTTTCATTTTTGTATGTGTTTTCATTTTGATCATTGTATGTATAATCAACGCCGGCATGAAACAAACCAATCATTAAATCAGGCTGCTCAGTTTCTCTTATTTTCTTAATTAATTTTTGAGCTGTTTCAATCATATCATCAAATCGCATTCCGCTCCATATCTTTTCCGGAAGCCATTGCGGAATTGCCGGGGTAATCAAACCTAGTATTGCAATTTTAACCCCACCACGCTCTACCGTTGTGTAGGGTTTAAAGTATGGTTGATTTGTTTCTGTGTTTATAGCATTGGCAGCTAGCCACGGAAAATTTAATTCTTTATTAAACTTATCATAAACATCATGTCCGGTTTCAATATCGTGATTACCAACTGTACCCGCATCGTATTTCATAAAATTCATAACATCAGCATAAAGATGAACTGTGTCCGTTTTTTCAAAATTGTAATAGTAAACAACAGGATCGCCCTGAAGAATATCTCCATTATCTAAAAGAAAAACGATTTGATTTGAATCGGCACGCTGTTCTTTTAGATAAGTTGTAACTCTTGCAAGTGAAGAGTTTGTTTCTTTATTTTCTTTAAGATCATAAGGAAAAATTGCACCATGTACATCGGAGGTTTCAATAATTTTAATAGTTACAGTTTGTGCAAACGCAGAAATACTAATAAAAAGCACAAGAGCAATTCTACTTAAGAATCTATAGATCATTTAAATATTCCGATTGATTTTTGTTTGCAAGATAATAAAATGAATGTTAACAGATTATGAAAAAAGGCGACCGTTTTTGATCGCCTTTAAATAAATTATTTAGCAAAAAATAGATTCCGGGTCAAGCCTGGAATAACACAACAAATATATTTATCTCTTTTCGTATGGAGGTTGTTTAGGATTTACAGGTGGATTTAGTTTGTGCAATCGCATTACCTCTTCGATTGCTTTTTCAAGCTGTACATCAACACCTTTTGATAATGTTGTTGGATCTTCGAGTACTTCAATATCCGGATCAACGCCATGCCCTTCTTTAAACCACTTGCCATCGGGATCGTACATTCTAAAGGTTGGGACAGTTACATTTCCGCCATCAATTAAAGTTGGCGCGCCCGTAATCCCGATTAATCCGCCCCAGGTTCTGGAACCTATCAAAGGACCAAGCCCAGCTTTACGGAAATAATCAGGAAACGCATCACCACCGGAACCACTCCAGCCATTTATCAACATAACCTTTGGACCAAAATTAGCGACCGGGGGCCATTGCCATGTTGCCCCATCTCTTACTGCCCAAAATGCTAAAGGTTTTCTGTTAAGCAGCTCAACAAAGCGATCAGGAATTTGTCCGCCATTGTTAAATCTTTCATCGATGATTAATCCTTCTTTGGTAAACTGCGCGGCAAACTGTCTTACTAATTCATCTTGTCCATCAATGCCGGTGCTTGGAACATAAACATAACCGATTTTTCCACCGGTTGCTTCATCAACTCTTTTTCTGTTTGATTCAATCCACTCAAGATTTCTTAATCTTGTTTCATCACTTAATGTTTTAGCTATAATATTCCATGCACCATCCATAGATGGTTTATCGTTAACAGTTAGCTCAATAGTTTTGTCCGCCAAACCTTCAAAAGCTGACCATGGATCTTTATTCACATCAATCGAAACGCCGTTGACAGCAAGAACATAATTGCCCTCCTTAATTTTCAATCCTGAAGCAAGAAGCGGGGAACGAACCTCAGTATCCCAATCTGCTCCGTTAACAATTCTCTTAATTTTATAAGCACCATTATTTAATTCCCAATCAACGCCAAGATAACCAACCTGTCTTTGCAACGGAGTTTCATCATCGCCGCCGCCGCGATAAGTGTGTGAAGCATTTAATTCAGAAATTAATTCTCCAATAATAAAGTTTACATCACCACGAGTTACAGCGTTATCAATTAGATCGCCATATAGTTTTTTCATTGCATTCCAATCAACACCATGCATGTTCTTATCATAAAAGAAATCACGCTGCAATCGCCAAACATCAGAAAAGATTTGTTTCCACTCTTCGCGCGGTACAACTGTCATTTCAAGTTGATTTGTAGGAAGTTTTTTATCCAGTTTCTGATCAGGCGAAATATCCACTACAGAAAAGGAATTTTGTTTTGCAACGATAATCTTTTTTTCATCCGCAGAAATTTGAAAGACATCTGCATCATCAACAATTGTTTTTTCTTCCAGCTTATCAAAATCAAAATAAACAACAGGTCTTTTTTTATCTGCCGAACCACTGTTTGGTGCGCGATGATAAATCACTTTTCCTGTAACAGCAGCAATGTTTCCATAATTACCGGCAGTTGGCGGAAGAATTACTACACGCTGTTCAAAACCATCAAAATCAATTTTTACTTCTTTTACGTTGGACTCATCTTTTTTGTCATCCTTCTTTTCATCTTTTTTCTCACCATCCTTTTTTACATCATCTTTCTTCACCACACTTGAATCATTTTTTGGAGCAAGCGGAGATGGCATATCTTTAGTTAAAGTTACAACAGCAAGTTGAATTGAATTTGGATATGTCCATGTTCCTTCAAAATCACCATAAACAGGTTTAAAACTTCTGTTGGTTAAGAAGTATAAATATTTACCCGCGGGATCAAAAACAGGTTTTAAATCATTGTAATATCCCGAAGTAATTTGATGATTTTTTTCCTCTTTTGTATCGAAGATCGCAATTGCAGTTGTTCTGCTGTTCAGCTCTTTTCCATAAGCAATGTATCTGCTGTCTGAAGACCAGCTTACAGAAAAGTTTTGAAGATCACCTTCGTACATCCATTTATTTTGATCAACCTTAATTGTTTTATCTTTATCCAAATCATAAATAGAAACGGTCATTGTTTGATCAATAAACGCAAGTGCTTTACTATTCGGCGACCAAAACAATTTATATCTATAACCCTCTCCAAGAGAGGTTAATGTTTTTTCTTGAGAAGGCTTTTCAAGATCTCTGATAGCTAATTCATATTCTCCGGATCGATCGCTGAAATAGGCTGCGTATTTTCCATTTGGAGAATAGGCGGGATATCTTTCTGCAACTCCCGATGATTGTGTAAGATTAATAACAGGTCCGTTTTCTGTTGGCACAGAAAAAATTTCACCCCTTGCTTCAAAAAGAGTTCGTTTGCCGTTATATGATAAAGAAAAATTCCGAATCATTTTTTCAACATTTTCATTTCTTGTAAGCAAAGTTGATTCATCCGTTACAACATTAATTTTTACTTCACGATATTTTTCTGTTGTAAGATCAAGCAAATAAAGCAATCCACCGGCTTCAAAAACTATTTCATTCTTTCCAATCGAAGGAAAGCGAATATCAAACTTATCAAAGTTTGTTATCTGTTTTGTTTGCTTAGTGGAAAGATCGTAGCACCAGATATTGTTTCTTTTATTCTCGCCCCGATCAGATAGAAAATAAATTTTGTTTTCGGTCCACATCGGAAATTCATCATTGACAGTATTATTTGTAATATTTTCTGAGGCATTATTTTCAAGGTTAAAAATAAAAATGTCAGTTGCCATTCCACCTTGATATCTTTTCCAGGTTCGGAACGCACGAGATTTAGGTGTATAAGCAATTAGTTTTCCGTCGGGAGAAATTACGCCAAACTCACCGTAAGGTAAAGGAAGCTTTTCGGGCAATCCACCAGATTTAGAAACTTTGTAAAACTGATTAAATCTTTGTTTACCGCTTTCTCGCGAAGAGGCAAAAAGTAAATTGTTTCCATCGGGATACCAATCTATCAATCTATCAGTCATTCCATGATGAGTAATTCTTTTTGGCAAACCACCAAGAGAAGGCATAACGTAAACATCTATGTTTCCATTGTAATTTCCGCTAAATGCAATTTGTTTTCCATCGGGAGAAAATCTTGCAAGCAACTCAGTGCCCCTAGCAGAAGTAAGTTTGTTAGCGGTGCCACCATCTTTTGAAACAACCCAAACATCTCCGCCGTAAGTAAAAGAAATGTGTGTTTGGGAAATATCCGGATATTGAAACATTCTTGCATTTATCTGTCCATAAATATTGCTAACACCCGAAAAGAATAAAAACAAAAAATAAACAGTAAGCGTTTTCATAAGTCTATGCCCTTATATAGGTTAAAAATTAATTAATGCTAGGCCAAATGTCATTTAAACAAATAATTATTATTGGTACAATAAAATGACGAATAAAATTACTCATTATCCAACTTATTTTTATAAAAGGTGTGCTGAGCGGAAAAAATTTTTTTTGAACGGCAAGTAAACAAGAATAGTAAATCTACAAATCTTTTACCCACCTGCAGATTAAATCAACAGCTTCTATTATGTGGGAACAATTTGTATTTAAAAAATCATCATCCGGAGTTTTGTAAAGCGGTAGCATTTCTGCTGCGGCCAATGCTCTTGCACCATCAAAATCAACATACGCAAGCCGGGCAGTCAATTCATTTTCCGGTCTTCCGAAAACACTACCAGGTAGTAACGCAACACCAGTATCTTCCAAAAGTTTTTGTACGAGCTGTGGACTATTTGTAATCCCAATCTTCTTAAGCTTGACAGCATATTTATTAAAATTGCAAAACAAATAAAACCCACCCTCAGGTTTCGGTGCAACGATTCCAGACTTATCGAGTTTTTTGTGTATTGATAAACCCAAGGATTTTAAAACTCTTCGAGCATTATTAAGATATCTTTCAATGCTGATTCCGCCCCGGAACGCAGATACAGCAGCATATTGAATAGGAGCACTTGTTGAGGTAAAAGTTTCGCTAGCCATAGATGACATTGCTTCAAGCAGCCAATTTAGTGAGGAGGGAAATGTAAACGTACCCAAGCGCCAGCCACCGGCACCGCACCACTTGCTTAATCCGCTGGATATTATTGTCCCCTCTGGGTAAAATTTAGCAATTGAAATATGTTTGCCATCAAAGGTAAGTTCGCCATAAATTTCATCTGAAAGCAAAACAATACGATATTTTTTTGCAACATGCGCCAATTCTTTTAACTCATTTACTGAGTAAGTCGCCCCTGTTGGATTGGAAGGATAATTAAGTATTACAATTCTTGGTTTCTCTGGATCACGCTTACAAAGATTTTCTAAATCCTGCGATGCAATTCGCCATTTATTTTTTTCAGTTGTGTTTAACCATTCAACATTTCTTCCTATAAATTTTGCCTGAGGTGCATAAGAAACCCAGCTGGGTGTTGGAATAACCAGATCACCGTAATAGACAAACTGAAGAAGAAACATCAATTCTTTTGAGCCCGGCCCAATGAGAACGTTCTCTGCATTACGCTGGATATTATTTCTTCGGGAGTGATAGTCTGCAACAGCACTTCTTAATTCTGGCAAACCCTTAACAGGCAAATAATTTTTTTGATGTGCATTTACTTTTAATTCATCAACCACCATTTGAGGAACAGGAAAAGGGGATTGTCCTAATCCAAGCTTATAAACTTTTTTTCCTTCGCTAATTAATCTATTAGAGATTTCATTTATCAGCAAAGTTGCAGATAAAGGGGCGCCCCGAACATTCAGGTTTAGGCTTATATCAAAATAGTTTTTACCGTTAATATTACTTTTACTCAAAATCACTTTCTACTTCTGCTGGAGTTAAAATTTCATTCAGCTCATCGGTAAAGAAAAACTTTTCTTCATCAAATGCAGGCTTAAGATCTGTGTACCAAATTGCATCTTCATCAAATTTAGCAAAAAATGGGCGTGCTGCCCAATTTGGATTTCTTCCTTGAATCATTCTAAAGACCATTACTTTTTCATCTTTAACATCAGCAACGCCAAGTATCTGAACCTTGCCTGGCAGACAGGACATGCTGGGCCCGCGTAAAGTTCTGCAAATACCACTAACGGATTGGTATGCTTCTCTAAATATTTTCCATGCTTCAATAAGCGGAATAGAAAAATAGTGCTGAGCGCCAGTATTTCTTGCAACAAACATGTAATAAGGTACACACCCAAGAGCAACCTGCTTCTTCAGCATATCTGCCCAAATTTCAGAAGAATCATTTATATGTTTTAGCACAGGCGATTGAGTTCTTATTACAGCACCCGTTTTAAGAATACTTTTTATTGCCTCGGCCACAGCGTCTGTGCTAAGCTCAATGGGATGATTGAAGTGAGCCATTAATGCAAGATGCTTACCAGCGCGTTTAACGTTATCAAATAGATTAAGCAAATCATTAGCATCATCATCCGTTAAAAATCTGTATGGCCAAAAACCAAGTGCTTTTGTGCCTATTCTTATATTTCTAAGGTTTGGAATATTCGCCTCTAACAAAGGGCGAATGTAAGTTTCGAGATGCTTTGTTTTCATTATTAACGGATCGCCGCCAGTAAATAAAACATCGGAAACTTCGGTATGCTCTTTAACGTATTTAACAAGCATCTCTGCTTCTTTCGATGCGAACTTTAAATCTTCCATTCCAACAAACTGGGGCCATCGGAAACAGAAGGTACAGTATGCATGGCACGTTTGTCCCTGACTCGGAAAAAACAATAATGTTTGGCGATACTTGTGCTGCATTCCAAAAAGTTTTTCTCCTTCGATCATGGGAACATTGTGTTCAAGCTGTCCGGCAGGATGCGGATTTAATGTAAGCCTTATTTTATTTGCAGCTTCTTTTATTGCTGCCTTATCCGCTCCATTTTTGATTACCGATTTCATGTCCTGATAATGTGCGGGAATAAGCATGTCCTTTTGCGGAAATGTTAGTTTGAACATCGGATCATCAGGAACGTTATTCCAATCAATAAGATTATCTACAACGTAATTATTGGCTTTGAATGGAAGAACAGAACCTACAATTTCAATTGCATCAATAATTTCTGAAGAAACTGATTGTATCTGGGGGATGTTTCTGAAGTTGCGAAGCATAAATGAATTGTACTTCATACGTCATCTCCTTTCTAATTTGCGGGTTGTTTGCAGATTGTCTTAATTGGGATATTTTTCTTGTCTGTCATTCCCACGAAAAAGGGAATCCATTTTACTAAAAAAATTTAGATTACCGTTTTCACGGTAATGACAAGAATACAAACTACAAACCAACCACGTTTAGGATATGAATTTTATTGCAAGATAAGAATTTTTATCAGAAAATCAAGCCTAAATAAGATTTTCTACAAACCACCTATGTAGAGGAAACATTTCTTTAAATATTTTATAAGAAGCTATAACAGGATCTTTTTTTGTAAGCTCGGTAAAATTTTTACTTTCATAGTAAAAATAAAAACCACTATGTAAAAGCAGTTCGTTGTATTTGTAGTTCGGATCAAATCCGCGTGGAGATTTCTTGTATGTTTTGCCGCCAAGTTGATATTTTTTGCTCTTCAGAAGTTTATTTACAATAGCAGATAATTCTTTTCCCTTTGCTGGATCGGAAACAATCTCACGATATTTTTTTAATCGATCCTTTGTGAATTGATACATTCCGGCACCAAGAAAAAATAGTTTTGGTTCGATATGAAAATAAAGACCGGAGCATTCCATTTTCTTTCCGCTCCCTTCCCAAAAGTACAAACCAAGATTAGTTTTGAATGGTGCTTTGTTCTTGCTAAATCTAACATCACGATAAAGACGAAAGATTGATTTATCTACTTTGGGTATAGCCAAAATGTTTGGAGATAATTCAGAAAGTTTTTCACCAAGATCAATTACAAATTGTACTGCGGGCTGGAGTAATTCAAAATCATATCTTACACGATTTTTTTCAAACCACTCTTTGTTGTTGTTTTTAGAAAGCGCAGTTAAAAATTTTATTGTTGATTGCGGAAAGGAGATTTCGTTTTTCATAAAACTCACTTTATATATAATATTTTCATTGTTTGTTTAATATCCCTCGAAATCAAAGTTAAAAAATAAACACCGCTGGAGATATTTTTATGTTCCTTCGAGGGAGCAAAAGTAAATTCATAAAAACCGGAGTAGAAATCCTGATCAACCAAAGTTAACAGTTCGTTGCCAAGAATATCATATAACTTTATTTCTGCTCTTGCTGGCAAATCAAAATCAGTAGTTATCACAGAAACAACGTATGTCGTTTTTTCTGTAAACGGGTTGGGATAGTTTTGTAAAATCTGAAACACAGGTTTCTCGGGCAAATCTCTTTCGGGAGAAACATACCTTAAAAGCACACCACCTTGCCCACAAGCAAAGCCGGTGTATTTATCAACAAACTGAAGATCATAAACAATTGTGCTGTCAAAAATAAATTGTTCAACCCAGGTCTCCCCGCCATCGTTTGATGCTAAAAATTTGTAACCCGCAGCAGACCAGCCCTCTTTATCATCAAGAAAATCGATTGCAAATGATATTCCGAAAAAGGGCAGATCAGTAAAACTCCAGCTAATGCCGGCATCTGTTGTCTTTATAATTGCAATTGGATAAAGTAATTCTGGATCACCGGATAATGAGATTGCATTTAAAGAATCAACAACATACACATCATAAATTTGGTCAGGACTTAGCCCAATTGATGTCCAATTATTTCCGCCATCTGTGGTTCGCCAAATAACTCCGGCAATATCAACTCTTCCACCACAGGCATATCCGAACGTTTTACTATAAAATGAAAATTTATTTATTGGTAAAGTTGAAACTCCGTCCGGCTCAATGAATGCGTTTATCCATGTTAATCCGCCGTTAGTAGTTTTTTTAATTCCATTGCCGCCGATGAATCCCGCGTTTTCATCAAGAAAAAATATTGTAGAAAAAATTTCGTTTTGAAAAAAAACAGAGTCTTTAATCCAATTATTACCACCATTTGTTGTGGTTAGAATGGAAGTTCCAAAAGGCGGTTCAGATGGATATGTTATTGCCCAGCCACGATTCGGGTTTATAAAAAATATATCAACAACGGGAGTGATTACTGTGCTGTTTTGAATGTTCCAGTTATTTCCGGAATCTGTTGTATTAATTATTTTACCGCCAAGACTAACAGCCCAGCCATTGTTTTGATCAACAAAATAAAGTCTTCTTAATGTTTCATTCGTTGGTGATTTCAGTTTAGTCCAGCCATATGGTTCTGGTACTTGTGCAATCAGATTTCCGGTTGTGAACAAGAGGAAACAGAAAAATAATTGTTTTAATAAGTACATCTTAAGGACAGCAGATAATTTTATAATAGAATATATTCTTGTCCTTAAGTTAAATTCATTTTTCTAAATATTAAAGGTAGTTTTGCTCAGCTATCCAATTTCTGAAAATTGTGTAACTGAAACTTTTCCCGAAACAGTGGCTTTATAAAACAAATCGCAAAGCCTTTTAACTCGCTGGCTTTCATCAAATAAAGCGGCACGCTTTACAGCAAATATTCCCCGAGCGTCTCCAATTTTACATAGAGAAAGTGCGGCTAAAATTCTTATCTCTTCACACTCTGAAGTGTGTAAAAGTGCAAGCAATGGTATAACTCCCTTTTTACAGCAAAGTTCGCCAATCAGATATGTGCTGGATGCACAAAGTCCTTTGTTATTAGAGTTTATTCCTGTTAAAAGGTTTTCGGATATTTGGTTCTCATTCATTTTTATTGAACGCATTGGGACGGGCTGCGAATACAGAATTGCGCTAAATAAAATGACGGTTATGAGAAGAACATAAACAAGCATTAACTTTTTCATCGGTTTCTCCTAAGTATTCAGTTAATAAATAAATTACACTGGTAACATGATTCTTAAATTAAGATAGTACAAGGAATATATGATGAAGGGTAAAAAGTAATTAAGGAAAATGTTTTTAACGGGTCTAATGAAGAACTAAAATAATGACCAATGAGAAAAAGGTTGTTAAATAATTTCTATTTTGTTTCCGACAGAAATGTTGCCCGTCTGTTTACAAACCAAGTTCATTCCAAACATAACTTTGTTATTAACTGTTCTGTATTTTGAAAGAGTTTTTAAGGGCTCAACGTTTCTTTCTGCTGTGTCTTGGTTTGTTGTTGTGATTACACATCTTGGACAAGGCTTTACAGCTTTAAAGGATAAATTTCCAATTTTAAAGTCTTTCCAGTTATCTTCTTCATAGGGTCTGCCGCCGGTAAATACAAAGTTTGTTCTAAAGCGATTAATTGGTAGAGGTTTGTCTAATCTCGAATTTAAATCATCTAAAGATGATTGTCCAATAATTAAAAAAGGATAGGCATCGGCAAAACTCACAATATGCTCATCGTTTACATACCTCTTTTCAACAATTCTTTTTTCAAAATCAGGCATATAAACAAGTGAGCACTTCTTACCAACAGCATTAGAAAACCAATCATCAAAATCATTACCAAGCTTAACTGCTGTGCAAACATCATCCCAAATTGTAACCGAAAGATTTTCTTTAGAGTCAGATTCAAACGGAATAATAGTGTGAGAATTATTTTGAGTATTTAATACCTTAAAACCTTTTTCGCTAAACGATAATTTTAAAAATGCCAACTGAGGAAAATCACGCTGAGTCATAAAGATATTATTCTCATCAACAAGCAAGTAGCGGCGATCATATTTTAATCCGCGCTCTTCTACAATTGCGGAATCAACACTTATTCCGCCAAGGGATTTAATTGGATAAATATGAATTTCAGATAAAATTAGTTTTGTCATATTTTATTGAACAATAAGTTTAATGTTATCATTTTTTGTGCGCGCAGAGAGCCATTCTTTTAAAGATTTTAATTCCGATGCCGTTGGTCTCTTGTTAAATTTTGCATAAGCAAAGGCCAGGGTATCAGTTTTTTGTTTTGCAAAATCGGTATAAATGTTTTTGCTGATAGTAAACTCAACGAGATTTTTGTTCAATGCCTTTATTTCGGTAGAAATATCCACCACGGGAAAGGATTCTAATTTAAGCCGGTTAATTTCGTTTTCAAGAAGAGATATCTTTTTATCTTTGTTTTTTATTATCTCTTCGTTTTTTCGGTAAAGATCTTCTATAACACCAACTCTTAAAGAAGACATATCCTGCTTAATATTATCACCAACACCCTGTTTTACTTTTAACTCAATATCGGCAAGCCCATAATTTTTTAATTTATTTTTCACATTGGAGATCACGTCATTAGAAATTACTTCACCGAGAAGAAAAATCTCTAAAACATTTTTATCGTCAACCTTTTTAAAATTTTTGCTTATAAGCTGGGCATTATCAAAAGTCAATTCATTATTTACAAACTGCTGTATCTTTTTTTCAACAAGACTTCTTGTAACAATATTGTAAGCCATAACAATACTTGGGATAACTGTTATCGTAACCACAATAAGTATGTATTTTCTTACTCTTTTTTCTCTTGAGCTATCGAGAAGAGTTTTTTTCTGAAACTTTAAAAACCTTACAATTATAAATGAAGATAAACTTATGAAAACACTATTAATGAAATAAAGATAGAAAGCACCGAAGAAGAAATAAAAATTACCTGTCGCCAATCCAAATCCTGCCGTACACAATGGGGGCATTAGTGCTGTAGCAATAGCAACGCCCGGAATAACATTGCTAATACTTTTCCGTGTTGTTGCTACGATTCCCGCTAAACCGCCAAACAGGGCGATCATTACGTCCCAAATAGTTGGGGTAGTTCGAGCAAGTAGTTCAGATTGAGCATCGCTGATGGGGCTAATCAAAAAGTAAATCGTGGAAGTAGCAACACCGATAACGGTTGCAATTGCAAGATTCTTATAAGCTCTTTTGATTAGATCAAAATCATTGATTCCTATGCCTAAACCAATCCCCATTATTGGCCCCATAAGCGGAGATATGAGCATTGCACCAATAATAACCGCGGTTGAATTAACGTTTAGCCCGATTGAAGCAATGAAAGTTGCGAAGATAAGCACCCAAAGATTTATACCACGAAACTCAACACCCTTCTTGATTGCCTCAATGATTTCACTTTCGTTGGCTTTATCTTCTTCAAGATTAAAGCGATCTTTTATAAAATCTTTTAGAGCCACAAACAATCTTAAATTTTTATTTACGTTCATAAGAGGCCCCTAGAACAATCTTTTATTGATTATTTATTTTTTAATGTTATAATAACAATTTCCGGGGTAGAGTTGTATCTAATCGGTGCGAGCGACATTCCCAATCCGCCGCAAACAACAGCCAGCATGTCATTAAAATAAAAATCCCCTTTAACATATCTTGTTTCAATTAAAGTCGGTGTAAGCTGAATAAATGGAAAAACTAAAGTTATTTGTCCGCCATGAGTATGCCCGGCAAGAAAGAGATCGTAATTATTTTTGACAGCACTGTTAATTAAAAATTCCTGTGGCTGATGTGTTAGAAATATTTTAAATTCTGCATTGTTAGATGAGGCAACGTTTTGAAGTGTTGTCTCAGAAATATCGGAAACATAGGTGTTTGTAATAAAAGTAATTCCAATTCTTGAAGAATCAATTTCTATAAAACGTAATTCGTTATCGGGCATTTCAACCCTGTATTGATTTAGTGCTTCTGTAATTTCTCGCAGACTTCTAATGTAATCCTTTCTGTATGCCCAATTATCATGATCTCCAACACAGGAAAAAGTTCCGTGTGTTGATTTTATTTTCCCAATATATTCTGCGGCAGTTTTAATATAATCAGGAGATGAGGTAATAACGTCTCCTGCAATTAAAACGATATCGGGATTCTGTTCATTTATCTTATCAACATAACGGGTTAATCTTTTTCCGTCTGTATATCTATCTGCCTGAATATCAGAAATAAATGCAATCTTAAAACCTTCTAACTCTTTAGGAAGATTTTTCTTTTTGTAATCAACATTTCTTATTTCAACAGTATTAAAATCATAAATAATTCTTGCCGGAATATAAATGATGAAAAAGACAGTGAGAGCCAGGAAAATTTTAACCTGCAAACGATAAAGTTTATGTTTATGCTTTTTGTAGAGTGGATAAAAAATCAATTTTAATAAATCAACAAAAAAGAAAAGTGCACTTACCTGAAGTATTAAAATTATTAAAACCCAAAACGGATAAAGAAGCAAATAATCTGCAAAAACATTTTGAGGAAATGCAACAGATTGTTTTGTTATCGCAGCATAAATAGCATTAAAAATTAATATTACCGGATAAAGATTAAGCAAAATCAGAAAAGTGTAAATAATTGTTTTTTTCTTCTTAATTGGATAGTCAGGAAAAAGTGTTTTAAATACACGACTTACTTTTCTAGTAAAGTAATACTCTAATAAAAACAGAACCACCACACCAATTAGAACACGAAGTATTATCCACATAAAAATATTATTTCCTAGTTTACTTTCTTGTTTTATCAATCCACCTTGCTAAATCCTTAGCAAAGTAAGTTAAAAACATATCTGCACCTGCACGTTTAATTGCAAACGCAGCTTCAACCATAACGCGTTCTTCATCAATCCAGCCATTTGCACCTGCGGCTTTAATCATTGCATACTCGCCGCTAACCTGGTAGGCAGCAGTTGGCATACCAAAAGTATCTTTTACTTTTCTGATTACATCAAGATATGGTCCGGCGGGTTTTACCATTACAATATCTGCCCCTTCTTCAATATCTTCGGCAACTTCACGCAAAGCTTCGTTAATATTTCCTATATCCATCTGATGTGATTTTCTATCACCAAAAGCAGGGGTTGAGTCTGCGGCATCTCTGAATGGTCCATAGAATCCGGAAGAATATTTTGCAGCATAACTCATAATTGGAATTTTTGTAAATCCTTTATAATCCAAAGCTTTTCTTATTGCCGCAACTCTTCCGTCCATCATATCAGAGGGTGCAATTATATCTGCACCTGCTTCAGCATGTGATATTGCTTCTTTAGCAAGAAGAGAAACAGTTTCATCATTTAAAATTTCCTCGCCTTGCAAAACACCGCAATGCCCGTGTGATGTGTACTCACACATACAAACATCTGTAATGATCAATAAATCTTTTACCTCTGTTTTAATAGCACGAATTGCCTGCTGAATAATTCCGTTTGTATCATAAGCGCCTGAACCAACTTCATCTTTGTGTTCTGGAATTCCGAAAAGTATTACGGCCGGAATTCCAAGATCACATACTTCTTTACATTCTTTAACAAGTTCATCAATAGACAACTGAAAAACTCCCGGCATTGATTTAACCGGATTTTTAATTTTCGTTCCGGGCACAACAAATAATGGATATATCAAATCATTTTTTGTTAGCACCGTTTCTCTTACCATATCGCGCACAAGAGGATTGTATCTTAAACGACGATGACGGACTACAGGATATTGAGCCATAAATATTCTCCTTTTAGAATGTACAGTGCACAATTTACAATGTACAATTATTTCAAATTACTTTTTGACGATTTAATGATTGTTGTTAGAAGTTTAATTAATTCTTTGCAATCTGTTAATAAACTTTTATAAGATTTTTCGTTTATAATATCGGAAGCTTTAAATAAATTTAACCAGTATTCTGATTCCCTTGCTTCTTTTAATGCAATATTTAATTTATTAATAAAATCTTTTGTAGAAGGAGCATTCTGAGCTTCGGTAATATTAGCACCAATGGAGGTTCCTGATCTTAATCTTTGTTTTAAAATTGGCTCAATTGAACGATCTTCTTTTAACAAAAACCTATAAAGTTTTAAAATTCTCACGCTGAAATTAAAACTCTTTTCTAAAATAACATTGCTGTATTTTATAGATTCTTCTTTGACTTTCATTGTACATTGTGCATTGTAAATTGTACATTAATCTTGTCGCAGACAAGAGCGGCGTTTTTTATGCAATCTCCGACTGAAATTCCACCACGGAAATTACCGCTTATAAACAGACCGGGATTTCGTTTTTCAAAATCATCAAAAAATCTTTCGTGTTCAACATATCCCAAATTGTACTGCGGAATCGCTTTTTCCCAAAATCTTTCCGATGAAAAAACCGGATTTGAAGTAATGCCCATTAAAGCTTCAAACTCTTTTCTAACTTTTAATAATAAAGAAGTCCTGTCTTCTTTTAGAAACTCTGGATTTCTTGAACCGCCAACAAATAAGGTAAATGCTGCCTTTGTTTCATCTGTTCTGTCTGAAAAAATGATTGAACTCCACAGTGCCCCGAGAAAAAATTTATTTTCTTTAGCAGGAATTAAAAATCCAAATCCATCTAAATCCTGTTTAATATTTTTTTTATCATAAACTAAGTAGTAAACTAAAACAGGGGGATAATAAATTGCATCAGCATGAGTTTTAAATTCTTTATCATACTTAGTAAAAATTCCACTGGCTGTGTATGACGGAATAGTTGATAAGACTGCATCGCAATCAAGTTTATTTATCGTTCCACTTTGTTGATAAGAAACCGAAAAACCTTTTTCAATTTTATCAACAGAAACAACTTCGCTTGAAAGTAAAACATTGTTACCAAAGTATTTTTCAATAGCTTTTGGAAGCGCGATCATTCCGCTTTTAAATGATAACATCTTTGCGGATTGCTTTGCAACTTCAGCTCGTTTTTTTCTTTCACGGATGCTTCTGACGGTTCCAACAATTAAGCCGCCGTATTTTTCTTCAAGTGCATATAGTTTTGGGAATGCTGATTTTACACTCAACTCTTCGGGCCTGCCAGCATAAACTCCCGCAACAAAAGGATTGATAGCATAATCCAGAAATTCCTGTCCCAATCTTCTTTTTACAAAATCAGCAAGACTTTGATAATAACCATCATTTGATCTTCCAATAAAAGGTTCAGCCATCAAACGAAACTTTGCTTTTGTAGAAAACAATTTTGTTTTGATAAGTCCCGGCGGAGACATTGGTAATGCGTGAAGAGTGTTATCTCTAAGAATATATCTTTTGTTTGCTTGCTTACTCGCGTAAAGAAGTTCAGGTTCAAGCTTAAGTTCTTTTATTATTTGTCCAATAACAGGAGTTGTTTCCAGCGCGCTGTTTGGTCCGCGGTCAAATAGAAATCCGTTTTCTATTACACTCTCAATCGATCCGCCAACCGAATTATTTTTTTCCAGTATAGTTACATCAAATCCTTTTTTGGATAAAAGATAAGCCGTAGTTAACCCTGAAATACCTGCGCCGATAACAATTATTTTTTTACTCATATTAATTTTTAATCTTGAACATAAACTTGAACTTAGTGTGAGCAAATTTAGTAAAACCGATTGGAATTAAGAATGAATAAAAAGATATGGTGATTTGAATAACAACGAGAGATTTGAAATTCAAACCTCTCGTTATTTAAATACTGTTAAATTATTTATGTGCTATAGGATCAGGGTATCCATCCGGATCACCATTAACGTATCCATCAATCTGAATATGACCATTTGTTAGCAGTAATAAACCACAAACATGCGGTGCCGCCATTGAAGTCCCACTCATTGTAGCATAATTGTCTCCTTTATAAGTTGAATAAACGGCTACACCAGGAGCACAAAAATCGATTGGCGGATTTCCGTAATTTGAAAAAGTTGCCCAGTTATCATTTATGTCACAGGCAGAAACAGTATAAAGATTTACTCCGTTTGCTCTTGCCGGCGAATGATTGTTTGCATCATCGCTTTCATTGCCTGCTGCCATTGCAACAAAAACTCCTCCTAGTCCTAAATTAATAACAGCTTGATCGATTGGATCATAAGCGCTTCCGCCAAGACTTAAATTTGCAGCATCGCCTGCAGTAGAATTTGCCGCAACATAATCAACTCCTGCAATTATTGTAGATAGCGCGCCGGAACCTCTTTTATCAAGAACCTTAACAGGCACCACATAGGCATTTGATGCAACACCAATTACGCCAATTGTATTATTTTTTGCAGCAACAATGCCAGCACAGTGCGTTCCATGACCATTGTCATCCTCAGCGGTTGTAGTTCTTGTTACAAATGTTTTTGCTAATGATGTATTTACATTAAGATCAGGATGGTTCAAATCAATTCCTGTATCAATTATCCAGGCAAGATGTGTTCCTGTATAATTAGCATACCCAACACGTGCAATACCGTATGGAATAGATTGTGGCGGTTGAACAGGAACGGGAATTGGTTTTGCAAGCATTACAAATCTATCGGGGTATATTTTTATATCCGGATTTTTACTTAAAGATTCAAATTCCTGTTTTGTTAACGAGACAGAAAATCCTTCTAGAGCAGAAGCATAAACATGTCCAAGTTGCTTTTGTAGAAGAGAAGTTTTTTGGAATAATAATTTGGCTTGTTCTCTAACGCGGTTTTTATTTTGCGAGTAAGCCTGTCCTCTGGACTTTAGTCCTGATGATCTTTCATTGAAAATAACAATGTATTGACCATCAATAATATCTCCCGATTTCTGCAGGGAGATATCGTCAGATAATGTAGAGACAATTGAAGAATCTTCCTTTTCACATCCAATGAGTGCAAGAAGAATCACGAAAAAGAAAAGTACTGAAAAGTTTTTCATAGAAAGTACCTCATATATTGTTATTGTTTTAGTTGTTAATTTTTAACAACCCTTATAATCAATACCAAGTACTATTCTATTTGCCAATAGTATTATAGTGAAATTATTGATAAATCAAAACAGCTTTGTTTTTTTTTATTGCAAAGAATAATGATGAAACCAAATAAAGAGGACGGGAACAGGAAGACTGTTTTACTAAGTTAGTTAAGTTCTTTATTGTCATGCTGAATTTATTTCAGCATCTAATAAAACTAAAAACGAAATATTCTGAAACAAGTTCAGAAAGACATATTAAACTAATTTTGTTTAAAGGTCTTAATTAATTTATTCAATGAAAGAAACTTTAGCTTAGTAAATCAGTCTTAAAAATCGTTATAAAGAATTCTTCAAATGTTCAACATAACTCACTGGTCCGCCAGGCTGATAGCCCGTTTGCAAAACCATCTTTCCTTGTGAGTTAAACAACAAAACTGTTGGAAAACCCTGAATACCATAGCGTTGTGCAAGTTGGTTATTATACGATTTGGTTTCGGCACTTTGCTCTATGCTGCGAGGAAAATCTAAACGAACTAAAATTAAATTATCTTCAGCATAATCTTCAAACTCAGATTTTGAAAACACCTCATCGCTAAGCCTAATGCACCATTGGCACCAGTCACTGCCGGTAAAGTTAACAAGTACGGCTTTATTTTCTGCTTTTGCTTTTTGTAATGCAGTTTCAAGATTTTCTTCCCAGCTAAGATTGTCTTTTGCTCCGCTTTTACCGCATCCAATTAAAATTGCTGTTAATAAAATTGTTGATAAAAGTATTTTTTTCAATTCGCACTCCTTTTAATTTTTCAAACAGTTTGATTCATATTTTATTTTAGAGATTCATTTTAATTGTCATGCCGGACTTGATCCTGCATCCATCTTTGAAATAATATAGATTCCGCATTTGGGGCGGCATCAAAAATTTAGTCTTCTATCGGTTCAACTTTTTTTGGCTTCGGCGGTCGCTCATAAAGTTGAGCTAAACCATAATACTTTAAATGAAGATCATCTTTAATTTGATCCCATGTAAAACGCCACATCCAGTTGCCGCCAAGCTTACCGGGAAAATTCATTCTGGCTTCACCGTCAAGATTTAAAATATCCTGCATAGGAACAATAACAATATTTGCCACCGATCTATAGGCAAGCCTTATCAATTCGTAAACGATATCATCTCCAAAATAATTTAAATACTTCTGTACATGGTCATAAATGTGATTGTTCTCTAATTTTGCTTTTTCAAAATAAGCGCGGGTAGTATCGTTATCGTGTGCGCCTGTAAGCACAACACAATTTTGTACAAAGTTATGAGGCAAAAATTTGGTTTCCATATCGGTACCGAATGCAAACTGAAGAATTTTCATTCCCGGAAATTCAAAATCATCCCGAAGCTTTTCTACCGCAGGAGTAATTACACCAAGATCTTCTGCAAGTATTGGAACATCGCCAAGATGTTTTTGGATTGATTTAAATAATTTATGTCCAGGAGCTTTAACCCATTTTCCGGTTTCTGCAGTTGGCGCATCACCAGGAATTTCCCAGAAGGCCTCAAATCCTCTAAAGTGATCTATGCGAACGATGTCAACCATAGTAAACAATTGCGCAAAACGATTTCTCATCCAAAGAAAATCATCTTTCTCCATTTCTTTCCAGCGATAAAGCGGGTTTCCCCAGAGTTGTCCCGTTGCAGAAAAATAATCCGGCGGAACACCGGCAACAGTTTCAAGATTTCCTTTTTCATCCACAGTAAATAATTCTTTATTTGCCCACAGATCAGCGCTGTCATAAGCAATAAAAATAGGCATATCGCCAATTATTTTTATTCCTTTGCTGTTTGCATACTCTCTTACAGCTTGCCATTGCTTGAAAAAAACAAATTGAACAAATTTCTGATAAAGGATTTCGTCTGCTAATTTCTTTTTCCATTCATCTAAAGATTTTTTCTTGCGAAGCACCAAACCTTCATCCCAATCTTTCCAGACAATTCCTCCATGAGCTTCTTTTGCCGCCATAAAAAAAGCAAAGTCATCTAACCATACTTTATTTTCTTTACAGAATTTGCTAAAGTCTTTTTCAAACTTTTCCTGATGATGTTTAAAGTTTGTAAAGGATTTTTTTAATAAGGATTTTTTATACTCAATTATTTCGCCGTAGTCTATTGATATGGGATTGTGCTTGGGGATGTTCTGTAAATCGTGATCACGAAGTAAGCCATCTTCCATCAACTTATCCGGACTAACAAGATTCGGATTTCCCGCAAAAGCAGAAAAGCACTGATATGGAGAATCACCATAACCCGTTGGACCAAGAGGAAAAACCTGCCAGAGTTTTTGTCCCGCACCTTCTAAAAAATCCACAAACTTAAAAGCATCATCGCCAAGATCACCAATTCCATATTTACCGGGTAATGATGTTGGGTGAAGCAAAATTCCGGCACTGCGTTCGAATTTCATTTTAAAACCTTTGAAAAAATGTTTGGGAAAAATAAGGATTAGAAAATATAAAAATGATTACTAAAAAATAAAAAAGCAGTACTTTATGAGTACTGCTTTTATAACAATCAGCAAAAAATTATTATAAGGCTATTAAAACACCTGCCATAACGCTTATGTAACTTGAAGAACTTCCTTCTGTGGAAATGCTGTTGTACTTGGCATTTACGTCAAGATCAAGATTTGGACCCATTTTATAAAGGAAACCTGCACCAGCGCCAAAACCAAAATAAGAATCAGAAGAAGAATAACTTACACCTGAGAATTCATAATCAAAAGAGGTAAAGTGCATACCCAATTCACCGGCAACGTAAGGTTTAAATTTATCTTTTCCGAAATAGTATCTAACACCGACAAGCACAGGTACAGAGCCAAAAGTATAGTCTTCGTCCTTACCGCTCCATGTTAAATAACCAACCGAAGCTGTTACATCCAGCATGGGGTTTATGTGGTAAGCAAAGTTACCCTGTCCACCGAATCCCATATCATAGGCATCTCCAAAATCTCCCGTTGGTATTGCAATGCCAGCTTGTAATCCAAAAGCCATTTTACTTTGTGCATTGATAAATCCAGTAAATAACACCGCTAACAACAGAACAGAAAGTAACTGTTTCATAATTGATCCTTTAATTGTTTGAGATTAGTTAGTTAAGACCGTTGCAAAGCTATTAAATTCTTAGCCCATTATGCAAATAATGGGATTAAAACAACTTGTAAAAAAAGCATACAAAAAAATCCCGCCCAAAGCGAGCGGGATTTGTTCAATTACTGTTTATAGGGAAAAACCGTAATACAAATTTATGTTAATAACATTATTTTTTACATCAGCCTCATCAGCCGAATCATCTAAAGTTGAAAGACCAAGTATATATCTGATATCAACGCCAAGCTCTCCTTTTCCAACAGGAAAACCAATACCGCCGCCAAACTGTAATCCAAATTCCGTAGATTTTGTATCCTCTATATCTTCTTCTTGAGAATCTCCCTGATATTCAGCCTTTACTTTTGCTGTTGTATTAATGCCTAAAAAAGGACCAGCAAAAATAGCAGGTTTAACCCCAGAGCCCTGAACTGGAATCAAGAATTTAAAAAGGACAGGAATTTCAATATAATCTAGGGATATGTTAGATCAACAGTTCCGCCTCCAAAATCCATTTTATCTGTTGCGCCCTTCATCGAGTAATATGCTTCTGGCTGAATAGCGAACATCGGGCTAAACTGATACATAAAAAATCCGCCGAAAGCAAACCCCATTTTGGAGTCCGGGCTATCAACATCATCTCCAGATAAATTAGCAATATTTAATCCAGCCTTTAATCCTGCCTGCATTTGCGCAAAGGACATTATTGAAAAAAGAGACAATACAAACAAAAGCGTAAAGAACTTTTTCATAGCAAACCTCCGAATAAAGTTAATAGTTAAGAACCAAAATATTTGGCTGCATAAAATTAGGCAAAAATTTTAATTTGTCAAGTCTTTCAAAAAACTAATTTATTATATTTAAGCAAATTATAGAGATCATCTAATGCTTTGCTCTAAATGATGGGGTTAGTTGTGAAAATTTACCTGATAATTTTTCAATTAAAATCAATATTTCGTTATGTTTACATAAAATAAATTAGGTAATTCTTGAAAATTGTACGAAAACTCTACGATTGGGTCCTTCACTGGGCTAACACAAAATATGGGGCAGTTGCTCTGTTTATCCTTGCTTTTGCAGAATCCTCATTTTTTCCAATTCCACCGGATGCTCTTTTAATTGCATTAGTGCTTGGTGCTCAAGCAAAAGCATTTAAATTTGCGGTAAATTGTACAATTGGCTCTGTTCTCGGAGCTTTAGCCGGATATGCAATCGGACATTTTTTGTGGTGGACGCCCTCAAACGAATTTACGGGTATCGCAAACTTTTTCTTTACAAACATCCCTTCTTTTACACCGGAAGCTTTTTATAAAATTCAGGGGATGTATGAACAATATGATTTCTGGATAATTTTTACTGCTGGATTTACCCCAATTCCTTATAAGATAATAACCATTTCATCCGGTGCATTTAATATTAATATTCTAATGTTCATTGTGGCATCGGTTATAAGTCGTGGTGCAAGGTTTTTTCTGGTTGCCTTTTTAATATGGAAATTCGGACCGCAGATAAAATCATTTATTGATAAGTATTTTAACTGGCTTGCAATCGCGTTTACGGTTTTACTTATTGGCGGATTTTTAGTGATTAAGTATTTTGTATAATATTCTAAAAACACTTTTCAATTTTTACAGGTGCTGAATGAGAAACGCAATATCTGTTTTTGTATTTTGTATAATATCAATGATATCGGTGATTGCGCAGACAAGCGACACAACTTTAAACTTTGATCCTTCCAGAGATCCATTTAGTGATTTGAAAATTGCGGTAGATAACGCAACAGAGACTAATAAAAGAATTATCTTAGACGTTGGCGGCGAGTGGTGCATCTGGTGCCACCGTATAGATGCTTTTATGCACGATACTGGAGAAGTAAAACCATTACTTGATGAAAACTTTATTATTGTTAAGGTTAATTACAGCAAAGAAAACAAAAACGAAAAATTTCTTTCTCAATATCCGGCAGTAGAAGGCTATCCGCATTTCTTTGTGCTTGATAGCGATGGTAAACTATTACATTCTCAGAACACCGGCGATCTTGAAAAAGATAAAGATTACGATAAAGAAAAATTTATTTCGTTTCTTAAACAGTGGAAAAAATCAAAAGAATAAAAAAGAAATTTATAATTTAGCAGGTGTAAAGTTTTACAATTTATATTGTGGAAAATTTTATGAAGCATATAGTTTTATTACTCGTGTTTTTAGTTTTACAATCATCCTTCGCACAACAGAAAAGTGATTTTGTATTAACGCCGTGTATCGGTAACAGCATTTTAAATTCTAAAACATCAGAAGCGGAGCTGGTTAAAATCGTTGGAAAGAAAAATGTTGAACGTGTTGAAAGATGGTACGCCGAGGGTACGGAAAGAATCGTCGGCTCCGTTTTCTTTAAAGACACTCCGCAATCATTCTTTATAAAATGGAAGGATACCATAAATTTTAAAAATCCCGAATGGATTGAAATTCATGGTGATAAATCATTATGGGAGTTAGATAACGGAGTAAAAATTGGGACGGAATTAAAGGACTTGGTTAAACTTAACGGGAAGCATTTTACTTTTTCAGGATTTGATTGGGATTACGGTGGACAAACTATTTTTGAAAAAGGTAATCTTGAATCGGATTGTTATACAATTCAGCTTTATTATGATTATGAAAATTTATTTGAAAATGAATGGAACCAGATAGTTGGTGATAAAACAGTATCAACAAAAAATCCCGTTCTTAGCAAAATTAAAGTTTATGTTGATGCAATAGTATTTTACTTCAAATAAAAAAGCACGAAAAAAATTTTCTCGTGCTTTAATTATAAATTGTTTCCTAAACTTGATCTTGAATCTTAACTCTAAAATCCATCCTCAGAAATATTCTTCTCAACTACCTTTCCATATTTCTTTGCTATTTCACGAATGTCATCCGCTTTTCCTATCATCACAAAATGCAGATTATCCCTAGGAAAGTATTTTTTAATTATTTCGGCGGCACCTTCAACGGCTAATCCATCAACAGCTTTTTCAAAATCGTTTATGTAAGAATCTTCTAAACCATAAATATATTTTTGAGTTAAAAATCCTGCAAGCGAACCAGCAGTTTCATAGTTCGGTGGAAACTGGCCCTTAAGATAATTCTTTGCTGATTTTAATGTCGCCTCATCAATACCTTTTTCAAAAAGTCTGTTGTAGGTTTTCAATGCAAGATCAATTGCCGGTTCAGTCGTTTTTATTGCAGTAAAAGAGGTCATATAAAAGGTGCCGGTGGTTCTATATTTTGCAAATCTACTCCATGCGCTATAAGTCAGTCCGGTATTCGTGCGCAATTCTTCAATAAGCCAGGCAGTAAATCTGCCGCCAAGAATTGTATTGATTACATCTATCTGAATTTGATCTTGATTGTTCATTGGAACACCAAGCCCGCCAATCATAAAAGTAGTTTCTCTTGCGTTATCTTTATTGATCAGATAAACAGCAGGCTCATTTAGTTTTTTATTGTTGCTTCTTAAGTCGTTTATAAGTCTTGGTGAAGTAACTCGCCACTCAGCAAAATATTTAGTTAATTCAGATTTCATTTCATCAGAATTAAAATCTCCAACAACAGCCAGAGCACAATTTTCAGGTCTGATATTCTCTAAATAAAAAGATGAAATCGCTTTCCGATCTATTAATTCAATTGTTTTTTTTGTTCCATCAACAGGATTTCCATAAGGAGAATCTTGAAATAAAAACTTATTGTAATAATTTCCAATTACTTGCTGCGGGCTTTCTTTTGCCTGATCTAATTCAGCAATCCACCGTTGTTTTCTTCTTACAATTTCATCTTCAGGAAAGGTTGGATTTGTTATTACATCTTTAATAACAGGAAGAAGCTTGTCTATATCTTCCTTCATAAACTGGGTGTATAATCCAGAATAATCAAGTCGTGCATAAGTATTTAAGCTACTGCCATAAAAATTGAAGATCGAATCAATCTGAGTTTTGTTGTAATTCTTAGTTCCAAACTTCAATGCTTCAGCAGTGAATGAAGCTAACCCATTTTGCGCTCCATCTTTAATTGCTCCCGCATCAAATACTGTTGAAAAAGAAATTATTGGTACATCTTTCTTTTCCATTAAATAAATTGTCAACCCGTTATCAAGTGTTAAAACCTCATACTTTGGAAGCTTGAATTGCGCGCTTGTTAAAGAAACAAGAACAATGCTAATAAATAATATTAATGAAACCCTTTTCATTGTACTTCCTCCGTATTCAGAACACCAACCGTTCTGTTTTGCTTTGTAAGATATTTTGCAGCAGCATTTTGAATTTCTTGGGCCGTTACTTTTTTGTAATCATCCGGTGCAGAAAACATTTTTTTATAATCGCAAAAAAACAATTCATAAGTACCTATTGTGTTAGACATTCCATTGATTGTTTCTGTGGTTTCGTAAAAGCTCATCAACTTCTGATTTTTAACTTTTTGCAATTCGCTTTCGCTTATCCCATCTTTAATTATTTTCTCCACCTCATCAAGAATGGCTTTTTCTAATTGTGCTGCAGTTACACCATCATTAGCAATCCCATAAAAATAAAATAGTGTAGGATCGAATGCCTCCGGATAAAAACTTCCAACCTCTAATGCAAGCTGTTGATTATCGATAATCGAGTTGTAAAGCCGTGATGATTCTCCCTCGGATAAAACGGAGCTTAGTAAATCAAGTGCATAATAATCTTCACTTCCGGTTTCGGGAACATGATAAGTAATCATTATATAAGGTGTGGGAACTTCACGTTTTACGAAAACGCGTTTCTCACCTTGCTGTTCGGGTTCGATTGTGTGAAGTGATCTTGGTTTTGGTCCCGCAGGAATCGGTTCAAAATATTTTTCTGCGAGCTTTTTTACTTCATCTAATTTTACATCTCCGCTTATTACCACAACACAATTGTTAGGTGCGTAGTAAGTGTGAAAATAATTTTCCAAATCTTCTTTTGTCCAATTCTTTATATCAGATTCCCAGCCAATTACAGGCCACATATATGGATGTGCTATATAGGCAGTGGCTTGTACCTCCTGCCAGAGTTGTTCTAAAGGATTATTTTCTAACCCGGTACTTCTTTCTGAAAGAATCACACCACGTTCACTTTCAATCATTTTGGGATCAAAGTTTAAGTTTGCAATTCTATCCGCTTCAAGATCAAACATAACTTCGATTGAACTTGATGGAAACCAATCAGTGTAAGCGGTAATGTTTTCAGAAGTGTATGCGTTGTTCGATCCGCCGTTTGCTTCCATAACACGATCAAACTCTTTTGGTCCATACTTCTTTGCACCATTAAACATCATATGTTCAAAGAAATGTGAAATGCCGGTTATACCTGTGTATTCATTTCTTGATCCGACTTTATAAAAGAAGTACATATTTGCATTTGGGATTGAGCTGTCTTCAAGAACAAAAATTTTCATTCCGTTCTTTAGTGTAAAGGATTTAACATCATCTGCTTTTACTTGTCCGAACAACGAAACGGCAGAGATGAAAAATATTAGAATGTATTTCATAAGATTTTCCAGAATAATTAATTAAATATCATATTCTAAAATACAAATAGTGGTCTGTATATAAAGAACATTTTGATAGGCGGTTTTTAATTTTATAGCGTTAAACTATTTTGTTGCGTAAATAATTTTTTATTAACAATTAAATTTTAAATTATGACAAAACTTATTTTATTTCTTAAAGCAATAAACGTTGGCGGGCACACCGTTAAAATGGATCATCTAAAAAAACTTTTTGAAAAAATGGGTTTTGAAAATGTTGAAACCTTTATTTCAAGTGGCAATGTTGTGTTTGAAATAAAATCAAAAAGTATTGAATCAGTAAAAAAGAAAATAGAAGCCGGATTAGAAAAATCTCTTGGATACAAAGTTGCCACATTTATCAGAACAATTGCTGAAATTAAAGCTGTTTCGGAATACAAAGCTTTCAAAGATTCAGACTTGAACAATGAGAACAATAGTTTATATATAGGATTTCTGGATAGTGCTCCGTCAAAAGAAAATCAAAACAAAGTTAAAGCTATGCAAGATGCTGCAAATGAATTCCATTTTAACAAATCTGAGCTATATTGGCTTTGCAGAAAAAATTTCAGCGACTCCGGAATAATAGGAAAAACTTTAGAAAAAGCGTTGGGAATGGAAACCACGATTCGCAACTCAACCACGATTAGAAAAATTGTTTTAAGGTTTTTTAGTTAAAAAATGCTAATGAACTTTTACAGTCAAGTATGTTAGAAATCTTTTAATAATTGTCATTAATCAACTGTTAGAGGGGCTCCAACAACTTTCATTTCATGGTCTTCAAAAACTTTTGCGATTTCTTCTTTTGTCGGCGGAGAAGTCCATTTGTCTGTAACCTTAAAAAATGCTTCCATCTTTCCTGCCGGCAAATAAGAAACGATCAT
This sequence comes from Ignavibacteriaceae bacterium, assembly GCA_041738675.1. Classification (GTDB taxonomy): domain Bacteria; phylum Bacteroidota; class Ignavibacteria; order Ignavibacteriales; family Ignavibacteriaceae; genus IGN3. The sequence goes on from JBGSPH010000001.1 coordinate 73,991, forward strand.
CTTTCCTTTTTCTGTCAATTGAATAAAAGCATGTTGAACATTTCTTGGAAGAAAAATAGTGTCGCCCGATTTCATTTGATATTTGTCATCACCAACTTGAAACAGATATTTTCCATCAATCACATAAAACCACTCGTCTTGAAAAGGGTGAATGTGCAAAGGCGGCCCTCCGTTTGGAGTAAGTCCGGTTTGTTCAAACACCGCCAAATCATTATCAGTGTCAGTCCCGGAGATTTTGATATCTAATGTGTTCAGTGTAACACCTTTCATTTTGAAGTGTTCACCAAATCTTGCATCACCTGCATTTACTTTAAATCCTTTATCGGTTCTCATAAAAATGTTGCTTTTAATTTTAGCTAAAATACTCAGTGGAAATAAAGCAAGTGCAGATAAAATAAATGCTCCTCGGTTCATATTACTGTCCTGTTTTTTATTTTTGAATGTTAGCAGCTACTATCAAGTTTAAACTGTCTTCAAAGTATGAACGCAAACGTTTTATATGTATGTGCAGTATCGTAATACTCCGAATGGCCTCCTATGGAGGAATCACTAACCATTCCATTTAGCACAAAGGTATCATAAAAGCACAGACATTCGACCTGCCTGCTGGTTGCCACATACACGCTGTTAGGGTGCTGGCGTTTTTGTCTGCTACTGTTTTCAGCACTTAAAACATTATTTAACAAAATGGACCTTTTTGATTTTGCCATATTCAATATGATATATCGCAACAGCCTCAAGGATTGAATCTCCAAACTGTACACGTTCTTTATCGATGACCACATTCCCTTGTACAATCCGCCCTACTAATTCACAATGTAAATTGGGTGTATTCTCGAACATTTGCGAATAGGTTTTGCGCATCGTTTCTTTTCCTTTGAATTGCAATGTGTTAGGATATTGATAAACTTCCACATCATCTGCATAAGGTTCTAAAAAGGCATCGATGTTTCGTAAATTATAGGCGTTTAACTGGCGTTGTGCTAAATCTTCTGGTGTATCTTTCAGTATTTCATCTGGATCGAAAACGATGCCGTTGTTGATGACACGATTAATTTTGGTAAGGTTTTCAAGATTTTCAATGGGGTTGGCGTCTAATAGAACGAGGTTGGCTTTTTTGTTTATAGTGACGCTTCCAAATTCATTTTCTTTATCTAAAACTTTTGCACCATTTATGGTGGAAGCCGTTAAGATTTGCCAATTGCTCATACCGCTTTCTTGCATCGCCTGTAATTCTGCTAAGTAAGAAGAAGCGTGCATAGTGCCAATGTTTCCGGCATCGGTTCCGGTTGCTAAAAGTACACCCGCATCAGATAATATTTTAATGTTTGCTTTAGCAATGGAATCAGATTGTTTTGAACTTGAGGTTTGAGCCAGGGTTAAATTTTTATATTTATCAACAAGTGATGTGTCGGGTAAATGTTTCAAATCCAACAACGAACCCAATTGGTAAGGGTCTGCTTTGGCTAGTTCATAAGTGCTGATATTTAAATTTTGACCAAAGGTCTTGTTGTAACCGGAATGTACAATCAAGGTAGGGATAAGGATGGTTTTATTTTTCTTCATTAATTGTACAAAATCGTCTTTTAAGATTTCGTCATCAATAAAATGTACTAAAAAGTCGGCACCGTTTTCCACAGCCAATTGCGCGGTGATGCGCTCTGTGGCATGAACAGCGACTTTCAGATTGTTTTTATGGGCTTCATCAATAATGGCTTTGATGATTGGCAAATTTTTTCGTGCACTTGCGTCTATACCCAAACCATCCGCTTGTGTGATATACCAAATCTTAATAAAGTCCGGTTGAAGTGGTAATTGCATTTTTACGCCATTGATTCCGTCTTCAACGGTTTTCACTAAATGGAAAGGCTCGTCGTCATTTAGATTTTCATATACTTTAGGTTCATAGGTGGTCAACAAAGGACCCGCAATGTAGATGGAGGGCACTGAATCGTTATTTATAAAGTCGTTGCGTTGTTTTAGAAAATGTAAATTGGCTCCTACATCAATAACGTTAGTTATGCCGTTCTTTAAGTATCTTAAAAGTTTATGTTCCATATCGGATTTTGCCAAATCAATTTCCTCTTGATAGGGCTTGTATTTTCGCAAATCAATCACGTCCGGGCGTGTATATAATCCGCCATTTTGAAAAAAGTGAATGTGGGCATCCGTTAATCCGGGCATCAAGTATTTTCCGGTGCCATCAATGAACGTAGCATTTTCAGGAATTTTTACTTTTCTTATGGGTTGAATGCTACTAATCAAATCATCAGTTATGACAACCGTTTGATCGGGAATTAGTTTGTGGTTTTCTACATCGGCAATGGTAACATTGGTAATATATGTCTGAGCGAAAAGAGAAAAAGATGAAAATAGAAACAGTACCATTAAAAGAAATTTATTTATCATAATTACTTTGTTTAAATTGTTAAAAAATTGTGTTAACTACTTGTTTGTTAATGGTTGTTTTGTCATCCGTTACGCTTGCACACAGCTCGTTTATAGGTTTCATAAAAGTGAGACGTCACTTTTTCAAACTTAAATAAATTTTCTTTATAAATTATTAAAGCCAAATAATTTCAATGAGATTTTGTAATAACTTCTCAGAAAATAATTAACTTACTTTTAATATATTTCAATTTATAGAAGCGATTGTTAATATAAAATTTAGATCTGTTTCTATAATTTATCTAAATGCTAAACAAAGAAGGCAGAAATGATATATTCAAAAGTGATATTAGGCGTTGTCTTTCTTTTTTCAACACTGCTTTTTATTTGTTGTAACTCAGAGCCAGAAACTCCCAAAGAAAATCTCGACGAAGTAATTCTCTCAGACACCTCAAACTTTTTCTATGTGAATGTAAAAAATTATGAGGTAAAAAATAAAACACTGCCAATAGGAATTTTTGATTCGGGTACCGGCGGATTGACAGTAATGGATGCGATTGTAAATTTTGATGGATTCAACAATCAAAATCAATCTAACAGTTCTGATGGCGTTTTAGATTTTGAAAACGAGTGTTTTATTTATCTCGCAGATCAGGCAAATATGCCTTATGGTAATTATCCATCACTTGGCAAAACAGATGTTCTTAAAGAACATATCTTAAAAGATGTTCAGTTTCTAATAGGTAATAAATACTATCAATCGCATTCTGATAAAGTTTTTAAAACAGATAAACTGCCGGTAAAAGCAATTGTAATTGCTTGTAATACTGCAACGGCTTACGGAATGGAAGATATAGAAAAATTTTTAAGAAAGGCAGAGTTAGATATTAAGGTAATCGGAGTTATTAATGCCGGAGTTAAAGGTGCTTTTGAAAATATAACAAAAGATGAAAATTGCAGTATTGGTATAATGGCAACTGAAGGGACAGTTTTGTCGAACGGGTATGTGAATGCAATTAATAAATTTAAATCAGCAAATAATTATCATGGGGAAATTCAAATTTATCAGCAGCCAGGAATCGGTTTGGCTGGCGCTGTTGATGGTATGATAGATTATATCAACACGCAGGCAACAGAAATAAGAAACGAATATAAAGGACCGTCATTAACATCGAGTGAGGCTAAAATTGATTTAAGTATTTTAAATCGATACAACTTTGACTGGACGCAAAATAAAATTTTATTTTCAGGTGAAAAAAACATTCCGACTGAAATACAACTAAACTCTATAAAAAATTATATTTACTATAATGTTGTTTCATTACTTGAACAGATAAAAAATTCAAAATCAACACAACCTCTTAAAACCATAATACTGGGCTGCACGCATTATCCATTCTATAAAAATATTTTTGCTCAAAAACTTGATGAGCTGTATAATTTACAAGAGAACGGAAGTTATGTGTATAGAGATGTTATGCACAAAAAAATAACCCTGATTGATCCCGCAATAAACACAGCAAAAGAATTATATAGTTATTTAGAAGAAAATGAGATGTTCAATAATTCTAGTCTAGACAAGAGCGAGTTTTATATTTCTGTTCCCAATACTTTCAATAAGAATGTTTTGTTAGATTCTCTTGGTAATTTTACATATGAATATAAATATGGACGCATTGCCGGATCGATTCAGGAATATGTTAAACGGGTTCCATTCAACAAAGCAAATCTGCATCCCGATGTAATCAAAATGCTGAAAGAAAAAACACCATTAGTTTATAAATTAATTACTGGCTTTAATCAAAAGAATAATAAAACAGAATTTTTAAGAATGAAAAATTTAGTAATTCTTTAAGGAGTACAAATTGAAAATAGAATTTATCGGCGGAGCACAAACAGTAACGGGTTCACAGCATTTATTTCACATTAATGGTAAAAAGATTTTACTTGAGTGCGGATTATTTCAAGGCAGACGAAGCGAGACTTACGATAAAAATAAAAACTTCAAATTCAATCCTGCAGAAATAGATGTAATGATATTATCGCACGCACACATTGATCACAGCGGCAACATACCTAATCTTGTAAAAAATGGATTTGACGGATTGATTTATGCAACTTCTGCAACAGTAGATCTCTGTCAGATAATGCTTCGTGATTCGGCTCATCTGCAGGAAAAAGATATTGAGTATGTAAATAAGAAAAAGAAAAAAAAGGGTGAAGCTCTTATAGAACCTCTTTATGCATTAGAAGATGTTGAGAAAGCAATGGAACAATTTGTGGGCGTTCAATACAACAGGGCTATTGATTTGTTTCCGGGAATTCGTTTTACTTTTAGAGACGCCGGACACATTCTTGGTTCTGCGGGAGTGTTTTTAGAAATAGAAGAAAGCAATGGAAGAAAAATTAATTTTGGATTTTCCGGTGATATTGGAAGACCGGATTCACCTGTAATAAAATCACCCGATGTTCTTCGTGATCTTGATGTGCTTATAATGGAATCAACTTATGGAAATAGATTTCATTCACCAGCCGAAGAAGTTGAAGAAGATTTTTCAACAACAATAAACAAAGTTATTAATGAAGGCGGAAAAGTTATCATTCCAGCTTTTGCGGTGGGAAGAACACAAACAATCGTTTATATGCTTCACAAACTTTTTGATCAAAATAGAATTCCTGAAGTTCCCATTTATGTTGATTCACCAATGGCTGTTGATGCAACGGCAGTGTTCCGTTCTCATCCCGAATGTTTAGATAGAGAAACCGGTCGCATCTTTTTAGAAGAAGGAACAGATCCATTTGGCTTTGGCAGATTGAAGTACATAAAGAAAACTGAAGAATCAAAAGAGCTTAATGACAAACAGGGACCGATGATAATTATCTCTGCATCAGGAATGGCAGAGGGTGGTAGAATATTACATCATCTTGCAAATAATATTGGTAATCCTAAAAATTTAATTTTATTTGTTGGATATGCCGCAGAGCACACTTTAGCACGCAGAATTATGGATGGAAATGAAAAGGTTAACATTTTTGGCGAAGAATACGAAGTTAGGGCTAAAATCAAGAAAATGGATTACTTTTCTGGTCATGCCGATCAAAAGGAATTATTGGATTACCTGCGTCTAAATGATCAAAACAAGCTAAAAAACATATTTTTAGTGCATGGTGAAGAAGATATGGCGCTGCCGTTTAGAGAAAAAATATTACAAAAAGGCTTTAAAAACGTACAGTTTCCAGCATCGGGTGAAATAATTAATATTTAGTTCGGATAGATTTTTATCTTACATTTATCCAATTAAGTGTTATATTTCCCGTTTACAAAACCAGCATTCCGGATCTTTCTTTTAGAAGGATCAAAATAATATATCACAAAATTAAAATCATAATTAAGGAGATGTAAAGCTTGAAGATCACAAAGCAATTTACTAACCGAGAAAGTAAATCTTTAGACCAGTATTTACAAGAAATCGGTAAAGTTGATCTTCTCACTCCCGATGATGAGATTGAACTCGCCATCAAAATTAAAAAGGGAGATAGATTAGCCCAGGAAAGATTAATAAAAGCAAACCTCCGATTTGTAGTGAGCGTTGCAAAACAATTTCAGAACCAAGGCTTATCTCTCGGCGAT
>JBGSPH010000055.1:0-56148 GCA_041738675.1 Ignavibacteriaceae bacterium
GTGTCCAATCATACAATAGGCTGACAAATGAATGGAAAAACATAGGACTGCAGGCAGTGCTGGCAGTTGAAACGACGGCAGAGGGCGAAATACTTGCAGCAACAAATGGTGGTGGATTGTTTCAGTCAACTGATATGGGTGGAAGCTGGACAAATATCTGCCAGACTCCATTTGTGCTGAATGTTAAACAAATAAATAACACAATATTAGCTGCAACTGATACCGGGCTAATTCGTACCACAAATAATGGGTTGAATTGGTTTGCTACACCTGTTAAGACTGGTGTAGAAAACTGTGCAATTGAGATAAATACAAATGGTGATATTTGGGCTGTTGGTGAAATTGGGAAAATCTACATTTCCACTGACAATGGTGATACATTTTTGATTAAGGCAGATTTAAATTGTCGTTATGTTGAATTAAATAACTTATTTGTTATGGATAGTTTAATATTTTTGGGTGATCTATTAGTTGGGAAGGGGATTAATTATTCTACAGATTATGGTAATAATTGGGATAATGATTATTTGCATAGAACCATTCGCTGTGTAAATGGAAAAAGTAATTACGTAATTGCCGGGACCATTAAAGATGTAATTTATTCTATGGACAAAGGTCAGAGTTTAGATTCACTCTCTTATCCAAATGACTTCTATGGAAACGTAAGAGAGATCGAATACGATGAAAACGGAAATCTATTTTTTGGTACCAGCAGCCAGGGGCTATATCAAATGGATTTTATTGTAGGTATAGATGTAGATATACCCATTCGACTAAAAGATTTTGAAGTTTACGCCTTGTATCCAAATCCATTTAATTCAACAGTTAATTTTGTCTACAACCTGCCACTTAGTTCAGAGATCAAAATTTGTATTAGTAATGTATTAGGCGAGCGAGCGAGTGAATATAATTATTATCGTAACGCAGGTCAGAACAATGAAAAGATTTCATTTGATGGATTAGTTAGTGGAGTATACTTCATTTCAATTGAAACAAAAGAATTTTTTGCTGTAAAAAAAGCTGTATTTCTTAAATAAATTTTAGTTTCTAATACGAGTCAGAATTCTTTATTTCACCTCAATAGGATCATACTCGCGCATAAACTTTTCAACAAGTAAAACATCTTCTTCACTTCCAATAAAAATTGGTGTTCGTTCGTGCAAAGAAGTTGGTTTAATTTCAAGCATTCTTTGTTTCCCATTCGTTGCCCGCCCGCCAGCTTGCTCAACTATAAACGCCATTGGATTGCACTCATACATTAATCTTAACTTTCCCTTTGGATTTCTTGAATCAGCAGGGTACATATATATACCGCCGTATAAAAGATTTCGATGAATATCAGAAACCATTGAACCAATGTAACGGGATGAATATGGTCTCTCTGTTGATATATCTTCATCCTGAAGCCACTTAATATATTTCTTTAATCCTGGATGCCAGTAAAGATAATTGCCTTCGTTAATACTGTAAATCTTAGATTTTTTGGGAGTTATTATATTCGGATGTGATAAAATAAATTCACCAAACGAAGGATCAAGCGTGAAACCGTGAACACCATTTCCAGCAGTGTAAACAAAAATTGTACTAGAGCCGTAAATAATATATCCTGCAGCAACTTGTTTAATTCCTGTCTGCAAACAATCTGCCATGGTTCCGGGTCCGTCTTCAGGTGAAACTCTTCTGTAAATTGAAAATATAGTTCCTATACTTACATTGGCATCAATGTTCGATGAACCATCAAGAGGATCGAAAAGGAGAACGTATTTTCCGATATTGAATTCTTCAGGGATATGAATTATATCCTCCTCTTCTTCAGAAGCCATCACACAAAGATGTCCGCCGTGATCCATCGCTTTTATCATCATCTCGTGCGCATAAACATCAAGTTTTTTTACTTGTTCTCCTTGAATATTCTCATCGCCGGTGAATCCAAGAATATCAACAAGCCCAGCTTTGTTAACTTCTAATGAAATTACTTTTGCTGCGAGTGATAGATCATGCAGAAGATCAGATAGTTCACCTGTTGCTTGTGGGTATTTTCTTTCTTCTTCATAAATGTGGCGGGCAAGAGTGTTGAACTTAATTATTCCCATTTCAGTTTTCCCTTTTAGTATTTTTATTAGTTAGCCTTACTAAACTCCTGATCTTTGTATTGTAGTTGATACAACTTAAAATAAATGCCGCGTTTTGCAAGCAGTTCCTGATGGTTTCCAATCTCTCTAATTTCACCTTTGTGCAGAACAATTATTTTATCAGCATTTTGAATCGTAGAAAGTCTATGTGCGATTACGATTGCTGTTCTTCCAACAAGCAGTTTCTCAATTGCAGATTGAATCAACTGTTCTGTTTCAGTATCAATACTTGAAGTCGCTTCATCTAAAATTAAGATTTTTGGATCATAAGCCAAAGCACGAGCAAAAGAAATTAATTGTTTTTGCCCAACACTTAATGTTGCACCGCGCTCTTTTACTTCTTCTTCGTATTGATTTGGAAGATTGGAAATGAATTTATCTGCTCCGACAGTTTTTGCAGCATCAATAATTTTATCCATTCCAATTTCTGGATTATCCATATTTATATTTGATTTTATACTGCCTGAAAATAGATAAACATCCTGCAAAACAATTGAAATATATTTTCTTAAATCACGCTTATCAACTTTTCGGATATCAATTCCATCTAACAAAACGGAGCCTTTATTTATATCATAAAATCTTGTAAGAATATTTATAAGCGTTGATTTTCCAGCACCTGTGTGACCAACAATCGCAACTGTTTCACCAGGATTGATGCTGAAATTAATATTCTTCAAAACATAATTTTTATCATCATATGCAAACCAAACATCTTTAAACTGGATATCACCCTTAACTCCATTTAGCTTAATCGGGTTTTCAGGATTTTTAATAAATGTATCGTTATCCAAGAGTTTAAAGATTCTTTCTGAAGACGCCATCGATGTTTGCATTATGTTATACTTTTCTGAAAGATCACGAATCGGGCGGAAAAACATTTCTGTAAATTGAATAAATGCAAATAAATCTCCTATACCAACATTACTCTGGACTACTTCACCACCGCCATACCAAATAATTAATGCTATTGCAATTGAACTCAATAACTCAACCCCGGGAAAGAAAAGAGCATAATAAAAAATCGATTTAATATTTGCTTCGCGATGATCTGCATTGATACTTGAAAACTTATTTAATTCATCTTTTTCTTTTCTAAAAATCTGAACAACGCTCATTCCAGTTACGTGTTCCTGCATATAAGAATTCAATCTTGCAAGATGAAACCGTACATCGCGGTAAGTTTCTCTGACTTTTTTTCTAAACAGAAATGTTCCGTAAATAAGGACAGGTAAAACAGAGAGAGTAACGAGCGAAAGTGGAATATCCATCGAGAACATAAATACCAAAATCCAGATGATGATAAAAACATCACTGAATACCATTACAATTCCGGATGAAAATAATTCACTTAAAGATTCTACATCATTTGTAGTGCGTGTTACAATTCTGCCAATTGGAGTTCTATCAAAATACTTTAATGCAAGCTTTTGTGTGTGTTCAAAAATTTGTGTGCGGATATCGTAAAGTGTTCTTTGCCCAAGATATTGTGTATAGTAAGTTAGAAAATATTGCACAACAGCTTGAAGTATAAGCGAGCCAAAAAGTAATAAAGCGATTATCATCAATCCATGATAATTTGCGTGAACAATGTAATCATCAATCGCTACTTTGGTTAGATAAGGACGAAGTGGCCCAAGAGATGCAACAAAAATGTTTAACAGTATTGCGATGATAACATACTTCTTGTATGGCTTAATGTAAGTAAGAAGCCGTTTCATCAACTTAGAGTCGTATGCTTTTCCTAATATTTCATCGTCTTGTTTATTGTCAGCCATTAATTCAGTTCTTCAAGTTCTTTTTCTAACAATTGTTTGTAATGCAATTCAGCATAGATTCCGTTCATTCCAACAAGCTCTGAATGAGTGCCTTGTTCTGCAATTCTTCCATTTTCAAGAACAACAATATTATCAGCATCTTTAACAGTAGAAATTCTATGACTGATAATTATGCTTGTTCTATTCTTCATAAACTCCTTTAAGTTCTTTAAAATCTCTTCTTCTGTGTGGGTATCAACAGCTGAAAATGAATCATCTAGAATTAATATTTTAGGATTTGTAGCTAATGCTCTCGCTAAAGATGCTCTTTGTTTCTGCCCGCCGGAAAAAGTAATTCCTCTTTCCCCAACCACTGTATCATATCCATTTGGAAAAGACTGAACATCTTTATCAAAGTTTGCAATGCGAGAAACTTCTTCAACTCTTTGTTTATCAGTATCGCGTAAACCGTACGATAAGTTTCCATAAACTGAATCTGAGAACAAGAATGATTCCTGCTGAACCACAGCTATATTAGTTCGCAAAACATCAAGTGGAATATCTTTTACATTTTTACCATCAACAAAAATATCTCCGGTGGTAACATCATAAAGCCTTGGAATTAAATTAATCAAACTCGTTTTACCGGAACCAGTATGTCCTACAACCGCAAGCGTAGATCCAACCGGAATTTTAAGATTAACATCTTTTAAAACATCAGGTAAAGAATCTAAGTACCTGAAGGAAACATTTCTCAATTCGATTTCACCTTTTAATTCTTTAACAGATAAACCTATTGAAGATGAATCCTGAATTTCATAAGGTTCGTTAAGGATTTTATTTAATCGTTTCATGCTTGCTTCTGCTTGCTGGATAATATTCATTACCCAACCAAAAGCAATTACTGGCCAGATTAATATTGATAAGTACATTACAAAAGCAGCCATCTCACCAAGATTCATTTCACCATCGATAACCTTGATTCCGCCAAACCAAATTACAACGATGATTGAGATGCCGGTAATTATAGTTAGAATGGGCATGATAAGAGATTGAATGCGAACTAAATTCATATTCTTACGAAGAAATTCCTGACTAAGTTCATTCCATCTTTTTATTTCATTTGCTTCGCGAACATAAGATTTAATAACTCGTATTCCTGAAAAATTCTCTTGTGCACGAGTTGTTAGTTGAGAAAAATTTTCCTGAATCTTTGTGTATTTCTCATGAATAAGTTTTCCAACCCTGTAAACTCCATATGATAAAATTGGAAGCGGCAATAAAGCATAAATGGTAAGCGTAAAATTTAATGATATCATTATAGCAACAACGATTGCTAATCTTATTACGGTATCGATTGAGTACATAACTGCAGGACCAATGAATCCGCGTACAGCGTTTATATCATTGGTTGCATGGGACATAATATTTCCGGTTGAATTATTCTGGAAATATTTAAGTGGAAGTTTTTGAATGTGTTCCCAAAAATCACCGCGTAAATCGAATTCTATTTCTCGCGATACTACAATTATTGTTTGGCGAATCAAGTATCTGAAAACACCGGCTACGATCGAAGTTCCAACTATCAAAAGTGCGTAATTTAAAAGAATCGATGATGTAGCATTTTTTTGAATTTCGTTAATTGAGTCTTTAAGTAGTATTGGGAGATAAACCGTCATCGCATTTGAAATAAGAATAAAAAGCATTCCCCACAACAGTTTAGTTTTGTACTTAATAAAATATTTTTTAAGCGTTAAAAGGTTTTTCATTTATAACGAGTAAGTGTAAGATTTTGATTTAGAGTAAGATACTTTTTTTATTGCTCAATCGCTGTGCGAATATAAAAACCCCGAAGATATTTCGGGGTGATTTGAATCATTAAATTGATTGTCATCCCGAACTTGTTTCGGGATCTTTTGCATTTTTGTAAGATGCTGAAACGAGTTCAGCATGACTTTAATCTATCACATTAAACCCAGTGTATTTATGCAAAACTTTTGGAACAACAATTTTTCCTTCAGGAGTTTGATAAGTTTCCAAAAGTGAAACCATCAATCTGCTTGTTGCTAAACCGCTGCCATTTAGAGTGTGAACGAACTCAGGTTTTTTTGTTTGCTCATTTCTAAAACGGATGTTAGCTCGACGTCCCTGGAAATCTTCAAAGTTACTGCAGGATGATGCTTCCAGCCATTTATTTTCTGCCGGCGACCATGTTTCAATATCATAACATTTTGCTGCGGAAAAACTTAAATCCCCGGAACATAACATTAAAATTCTGTAAGGAATATTTAACGCCTGCAAAATATCTTCAGCATCTTTTACGAGTAATTCTAATTCATCGTAGGATGATTCTGGTTTTACAAATTTAACCATCTCAACTTTGTTGAATTGATGAACACGTAAAAAACCTTTTGAATCTTTTCCATAAGAACCGGCTTCTCTCCTAAAACAGGCAGAGTAACCAACATATTTTATGGGTAATTCTTTCTCGCTTAGAATTTCATCACGATGAATATTTGTAATCGGTACTTCCGCGGTTGGAATTGCATACAATCCATCTTTTTCAATCGTGTACATATCTTCTTCCATTTTAGGAAGCTGACCTGTTCCGCGTAATGATTCTTTGTTCACAAGAAATGGTGGAAAAATTTCTGAGTAATTGTGATTCTGTAAATGGTAATCCAGCATAAAGTTGATTAGCGAACGCTCAAGTGTTGCGCCTTTGCCTTTGTAAACTGGAAAACCGGAGCCGCTTATTTTTGCCCCGCGTTCAAAATCAAGGATGTTTAATTTCTTTCCAAGTTCAACGTGATCCATTGGTTTGAAATCATTTTCAAATTTAAAGCCTTCTGGTAACCAGCGTCTAACTTCAACATTTTCTTCTGCAGATTTTCCAACTGGAACAGATGAGTGCGGAAGATTAGGAATGAATCGTAAAATTGTATCAATCTCTTCTTCAATTGATCTTAACTTTGTATCATACTCAGCAATCTCATCACCTACACGTTTCATCTCAGCAATAATTTCTGTTGCATCCTGTCCGGATTTTTTCATTTGTCCAACTTGCTGAGAAACAGAATTACGTTTTGATTTCAGTTCATCAGCATGAGCAATAATATCTCTACGCTGTTTATCAAGCTCAAGAAGTTCATCAATTCTGTTTTTATCATTCTTGTTTGCAATGCCTTGCTTAACAACTTCAGGATTCTCACGAATAAATTTTATGTCTAACATTTTTTCCTCGTTAAGAAATAGAACACGGATAACGCAGATCACGCTGGTTTTCGCTGATTCGTGTTGATCAGTTAAATCCGTGTCATTCGTGTTCTATTGCGATTTTATTTTACGACTATATTATAAATTTTATTTTTTACGAATATTTCTTTAACAATAGTTTTGCCATCAGTAAACTTTGTTACTTTTTCATCAGCAAAAACAAGTGGTTTAACTGCATCTTGTTCGCTATTCATCGGAGCGGGAATAGTTGCACGTAATTTCCCGTTAACCTGAACGGCAATGTTTACAGTATCTTCAATCAATGCATCTTTATCAACTTCAAACACAACCGGATTCTGGAAGATAGATTTTTCATTTCCTATTATTTGCCAGCATTCCTCCCCAAGATGTGGTGCAACTGGTGCAAGCATCGAAGCAAATCTTTGCAAAACATAACTCTGAATTTCTTTACTGCAACTTTCTAAAACCTTAAGTTCGTTAATTAGTTCCATCAGAGAAGCAATTGCAGTATTGAATCTAAAATGTTCAATCTCTTCCCCAAACTTCTTTAATGTCTGATTTAATTTGCGATAGATTTTTTTCTCGTTATCGGATAAAACAGAAATATCATATTTGGCTTTTACAGATGTTTGATTGATAATCTCAGAATACAGATTAAACAATTCATAACTACGAATTACAAAACGCTCAACACCGGAAATCCCTTTATCACTCCAATCACCGCCTTGATCATAAGGACCCATAAACATCAAGTACATTCTGAAAACATCTGTGCCGTATTTAGAAGTAAACTCATCTGGATTTACAACGTTGCCTTTGGACTTAGACATCTTAGCGCCGTCTTTTGTGATTACACCTTGATGTACAAGTTTTGCGAATGGCTCATCGCTGTTAACAAGACCAATATCCCTTAAAAACTTATGAAAAAATCTTGCATAAAGAAGATGCATAACAGAGTGTTCTTTACCACCAACGTACATATCAACCGGAGCCCATTTGTTTGCAAGCTCTTTATTAAATGCAGATGTAGAAAATTTTGGATCAAGAAAACGCAAGTAGTACCAGGATGAATCCACAAAGGTATCCATAGTATCAGGATCGCGTTTTGCAGCGGTGCCGCACTTTGGACATTTTACATTTATATACTTTTCATTTCGTGCAAGCGGAGATTCGCCGCCGAGCTTAAAGTCAACATCGTAAGGAAGTTCAATTGGTAATTCACTTTCTTCAACAGGAACTTCACCGCAAGTTGAGCAATGAATAATTGGAATTGGCGTTCCCCAATAACGCTGACGGGAAATTAACCAATCACGCAGACGATAATTTATTTTTCCTTTACCAAAATTATTTTCTTCAAGATATTTTATAACTTTCGTAATCCCTTCGTCAGATCGTAATCCGTTGAACTGTGCTGAATTTATCATCGTGCCAACATCAGTAAAAGCAGAAATTAATTCATCATTCTCATTTGTTCCATCCTGCAAAATCACTTTTGTGATTGGAAGATTAAACTTTGTTGCAAACTCAAAATCTCTTTCATCGTGAGCAGGAACAGCCATTACACAACCTGTACCGTAAGTAATCAAAGCGTAATCAGCAATCCAAACAGGGATTTTTTCTCCGTTTACCGGATTGATTGCATAAGATCCTGTTGGTACTCCTGTCTTTTCTTTCACAGTTGAGGTTCGTTCAATCTCAGTTAATTTTTTTGTTGATTCACGATATTCATCAACATCGGCTTTAAATTCTGGTTTAGTAATTTTATCAACAAGCGGATGTTCCGGTGCCAATACAACATAGGTAACACCAAATAAAGTATCAGGACGAGTTGTGAAAACTTTTATTATTTCATCACTACCCACAACTTTAAAAGTTACTTCTGCTCCTTCACTTTTCCCAATCCAATTTTGCTGTTTTAAAATTGTTTCATGGGGCCAGTCTATTTTATTATGTCCATCAAGAAGCTCTTCAGCGTAATCTGTAATCTTAAAAAACCATTGATATAGATTTTTCTGTATTACAGTTGTTCCGCATCTCTCACAGCAGCCATCAACAACTTGCTCATTTGCAAGAACTGTCTGATCATTTGGGCACCAGTTTACAGGTGCGTTTTTTCTATAGGCTAATCCGCGTTTGTACATTTGAAGAAAGATCCACTGGTTCCATTTGTAATATTCGGGATCGCAGGTCATCAGCTCTGCATCCCAATCATACATACAACCCATTTTCTTAAGCTGTTCACGAATGTCAGCAATATTTTTTAATGTGCTGTCTTGTGGATGAATTCCATATTTAATGGCATTATTTTCAGCAGGCAAACCAAAAGCATCATAACCAATCGGTTCAAAAACATTATAGCCTTGAAGTTTTTTAAATCGTGCCCAGCTATCAGTTGGTCCGTAATTATACCAATGCCCGATATGAAGTTTTGCCCCGGAGGGATAAATAAACATTACAAGTGTATAAAGTTTTTTTTCAGTCTTCGATAAATCAGTGTTGTAAGTTTTATTGTCTTCCCAAAACTTTTGCCATTTCGATTCTATTTCTGTAAAAGGATAACGCATTTTTTATATTATAATTGTTGAAAATTGAAGCCAAATTTAGCTATTTGAGAAGGGAATTCAAATTAGATTAATTCTGTATGATTCAATAAATAATTATCAAAATCTGAACTTAATTTTCTTAGCTGATGAAAATAGAAGTAAATTTAAAAAGTAAATTTTATCACATAAGGCATAAAAATGGAAAAAACAGTAATTAAAGAATTCTTAAAACATATTCAGCTTTTTAAAGGATTGAATGATTTACAACTTGAAGCAATTTGCGAAAAAGTTAAAGTTGAAAATTTCCCAATTAACAGCATGGTATTTAATGAAAATAATATTCGCCAAAATCTTTTTTTGATTTATGAAGGCGAAGTTGAATTGTTCAAACGAACTCCATATGGCGGAGAAAAAAGATTATCAATCTTTAGTAAGTTTGATTTTATTGGTGAAGGCGCTCTGATGGATGATTCCCCTCATTCAACTTCTGCGCGAGCAACAATCAATTCTGTTATTGTCACACTTTCACGAGATAGTTTTAAAGACTTGATGAAAGAACAAAATGAAACTGCACTTGCAATTCTTTCAAGTATCGGCAGAGTAATTTCAAGAAGAATGAGTGCTGCAAATACAAGAGTAATAAATGTTGCAGCACAGTATCAATCTGGTAGAACTCGTAGCGAACACGATTTACTTGGGGATAGAGAAGTTCCGCACGAATATTATTATGGAGTGCAAACTTTACGTGCGCTAGAAAATTTTAATATAAGCGGAGTTACATTAAGTTTTTATCCGGTGTTGATCGAAGCACTTGCAATGGTAAAGAAAGCGGCTGCATTAGCTAACAATGAACTTGAACTTTTATCAAAACCAATAACTGATGCAATTGTTCAAGCCTGCGATGAAATTATTAACGGAAAATTTCACTCGCATTTTGTGGTGGATATGATTCAAGGTGGTGCAGGCACATCTACTAATATGAATGCCAATGAAGTGATTGCAAATCGTGCTCTTGAAATTCTGGGATATGAAAAAGGAGAATACAAATACTGTCATCCAAATAATCATGTTAACCTTTCCCAATCAACAAATGATGCTTATCCAACTTCAGTAAAAATTGCTTTAATAAATTCTAACAAAAAACTTACAGAAGTACTTCAGGAATTAGTTCAATCTTTTAGAAATAAAGCAAAGGAATTTTCTCAGATAATTAAGATGGGAAGAACACAATTGCAGGATGCTGTGCCAATGACTCTAGGCCAAGAGTTTGAAGCGTATGCAGTAATGTTGAATGAAGAAGTTCAGAGACTTGAAGAAAATGTTAAATTATTTCTTGAAGTTAATCTGGGCGCTACTGCAATTGGAACAGGAATAAATTCTCATCCGGATTATTCAGAAACAGTTATTAATCATTTGAAGAAAGTTACAGGGTTAAAGACAGTACTGGCAGGCAACCTTGTTGAAGCAACTCAGGATACCGGCGCTTTTATTATGTATTCCTCGGCAGTAAAAAGATTGGCAGTTAAACTTTCTAAAATCTGTAATGATTTAAGATTGCTTTCATCGGGACCACGAACTGGAATTCATGAAATTAATCTTCCGCCAATGCAGCCTGGTTCATCAATAATGCCTGGAAAAGTAAATCCGGTTATTCCGGAAGTTGTAAATCAAATTGCATTTAAAGTTATTGGAAATGATTTAGCAGTTACAATGGCTGCAGAAGGCGGACAGCTTGAGCTTAATGTTTTTGAGCCTGTAATAGTGCAGAGTTTGTTTGAATCAATTGAAATGCTTAAGAACGGAATGATGACACTTAAAGTAAGATGCATAGATGGCATAACTGCAAATGCGGATAGATGCAGAGAACTTGTTGAAGGGAGTATCGGAATTGTTACTGCCTTAAATCCTGCTCTTGGATATGAAACTTGTACCAAGCTAGCTAAAGAAGCACTCGATACAAATCGTGGTGTTTATGAATTGGTACTTGAGAAAAAATTACTATCCAAAGCTGAGTTGGATGATTTGTTGAAGCCTGAGAATATGATTAAGCCGAGATGATTTTTATAATTCCAATTATTTGAAAGTCATTTCGAAGGAGTCCTCGACTGAGAAACCTTTGCCGATAAATAATACAGATTTCTCCCTTAGGTCGAAATGACTTTTATTAAAATGATTTAGTATGATTTAAAAACAAACTTACCCGCAGTACTGATAACGGCTTGGGTGGTATGCCGTCACTTTGTACAAACGGGTAAATTCTTTGCGGAAAGATCGATCATAATTCCGCATCTTCTATTTACTGAAATTTCAAAAATATTTCGAACCATAAATTTTTCTCATATTTTTTTAGTTCATTCTTCGTCATTGCGATTCCGACTTTAGTTGGAAGAAGCATCTGTAATATTTTGGTTTTAATTCTACTATTCCCAAACTCCATTACTCCATCACTCAACAATTCTAATTTTATAAAAATGTTATTCCAATTTCTCATCTCTTTCTCGTAAGTTTGGAGTAACAAAAATTAAAATTGTGGAGTTATGGAATCAGTTTTTGATCAATACTTTTACCCCGATTCAATTTGCATCATTGGTGCATCTTCAAAACCTAAAAGTCTTGGCTATGAATTAACAAAATCAGTTAAACAGTATGGATATACAGGTGATCTTGCACTCGTTAATCCCAAAGCTGATGAAATTCTTGGGTATAAATGTTATCCAACTATCAGTTCAATCGATTATAGAATTGATCTGGCTATCGTAATGGTTCCAAAACAATTTGTTGAAGAAACCATAAAAGAACTTATTATCAAAAAAGTGCAGGCAATAATTCTTATTACTGCTGGATTTAAAGAAACAGGCGTAGCTGGAGCAGAAGCAGAAAAAAGAATTTTACAGCTTATTCGTGATTCCAACGCTAGAATGGTTGGTCCAAATTGCATGGGAATTATTAACGCACTTCCATCAATTAAAATGAATGCAACTTTTGTTGCCGAAGAACCAAAAATAGGAAGCATGGCATTCTGCTCGCAAAGTGGAGCGATTGGAGCTGCAGTATTGAATTCACTACGTGAAACTGATATTCGATTTGGACAGTTTATCAGCGTAGGAAACAAAGCAGATGTAAATGAAAATGATTTACTTGAGTACTGGCAAGGCTGCGATGATGTAAAAGTGATCACTTATTACTTAGAGAGTTTTGTTGATGGCGAAAAGTTTATAAAATATTTTATTGATAATCAAATTACTAAACCAGTTATTGTGCTTAAAGGCGGAAGAACTTCAAGCGGAATAAAAGCAGCTTCATCGCATACAGGAGCGCTTGGCGGCAGTGATAAAGTTGTTGATGCGATCCTTACTCAATTCGGAATTATTCGTGCTGATGATTTAAATGATATGTTTAACACAGCAAAAGGATTTGAAGATTTTCCAATGCCAAAAGGGAATCGTGTTGCAGTAGTTACAAATGCGGGTGGTCCTGCAATTCTGACCGTTGATACACTTGAGAAAAATAATCTTGCACTTGCTGAATTAACATTAGAAACAAAATTAAGTTTAAAAGATATTGTACATCCAGAAGGAAGTGTAAATAATCCGGTTGATTTACTTCCAGGTGGAACTGCAGAACAGTTTAAAGCCGTAAATGAAATTTTGGCTAATGACAAAAATGTTGATGCAATCATTTCTGTATTTGTTGAACCAATTATGGTTAAAGCTCTTCCTGTAATAGAAGGGATAAATGATATTAAATCTGAGAAGCCTATTTTTCAGGTTGTAATGCCTTTACCTGAGTTTTGGCAGGAATATAGAAGTGAATCAAAAACAAAAAGAGCATTGTTTAGAAGACCAGAAGACCCGGCAGTTGTTATTAATAATCTGTTAAAGTTCCAGATCAAAAAATCAAATACTGACAGAGTTAAATCTGGAGAAGCGATAAAAGACTTTAATCTGAATGAGAAGCTCGGGAGATTTTTAACTCAGGGTGAAGTAACTAAATTATGTAATCATTACAAGCTTCCAATAATAAAAGATGAAATCTTTAGTTTTAATGAATTGAATAAAAGACACATTCAATATCCTGTTGTTATAAAAGCAGTTGGGGAAAAGATAATTCACAAAACGGATTTGAAAGGTGTTGTCTTAAATATCAAAACAAAAGATGAGTTAATTAAAACAGCCGAAGAAATGATCTGGAATTTCAGTTCAAAAAATATTCAGCTTGATTCATTTTTAATCCAGCCATTTCTAAAAACAAAATTTGAATTACTAATCGGAGCTTTTCGCGATCCAAGTTTTGGTCCGATGATTATGTTTGGTTCCGGCGGCAAATATGTTGAGTATCTTGATGATACAGTTATGCGCTCTGCATATTTAACAGATTTTGATATTGATGAAATGATAAACTCAACAAAGATTGGAAAAATTATTCAAGGTGTTCGAGGTGAAGAACCTGCTAATATGAATGCAATAAAATCTGCAATAAAAAATCTTGCACAAATGATGGTTAATCATACAGAAATTGCTGAAGTAGATTTAAATCCTTTGCTAATAACATCCGATAACAAAATTTTTGCTGTGGACGTAAGGGTTAAATGTTAGTTATAATAATCTTCAAGGTTGCAAGAACGAAACCTTGAAGGTTATACGTTGGTGCTCGCATTTTCTAAATATCATTCCTAAATTAAACTATGAACCGAAAAAAATTTATATCCTCGTTATCTGTTGTATCAGTTGGTGCAGCGGTATTTCCTTTTTCAAGTGTGCAACCTTCAAGGTTTCAGAGCAGTAACCTCGAAAGTTACTTAAAAGATGAGCCGCCAATTATTAAGCCGACGAAATTAAAAGCTGGAGATAAACTTGCTATTGTTGCTCCAGGAAGTTATATCTCAGAAGAAGAGTTAAAGGATTCAATAAAAAATCTTAACGAACTTGGATTTGAAACAACTTATTCAGAAAAAGTTCTTTTGCAGAGCGGATATCTTGCTGGTACTGATAAGGAACGTGCAGAAGATTTAATGGAAAAATTTTCAGATAAAAATGTAAAAGGAATTGTTTGTGCTCGTGGCGGATATGGCTGCTCACGCATTTTACCAATGCTCGATTATGATGTTATAAGATCAAATCCGAAAGTACTTATTGGCTACAGTGATATCACAGCTTTGCTTTATGGGATTTATAAAAAATCTGGTCTTATAGCTTTTCACGGTCCGGTTGGCACCTCAACATTCAATGATTACTCGGTGAACAACTTTAACAAGGTATTATTAAATCCCGAACGAACAAGTTTGTTCCAAAACTCCAACAGCGGCGATGATGAAAATATCTATGGGGTAACCTCAATCGTAAAAGGAAAAGGAAAGGGAAGACTTGTTGGCGGAAATTTATCTATTATGGTTTCACTTATCGGGACAGAGTTTGATGTTAATTACTCCAACAAACTAATTTTTATTGAAGAAATTGGAGAGGAGCCGTACCGGATTGATAGAATGTTAACGCAAATGATACAATCTGGAAAATTTGAAAATGCTTCAGGAATTATGATGGGAATTTTTAGAAAGTGTGAAGTAAAAAAGGAAAGCGACCTAACTGCAAAATCGTTTACTTTGATGGAAGTATTACAGGATAGACTAAGCAATTTAAAAATTCCTGTTTTATATGGAATGTCTTTCGGGCATGTAAAGGATAAGTTTACAATTCCATTTGGTGCTCTTGCAGAGCTTGATGCAGATAAACAAACTTTTACATTATTAGAAAAAGCAGTTAACTAAATTTTAGAACAATTAAACACAAAGAACGCAAAGCTCTTCACAAAGGGCACTAAGTAGTACTCAACTTCGTGTCAACCTTTGAGAACTCTGTGGTATAAAGGAGATTTAAATTGAAAAAATTATTTTATTTAACATTATTACTTTTAATAACTCAGGTAACTGGTTGTATTGTATTCCATTCTGTTTCTTATGAAGTTAATGTTAATGATGATGGAACAGGAACGGCTTTAGTTACTATCGAAGACTTAAACACCGATGCGACAACAAAAGAAATGATTGATGAGGATGTTAAAAGCATACTTGAATATGGTTTGAAGAGCTATGAATTTGTTGATGGAATGAAGTCAGAAGGTAAAACTATTACTTCACGAAATGTAATGGTTGAAAGAGAAAAACTTAATGCAATAATTAATTATGAATTTGATGATATCAGCAAAGTTGAAGGAATGCAGTTTGATAATCCATATTATTATTTAACAATTCCTGCAGAAGACAGCATCATTTCGACAAATGGGCAGGTTACCAAAACTGCTGAGTATCAGCGAATAGTCTGGGACAAATCTATAACTACCTTAAAGTTTAAAATGTACAGTGATGATACAAGCAGAGAAGGATTAACTTCGCTAGCTCCGTACTTCTTGAAAGAAAATTAATGTTTGTTGAAGTTGTTTTTCCTTTACCATTCAGAAAAGCATTTACTTATTTAGTTCCAAAAGAATTACAGGAATTTTCTAAAGTTGGTGTGCGTGCCGTTGCACCTTTTGGTAAGCGCACATTAACAGGATTTATTATAAATATACCCTCTACTATTTCATTAAAAAAAGATGAAGTAAAACCAATCACAGATATACTTGATGATAAACCAATCTTTACAAACAAGACGTTAAAATTTTATGAATGGATTTCTGAATATTATTTGTGTTCGCTCGGTGAAGCCCTAAAGTTACTTGTGCCGCAAGGGACTGATGTCGAAACAAAAAGAAAAATCATTGTCGATAGAGACTTTATATCGGATCTTCTGGCAAAGGAAAAGAAAAAAGATTCAATTAAGTTTAAAATACTTTCTGAACTTTCTAAACGAGACGAGCTAAATTTTTCGCTGCTACAAAAAGTTGTAAAGAAAAAAAACATTTACTCACAGCTTCGCCAGCTTCATAATCAAGGTGCTGTTACTATCGTGGATGAAATTGAAAAGGTAAGGGTAAAAGCAAAGAAAGTTAAGTTTGTAAAACTTGCAAAGGAAATTGCTGAAATTTATGCAAGCTTTCCTGAGCTGGATAGAAAATCCCCAAAGCAAGTTAAGATTTTACTTAAGATGATCGAAGCAAAAGGTATTTCACTTCCTGTTGCTGAGCTGCTGCACAAAACAGAATCATCTCAATCATCTTTAACTGGGCTTGAGCAAAAAGGCTTTGTAAAGATTTTTGAAAAGGAAGTTGATAGAACATTTAAAGAAAGTTATTCAGAGGAACATCAGAAATTTGCTTTAACAAAACAGCAGCAAGAAATTGTTAATGAAGTTT
Organism: Ignavibacteriaceae bacterium; assembly: GCA_041738675.1. Taxonomy (GTDB): domain Bacteria; phylum Bacteroidota; class Ignavibacteria; order Ignavibacteriales; family Ignavibacteriaceae; genus IGN3. The sequence goes on from JBGSPH010000055.1 coordinate 16,957, forward strand.
TAGCTGCGCAAAATCTAAATAAATTTCAAACTTTTCTTTTACATGGAGTAACTGGCAGTGGAAAGACCCAGGTTTACATCGAACTTGCACGGCAAGTACTTGCAAAAAATAAAACCGTTTTAATTCTTGTACCGGAAATTTCATTAACTCCGCAAATCACTTCGCGATTTTTTAACAACTTTGGTGATACTGTTACAGTTATTCACAGCCGAATGTCTGCGGGTGAAAGGTATGATTCCTGGAGGCGAGTGTTAAAGGGAAAATCAAAAATAGTAATTGGTGCACGCTCTGCTTTGTTTGCACCTTTGAGCAATATTGGATTAATAGTTGTTGATGAAGAACACGATGCAAGTTATAAGAGTGCAGATATGATTCCAAAGTATAATGCGCGGGATGGAGCAGTTTTTCTTGGAAATATCTTTTCTTGTCCCGTTGTACTTGGTTCCGCCACTCCATCTGTTGAAAGCATGTATAATGCTGAGACTGGAAAATACAAACTACTTTCACTTACAAATCGAATTGATGATGCAAAACTTCCAAAGATTACTTTTGTAAACATTGCTCACGAAAAGAATAAAACCAAATCTGAAACTGTTTTTTCAAAAGTACTTATTGATAAGATTGATGATCGATTAAAGAAAAAAGAAGGAGTAATAATACTTCAAAACCGCCGCGGCTTTTCTACACAAATATTCTGTAATGATTGCGGTGAAGTTGAGATGTGCGAAAATTGTTCTGTGCCGATGACATTTCACATAAATCAAAATAAAATACAGTGCCATTATTGCGGATTAGTTAAACCGGTGCCAGGTGCTTGCACTCATTGTGGTTCAATTAATATAAAATATTTTGGAACTGGAACCGAACGCGTTGAAGATGAGTTACAATTTTATTTTCCAAATGCACGGATTGAGAGAATCGATTCTGATTCAATTAATAAAAAATCATACTTGAGTAATTTACTTTTAGGTTTTAGCAAAGGTGATATCGATATTCTTGTTGGAACTCAAATGGTTTCTAAAGGATTAGATTTTCCGCGAGTTACTTTAGTTGGAGTAATTTCTGCAGAAACAACTTTGTGGTTACCGGATTTTAGAGCTGATGAAAGAACTTTTCAATTACTTACCCAAGTTTCCGGCAGAGCAGGCAGAAGTAAAGTCGAAGGTCAAGTCATTATTCAGACTTACAACGAAAAGCATTTTGTATTAAGAAAAGTTTTGGAGAATGATTACAAAGGATTTTATGCAAAGGAAAAAACTGATCGCGAGAATATGGGCTATCCTCCATTTACACGTATTGCATTGATTGAGACAAAAGACACGAGCATGGATAAAGCAAAAGGGGCAGCGTATGATTTTTACAAAGAGATTGTCAAATACAAAAATTTCTTAAAAATTTCTGATCCAACAACAGCGCAGATATTTAAGTTAGTAAATAACTATCGGTATCATATTTTAATTAAAAGTTATAAAGATAAAGATCCGGGTGGTGCAATTTTAAGAAAAGCAATTTTGGATTCGTGGACTGAGTTTAATAAAAAATCCCGTTACCGGGATGTAAAACTCTACTACGATGTTGATCCGCAAAGTATAATGTAGGGAACGGTCTCCCGACCGTTCCACTTAAAACGTAAATCTTATCTAATCATATTTCCGAACATTGGTGAAACAGTACTCAATCCGAAAATAATTAACATGAACACAAGCCAAAAACCTAAAGATGTAATTATATATTTTTTAACATTGTCTGACTTAAACATCTTTGCAAATGCTATTCCCACAACCACATAAAACCAGATAGAAAATACATCGAGTCTGCTTAATAAAAATCCAGGAAGTGACTTTATATCCATCCCCATTAGAGAGGCTGGATTTATTCCTGTTAGCATCTTTCCCATCAGCATACCAACAATAATTAATAATATACTTTGCAAAACGCTAATGTAAAGAGGTAAGCCCATTGCTGTCATTGCTTGTGCATAGCTGCCATCACCTTTTAGTACAAATTTTGCGATTAAAAATGCTATCGTAGTAAAAACAAAAAACCAAATTATCATTATCACTAAAATTCCTATTGATGAAAACACCTGCATCATACCTGATCCACCCATCATTTCCATAGTTCTATCAATCTGTTCATCAGCTTGTTCACGCGTCATTTGACCGCTTTCCACCATTTTATCAAACTGTTCCTGCATAGCTTTTTCCTGCTGCTGCTGCATCTCTAATTTGATTTCTGGATTAGACATATAAATGAATGTTGCAGCAATAGCCACGACTATCAGAGCCATAAGAGGAAGCAGCCAATCGGTTACTTTTGTATTTAGAAATACAAGTTTTGAAAAAAGATTTGATGGTTCGGATATAACACCTACTATTTTATCTGTGTGTGTTAATTCCTCCATTTCATTTGTGGGCTGTTCGGATTGAATAGTCTCTTGGTTTTCCATTTCTACTCCTGATTAATTTTGAAATGACACTATCTAAAACTATTTAGGAATAAGTCAAAAGGCAATAAGAATCTTTCAAATATGATGAGAAATAAGAAGCATCTTTTTGTAAATTTGAGTAAGAAAAAAATCACTTAATTCTTTTACGGATAAATCATGAAACCCAAAACAATTATTGAACCTTTCAAAATAAAATCAGTTGAACCAATAAGATTTACTACCAGAGAAGAACGAGAAGTTCTACTTAATGAAGCGGGATACAACCCTTTTCTACTTCCAGCAGACGATGTGCTGATTGACTTACTTACAGACAGCGGAACTTCTGCAATGAGTGCAAAGCAGTGGGCGGGTATTATGGAAGGTGATGAATCTTACGCAGGCTCAAAAAGTTTTTACAGATTTGAAGCTGTAATTAAAAGTATCACAAATCTTAAATACATTATTCCTACGCACCAGGGAAGAGCGGCAGAGAAAATTTTATTTACAATTGTGGGCGGACCGGGAAAATATTTTCCAAATAATACACACTTTGATACTACTCGGGCTAATGTTGAGTTTAGCGGCGCTGAAGCGGTTGATCTTTTAAATGAAGTTGGTAAGCATCCAGAAATCCGTGCTGACTTTAAAGGAAATATGGATGTGGAAAAACTTGAAGCTTTTATAAAAGAAAAAGGAGTTGAAAATATTCCTCTTTGTATGATAACAGTTACAAATAATTCAGGCGGCGGCCAGCCAGTATCAATGCAAAATATAAAAGATGTTAAAGCAGTTTGTGTGAAATATGGAATTCCACTTTTTCTTGATGCATGCAGATTTGCAGAAAATGCCTACTTCATAAAGATGAGAGAAAAAGGATACGAAAATAAAACCCCACTTGAGATTGCACAGGAAATGTTTTCTTATGCGGACGGCGTTACAATGAGTGCAAAGAAAGATGCGCTTGTAAACATCGGTGGATTTCTTGCAATGAATGATGATGAGCTTGCGATGAAATGTAGAAATTTATTAATCGTTACTGAAGGATTTCCAACATACGGCGGACTTGCTGGACGTGATCTAGAAGCTGTTGCACAAGGCTTGTTAGAAATTGTTGATGAACATTATTTACAGTATAGAATTAGAAGCGTTGAATATCTTGGAGAGAGATTAGTTGCCGCCGGGGTTCCGATTATTGAACCACCAGGCGGACACGCAATTTATATTGACGCAAAAAGATTTTTGCCAAATATTCCTGCAGATCAATATCCGGGTCAATCTATTGTTTGTGAACTTTATCTTGAAGGCGGAGTTCGTGCTGTTGAAATTGGCAGCGTAATGTTTGGTAAATATGATAAAGATGGAAAACTTATTCCTGCAATGATGGAACTTGTGCGAATGGCAATTCCACGCAGAGTTTATACACAGAGTCATATTGATTATTTGCTTGAAGTTATTATTGAAGTTTATAAAAATCGCGATAAGCTTAAAGGATACCAGTTTACTTATGAAGCTCCAATGCTTAGACATTTTACTGCACGATTTGAACCAGTAAAATAAGATTGTCCAAGAATGTCATTGCGAGCGAGTCTTCGAGCGAAGCAATCTCAATTTAAATCGTCATTTAGAATTTGGATGTAAACTTTATATTTAGCAGAAGTCATTTCGATGGAGTCTTCGACTGAGAAATCTGCTAGATTATATCCACAGATTTCTCCCTTTGGTCGAAATGACAAGGACAGCAGTTTTAAATTAGCACTTTATATTGAAACTATTAAAGAATAAATATTTTTTTGATCAGAAAATGAAACTAAAAAAACTATACAAACACTTTAACAGAAAACAGATTTGGCGTATTCTTCCAACAACAAATAACAAAGTTGTAATTGAAGAAAGAGATACAGCAACAAAAGAAGTGTTTTTTAACTGTCTTGATATTGAATCAGGTAAAAAAATATTCAAAGATTTTCAGATTGGAGAAAAAAACTGGTGCGGTATTGAATCTATTTACAATGATATAATTTTCTTTCACACTTATGGCAAGCCTGATATGCCGGCTCATAAAAGCATAATTGCATTTGATATCCTGTCTCAAAGTATTCTTTGGCAAAATGATAGTTATATCTTTTCTTTTATTGATAATGACAAAATATATTGTTATCAGCAAAGATTTGAAGGAAGAATTTTCTTTGCATTAGATTATTTAACAGGAAATGTTTTAGAAGATTTTGGAAATGATACTTCGACGATAAATAAATTGAAAGAAGAATCTGATGCAAAATTATGGGAACAGAATTATCTTTTTCCGGAATATTTCAACAGAAATTATTCTGCTGAAAAAGATTATGAAAAATATTTACAACAACTCTTAACAGGAAAAGTTATTAAAGGTGAAATAAATTATTTGAATTATAAAGACATATTGTTATTTAACTATCATGAAGTTTCTAAATCAAACACATTGAGTAATGAATTTGCCGCCGTTGATTTATTCAAAAATAAAATTCTGTTGAAAGAAACATTAGATAAAAATTTAATTAATTTAATGCCGGAATCATTTTTTGTTAAGGATAATTTTCTCTTTCTTATTGTTGATAAAACAAAGTTAGTGGTTTATCAAATTAAAGAGTAGGTCAGCTTTAAAAAATTTATTTTGATGGTAGCCGCAGGCTTCAGCCTGCGAAATTGAGATAGGAACGCAACTTGAAGGTTGCAACTACCGTCTTGTTAATCGAACTATCAATAAAAGTGAGTTAAGAAAATGAATCTCTCACAAGAAGAAAAAAATATTCTCTTAAAAGCAGCACGCCAAGCAATCGGTTCTTTGTTCGACGGAAAAGAACCAGATCAACCAGACTATAAAAAATATCCTTTACTTAAAGAAAAACTTGGTACATTTGTTACATTAACTATAAATCATCAATTACGCGGATGTATTGGATATATTATCGGACACGAACCTTTATTTGATACAATCTGTTCAGCATCTATTCATGCCGCAGTTAATGATCCAAGATTTTCAGCATTAAAAAAATCTGAGTTAGAAAAAATTCATATTGAGATATCAATCCTTTCAGAATTTATTCCGATAAAAAGTTATGATGAAATAATTATTGGTAAACATGGTTTGTATTTGGATGAAGGCGGCGGTGGTTTGCTGCTTCCACAAGTTGCAACTGAGCATCAAATGAATCGTGAACAATTTCTTACAGCAATTTGTCACAAGTCAGGATTATTCGGTGAGCACTGGAAGGAGCGAGTGTTAAAAATTAAAGTATTTACTGCTGAAATATTTTCCGAAGAAGAAACGGAGAAACAAAAATGAAAATCAGACATCAGCAAGTGGCAGGATATTTTTATCCCGCAGAAAAAGACAAACTGCAAAGAGATATTTCCCTAATGTTGCAAGTTGCACAACCAGAAAAATATTTTGATAAAATATTTGGTATAGTTGCACCTCACGCTGGATACATTTACTCAGGCAAGACTGCTGCTTATGTATATAATCTTTTAAAAAATAAAAAGTATAAAACTGTAATTGTTATTTCACCAAGTCATGCGGAATATTTTCGCGGTATATCAATTTATGATGGCGATGCTTATGAAACTCCATTAGGTCTTGTAGAAATTGATAAGGAAATGACAGATAAACTTGTGGAAAGCAGCAAGTTAATTTTTAAAGGAATCCAGGGACATCGAAAAGAACATGCTCTTGAAGTTCAAATTCCTTTTTTACAATCAGTATTAAAAGATTTTAAAATTGTTCCAATTATAATGGGTGACCAAAGTAAGATGTTTGTTGATGAACTTGCTGAAAAAATATCTAAAGTTATTGATGATGAAACTTTAGTTGTTGCCAGTTCAGATATGTCGCATTTTTATTCATCAGAAGAAGCAGATCGGTTAGATTCAGTTGTAGAAAAGCGAATAAACGATTTTGATTTTGAAAACCTTCTTAAAGATTTAGATAATCATCAATGTGAAGCATGCGGCGGTGGACCAATTGCTGCTATGATGAAAGCCGCATCAATAAAAAACATTAATAAATCTTTGGTAATTAATAGAAGCGATAGTGGCGACATAACGGGAGATAAATCCGAAGTCGTTGGATATTTATCAGCAGTGATTTACAATAATTAGCTGAAGATTCCAGTTGCTATTAAATAGGTTAGCATTGCAAAAAAAGCTGATAAAGGAATTGTAAGCACCCATGCCCAAAGAATATTTTTGGCAACACCCCAGCGAACGGTAGAAAATCCTTTTATAGATCCAACACCAATAATCGCTCCTGTAATTGTATGTGTTGTACTTACAGGTATTCCACCCATCGTAGCACCGATTATAGTTAATCCCGCAGAAGTTTCAGCACTGAATCCACCAAAAGGTGTAAGTTTTGTGATACGCATTCCAAGTGTCTTGATTACTTTCCATCCACCAAGCAATGTTCCGAGTGCGATTACAGTATGACTTAGAATAATTACCCAGAATGGAACATAAAAAGTCGAACCTAAAATTCCATTTGTAAATAACACTATTGTAATTATTCCAATAGTTTTTTGTGCATCATTAGATCCGTGACTTAAACTATAAACCGCAGCGGAAACCAACTGAAGTTTTCTAAAATACTTATCAACTTTTCTTGGCGGTTGATTTTTAACTATCCATAATGTTAGAATAGAAAAAAGGTAAGCACCAATTAATCCAATAACAGGAGCAAGAAAAATGAAGATTACAATTTTTGTATATCCCGAAATAATTATTGCACTAATACCGGCTTTAGTTAAAGCAGCACCACCGTAACCACCAATAATTGCGTGTGAAACACTTATAGGCATCCCAAAATGTGTTGCTGAAGCTGTTAATATAATTGCCCCCAAAATACCGGAAAAAATCACAAAATTATCTACAATATTAACATCAACTAAACCTTTGCCAATTGTTGTTGCCACGCTAACTCCAAAAGCAAAAGCAGCAACAAAATTGAAAAAAGCCGCCCAGGCAACTGCTTGAAATGGTGTAAGGACCCTTGTAGATACAATTGTGGCAATTGAATTTGCGGCATCATTCATTCCATTGTAGAAATCAAAAATAAGAGCAAGCACGATTATCAGTACAACAATTTCCATATTTATTCTTTATGCGTTCTTAAGAAAGATTGATAAAATTACATTTGCTGTTGATTGGCATCTGTCACTGGTTCTTTCAAGCAAATCTATGATTTCCTTTTTCTTAATTAATTCTATCGCATCTTTTTCATTTTCAAATAACTCTTTAATTGCATGCTGATAAACTTTATCAGCTTCAACCTCAAGATCCTTAACTGCTTTTAATTCGTTTACTCTTTTTACTTTTAAATCCTGAATAGCTGTACCAAGTTCCTTTACCTGTGCACGGATAATCAGCGCAAGTCTATCAGCATAATCTATTTTTTTTTCTATATGAAAAGTTTCAACTCTTACAGTTGCGCCTAAAAGCATGTCGCTTATATCATCAAGTCGTTTTATAAGAGCAAAAATATCCTCTCTATCAAAAGGTGTAATATAAGTTTTGTTTAGTCTCTTGGTGATTTTTGCTGCTACTTCATCACATCTTAATTCAAGGGGTTTCATTTTAAGGATATGATTTTGAGTATCCTCAAATCGAAATATTTTTTCGGTATTATCAGCCATCTCTTCGATAAAACCGATCATATCTTTAAAGTCATCAAAGTATTTTTCTTCTTTGGGTAATAATTTTTTAAACATAATTCACCAATAATTTTAGGAGTGATTGATATAAAATTGTGCCTTCGACACTCCAAAACTAAGTAAAGGGGAGTAATTCACAAATAATAATCTATTCAAAAAAGTTAATTGATTTTGCTATATTCACACTTCAAATTATCGATTAAAATTAAGGTGAAATGTGAGCGAAAAGAAAAATAAACCTACAGATGCTGTTGCAAATATTGTTTCTCTTGCTAAAAGAAGAGGTTTTGTATTCCAATCCAGTGAAATTTATGGCGGATTAAACGGATGCTGGGATTATGGTCCACTTGGAGTTGAGCTTCTTAAAAATATAAAAGAAGAATGGTGGAAGTTTATGACTTACCGAGATAATGTTGAAGGACTAGATGCCTCTATTCTTATGCACCCAAAAGTTTGGGAAGCTTCCGGCCATGTTGAGAATTTTACAGATCCGATGATTGATTGTAAACAATGTAAAGCTCGTTTTCGTCTTGATGTACTTGGTGATTCAATCAATGAAAAGAAAAAAGAAAAAGCATTGGCGGAAATTAAAAATGATTTTAAAGATGATGCTTCTATTTTAGATAAGATTGAAGACAAGATTAAAAATCCTGGTGATGATGATCCGTTTAATCTTTTATTAGAAGATGAACAAGTTGGAAAAACTCTTTTAACAAAATTAAATTGTCCACAATGCGGAAATTCAAATACATTCACTGATGCTCGTAAGTTTAATCTTATGTTCAAAACATTTGTCGGTCCGGTTGAAGATAGCGGAAGTGTTGTTTATTTGCGACCGGAAACCGCTCAGGGAATTTTCGTTAACTTTTTAAATGTTCAAAGTTCTGCAAGACAAAAACTGCCATTTGGAATTGCGCAAATTGGAAAAGCTTTCCGAAATGAAATCAACACAAAAAATTTTCTTTTCCGTACACGCGAATTTGAACAAATGGAAATGCAATTTTTTGTAAAGCCCGATGATGCAAAAGATTGGTATGAATACTGGAAAGCTGCAAGAATAGAATGGTTTAAATCACTTGGAATGACAGCAGCAAAACTTCGTTATCACGATCATATAAAACTTGCGCACTATGCCGCTGCTGCAACTGATATTGAATATGAATTTCCTTTTGGCTGGGGTGAGATTGAAGGAATACACAACAGAACCAATTTTGATTTAAGCAGGCACGAAGAATTTTCCGGTAAATCATTAAAATATTTTGATGATGAATCCAAAGAAAAATTTATTCCATTTATAATCGAAACATCCGCAGGTGCAAGCCGCAGCTTTATGGCATTTTTAATTGATGCTTATTATGAAGAAGAAGTAAATGGTGAAGTGAGATCAGTTTTAAGATTTCATCCCAGACTTGCCCCAATTAAAGCAGCAATTTTCCCTTTGGTTAATAAAGACGGAATGCCTGAAATTTCCCGCGAGATTGAAAAGGATTTACGACATAACTTTAAAGTTTTTTATGATGATAAAGGTGCAGTTGGCAGAAGGTATAGAAGACAGGATGAAGCCGGAACGCCGTTTTGTATAACTATTGATACTCAAACTATGGAATATAAAACAGTAACTGTTCGCGATAGAGATACAATGCAGCAGGAAAGAATTGCAATTGATCAGCTTACAAGATATTTGAGTGATAAACTTCTTAGTTAATTAAAAATTAAAAATGAACAATTGACAATTAAGGCGATTTGAAAGAATCGCCTTTTTGTTTGCACTTGTTTATATCACCAATCATCTAAAAATTGCATAGTAAATTTTTAAGGTAATATGAAAAAATTATTTCTATTCGTACTTCTGTTTAGTTTTTCAACATTCGCTCAAAACTCTGATTTTGATTCAAGGGTTAACGAAGGCATTAAACAAATTTATAACATAAAGTTTACTGAAGCAGAAAAAACTTTTCGTTCTGTGATTGCTGATTATCCACAACATCCTGCTGGTAGATTTTTTCTTGCAATGATTGATTGGTGGAAAATTCTTCTTGATCCTGATAATGAATCTTATGATGAAATATTTTTTCAAAAGTTGGAAGATGTAATTTATCAGTGTGATCAATTACTTGATAAAAACCCTAAAAACATTGATGCACTTTTCTTTAAAGGCGGATCTATTGGTTTCCGCGGAAGACTTAGAGCATTCCGTGAGAGCTGGCTTAAAGCCGCCGATGATGGACGCGAAGCACTGCCGATTGTTGAAGAAGCTGCATCACTCGATCCGAATAATATGGATGTGCAATTAGGTTTTGGAATTTATAACTATTACGCGGCTGTAATTCCTAATGAAAATCCTTTAATCAAACCATTAATGATTTTCTTTCCAGATGGAGATAAAGAGAAGGGAATTCAGCAGTTAAAAGACACAGCATTTAATGGAAAGTTTGCAAAGTACGAGGCGCGTTACTTTTTAATGACTTTATATTACCGTTATGAAAACAATGCTACTATAGCAGATGATTATGCGAAAATGTTAACTGATGATTTTCCTGATAATCCTGTTTTTGAAAAATGGCTTGGTAGAATTGCCGTAAGACGTGGTGATTATTTTTTAGCTGATTCAGTTTTTAGAAATGTTTTGTTAAAAGCGGATAAAAATTATATCGGATATGATAGACCAAACTCACTTAGAGAAGCTTCTTATTACGTTGGAAATAATTTTAAAAACAGTGGACAGCTTGATTCAGCAAAAATTTATTTTGAAAAATGTATTACTGAATCAAAAATAATTGATGAAGAAGGTAAAGAATCTGGTTTTCAGGTTAATTCGGTTTTGTATCTCGCACAGATGGCAGAAAACTTAAACAAGAAAGATGAAGCAATTCGGTTGTATGAAAAATTACTTGATATGAATGATTATGGAAGATCACATTCTATTGCTGAAAATAGTTTGAAGAATTTGAGAAAGAAAAATTAAAACTATCTAAGAATGTTATTCCCACGAAAGTGGGAACCCATTCAAATTAGTGAAAATAGATTCCCGTTTTCACGGGAATGACAAAAAAGAGTAATAATCATTTACATTAAAGTGAAGTAGAAATTCCTATCCTATGTAATCCGCCAACGGATCCTAATGATGAATATCCATAATCGAATTGGTAATCAGAAACCTTAACTCCTAAGCCTGCATTAAATCCAGCAACACCAGCTGTTGTACCAATCTTAAATTCTGAGCGGCGTTCGTTATCATAACCTAATCTCAATTTTAAAACTTTACTCAATGTAAATTCAGCACCAACAGTAAAAGCTTTAAATCTTTCAGCAAAATCATCACGGTCTTCATTAAGTTTATGAAAATCTACCGAGAGACGGAGTGGAAGATTTTCTAATCTTTTGGAAACACCAATAACAACATCCAATGGTAAATCTTCTACATCTGATGTTTCATAATATTTAGAAAGCTGACCGCCAAGATTTAGAACAGCAAAACCAAAATTCCAATTCTTATCTGGGATAGCATAATGTAAACCTAAATCAACTGCTGCTGCTGTGGATGAACGATCTGCAATTCCCGAATAAATAAATTTTGCGTTAGCACCGTAATAAAAATTTTCATCAAGATTATTTGCATAGCCAATTACAAATGCCATTTCATTGGCTCCAAATTCTCCGGTTCTATTTCCAAAATCATCAGCTTCATCAAAATTGCCGTAGTTGATATATTTAATTGCAGCGCCAAATCTTCCTATGTTTTCAAACTCAGTTGAGTAAGAGAGAGTGGCAAGATTTATATCCATTAAATGCTTTACAAACGAAAATGAGGCTGGATTTCCTTGCAGCAATTCTATCCCTGCCGGATTGTAAAATATTACATCAGCATCATCATTGTTGGAAACAAAACTGCCGCCAAGGGCACCTGCTCTTGCACTTCCGTCAAGGCGAAGAAAATCATAAATATTTTGGCTGTAAGAAAAACTGCCAAACATTATTAAGGTAAGAGATAAAAAGATGACCTTATTCATTAGTTCTCCAAAATTTCGTTAGCTATTTAAGTATATCGCAAAATAAAGACAAGGGGAAATATTTTTCTTAGTTCAAAATTAACAATTAAAAATTTGGGTTTCCTCACTTTTAATAGGGGTAACATCTATAAATATCTTTTGAAACTTTCGTGACCAAAATCTCATCTAAACCAGGTGGATCCGGTTTAACTTGATTACACACTTTTTAGAATATAACTTTGAATTAAAAAAACGGAGAAATGATATAAAATGAATGGACTTAAAACAGTATTTCTAATGTCGGCAATGATGGCGCTTTTTCTACTAGTTGGTTATGCAATTGGCGGCAAATCTGGAATGACAATTGCCTTTGTGTTTTCCTTAGTTATGAATTTTGGATCCTACTGGTTTTCGGATAAAATAGTTTTGGCTATGTATAAAGCTAAGCCAATTACTAGAGAGCAATCACCAAAATTTTATGATATGGTTGAACAGCTTGCACAAAATGCAAATCTGCCAATGCCAAAAGTTTATATAATTAATGACCCGACACCAAATGCTTTTGCAACAGGAAGAAATCCACAAAATGCTGCTGTTGCTGCTACAACAGGAATTCTGCAGGGATTAAATAATGAAGAACTTGCGGGAGTTATGGCTCACGAACTTGCTCACGTTAAGCACAGAGATATTTTAATCAGTACAATTGCTGCAACTTTAGTTGGAACAATTTCATACATTGCTCAAATGGCTGGATGGGCAGCAATGTTCGGAAGAAGTGATGATAGAGAAGGCGGCGGATTGGGCGGATTGTTTTTAATAATTCTTTCGCCAATAATTGCTATGCTTTTGCAAATGGCAATTTCAAGATCACGGGAGTTTTCTGCTGATGCAGGTGGTGCAGAGATTAGCGGTAATCCAATGGCACTTGCTTCTGCTCTTCAGAAAATTTCAAGAGGCAATCAGGTGCAGCATATGCGAAATACAAATCCTTCAACAGCACATATGTTTATTATAAGTCCTTTGTTTGGAGGCATGGGAAAATTATTTTCTACACATCCGCCAGTTGAGCAGAGGATAGCAAAGCTGAAGGAAATTGCTGCTGGAAGAAGATAATTGAGTCAGTATTAATTAGAAGGCGGATAAATCAACTTGATTAAGATCGTCTTTCTAACAATATTTAATGCACGATGATATACGATTTATTTAAAATAACCGGAGAGATAAAAAAATCACTCCGGTTTTTATTTGTTTTACTTCTTTTCCAAACTTCAGTTTATTCACAAACCATTTCTAATCTTGATAAATTTTATACATTGATCGATTCAGCATCATCTCTATTGTTAAAAGATTTGGGTGATGCAAAAAAAGTTAATCTTGAACTTAACTTTGGAATTGATTATTCAGTATTTGCTAATCAGGTTAGAGGAAAACTTTTAAGAAACGAAGTTCAGTTAGTTGGGGATAATTCTGATGACCCAAATTTTGTTAGAGTTAATTTTGTAGTTGATAATTCTCTTGTTGGATATTCTGAACCCGAAAAAGATGGAATTTTTGGTGACTTTTTTACTGAAAGAACTATTACTTTGTCGGGCAATTATTTCATTTCAAATAATTCTCAGGTTAAAGAGTTTAATCTTACCGCTGTGGATACAATAAATGTTGAAGATGTTGAATACGTGGAAAATAGATCTTATCCATTTACTCGTGGTGATCTTCCGCCGGAACCATTTTTTTCAAGTCTTTTGGAACCAATTGTAGCAATTGGAGCCGCCGCAATAGTCATAATTCTATTCTTTTCAGTTCGATCTCAGTAACTATAAATACCTTTGAAGGCTTATCCAATTTGGTTATAATTGCACATCAAAAAACCTATATACTTTAAGATGAAAAACATATTTGCGCTATTTTTTATAACATTATTTTTATTTGCCTGCTCTTCTACTTTAGATACAACTAATATGACTCCCGAAGAAAGACTTGCTTACGCAATAAAACTTTATCAAGAGGAAGATTCCGAAGAAGCAGTTAAAGAATTTGAATCAATAATTTTACAATATCCCGGCAGCAGTATTATCGATGATGCACAATATTATCTTGCAATGACAAGATTTCAGAGAGAAGAATTTATACTTGCAGCTTATCAGTTCAGCAAGCTTATTAAGGGAATGCCGTCAAGTGAATTTCTTGCAGATGCACAGTATATGCTGGCTGATTGTTATTATGAACTATCACCGGATTTTACTCTGGATCAACAGTATTCTAAAAAAGCTGTTGAAGAGTATCAGGTATTTATCGATTTCTTTCCACTCAATCCGAAAGTAGCTGAAGCAGAAACTAAAATTAAAGAACTAAATGACAAGATGGCTAGAAAAGAATTTGATGCCGCTCGAATTTATTCAAAGATGGAATATTATACGGCCGCGTTTAAGTATTATGATTCGGTAATGGAAATCTATCACGATACTCAATACGCTCCTCTTGCTCTTTACAGTAAAATAAATTTGTTGATTGAAAGAGATCGTGAATCAGAAGCGTTAACTGAATCACAAAAATTTCTTCAGAAATATCCGCAGCACGAAAACTATAGTGATGTTGAGAAAATAAAGAATTCGTTAGAAAGTAAACTTTCGGTAACTCCTTAATGTACGCTCCTAAAAAAATAAGTGATTCACAGATTACAATGACTGAGTTAGTTCTGCCAAATCACACCAATCAACTTGGTAATTTATTAGGCGGACAGTTGATGCATTGGATTGATATTTGTGCAGCATTGAGTGCAGCAAAACATAATCAGAGAGTTTGCGTAACAGCTTCTGTGGATAGAATTGATTTTCACCATCCAATCAGATTAGGGGATGCAGTTACTTTAACTTCCACGATAAACAGAGTCTTTAAAACTTCTATGGAAGTTGGCGTAAAAGTTTACGCGCAAAATTTTAGAAAAGGGACTAAGGTCCATTCAAACACCGCATACTTAACATTTGTTAGCGTTGATAATGACGGCAAACCCGTTGAAGGCATTGAGGGAATTCCTGAAACAAAAGACGAAAAAAGAAGATATGATGAAGCTCTCCAAAGAAGAGAGAACCGTCTTAAAGACAGGAAAAAGTAAATTTAAAACATTTTTACTATTCGTTCTGCTCTCAGAAATCATTTCTCCGCAAATTCCATTTAAAGGATTCTGCAAACTAACTTCATTTGAAGTTGATTCCGGTTACACAAAAATTTTTAGTTTTAACTATAATCAAAATGAATATTCTGATATACTAGTTTATAATCCAGCAGAGAAAAAAGTATTAATAGTAGAGGGTACAAGCGGATCAAAATTTATTGCAAATAATTTTTCACTCCCATTAGAAATATCTGCGATCGAACCAATCATACTTTCAAATAATGTTGTGGAAAGCTTTGCAATCACGTCACGGAAAAATCGAAGTTTTGGAATTTTAAAATTCAGTTCAACAGGTAAACCATCTTTAGTTTCTCAGATTAAATTTAACTCGTACCCCGAAAACATTAGTGTTAAAAATAATAACTCAGAAAATCTTCAGGAATTTTTATTATCAGGAAATTCTTTTGATGGTCTATTTATAGTTACTATTCAAAATTACCAGCTAAAAGAAAAACAAATTTTATCGAAGCAGGTTTTTAAAAATGCTCAGTTTATAGATTTAAATTCTGATGGCTATGAAGATATCGCAGCATTGAATTCGATTGAGAATAAACTTCATCTTCTGTTTAATAATTCCCGCGGTGATTTTAAAGAACTGCGCAACTTATATATTGATGATGACGTTTTATCGATGAACATTTTTGATATTAATTATGATCACTATAAAGATATTATTGTCAGTACAAGATCTTTTATAAAAATTTTTTTTGGCGATGCAACAGCTTCTTATGCCAAAACTATTATTATTCAAACCACTTTTTCTGCAGATAAATTTATAATTGGTGATTTTAATCGTGATGGTTTTTTTGATATTAATTATTTGAACATTGATGAAGGAATAATCTCGACCATCTTTGCAAAAGATTTTGATTTGTTTTATCCGGAGTTTATTCAAAAAAAAGAAAAAGGAACTGTTGATATAATTCCATTCTTCAGCAAGTTTGTTTATGGAGCGGCTTATCTAAATCAAAATGGTAAAGTTCACATACTTTCTTCAGTAGTTGCAACATCTGATGATCAGCAAATAGCTATTGGGATTGAGCCAAACTTGATTACTTCATTTGATCATATAAATAACGGGATTATTGATTTTGCCTTTACAGATAACTTTGACAAGAAATTAAAATTCATTATCCGTAATAATGCGGGACTGCCGGAAAAATTATTTAGCATAAATCTATATGAAGAGCATAATAAAATATTAGAGTTCAGCAATGCTAAATCAGTCAAAACATTTTTTCTTTACAGTACTGACAAAAAAATAATTGAATCCTTAGAAATTGATTTTGAGAGATTTAGTTTTGTTAGAAAGTTCCACTATGCAGAAGGACCGATAAAGGATCTAATTGTTAAGTCAGACAGTAGGGGAGATGCAGAATTATTTCTTCTCTATGCTAAAAATAAAAACTTAAATCTGCAGGTTATTACTAAAACACAGATTAATTATAATCAAAAACTCTACACAAATTTAAGCGCAAACTGGATTGAGGCTTTTTTGTTTTTTGATGATCAGTTAAACGTAGGCTACTGGCAGTTTGAAAGTGATTTTATAAAATTAAATTTTATCAATTTTTCAGATAAGGATCGGAAAACAATAAACAAACTAAAACTTAATCGAAATAATTCTTTGTTAATTTCAAGTTCAAATAAATCTGCAGATAAAACTAAGTTTAATTACACTGCAATTTTATCTGATAAAGATGAAATATCGCTTGCATTTGGTGGTGATGAGTTAAAATTATTTAAGACTAAAAACACCCAAAATGGATTTAGGATACAAGATAAAAATCAATTATTTTTTGGTAAAACTAACTCGGTTTTTCTTTACAATTCTAATTTAAGCGCATTAATAGAGTTTAAACCTGCAAGAACAGGCAATCAGCTATTTATGTCTGAAAAATTTAACAAATTAGAATTAAATAATTACACTATTCAAAAATTAGATCAGAGAAATTATCATTTGATATTTACAGACGTCAAATCAGGGAACATTGAAATAAGGCAGCTATCACGATGAGGAAAATAATAATTGTAGTTTTTGTTTTATGTCTTTCCACAACACTTGTTGCACAAGAATTATCTAAAGTAGAACTCGACTCACTTTATAGTTTATTTACATTTATAAAAGGTGTTAATACTTCCGATAAATTGCAGAAGCAGTTTCAAGAAATTCCAGAAATAAAAAAATGCGGAATGGAGTTGGTCAATATTATCAGCCAAAACTTAAATAATTATTCAAGTGAACAACAGCAAATTTTATTTAAGATACTTGAAAGACCACAATTGCAAACGAGCACAGTTTCTCCAGGTGGATTTTTTAGAATTCATTATGATTTAAGCGGAAATAATGCTTTGGGTTATGATTTAAATCTACTTCTTCAAGCTTTAGATTCAGCATATAATTATGAAATTAATTCTCTTGGTTATCCAACCCCGCCTTCAGATGGTGCAGAGGGCGGCGATGATAAATATGATATTTACGTTCAGAACCTTGCGGGACTTTACGGCTATACCCAATTTGAAACTAAAGTATCAGAGTCGCGTTGGACTTCATTTATGGTAATTGATAATGATTATGTGGGATATTATTCTTCAGGCATAAATGGTGCAAGAGTTACTGTTGCTCATGAATTTCATCACGGAATTCAGGGTGGAAATTATGCACCAACTGGAAGCAATTCACCTTTCAGAAATTCAGATGTTTTTTATTATGAAATTACATCAACAGCATTTGAGGAATTCGTTTTTGATGATGTAAATGATTATTACGCTTACATGCCCTCATATTTTCAAAATCCGGAAACTGCTATGCCTTTAAATGATGGATACAACTTAGCAATCTGGAATATTTATCTTCAAAATAATTTTGGATTTGATATTCTAAAGCGGCAGTGGGAATTAATTCCGGGTAATGATGCACTAAAAGCGATTGCAGTCAGCATTGATGAAAATGGATCGACATTTGGTAATGAACTTAACAAATTTGGAATATGGTCTTACTTTACAAACTCAAGAAATATTTATCCAGGCGAATACTTTGAGGAGGCAAGTAACTATCCACTAATTACTCCAACTGCATCTGTGTCTTTTACACCTCCTTCTGATGTTTACAATATGACTATTGCCCCTGTAGCAAATTATTTTATGAGAGTAAACTTGCCTTCTTCTGATGGAGTGTTTTATTTCATTATCACAAATTCCGATTATCAAAAAACATCAAATCAAGCCTTACCTTTTACATTTTCAATTTATCAGGATACCATTAATGGTCAGAAAATAATAAATGATTTTTATTCTGTAAGTTTTGATAAAGATGGAGTGCCATTTTGGAATAACGCAGGTATATTAAATAACATCGTAGTTTATGGTGATTCAAGTTATTCAACTCCAAATTTAGAAGGTGAATCTTTTGCTTACCCGATGCCTATAAAAAAATCTGCTGCTAATAATTTATATATAGCTTTTCAATCAGACAGCGAAATTGGTGAAGAAGTTGATCTAAACATTTACTCCGCAGGTGTGGAGTTGTATTACACTGGTCAGAAGAATATCCAGTCATCATATTTAAAAAACTCTAATAAGTATTGTGAAATATCCCTGAGCAAGAATGATTTTGATTTTCCTTCAGGTGTTTATATTTATGTAATTAAATCCGGGGAAGATATCTTTAAAGGAAAGCTGGTAATTTTTAATGACTAACTATTCTGTTGAGGCTGTTGATCTCAATAAATCTTTTGGAAGAAGACTTATCTTTAATGATTTACGATTTAAGTTTGATAAATCTGGGGTATATGGAATCTCTGGTCCTAACGGTTCAGGAAAATCTACACTCGTAAGAATAATTGCGGGAATAATTGGAGCATCAAAAGGCAAGATTGTTCATAAGCTAAATAGTAAAGAAATTATTGAAGAGCATTTACACGATCACATTGGATTTGTTTCGCCTTATCTTGTTTTGTATGAAGAGTTCTCAACTTATGAAAATTTAAATCTCTTTGCTGAAATAAGAGGAATATCATTTAACAAAGAACGAATTGATTATCTGCTTAATAAATTTTTACTATTCAAAAGAAAAGATGATTTGTTAAAAACATATTCATCGGGAATGAAACAAAGAGTAAAATTTATTTTTGCATTAATGCATTCGCCGCAATTGTTGATTTTAGACGAACCAACATCTAATCTTGATGATGAAGGTAAAAATTCTGTTTACGAATTAGTAGAAGAAGAGGGACAAAAGAATATTGTGTTAATCGCATCTAACGAAAAACATGATTTAGAACATTGTAGTGATATTGTATATTTAGAAAAATTTAAAAATTAAATGCTGCCAACTTTGTAGGATGTGTGATTATTAATGAAAAGTCATTTCGAAGGAATCTTCGACTGAGAAATTTTTCAATATGTCCGAAAAAGATTTCTCCCTTTGGTCGAAATGATACTCATTTAACTTCTGCGACACACCTTCAGAGAGTGTATTAAAATTATATATAACGTCACACCGAGCGAAGTCGAGGTGGGCAACTATCTTAAAATGTTCGTCTTCGTCTCCGCTCAGCCTGACGAATTTTTTGTTTCACAAAGTCTCTCTATCCAGTGATCAAAAAAAAGAACTAATTTTACTTTATTTAGAAGAACAATTAAAAATTAAATGAACTCAAAATCTTACAGCTTGTTTCTTAAGGACTTTAAATCTGAACTAAGAACACGTTATGCAATTAACGCTCTTGCTATGTTCATTATTGTTGCGATAAGTGTAATCCTGTTCTCAGTTGGAAATGAAAAAATCAGTCCGAGTTTGACAGGCGGATTATTTTGGGTTGTTATATTTTTTACTGCAATGTCAGGATTATCAAGAGCATTTGTTTCTGAAGAAGAACGCGGAACTTCATTAACATTGCAATTAATTGCCGCACCTTCAACAGTATTTTTAGGAAAGCTATTATTTAATATAATTTTGGTCTTTGCAATGAACACAATAATTGCCGTGTTGTATTCTGCAATTTTTGAAGCTTTCATTATTCAAAATTTTGCTCTCTTTTTAGCTTCTTTTGTACTAGGTAACATTGGATTGGCGGTTTCTTCTACAATAATTGCAGCAATAATTGCAAAAGCCGGAGCCAAAGGAACGCTTTATCCGGTGCTTTCATTTCCCATTTTATTGCCTTTGATTTTAACATCCGTTCAATTAACATTGTTCTCATTAGATGGCATATCCTTTGAAAGAGCTAAGTTTGAATTGGCAATTGTTGTGAGTTACGATATAATAATGTTAACGGCTTCTTTTATGTTATTTGATTTTATTTGGAAAGAATAGCATTTTTTAACAAAACTAATATGAAAAAATTATGATCTGGAAAATCTTTCTGTTTTTATTGCTTGCATTTGTCTCTATAGCCGGAATAGCATTTCCCATTGTAGAGAAACCAAGTGCCTGGTATGAATTTCCGCTAATACCAGGACTAGAAGAAAACGCTAAGATAATTTTCTTTCATGTTCCAACTGCCTGGCTTACGGTTATTGCATTTTTTATGTCAACAATTTACAGCTTCAAGTATTTACGCAAGAAAAATTTGGATGATGACGTAAAATCTTATGCAGCAGCGCAACTTGGAATGATATTCTGTATTCTTGCAACGGTAACTGGCGCAGTTTGGGCAAAATTTGCTTGGGGATCGTATTGGAGCTGGGATCCAAGACAAACAAGTATATTTGCATTGTTATTAATTTACGGTGCGTGGTTTGCACTTCGTTCTTCAATCGAATCAGAAGAAAAACGTGCAACACTTTCATCAGTTTATTCGATGATCGCGTTTGTAACTGTTCCATTTTTTATTTTCATTATGCCAAGAATAATGACAGGACTTCATCCCGGTTCTGCTGATGATTCAAATGCTGGTCCAGTTATAGATTTTAAAATGAACAGCAATATGCAACTGATATTCTTTTTATCTTTAATTGGATTTACAATCCTTTATTTTTGGATGTGGAATGTTGGATACAGATCAATTTTGTTAAAAGAAAAATTAGATAAACAATTAATAAGAGGTTAACTTGGAACAATTTTTATCTCAGAATGCTATTTATATTGTGATGATTATCGTTCTGATAGTTTGGGCAGGAATTTTTGGTTATATGTTTAGTCTAGATAAAAGAATTAAAAAAGCTGAAAAAGAATTAATAGGAGAAAAAAATGAAAAATAAATACATCTTTGGCGGATTCATCATTGTCTTATTCCTTGGAATAATGGCATATCTGTTTACACAAAGCAATATTAAGTACGAAAGTAATTTTGCTAATGTAAAATCATCGGATAAAATTTGTAAAGCCACAGGCAGTTGGGTTAAAGAAAAAAATTACGACATGAATCGTGAGCAAAACACTTTTTCTTTTTTCATGAAAGATGAAACCGGAAATGAAATGAAAGTGATATACGAAGGCGTTATGCCGAACAATTTTGAAAGTGCAACAAGTGTAGTTGTTACAGGATCATATCGCAACGGATATTTTCATGCAAAAGATATTTTAACAAAATGTCCAAGTAAGTACGAAGAACAACAGGTTCAATCGTCCAGTATGTAATCGAATCGCGCTTAGAGCATAGCGCAAAGCGAATCAAAGCAAAACTAACTTTTTATTTTCATAATAATTAAAATTGGTTTGGTGAATTGTACAATTCTTAGCGCTTAGCGCTAGGCACCACGCCCTTAGTGAGGATATATGATCGGAAGTATTTTTTTAAGTGCAGCACTTGTTTTCAGTTTAATAGCAATGATAATGTATTACCTTTCATTTAAAGGATACAAGAATACATTAAACATTGCAAGATATAGTTATCATGGAATGGCAATTTTTGTAATTGCTGCCTCTACTTTTTTATGGTATGCAATTTTAACACATCAATATCAATACAAATATATTTTTAGTTACAGTAACAATTCTTTAAGCACAGGATTATTGTTCTCATCCTTTTGGGGCGGGCAGGAAGGAAGCTTTATGTTATGGCTGCTTCTTACTTCAATAATCGGTGTAATACTTCAATCATATTCATCTAGAAGAGGTGATCTTGAGCCAAGAGTAATGGCAGTGTTTGCTCTTGCAACATCATTCTTATTAGTTATGGTTTCTCCATGGTTTAAAAATCCATTTGAGTTCATTTGGACGCATCCAATTTTTATCGATGTGAAAAGCATTAATGCTCAATTTATGAGTCTTCCATTTATTCAGAACTTTATTTTTACAGATCAACAATCAAATACAACATTTGTACAGATGAGTAAAGAACTTTATGGATTGTTAGCACAAGCCGGAGTTTCAGTAAATCAATTTATAGCTGATGGAAAAGGTTTAAATCCGCAATTATTAAACTACTGGATGCAGATTCATCCGCCAATGTTGTTTATCGGGTTTGCTATGGCAACAGTTCCGTTTTCTTTTGCACTTGCAGCGTTGATGAAAAACGATTACAGAGAATGGGTTAACCAATCATTACCATGGGTGCTTGCAGGGACAGGAATACTTGGTCTTGGAATAATGATGGGCGGATATTGGGCTTATGAAATGCTTGGCTGGGGTGGTTATTGGGCATGGGATCCGGTTGAAAACTCAAGTTTAATTCCGTGGTTAATCGGAGTTGCTTCAATCCATACAATGCTTGTTCAAAAAAGAAGTTTAAAATCCACGGATGGAATCGGAAGATATGCAAAGACAAATCTTATACTAAGCATATTAACGTACATTTTAGTTTTGTACAGTACATTCTTAACAAGAAGCGGTGTACTTGGTGATGCTTCCGTACATTCATTCGTTGATCCGGGTAATCTGGTTTATTTCTTTTTATTGATTTTCATCAGCTCATTTATTGTAATTGGAATTGGTGGAATTATTTATAGATGGAAATACTTAGAAGATAAAACCATTTATGAAGAAAGTACACTCTCACGCGAACTAGCCTTGTTCACAGCATCTATAATTTTAGTTGCATCTGCAATTATTGTTTTAGTGGGAACCTCTGCTCCATTATTTGGGCAATCTGTTGATACATTTTTCTATGATGAAATGCACTTACCTATAGCAATAATTATTGGATTCTTAAACGGATTAAGTTTGCTTATCAAATGGAAAAGCACCAATACAAAAACTCTTATTAAGGAATCTGTTCTATCAATAATTCTAAGTCTAATTATAACTGTGTTAGTCATAGTTCTTGGCGGTGTTTATGATTTGATGATGATTATTCTTACGCTTTCCTCTGCATTTGCTTTAGTTGTTAATGCTGAGATTGCCATTAAAATAGTAAAAAGTAACTTAAAAAATATTGGTGGTTATATTTCACATATCGGAATTGCACTTTTTATTCTTGGGGTAATTGGTTCTGCTGCTTACAGTGATGAAGTAAATGTTGATCTTGTAAAAAACAAACCGGCTCAAGCATTTGGTTATGAAATGACTTTTACAGGCTATACCCCAATTGAAAATAATACAAAGTATGCTTTCAATGTTTCGATGAAGAAAGGTGACAATGTTTATAACGTTGCACCTGTTATGTATATATCTGATTATAATAACAGTCTAATCCGCGAACCTGCAATTCTAAATCTGTTTTCTAAAGATGTTTATTTAGCTCCGCTTGGATATGATGAAGGTACAAACGTAGCTACAGATCCACATAGTGAAGTAGTTAAACTTCAAAAAGGTGTGGCAATAGAATATCAAGGTTCTACAATTTCATTTGATAAATTTAATATGTCACCTGAGACAATGCAATTGATGCAGGAAGAAAAAGATTTTCAAATAGGTGCTATTTTAACTCTGGAAGCTAACGGTAAGAAAGAAGAGTTTGAACTTCTGAGAAAAAGTGTAAGTGGCGAAGCTGTGTTTACTGAGTATACATCTGAAAATTCAGGATTAAAAATACAACTTACAAGCTTAACGGCTGAATTGATTGAAGTATCAATATCACCTTTAAATGATACCCACGATCACTCGATGGATAAACCTAAAGAAGAAATGTTATCTGTTGCCGCAAGCATTAAACCATATATTAGTTTAGTTTGGATTGGTGTAATTGTTATGGTGCTTGGATTTTTTGTAGCTGTTGCAAGAAGGTTGAAAGAATCGCTGTTGTAATTTTTGTAGCGCAGGTTTCCAAATCTACGTTTGTGATAAAATTACTTGTAAATGATTATTTGGTAACGAGTAAATAAAATTAAAATCTCAGGACGGAGTCCTGTGCTACGAAAAGAAAATTTCAGGCTCGAGAAATCGAGCCTGTTTTTTTATATTTGGATTAATTATAAAAAATAAAAGGGAAAAGAAAAGATGATTTACAACAAAAACTTTTTAAGAAGACAACTCTTAGTTTCGTTATTAATCTTAATTGTGATCTCATTCGCATTTGTTCCATCAAGACCTGATGAAGGAATGTTTCCATTAAGTGATATAAGAAATATCAATCTTAACGAAAAAGGATTAAAGATAAGTGTTGATGAAGTTTACAATCCAGACGGAGTAAGTCTGGTTGATGCACTTGTAAAGATCGGTGGATGCACAGGTTCTTTTGTTTCAAACGAAGGATTGATAATTACAAATCATCACTGTGTTTTTGGAATAGTATCAAACTTGAGCACTGTTGAGAATAATTATCTTGAAAATGGATTTCTGGCAGAGACTAGCGAAAAAGAATTACCCGCAAGCGGTTTAACCTGCCGAATAACAGATTCTTACGAAGATGTAAGTGCGGAGGTTTTAGAAGCCGCAAATACCGCTGAAGATATTTCGCAACGAACAACAGCGATATCAAAAAAAATTAAAGAAATTGTTGAACGAGAACAGAAAAAAGACAGTACAATTACAGCGGTGGTTTCAGAAATGTTTGTTGGTGAGCAATATGTCTTATTCCGTTACAAAACTATAAATGATGTTAGATTAGTCTACGTTCCTCCAAGAAGCATCGGAGAGTTTGGTGGTGAATCAGACAATTGGATTTGGCCGAGACATAACGGAGATTTTTCTTTTGTTCGTGCTTATGTGGCTCCAAATGGTTCATCAGCAAAATACTCTGAGGAGAATGTACCTTATCAACCGAAAAAATTTTTAGAGGTTAATCCTAACGGAGCTAATGAGGAAGATTTTGTTTTCATACTCGGTTACCCCGGCAGAACTTTCAAGCACCAGCCATCTCAGTTTTTAACGATGCAGGAAAAATATCAGCTTCCATATGTTCAGGATATTTATTCCTGGTTAATAAATCTTTATGAAAAAAGAGGCGAAAATGATCCTGAGTTTGCATTAAATGTTGTTGGTGAAATTCAAGGACTTGCAAACACCGAAAAGAATTATCGCGGTAAAATGCAAGGACTTGAAAGACTTAAACTTATCCAGAAAAAACAAGAAGAAGAAAAACAACTTCAACAGTTTATTGATTCTGATCCAACTTTAAAGGAAAAGTACGGCACAGTATTGAGCGAAATAGATGAAGTCTATAAAGATGCTTTTGCCACAGGCAGAAGAAATCTTGTTTTAAACATGCTTAGCCGTAACGTTGATTATTATCGTCTCGCAGAAATATTTATCGATTACAAAAAAGAAATGCTAAAACCTGAGACAGAGAGAAAATCTTTATACAAAGAAAATAAACGAGGTGATTTTTATAATTCAATCACAAAACTTTATAATGATTTTATGCCTGATCTGGAACCTCAAATATTAAATAAGATTTTAACTGATGCTTCAAACTTTGATGAATGCAAAGACATAGAACCATTTAAGAGTTTTAGTAGTGAAAAAAACAAACAGGAATTTATTGCTGATTTATATGAAGATACTTTTATAAGCGACAGCAAAGAGTTTTTTGAATTACTTGAAGATGAAGACGAGACCCTTGAAGATATTGATGATCCATACTTAAATATGGTAAAAGCAGCCGTTAAACTTGCTGATGCTGAAAGAAAAAAATCACAAGTTCGTGAAGGAAAATTAAATATCCTTATAGCAAAACTTAATGATGTAAAAAGACAATGGCTCAACAAATCATTTGTGCCGGATGCAAATTTAACATTAAGGTTAACTTTCGGTTATGTGCGTGGTTATTCACCGGCAGATGCAACTTATTTTTCACCTAACACAACATTAACAGGGCTAGTAGAAAAAGGCAAAGATTATGGTGACTATAAGTTGAATAAAAAAATAAAAGAGTTGTATGAAGCAAAAGATTATGGACAGTTTGCTCATCCAAAATTAAACGATGTTCCGGTTAACTTTATTTATAATATGGATACAAGTGGTGGAAATTCAGGCAGTCCGATAATGGACGCCTATGGCAGAATAGTTGGTGTAAACTTTGATCGTGCATTTGAAGCAACTGTAAACGACTACACCTGGAGTGAAGATTACAGCCGCTCAATTGGTGTGGATATAAGATATGTTCTGTGGGTTGTGCAAAAAGTTGGCGGAGCTGATTTTCTGCTAAAAGAAATGGGAATTAACCTGTAATTGAAGTAATTTGAGTCTTGACAAACAACGGGGTCAATGTTATCTTTGACCTCGTTTTTGAAGAAAATAAGTTCATTTCGCGATAGCTCTCCCGATAAATCGGGACTGCTATTATCCCGACAAGTCGGGATGCAAGTTCTTAAAAAGTTGAAAATATATTCCGCGATAGCTCAATGGTGGAGCATTCGGCTGTTAACCGAAGGGTTGCAAGTTCGAGTCTTGCTCGCGGAGCCAATCGAGATAGTAGCTCGAAACTATCTTATCTGGGTTAACAATTCTGTTAACCCATTCTTTTTTTATATGCCCATCACCTCTAAAATGAATATCAATCGTGCCTTTTTCTTCTTTTTTCTTCAATTTAATAGTTATCTCTCTAATAATAGTCTTAATCATATATTTTCGTTCTTCTTTTGAAGCAGCATCATAATACTTTGATAGGTCTTTGAATATTTGCTTCAAATCAGATTTATCGACCACTGTATTTTTAATTAAAGAAATTTCATGTTCAACTTTTCTTCTTTCTTCCTTAATCATTTCTTTTTGATTTTCTAAATCTTCTAGCTTTAATGTTACCGACTTAAAATCGCTGGCTGAGCCCTTAGCAATAAAACTCGTTAAATTATTTATCTCTTTATTGATATTATTTAGATTTGCGATTAAGGAATTCCTCAGTGTTTCAAATGTTTTAAGATCCTTAGATTCATTATGGCCTAATTGCGAAAAAACAGAATTAAATAATTGATCTGAGGAAGCAATCTTTTTTATGAGCATTTCAATAAATGCTTCAATTTCACTTGCGTGAATATCTCTACTTTCACATTTAGAACTTCCGTACTTAAACTTCGTTGTGCATTTATAGTAGAAATCTTTTGTTCCGTCTTTTTTCCCTACGAATGAAGTTGTCAAATTACCACCACAGAATCCACATTTTAATCTACCTAATAATAAAAGTTCAGAATCCACCTGGGACGTAAAACGATCATTCTTAGAAACATTTAATTGTTTATTAACCTGATTAAATTTAGTTTGATCAATTATCGGCGAATGTAATCCTTTGAATTCTTCATCTTTGTAAGTGATTTTTCCAATATAAATTTTATTTGAGATTACTCGATGTATGGAATCTTTATTAAATGGACCACCTCCAGAAATTTTGCCAGATTTTGTAACTCGAGTCTTTGATTTGAATCCTTCTCGATTTAGACGCTTAGCAACTTTTTCAACAGATAGTTCTTCCAAGTAATAATCATAGATTTTATTTACTAATGGTGCTTCCGCGGGATTTATTTCGAGCAATTTATTTTTTACATCATAACCCAGTGGTGCATGCCCGCCACCCCAATATCCTTTAGAAGCTTGATAAAATAGTTTCTCTCTCGTTCTTTCGGCAATCATATCGCGTTCAAACTCTGCAAATGAAAGCATAATATTTCGTTGCATTTTTCCTGCCGGAGTAGTAGTATCAATATTTTGTGTTGCAAATACTATATCAATTCCTAGCTCTGTAAGCTTTTTATCAACATCCAAATAGTCTAATACGCTACGCGAAATTCTATCTATTTTTGTTGCTAAAACAATGTCAAATTTCTTTTCCTCAGCATCACTTAATAAACGAATTATTTCATTTCTTTCTAGGCTAGAGCCAGAAGCCTTGTCGATATAAATACCATTGACTTCCCAGTCTTTTGCCTTACAATAATTTCTTAGCAAATCTTCTTGACCATTCAAACTACTTACTTCACCTTGTCCTTGTTCGTAGGTAGACACTCGGCAATAGACTGCGGCTTTTTTCTTTTTTTCTTCTGATTTGTTTTTCTTTACCATAGCCATCAAGAATTATTTTAACAAAATTAATAATACTTTAACTATAACACTATCAATTCCACAAAAGTACCTTTTATAAACCAATTCTTTCTTGGTAAAAGAAATGTATAACAAGAAAGGATATTTATGAAACGAGTTATCATTTATGCTCGAGTATCCACTAAAGAACAAAATGTGGATATGCAGCTTTCAGATCTAAAGTCATATGCTGAATTAAGAAAATTAAGAGTAGTTGAAGTTTATATCGACTATGCTTCCGGTGCTAAATCAGATCGGGTGAACTACCAGAAACTTTTTAATGATGTTCGAAAAAGAAAAACCGATGTTGTATTAGTATGGAAGTTTGATCGTTTTGCAAGAAGCACCAAAGAATTAATCAATGCACTTGAAGAATTTAATAGTCTTGGAGTCGACTTTATTAGTTACAAAGAAAATGTAGATACCTCAACTCCAGCTGGTAAAATATTATTTACAATGATATCAGCATTTGCAGAATTTGAAAGATCTATTATTCGTGAAAGAGTAATTGCAGGAATGGAAAAGGCCAAAGCACGTGGGGCAAGAATTGGCAGACCCAAAATTCCGCCTTTCACAAAACAGAAAGTTATTATGCTTAAAGAACGGGGATTGACATATAAAGAAATAATTAAGCAGGTAAAAATTTCAAAAAGTGCATACTATGAGATTATTAAAGAATTGAAATAAATAAATTAAGTGGGGATCAAAACATGTATTTGCTTAAGGTCCCCATTCCCATTCACGCTGTAATATTATTTTGTTGAGTTTGTAGGGCATATAATTAAATAAAAATATTGGTTTTTCATTCTAAATTTAATTAAAATATTTTTGATTAACTTTTAATAGTTAAAATTGTTTTAATAATTTGATTAAAGAATATATATGGAAGAAATTAAATTTAATTGGGATCATTCAGCTGATTATCTAACAATATCCTATAATCCAAGAATTCCAACTGAATTAAAAACTAACTCATTTATTTACTCGTATAACTCTCGATTAATAAATTATTTTATAGAGGATATAAAAACACATTTACCTTATCTGCAAGAGTTGACCAATGATACTATTGATGCTGTAAAATCACTTCTTTTATTTAAGAATATTATTTCAGTTCAGGCATATATGGATTCTAGAGGCATTGATTTTAATAAAATGATTGATGAAACTAAAAGTAAAAAGATAGATGTTGCGGGATTCTCGCTAAAGATATTCGATCACGAAATTGGTTGCCCAATACATAAAATAATTATTTATCACTATAAAGCTGCCAATCACAAATTAATAGAAGAACGATATAATGATTTAGTATTTAGTTTTTCATTTGAAACTTTATCTGCTTCTTTACTTATACTTTCACTTTCTAAATCCAGTGGAATGCAGTTAGTGAAGAAAACTTTAGATGCAGAAGTGCTCCATCAAGAGCAATTAGCATATATAAAAGGAGAATTAAAAGAATTTAAAAAGGCAGAAGAATTATTTATTAAGTTATTAAGATATGCTTATTCTCAAGTTGTTATTAGGGGGGACAGAGTTACTGAGATAAATTTGGCAGATGAAATGGGCATTCCAAGAAATACCTACCGCGATTATATTAATGAAAAATATAAATTAGATATCAACAAAGAAACTGGAGAGATCACAAAAAAAGAAATTTAAGCTTCTTATTAAAATTACATTCTTAAAAAAAAGAATCTCCTTTCTTAGCGTACCCAATTAGCTCTCTAATAAAATCGATAAACTTCCAAAAAAGTCAAACTTTTCTGCAAATAGAAACAAAATGACGAGAAATGACGGTAATCATTTTGCTAATACTAGCGCAAACGTTTTTTATGTATTGAAGATTGTAACCTCTCGTGGACAGACAGGGTGTTAGATGTGCCATAAGGATATGGACGAAAAAAATTATCCTACTATAAACATTTCATTATAAAACATTGGAGAAATATAATGGTTATTGATGTGAAGCTTAGGCAAGAAGTGATAGATCTATACAACAACTTATTCAAGTGGCAAATTGATCAAGATGAGGAAAATGTTTCATTCGTAGTTATGAATGGGATAGTTGGTTTATATCTGGATATGTGTGGAAGTCCACTTGAAAGTGCAATGTATGCTGAGGAACGTATGGATAAGATAAAAAATGAAAATAGAAAACTGGAACTATGCAAAAAACTGTTACAAGGTGAAAAAGTTAGAATTCCAGGAATGAGTTACGACTTTGGTATCTGGGGTGTTTTTTATGATATCATAACTGGTGAGAAAATAGATCGAAATAATAAGAAAGATAAATCAGCCTAAGCTAGTTTATTAATCGGGCCTGGCAACAGGCCCACATTTAAAAGGACGAAATATTATGAAGATTAGACCAGATATAAAAGGTGCAAGCTTATATAGGCTAAACCCTGTACCCGTTGCTTGGTACAGGAGGAAAAATGGTAAAAATTCGAAACAGCGGGGCAAGACCTGGAGTGTTAGTAGCCTAACTGTTCTCATGAGTCCTTACCTTTATAGCAATAAAAATGTATTTGAAGTATACCCCCTGACAGCGAAAGATAATTCTAAAACTTATTGGCTTGTAGAACACAGGATAATAGCAGGAACAGGTAAGGTAGGAGGGCCAGGTATGTCAGGCTTGGTAGGTATAATAGGGAAGGCAGGTAGTGCAGGTAGAGTAGGCATGGTAGGAAGCCTGCAAAGGTTAGAATGTATAGTACTATATCAAGTAGAATTAGTCAAGCAAGCTGCTGATAATAAAGAATACTGGATTGTTAAAAGAATAAATGAGAAAAAGTTATTATAACTAGTACAAAGATGAAGTTTCAGTTATGGGCAGTGAAGAATCACTGGATCCTTTTGGTCTCTATAAAACCGTTCTCTTTTACAGTCATAATAATGAAATATTTACTAAAGTTAAGAGGATGAATTATAACCCTCTTCTTTCAATTCCAGTATGGTCTGGACCCCTTCGAGTTCAAGGAGGTGATTGTTATGAACTCAAACTTGATCCCGTTATTATATCCTCTTCAACCAGGATTTATGGATGCAGATCAGTGGATAGACCAATTACTTAATAGCCCTGCTACTATTAATTGGCAGGCAGCATTTAGTCATTCACTTGATACAGATAAGGTAGGTGCGTGCATATTTGTTGTAGATGAGAATACAGGTTTAAAGGTATACGTAAAATTTTTTACGCTAAAAGTGGATAGAATAAAAAAAGTGGTACCTGGCAAACCTTATGCCTATCAATTTGAATATGATGCAACCGTTATGGAAGATGTAATTGTGATGGATGTTATAAATTCAGATGGAAGCAGGCCATTCTTTCCAAAGATGGCAATACTTAAAAAATTCTAAAACAGGGGCGGGGATAACCCGCCTCATTTTGATTAGGAGAATTCTTATGAAAATTAATTTTGAAATGCTTGGAGCAAGCGTTTTTATACTTCGATATTGGACTTGGTCCTGGTGTCATAAAACAAAATATGGTACCTGCTTGAAACACGGTAGATCTTGGATTGAATTTTACAATGTGTTTCATAATGATCTGACGCATTATGCTGTTCATACCTTTATACATAAGGATAAACAGACAAAAACATATTGGCTAGTAGAACAAAAAGTCCTAAGTGGTACTGGTAAGATAGGTAGTCTTTCCACAGTAGAACACGTACCAATGTATCAGGTCGAGTTCGTCAAATTACATCCAAAAAATTCAGATTATTGTATTGTAAAACGCAGAAACTGGTAGATGTAGAAACTTCATTTAAGTTAACGTGGATAAATTATAAATATTATTATCTAAAATAAATCAGAGGCGGGGATAGTCCGCCTCAATTTAATCAGGAAATAAATTATGTCAAGAAATACAAAAGTTACTTTCAGACCAGGTGCTGCTTCAGCACTAAGTGCCCAAGGCAGTGGAATATATCCCTATGGATTTCCATTTACACTTAATCCAACGATGGGTTGTTTTTTCTGCTGCAAGTTTTGTTATTCACCGATAACAACTCGCAAGTTAATTGAAAATAAAAGAGACGACTTTTTTGAAGAAGTCACTGTTCGTTTGGGCGTCCCAGAGCAACTGGATAAAGAGTTATCGAAATATTCAATACTACCTCAGCACTTAAAGAGGGTGCAGATCAACGAACATAGCGATTATTATCTCCCTCAGTTGTTTACAGAAATCAGACACCAAAATCAGCCTGATATCTTGCTGGAAATATTAAACATTTTTCAAAAGCATTGGGACAATGGAAATAAATGGATGCTTCATATTCTTACTAAAAGTCATTTGATATTAAAACACTTAGACAAGCTAAAAGATATGAAAGAGATGGTTCAAGTTGAAATTAGCTTCTCTACTGAAGATGAAAATAAATTACGCAGCTTAGAAATTTACACACCGACATTAAAAAAGCGATTAGAAACGATTGAAAAATTATCTAAAGAAGGAATTTTTGTTAGAGTTATGGCGATGCCATTTTTCGGAGATAAAAATGATTTGCTTAGGTTGAAGGAAGATACTTTTAATTCAGGGGCAAGCGCTTTGAAGAACAAAGGCTTGAACTATTACAATTGGCAGGATGTAATGAATCTATCGGAGCAGGATTTACTTGATGGAAAACTTTTGCAATCAGGAAACAGAAAAGATACATCAATTGACTGTTCCCTGAATATTCTTAGCGGTGAACCATTTATGAATAATGGTAATACTGAATCTGTTGATGTGCTAATGCCTAATCATAAAGCGTGGACAGCAATGAGTAAATTAAATGAAAGACTGACTTTGACTAACCTGGAAAAAATAAATTGTGGTTACACTCAGTTGAATAAAATCGATTGGGGATATATTCTTTAACTAAAATATTAAAGGAACAAAATGAAACATAAAATAAAATCATTCGAAACTAACAAAGAAAATTTATTTATCGATACTAATCATCCCGACTACAAGTGGATTAAAAAGCATTACAACGATCCTGATGTTTCAGACTCTGAGCGTGAATGGGTGAATTTTGATGATTCATTTATTGATGTAATAGTTGGAAAGCACACGGTTAAATATATTGCTCCAAATACTTTTCCAAAGCAGGCAACTGAAACCATTGCTATCGTAGGAAAATCGAAAAAGAAAGATTTCATCGTTGATAAGTTAGTTCATTGTCGTTTTATGTATGATGGCCCAAATACTTATGAGATTATTGGCTTGGCTGACAAGGATAAAACAGAGTTTAATAAAGATGGTGTATTAGTTCTGAAGCAGAAAAAACTTTAAGTGATGACCTTCGGAATGCTGTTCGGTTGTTGGATTTAATGGGGAGGAGATATTAAAAACTCCCCTCTATTTCATATTGGAGGAGTGTAGAATAGTAATTATTAAATTATAATAAATCTTTAAGCACACCCTAAAATTTCATGCGCAGAGCTCCATACTCATGTTTTAAAACATCTTTATTATTAAACCTATGGTTGAGTATGGTTAAAATTAAATCTCATGGCCCTGGGCTTCTATTAATGTTTTAACAACAATCTCATTCATTATAAAATAAATTTGGTGCCGATCATAGATATTATTAAAATATTTTTATAACAAACATGCGATTTTAGTTTAAATTTCATGTTTTTTAATACTAAGTGAATTATTTTCTCTCCAACTCTTGACAATCATGGTTGTATAGAATACATTAAACTACAATAAGGGATTTGAAAAAAGATAAATTTTACGACTCGCCTCATACCGACTGACAACTCCATAAAATAAAAAAGAATAAAATTATATAAAGACTTTTGTCTTTAATTAAATTATTAAATGGAGTAAAAGATCATGAATAAATTTTCAGTGAATAAAGTTAGTGGATTATATATTCCCAAAAGAATATTTGTATCCCAATCTGCGTTATCATACCCGCGCACGCAGGAAATAATAAATAGAGTTAAAGAATTAAATAAAAATGTAAAAGTAATTTCCATTTCAACGAATACTCCAGATCGTCCGAAGTTAAAAGGAAGAGATCTTTATAATTATATAAAAGAAAGTTTGCTGATATGCACCCGTTCTGCTAAGTACATGGAAGTGTTTGCATCACCAGGTAATATAGTAGAAAATATGAGTGTGATGGGTAAAATTCATTTTCATTGTCCGCTGCAATGCTCATTTTGTTATTTGAATGTAGCAGGAAGAGGTACTCCGTGGACAAGAGTATATGTTGATGTAGAAAAATTTTATCTGCAAGCAGTGAAAGAAAGATTTGTTTACAGGATGGCACAGACGCTTTGGAGTGCTGTTTCTTATAATGAAAAAATTTCTTTTGATAAAGTCCCGGCTAATTATAAAAAAGTATGTGATGAGATAATAAGAAAAAAAGTGTTGAGAAAACGCGATGGTATTACTAGTGATGAGGAAGGAATAAATTATATAAAAAATAATTTAAGAATGCTTTTTGATTCGATGAATATTGAATTATCAGATAGCGACGAGATAAAATTAATAAAGAAAATAGAGGAATTATATTTATTGAATAAAGATAATCCGTTATCGATTAATATTAGCGAGTATAGTGATGTGTTGTCGTTGGATCACATCACTAATGTGATGGAAGAGTTAATGCAATATGTAAATCAGGATAAAGAATTTAATATTAAGTTCCGTACCAAAGCTGCGAATGTAAAAAATCTTTTGAAATATGATGGTAAGAATCAGGTGCGTGTAACATTTGGATTAAATACAGAATATGTAATTAATAATTTTGAAATTGGTGCAGCATCATTAAAAGAAAGAATATCAGCGGTTAATAAGTTAATTAAACGCGGTGGTTATAAGATTGATTTGTCGTTGGAACCGATAATTATGTATGATGGATATGAAAATGATTATAAAAAATTGATAAATAGAATAAAGAAAGAAATAAATTTATCAAAGATTGAAAATATTAAGATCGGTACAGTTAGGTATAAGACTGTGTTGAAGAATTTTATTGAAAGAAATTTATCTGATTCAGATTTAACTTCGTCATTTGATAAGCTTGTTGCACCGGAAAAAGGAGATAAGAGATGGAGATATGATAAAGATGAAAGAATAAAAATATATAGTATGATAAAGGAGGAATTAAAAGAAATAAAAAATATAAAATTAGGTTTAGGTGCCGAGGTTCCAGAGTTATGGGATGAATTAGGATTAAATAAAGGTGATGTTCATTGTAATGTGGTGCATCAGTATAAAAAGAAGAAAGAATAAAATAATTATGAAGCAGCTCGGTAATACCGGGCTGCGATAATAAATTATAATATTTTTGTTGCTATTGACTTCTGAGTTTGTGATTAATATATTCAATTGTGTATGAGTTAAAAGAAATTTGAAAAAGACAATTTACGACCTGCCGATTTACCACTTGCAAATTCCAAAACTGAAAAAAATAATTAAAAGCAAATAGAACTTTTTAAGTTCAGCTAAATTTATAACAGAGGTATTAGATATGAATACAAATTATTACGGAACAGGAACGCGACAGTGGTCAAATAAATCAATTAACTATCAAACTGGATGCGAGCATAATTGCCTTGTGTGTTATGCGAAAGATATGTCAATAAAATATAAACAAACAACAAAAGATAATTGGGAAAGACCAATAATAAGATTAAATGATGTAAAGAAAAAAATAAGTAAGTGGAATGAAAGCCTGGTAATGTTTCCATCATCTCACGATATTACACCAAATAATATTAATGAAGCGATGATTGTATTGAAAAAGATACTTGAAGCAGATAATGAAGTACTTATAGTAAGTAAGCCACATTATGATTGTATTAAAAAGATCTGTGATACATTTGCAGATTACAAGGATAAAATATTATTTAGGTTTACTATAGGAAGTTATGATAATGATGTATTGAATTTTTGGGAGCCGAATGCACCAAGCCTAAATGAAAGAATGAAATCATTAAAGTATGCTTTTAATATCGGGTATAATACTTCTGTTAGCTGCGAACCTATGATGGATAACAGAGTTGATAAAGTTATTGACGCAGTAAAACCATATGTAACGGAAACAATCTGGGTCGGTAAAGTAAATTTGTTGTGGTCGCGTTTAGAAAGGAATACTGATATGAATGAGGAACTTGTGAAGAAGGCTAAGCAGCTTGAACAGTGGCAATCCGATCAAAACATTTTGCAGTTGTATGATAAATATAAAAGTGATCCGGTGATAAAGTGGAAAGACAGCATACAAAAAGTTGTTGCTAAGTCGAAAAAGGTAAATAAAAAATTAAAAATGTTTGCTTAAACACTTGACTTCAGGACACAGAATTAATATAATGTATATAGCAGGGGTTAGAAAAGTGATTTTAATCCCTGCGTTGAAAATGACAACTGACCATAAAAACTTCTACGACAGACAATAGGAAACTCCCCGAGAATTTACTACAAGAATAATCGAAACTCAGAAAACTTAAAACCGAAAACTAATTTATAGGAATGCTCTTTCAATGAGAGGGCATTCCACTTGAATAAATAATTGAGGTTAATCTAATGCAAAATTATTCTAACGAGGATTTTTATCTCTCCGCATATTTGCTGACCACAGGCTACAAGCTAATTGAGCACACCAGAAACCGAGGACTGACAACCTTTGTATTTGAATCCACTAACGACATCCACGATGCTGTTGCGGAGTATTATACAATGAATGCAAAAGTAGAGCCAATGAAATATGGAAACTCAATTCGCAGTCTAAAGAGTATCATTCACTCTTATTCTACATCTACTTCAAATCGAGGTAATAACAATGAGCACCAATTACACACAGAAAGAAGGAGATAAAAGCTATGTAAAACTTAAAAACAAGATAAACGAACTGCCAACAGAAAAAATTGCTGAAAAACTTGGATTAATATTAAAAAAGAGTGGAAAACAATATCAGGGCGAATGTCCTTCCGGGCATAGTTCTAAAGGTGGAAATTGTTTTGCCATTAATACTTCAGACAAAATGTGGAAGTGTTTTCACTGTGAATTAGTTGGTGATAATATTGAGCTCATCAAAGTAACGAAGAAGATTGAATTTATTGATGCACTTAAATGGGCAGCGAAGGAATTTAATATCTCTCATTCGGTTGATTTCAATAATCCTTATAGTAATAATATATCAGATGCAGAACTGGAAAAGATAAGGTTATTTAATTCTAGAGCTGAACTTTTTGAGACTGCATATGAATGGATGCACGAATTATTATTTACTGACGAAGCTAAAGAAGTGCGAGACTATCTGGTTAATGATAGAAAATACGATGTTGAAATTCTTAAAAAATCAGAGTTCTGTTATTTCCCACCTGCCAATGATATAAAAGATTATTTAATAAAGAAGCACCCAGACAAAGAAGCTGATATAAATGATCTTCCGTTATATGGAAAGACTGGTGATAAGTACAGGTTAGCGATTCCTTACAGAAACAGAAAAGGGAAAATCACAGGGTTTATTAAAAGAGCTACTCCCAACACAGTTATAATTGAAACTGATAAAAATGGCAAACCAAATGAAGTTAGATATGATGCTACCAAGGGGTTGAATAAAGATGATATATTTAATTTGTGTAAGTGTAAGGACCAGGATACGTTAATCATCTTTGAAGGCTACCCTGATGCTGGATATTTTTATGCGGCTGGGATTGAGAACGCAGTTGCTGTTGGTCAGGGAAGGTTAAGTTCATCTCATCTGGAAGGAATAAGATCATATAAAGTAAAAAATGTTATTATCTCATTTGATAATGATAAAGAAAAAGAGGAAGATAAGAAGACCGGTAAGATCGGTAAACAGGAAGGACCTGGAATTGTAAACACAGAAGAAGCAGTTCGGTTAATTCTGAATGATTCAGACATTACTCCGTTTGTTCTTGATCCTAAATTACTTGAACCGCACAAGGATCCTGATGAATACTTCAGAGCAAATGGGCTTGAAGCAACTAAGGCGCTTTATAAGAAAGTAGCTAAAGGTATTTTATGGTTGGCTGATAGGATCTTGATCAATTATGATGAGAATGATTCGTTATCCAAGCAGAATATTAAAGATCAATTACTCTACCTAACTACCCTAACCCCTGATGCTGAGGATGTTGCTCAGTTGACAAAACTGATAATGGATAAGTTAAAGCTGGATAAATCTCTTGTTAATAAACTGGTTAAAGAAAAGCAAAAAGAAGCTAGGGTTGAAAAGTATAAGAGAATAAAAAAATCGGAGCTTAATAAACAAAAAAGATATTTTCCTTTTATTGAAAGAAGCACTAGCTCATATTCATATCTTGACACTAAAGAAGGTGAAATATATATGAGTGTCCAGGAAGGAATACTAGAAAATATACTTCTATCAGGTGAAGAAACGCTGCCTGATATTCTTCCAGTGCTTAAGGCAGACTTCAATGTTAATTCAAATGAGAGGATAGACATTGAAAAAGAAATTATAAATCTGTTCGTTCCAACGGAGTATATGCTTTTAAGTAAAAACTTGAAAACATTTCATCCAAGGTTTGACTTTCCTTACACATATAAATTGTTGATCAATCTAATTCCTAAGTACCGTGAACGTAAAAGA
>JBGSPH010000044.1:0-7067 GCA_041738675.1 Ignavibacteriaceae bacterium
ACGACAGATTGTAGATGTTAGAAAACAGAAATTGATAGTTAGGTCTGGAAAGTTTGTAAAGAAAAATTCGATAAGTGCTGTTGCAACTGTTTTACTTGCTGTACTTTTAGCGTATTTATTTGTAATGGATTTTGATGATAATCCGTCTATGTTTCATCAAGATGGACAACTATTAATGATCCAGAATCGAAATGGCAAAGATTTATGGTCCGTTCGATTAAATTTTGATCAAAGAGATGGAACTAATGATAGATCAAGATATAGTAGAAGAATAATTGATGTAAATAATGACGGAGTAAATGAAGTTATAATTGCTGAAGAAGAGATGAATTCTGATTCTTATGATAAAGGAAGAGTCGCTTGCTTTAATAAGGATAAAAATCTTGTTTGGGAATATAATTTCCGTGATACTGTGTCAACATTCAGAAGATGGACAAACAACTATCAGATTTCAATTATTGATACGATAACAATCAATGAAACAAAAGTTATTTTACTTATGGCTCGCAATATTCCTAATTTTTCAAATGCAATATTTAAGGTTAATGCTGCAACCGGAAAACGTTTTGATAGTACCGGTACTTTGTGGCACGCAGGTGCCATAACAAATGCTATGATTGGTGATTTTAATCAAGACAATGTAAAAGAAGTTATTGTTGCCGGGATGCATAATGGTTATGAGAAAGCAAGCTTATTCTCAATTAATCACGACAGATTAAAAGGACAAACTCCGGCCCCAGATAGATACAGATTCAAAAATATTCTAAATGCT
The DNA here is from genome assembly GCA_041738675.1 of Ignavibacteriaceae bacterium. GTDB lineage: Bacteria > Bacteroidota > Ignavibacteria > Ignavibacteriales > Ignavibacteriaceae > IGN3. Next base: position 773 of record JBGSPH010000044.1, read on the forward strand.
GAAGTGAATGACTTTATTTTATTACCCCACACTGACTATGGTAAACTCTTTAGCAGATCAAACATAATTTTATTGAACGGTTTATATTATGCACCTAGCTCAACAGAAATAGTTATCTCGGTTCGTGATGGTCAAGAAAAACCAATCATATTTTATTATGGCTTTAGTAATAAATTAGATTTTAGATGGGTAGATTGTGCTGATAATGCTCAACAGCAAAGAGACTCCCTCGTTTCGCAAGGTATATTAAAACCTCCTTATACTAATACCGACGACTATTTTAAGATTTTAAAAGATGAAATAAGATATTGGGATGGTAAAAAATTTATTTCAATTGAAGAATTATTAGAGTAATAAAGATACCGCAGTTTGCGCCACGACCAATTGTTATGCTACTCTTACAGTATCCCCCAAGTACTGTAATAAGTTCCTCTATTTTAAGATAGAAATCAACAACAATTTTAAACATTAATAATTTGCAGAATTTTAGCCAAAGATTTCGGAAACTATTTTGTATCTGGTTTAGCTTTTAACTAATATTTATTTAATAGTTGTAAAAAGCTTGTATTCGGAAAATGTAATAAATATTTTTTTAATTACTGAAACCTTGAGTGAGTTGATAATTGATACTCTAACTAGAGCTCAATTCTGACCAGATCAGCTTCGATTGCTTGATCTATTTTAAGTGGTTCAGTATTATCATCAAGATGGAATCTGAGATTTTGAGGTTCTACCACAATGTGAAAGTCTTTAATGACTTCATCGTGTGTGGAAAAGATAAATATTTTGGTAGTTTTGCCGTAAGTTAGAACTTTAATAAGATAATCCTTACCATCATCAACAAATGTTTTAGTTACCATTCGTGGTGCAGTATTATTTTCGGAAGCAGCAGCTAGAACAAACTTATCGTGCTTTTTCTCCTTTAACGGATTGTGCATAGGAAATAGTGTAATCGATTCTGTTAACTTGTAAGCGCTAATTATTTCAGCAATTTTATTTTTAATATTTTTTTCAATTGGCTGATTCAAGGAAATTCTTAAATCCCTATAGAATTTTACCTCCTCGGAAGTTTCTGCAATTGAAGATAGAAATGCTTTAATTTCTTTGCGAACTAAATCCGGGTAGAATACAAAATTAAATATGTCGCGTTCAGATATTTTCAATTTACTCTCTCTTTACTAAGTATTATATATAAAGAAAAAATAGTTATTCGGAAATGTTTTATTTTTTCTCGATGAGATTTTCAGCAATTATAGATTTTGTGATCTTAAACAAATACTCGAGGATATTATGATAATCTGTTTGGTAAACTTCTTTGGTTAGATTACTTATATGAGGTTGAAGATATTGATACAACCCCGGATTAATACCACCATTTTTTAAATCTTCACAGATATCTCCTAATGCACATCGAATGGATTCAACCTCAGCCTCATTTAATTTTCCTTTTTCACAATAAGATTTATTTAATTTATCGAAAGCATAGTTCAGAGCAAGATTTATTATTTCATCAATCTCATATTGTTTACGGTTCATCTCAGTTACTTCGACCATAACATATTCTGAAAAATTGATATGTTTTAATCGGTATATAAGTTCGTTTAATGGAATGGCCTCACAGAAATTTGTCTCGATTGAGAGATAGTTTAATAAGTTTGGAATGAGTTTTTTCTTGTCTGTAAATAAGTGCGTCGGAATCCTTTCAAACTCTTGATGGTCTATCAATGAAGTTCCACAAATTTCAATGCCTTTTCGGATTATATATGACTTGCCATATGCTTGTGATTTGGAAAATCCCTGTGATTTGACAAGATAATTAACTGAGTCAAGTATCTTTGAAAAAAATGGGTCTTCTTCACGGAGTATTGAATAAAGATGCTGTTCAACTCTGTTCGCAACAATCTTATTTAAAAAAAATAATGCATCTTCATTATTCTCTATTGCTGGTGACCAATTAATAAATGAATTATAGATCGAGATGTTTTGCTCCTTTTTTTCACAAACAAAGAGTGATGCAATTGCATCAAGTGCAAATTCTTCAATCGTTAATTCTTCAGTCTCCAAAAATTTACTGACTTTTTTGAAGTTAAAACGCAGATACCTTATTGCTATCTTATAAGATATTTCAATTAACTTATTCTCTGAAACCTGAGAATCAATATCTTTAAATAACTGCAGAATATGAATATTTTTTAACATTTCATTAATAATCTAAAAAAAATTAAATCATTTTCCGAAACTTGACATTTTATAATTATTATACTTTTTATAGTGATCATTCAATCGAATTGATAGAGATAATATTATTTTATTCTTAATATTAATTATTATCTAACATCACTTAACTATTTCAAATTAAGTGGTTTATAGAATAAGTATATGGCTATTATTATTCGCTCAAGTAAAGTTTCTAATCCTAAAGTAAAAACTATCTCACTAATCACATTTCAAATCTTAAACCATTTCAAATCAGGAGGTTCTATGTTAAAGTATATCCAATTCTTTTTGCTAATCGCAATTGTATTTGTTTATGCAAATTTTACTCAGACGTTTTCACAATCAAAACAAACCACAATTGAAGCTATTAACGGTAATCCTAGTAGCTTCGAAGCAGTTGAGGTTGAATTTGTAGGGTTAGTTACGCAGTATTTTAGTGATAAGGGTACTACGAATTATTATTTAATTAAAGGTGATTATGGTGGCATTATAAGAGTCAATACTGCAGAACCTGCACCTGAAACAAATGTAAAATATCGTGTTAGGGGTATTGTATATTTTGATGCAAAAAATAATCGGGTATTCGTAAGCGAAAAAAGTAAATATACAATTGAATTCCCTGATCCAATTTTATCCGTTTCACCAAACTCAATAAAAGAAAATGAAACTTCTACGCTTTCTTGGAGTGCTGAAAATGCAGTAAAAGTAACCATTAATGGTTCTCCTGTTGAAACAAAAGGTAGCAAAACCATTACCAGCAAGGATGCTACATTGTTTACGCTTCAAGCACAATATCCGGATGGAAAATTTAAAGAAAAATCTGTAACAATAACTTTTATTCAACAATCAAACACTTTACTTTACATATTAGTTGCTGCTCTTGTAGTGTTGATAGGAGCTTTTATTTATTTTCAAATGAAAAAGAGGAACTCTGAAAATGAATATTCTCCATCAAGTACCGATCAGGATCAAAATCCTCAAGCCCAACAACCGAAAGGATTTCCAGCACATGAAAATGTGGAAGATAAACCAATGTATACCTCCGAGAACGAATACAAGACCATCAAGATTGTAAGAACTTCACCCAAAACTTTGAAGTTTATTCCAGGCAAACTGATTATTACCGATGGTCCTGATAAAGGAAAAGAATTCAGAGTTGCTGGATTTCCAACTCCGGAAGGATTTATAGTCTCCATAGGTAGAAAAGAAGTTGATGGAGATAGGGCATACGCACATATAAAACTTAATGAAAAGACGGTTTCTAGGGATCAAGCTGAATTGCACTATATCGATCATAAATTGTATTTGAAGAATTTAAGTGAAACCAATTTTACACAACTGAATGGTTCTGAAATCAAACCAGGTAAAATTGCAGAAGTAAGTTCGGGTTCAACAATAAGAGCTGGTGAAGTAGAATTCAAATATGTTGTATAAGAATAATCCTGTTACATGAATAATGTAAAAATCAAGTCTCTTTCCTTCCAAGGGAGGAGAGAGACTAATCAGGATTCTTTTTTAGAGATTAATCCTGATAATGAGAATTTTGTTTTTATAGCTGTTGCTGATGGTATGGGGGGGGTTGCTGGTGGAGAAAAAGCATCACATACTGTTATAGATTGCTGCGAAAAGATTATAAGGGAGAAGTTTAAAGAAGATAAAACGCCAGATCTTAAACAGACATTACGAAAAATATTTTTTGAAACCCAGAAGAGAATTAAAGAGGAAATTCAAAAGGATCCGGAATTAAATGGGATGGGTACTACGCTGGCCTGCGTGCTGATACATGGCGATAATTTTGTTTGGGGAAATCTAGGTGACAGCAGAATCTATTATTATACGAATTCTCAATTAAATCTAATTACAAAAGATCATACCCACATTCAAGAATTTATCGATGAAAATAATGGTCCATTAACTCAGAGTATGATTGATAACTATGGAAATTTTCTAACAAGATCAATTGATGGTGGAACTGATGAACCGGATATATTTCCGGAAGATTCAGAATTTAATACGCTTAAAGATGGAGAAGCATTTTTATTATGTTCTGATGGATTAATTCATAACAAAGCTGTAGACAATACGAGTCTCTTAGAAAAATTTATAATTGGAACAAAAAACATTGAAGAGGCAGCTACTAAACTCAAAGATATGGCTTTCGAAAGCGGTTCCACAGATAATATTACAATTGTGCTACTTGAGAAAGGGAAAATTAAACGGAAAAAAATATCACATCTTGGAAAACAAATTACTACTCCTAAGAAGATTCAACATAAACAAGTTTCTAAAAAACATTATAATAAAGTATCAGCAATTCTTGGCATTATGTTAACTATTGTGGTACTCTCAATCTTCTTAATATTTTTTAATAATTCTAAATCAAATAGACCAGATATTTCTACTCCTTTAATTGAAATGAATTCAAATAAACAACTAAAAATAGATGAAAATCAGTATCCAGAGTCTGTGCAGAATGATAAGGATGGTAAGTTGATTTATAATGACGAAGAAGAAAATCAAGAATCAATTAGGTCAGGATTATTAGAAAATAATAGAGTTCAACTTGATTTAGATAATTTGAAAAAGACTAATAATACAGATTTAGTTATGACACCGAACGTAACTGGTAAATCATTGACAGAAGGAATTGAAGAATTAAATGAATTCGAATTTAATGTAATTCAAATTGATTCTCTCAGAGTAGCTCGTACTAAAAAAGGGATTATTTTTTATCAAAGTATAAAGTCTGGAGAAAAAGTTAAAAAAGGATCAAAAATAAAATTAAAGATAGCAAAATGAATCAATTGAACAAGAAGAAAAATAATATTAAAAAATTAATGATCCGAATTTTAGTGGTTTCAGCAGTGTTAATTACAACATTTCCAATAAAGCTAACTGGACAAGAATTGATTGCTAAGTATGAGCAATCAACTTTTCTTTCAGCCTTTCAATTACCCCTCACGATTGGTCTTTTTAAATTTGAAGGGGATGAAAGATTTGAAGAAGAATTTTTGCAAAGAATAGAAAACGAAGTATTTGTAGCAGATATTTACGTAATCTATCCCTCTGAAACCTTAGAGTCTTTGAAAGAAGATTTTGAAATAAAATCCTTTAATTCGAATGATTTGGATTGCTTACATAAATTAAAAGATAAATTGGATATTCAGCTTATTCTGGTTGGAAAAGAAGCACCGAATAAAGATCTCCAAATTGATTTTGTTGATACTGAAACTGGAGAAATTATCTTTTCAAACGTTTATAAATTAAGCAAAAACTCTACAATGCTAAATGATTTAATAAAATTATTCACAGATCAGAAAACAACAATATATAAAAGAGAAATTAAAAATCTTCCTGAAATGGTTTTAGTAGAAAAGGGAGAAATTGTGGTCCGACCACTAAGATACGATCCCGAGACCATAATTGTTAAAAATAATTACCTGATTTCTAAGTATGAATGTACGATCAGGCAATTTTCTGAATTTATACAAATGACAGGATACATAACTGACGCGGAAAATAATGGATATAGTATTATTTATTACTCTGATAATTCTAAGTCGAAAGATAGCACAGTTACCTGGAAATGCGATGAAATTGGTGTTATTAGACCTGGCTTTGATAGTTTGGATTATCCAGTAATACATATCAGTTGGAATGATGCGATAGAATATTGTAACTGGTTAAGTAAAGAAACTGGCGATCAATACACACTACCTACATCAAATGAGTGGCAGTTTGCATCATTAGGTGGTATCCATTCTAAGAACTTTACCTACAGTGGTAGTAATGATATAGAAGAGGTCGGTTGGTGCAAAAACAACTCAAATGAAAAAGTACATCTTATCGGCACAAAAGGTTCGAATGAAATAGGATTAGCTGATATGAGTGGTAATGTGAGAGAATGGTGTTATGACTGGTTTCAAATTAAAGCTCAGAATGGGCATAATAGTCAAAAAGTGTTGCTGGAATTTATATAAGTAATTACATTATATAAATTTACAGGAACAAAACTCAATGGTAGTTGAGAATGATGAAAAAAAACATTGTCCAAAGTGTAGCAGCAATTCAGTTAAGT
>JBGSPH010000045.1:0-36040 GCA_041738675.1 Ignavibacteriaceae bacterium
ACTTAACTGAATTGCTGCTACACTTTGGACAATGTTTTTTTTCATCATTCTCAACTACCATTGAGTTTTGTTCCTGTAAATTTATATAATGTAATTACTTATATAAATTCCAGCAACACTTTTTGACTATTATGCCCATCCTGAGCCTGTCGAAGGATGAATCTTAATGATTCACTCTTAGAAAAGATCAAAATAACAGAAAATTTTTATAATAAATTTTGTAAGTGCTGATCGAAGTTAATGAAATTGTGTAAGAAAATAAAAAGTAATAAATTTTAAAATTGAATACCTTAGAAGAAAAATCAATAAAATAATTTGAATGTCAGAAACAGTATTAACAAAAATAAGCTTAAATAGAAATTTCGTTTTTCTAATTTCCTAAACTCATCAATGTTTTCTGGAAATTTTAGAAATCCAAAAATACTTGTGCTTTTTTCAAAGTGATTTTTGTACTTATTTTCATCAAATCTAAACCAAGCGGATGTCTGAAATAATCTTAGTAAAAGTGCTACAATAATAACGGCTATTCCAACATTCTTCATAGTTTGTCCATAAAATAAATCATTTCTTCCCAGTATGCCCAAATCCACCCTGGCCACGACTTGATGAATTCAAATCTTTTACAGCTACCATTTTTGCAATATATACTTTTGAAACTATTAGCTGAGCGATTCTATCGCCCTTTGATATTTTGAAATCGTCTTTACCAAAATTCATTAATATAATTTTTACTTCTCCGCGGTAATCAGAATCAATTGTTCCCGGTGAGTTTAAAATTCCAATACTATGATTAGCAGCCAATCCGCTTCTTGGTCTTACTTGTATTTCATATCCTAAAGGAATTTCCACAGAAATATCGGTTGGAATCAACTCAACCTTTCCTGGTTCAATAATCACATCATCTTTAATTGCTGCTCGAATATCCATACCTGCACTACCCGGTGTTGCATAATGTGGAAGTGCAACATCTAAGTAATCTTCACTTAATCTTTTAACTTTTATTTTGATCTCGTCAGACATTTATCTCCGTAATAATTTTGTTTTGATAAAATTCATTTCGCTCTTTTCAAACACTTGCATAAAAATATATGCAAGAAAAATAATTGCAAGAATTATTTTGTAGTAAATATTCAAAAATCCACCAAACATTAACACATAATAAACGGTGCCAACAAAAAGTACAGCTAATGCTATCTTAATAAGCTTATAATAATCATAATTTATTCTGTAATACTTTTGAGTAACAACATAATAGCCCGCGGCCATAACAAAATAACTTAACAGTGTTGCAAGTGCCGCGCCCATAATATTGAGATATGGTATAAGTATATAATTTGCAATTACATTTGTTATTGCTCCGGTACCGGCAACAATGGGAGCGTAAATACTTTTTTCTTCAATGTAAATTCCTGCAGAAAAAACCACGTATAATCCGTTAAATAAATACGCAAGTAATATTACAGGAACAATGTACAATCCGGCCCAATAATTTGCGCCAATAATTGAAAATCCAAAAAAATCTATTTGTACAATATCAGAAATGAAAAGAGAGAGAAGAACTAACATTAAACTTCCAACTATTGTAAAGTAAGTAAGCACTTTTGAAAATAATTCTTTCGCATTTTCTTCTTTTGCGTTTGTTAAAAAGAATGGCTGCCATGCATACTGAAACATATTTACAAAGAGCATCATAAAAATGCCGAGCTTGTAATTTGCTTTGTATATACCAACAGTTTTTATATCAGTTAACTTTTCTAGAATTGGAACATCTATAACCTGCACGAGCATCATTCCTAATCCAGCAGGAAGATAAGGCAACCCGAACTTTACTAATCTCTTAAACAATACTTTGTGAAAACTAAATTTAATATTCTTAAGTAAAGTCGGGATCAATAATAAAAATGATACAATAGATGCCGCCAGATTACTTATAAATATCGCTTCAATTCCCCATTTTAATTTTAAGATCAGAAAAACATTTAAAGATATGTTAAAAACAATACTTATGATTTTAATAAACGAAAATAATTTTGCTTTACGTTCAAGGCGTAACTTTAAAAAAGATATTACTGCGTTCGCATCAAAAAATAAAATTAGCGCAGATAGAATGATAAGATAATTAAGATTTGATGGAAGCTCAACAAAATTTGCAACAGGCTGTTTGAGGAGAATAAGCATCCCACAAAAAATAGTTGAAGTAAAAAGCACACTTAAAAATGGAGTTGAAAAATTATCTTTTTCATCACCAATATCTTTAAATGCTGCAAACTTTAAAAAAGCCGCATCCATCCCATAAATAAAAATGATATTAAACAACGCGATGTAAGAATAGATTAGAATTACTACACCGTAATCGGCGGGAGAAAAAACATTTGTGTAAAACGGTACAAGAATAAAATTAAGAAATCTGCCAAGCATCGTGCTGATGCCGTAAATAGCAGTATCCTTAGTTAGTTCTTTTAATTTTTCTTTCATTCGAGTTTAGAGCGTTATCTCCAATGAAATATCCATAGCTTGCACGCTATGTGTTAGTGCACCAACTGAAATATAATCAACTCCGGTTTCAGCAATTTCTTTAACTGTATCTAAGTTTACTCCGCCGGATGCTTCCACTTTACAATTCCCGTTTATTAACACAACAGCCTTTTTCATTTCATCAACTTCAAAATTATCAAGCATTATAATGTCTGCTTTTGTTGTTAGAGCTTCTTCAACTTCTTTTAGATTTTTTGTCTCAACTTCTATTTTTAATTTTGTGCGATGTTTTTTATTATACTTCACACACGCTTCAACAGCTTTTGTGATTGAACCGGCAACTTCGATATGATTATCTTTAATTAAAAACATATCATATAAACCAATTCGATGATTTGCACATCCGCCAAGTTTTACAGCCATTTTATCTAAAGTGCGTAAACCCGGAACAGTTTTTCTCGTATCAATTACTTTTGCTTTTGTGTGCTTAACCATCTCAGAATAATAGTTTGCTGATGTTGCGATGCCGCTCATTCTTTGTAAAAAATTTAATGCAGTGCGTTCTGCTGTTAGTAATGATTGAGCTCTCCCTGAAACTATTGCAGCTACATCACCAAATTTTACTTTAGAACCATCTTTAATTTTTATCTCAAATTTTATTTTAGGGTCAACCGTTTTAAAAACTAATTTCGCAATTTCTATTCCGGCAATAATTCCATCAGCTTTTACAAGAAACTTTCCTACCGCTTTTTTAGATTTTGTAATTGTTGCTTTGGTTGTGATGTCTCCGTTTTTAACATCTTCTTGCAAAGCATTTTTAATAATTTTAAATGTTGATTTATGCATATTGATTATAAATTTTAATTTCGCAGGCTGAAGGATCCGTTGCATAAGTTCTGATTGTCATTTCGATTCCGATTTATCGGGGGAGAAATCTTTCATGCTGTATAGGAGAAAGATTTCTCAGTCGAAGACTCCTTCGAAATGACTTGATCATGTTGTTAAGCAACAGCCTCTTAAGCCTGCGGCTATCTTTTAATGAATTTTAGTCATAATATTTTTTAACAGCATCAATAAATAATTTTGGTGCACGTGTTGGTCTGTTTGTTTTAGCATCCAGAAAAGCTAGTTCAACATAACCTTCGCAGATAACAACATCTCTTTCCTTAGCTTTAATTATGTGATCGATATGAACTTTAACTGTTGGTAATTTTTCAACACGAGTTTCAATCACTAAAAGTTCATCATAAAACGCTGGAGCAAAAAAATGAATTTTAGTTTCTATCACCGGCATAAAGAATCCACTTTTTTCAATCAATTCGTAAGGTAACCCAACTTCACGCATCATTTCTGTTCTACCAACTTCAAAGTATTCAAAATATTTTCCGTTGTATGCAAACCTCATCTGATCTGTGTCTGCATATCTAACGCGAACTTCAGTAAAATGTTTTTGCATATTATTTAGAATTTGTTTTTAGAGGAAATAGGATTGATATAAAAATTAAAAACTTTGTCACACTGAGCCTGTCGAAGTGTGGTATTATAAAAGTTATAAAAGATTTCTGGAAAGGTCAATCTTCGACAAGCTCAGACTGACAATTGTTTTTTAATAATTTTAACAATTATTATTTAAAGTTTTATAAATATTTTCTCAATACTTCTTTTGCCTTAGCAGTTGAATGTGTTTTACCAGTTTTTGATTGATCTAAACCCATTTCAATTTTTTGTAAAAATACAATCCTGTCTAATAAATCATCCAAAGAAAATTTTGCTGGCATTTCCTTTATTGACTTTACTAGTTTTTCTTTTACAATCATATTCATATATGTCCATCCATTAAAAAATTTTACTCTGTAAAAACGCCCATCTTACCAAATTTTTCTATTCTATTATCAACAAGTTTATCCGGTTTGATTTTTATAAGTTCATCAAGTTCTTCAATCAATGCGGCTTTAAGAGTATCGGTAACTTCTTTATGATTTTTATGTGCACCACCGAGAGGTTCTTTAATTATCCTATCAATTATTCCCTGTTCTAATAAATCAGGTGCAGTAAGTTTAAGAGCTTCAGCAGCGGTTTCTTTGTATTCCCAGCTTCTCCACAAAATACTGGAACAAGATTCAGGACTAATCACAGAGTACCAGCAATTTTCCAGCATCAAAATTCTATCACCCACACCAATTCCTAAAGCGCCGCCGCTTGCACCCTCACCAATAATTACAACAATAATCGGGACTTTAAGCTTACTCATCTCAAAAAGATTTCTGGCAATTGCTTCTGCCTGCCCGCGTTCTTCAGCTTCAAGTCCGGGAAAAGCACCGGGAGTATCAATCAATGTAATAACAGGATGATTAAATTTTTCTGCAAGTTTAAACAATCGCAGTGCTTTGCGATAACCTTCAGGATTCATCATCCCGAAATTTCTGTAAACGTTGGACTTTGTGTCTCTTCCCTTTTGCTGCCCAAGAATTACAACTTTATGCTGACCGATTTGCGCAAGTCCACCGACAACAGCTTTATCATCTTTAAAAGCTCTATCGCCATGAAGCTCAACGAAAGATTCAGTCATACCATAAATGTAATCAAGTGTAAAAGGTCTATCAGGATGACGAGCTAATTGAACGCGCTGCCATCTTGAAAGATCTCTGTATAATTCTTTTTTCAATTGCATTACTTTCTCTTCGAGCCTTACAACATCTTTTTCAATGTCAAGGTTATCGGAGAATTTTTTCATTTCATCTAATTTTGATTCTAACTCATAAATTGGTTTTTCAAAATCTAAAATTATTTTTGCCATCTTTAATTCTTGCTCCACATTTTATTTAACGATTTAGCAAGTATCTCTATATCAAGCCAAATGTTTTGATTTTTTGCGTAATAAAAATTTAATTTTTCTAATTCTTCAGGATTCTCATTTTCAATATACCAATATCCTGTTAAACCTGTTTTACCTAAAAAGTTTTCTTTGGATTGAACTGAAAACTGAGGACCAACTAAGCTTGCACTTCCATTTATTACTTTAGGAAATCCTAAAATAAATTTAGTAAAATCAGATTGCCCACTTTTAAGCTTACTCTTGAAAAATATGAAAGGATAAATCAAAAACAAAGACGGAATAGTAATTGAATAATCAAATAAAACTTTAATAATTCTTTGCTGTGTTTGAGTGATATTATAATTTAGTTCTATCACCGGCATATCATCAAGCATCGTAACAGCAGTTTTGCCAACTATAAAATCAAGATTGTTTCCAACAATTTTAAACTCAACATTTTCTTCGCGGCATTTACCAACAATCTCCATCATTTTGTTATAAGATAATTCGCCGGATGAAAATATAATTTCATTGATCTTGTTATCCCTAATAACACGTTTTATGTTTTGATCAGTTCCTATTACTTCAAATGATTCTAATTTATCACCAATATTTTTATTTGAGAATCCAATCAATCCGATGACACTTCTTCTATCCGTTTTTTTCTTTCTGATCTTATTACCAATTTGAATAGCGCTTTTATCCAGTCCAACGATAAGAGTTCTTTTCTGTTTTAATTCTTCATCCACCAGGCCTGCTTTAAAAATAATTTTGAATGCGATACGCCAAATAGAAAGTACGAGAAATAAAAACACGTAAGTAATGAGAACTATCGCACGACTGAATGCAAAGTCCTTAAAGAAAAAAGTAAGAGATGTGAGTATAGGTAAGCTAATTAATATTGAAAGTAAAGTTTTTGAAACTGATATTTTATCTTTTTTGTAATTACCAATTGCAAATGAAACAAAGATCTGGATTAAGGCTGGTACTGTGTAAACGATAGGAATTGCAAAATCAGGGAAGCCTCTCCAATCGATTATATTATGATAAATTTTTTCAGCCGCAAATAAACAAAGATCGAAAAAAATAAAATCCAGAATAACTGAAAGGATAATGAGTTTACGCACGCCGATAAATGCAAAGATGCTTCTTACAAAAATTGCCGTTCGTAAAATTATACCCACAAGAAAAGAAGTTGATAAATGTTTTTTAACAAACAGATGCATTGCGCTATAAAAAACCTTTGTTTCATCAATGCTGCTTCGTTTGGTGCTTTCACCTTTGTAGTGGATTATTTGTGTTGGGCTAACATAAAAAACCTTAAATCCTGATTTCTGAATTCTATAGCATAAATCCAGATCTTCACCGTACATAAAAAACTGTTCATCAAATCCGCCGACTTTTTCGTACACCTCTCTTCGCATCATCATAAACGAACCGGAAATCGCATCAACTTCATAGCTTTTATTTTCATCAAGATAAGTAAGATTATATCGAGCAAATATTTTGCTCTTTGGAAAGAGCGCACTTAATCCCGTTACTTTTGTAAAAGACGTCCATGGACCGGGAAAACTTCTTCTACACGCAAGCTGCAAAGTTCCATCAGGGTTTAGAATTTTACATCCGGCTAATCCAACATTTTTGTTTGATTCAAAAAACTGAATCATCTTTTCAAATGTATCTTCAGCAACAAGTGTATCGGGATTGATCAACAAAATATATTTTCCCGTTGCCTGTTTTAATCCAATATTATTTGCTTTGCCAAATCCAAGATTAGTTTGATTTGCAATTAATTTTATCTGCGGAAATTTTTCTTTGATAAAATCAACACTGCCATCGTCGGAAGCATTATCTATAATTATAATTTCTTTAGTAAGATTTGATGAAGCCTTTTCTATGGAGTGAATTAAATTCTGAAGGAATTCTTTTACATTGTAGTTTACTATGATTATTGAAAGATCCAATTATTTGGTCCTTACAATTTGCCAAACATATGCTGAAGTCTAAGCTTCCAAACCATTGTTACGGCTTCACGAACGATTTTCTTAGACATTTTAGATTTTCCTTTTACGCGATCAGAAAATATAATGGGTATTTCTTTAATCTTGAATCCTTTTGAGTAGGCTTTAAATGTCATTTCAATCTGGAATGAGTATCCGTTTGATTTAACTTTATCTAGATCGATTGCTTCCAGAACTTTTCTGTGGAAACATTTAAATCCACCCGTTGCATCTTTTATTGGCATACCGGTTATTATTCTTGTATAAACACTTGCAAAAAAACTAAGAAGCAATCTTGCCATTGGCCAGTTGAGTACACGAACACCATTTATATATCTGCTTCCTAAAACGAGATCATTTTCTTTAATGGCAATTAAAAAATTTTTCAGTTCTTTTGGATCGTGGGAAAAATCCGCATCCATTTCAAAAATAAAATCATAATTATTTTGCAGAGCGTACTTAAAGCCAGCAATATAAGCAGTTCCCAATCCCATTTTCTTTTCACGTTCTAAAAGATGAATGCGATCATTTTTTTTCATCTCTTCTTTTACATATTTCCCTGTTCCATCGGGTGAGCCGTCATCAACTATAAGTATATGAATGCTCTCATCCTGAGATAACACTGCAGGAATAAGCTTAGGAAGATTTTCCAGCTCGTTGTATGTTGGGATTATGACTAAGGATTTGAAGTTACTCATATTGTTAAATAGTAAGTTGAAAACTCATTATGTTTATTTTTATAATAAAGTCATTTATAGTCATTGGGTCACTCATAGTCATTAAGTCATTCTTCGTTAATTTTATTTTGATTTTTACCAATAGTATTAATATAATTATTTAGTCTAACACCTAAATCATTAATTTCTTTTTCAAACTTTTCAAACTCTTCGTTCGAAATCAGTTTTCTATTTGTAGCTTTTGTTAACCAGGTTTTTGTTTCGTACAAAGAGCCTCTGGAATAATAACAAAATTGTCTTTCCTCTTTATAAAAATATCTTCCAAAACCTTCACTTAAATTTGCTGCGACAGAATCGGCAGCTCTAACTAACTGTTTTCCAAGAGTATCTTTAGCAAAATAATCCCATTTAATTACGATCTCCCAAACTTGTTCAGCCAGATTCATAGATAATTGATGAACCCGAAGTTCTTCCAATTTCATAAAACCTCAAAATAAATTTTAGAATGTTAATGAACGACCGAATTCCTATTTAATGACTATTGCTTGACAATCGAATAACAACGGAATGACCATTGATTGACCACTGAATGACTATTGAATTGCTAGTCGTAATGCCCTTTGCCAAACAAAACTACAAACACAGTTCGTAATAATATTTTAAAATCCATTCTTATTGACATATTTTCAATGTAAAAAAGATCGTAGCGTAATTTAATTTTTACATCTTCAATTGTTTCATCGTACTTGTGTTTTATCTGTGCCCAGCCTGTTACACCGGGACGAACTTTTAATCTTCTTTTATAATAAGGAATTTCCTGTGAAAGTTTTTCTACAAAAAATGCACGCTCGGGTCTTGGCCCGACTAAACTCATTTCGCCTTTAAGCACATTTATCATCTGTGGAATTTCATCGATCCTAACCCTTCTAACAAACTTACCCATTCTAGTTACACGTGGATCATCTTTTTGGGACCAAACAGGACCTGTATATTTTTCAGCATCATTAATCATAGACCGAAACTTTAATACTTTAAACGGTTTTCCGTTCTGTCCTAATCTTTCCTGTTTAAAAAATATTGGCCCCTTGCTGTCGATCTTAATTGCAATAGAAGTTAAAATTATTATTGGAGAACTTACAATCAATATTAAAAATGAAATAACAATATCCATTAAACGTTTTAATTTTTTTTCCCACTCTGGCATTAATTCCGGCATAATATCTATAAGAGGCATTCCATAAATCTGGCTTGTGCGTGCCTGTCCGCTCAATATTTCATAAAGATCCGGTACAATTTTAAGATTGATATTTTTTCCTTCTGTTTTTGATATTACATCAACAAGAACATCGTGATCTTCTTTTTCAAGAGCGATAATGATTTCTTTAGCTTGGTACTTTTCAATAATCTCTACTATTTGATCTGTTGTTCCTTCAACTTTAATTCCGTTATATTCGCTACCGATGTTTTCATTTTTTACTGCAACAAATGCTTCTATATCAATTCCAAGAGCAGGTGCATTATTGATTGAATCCAATACTTCCCGCCCTTTATCGTTATACCCTACAACCAATCCGCATCTTCTGCCAATACCTTTAATTAATAAATTACGCTGAACACTTCTGATAATAATTCTGCCGGAACCAACAAAGAATAAAAACAAGCCCCAATAAATAAAAATTAAAATACGAGTTGCTGTTGCAACATTGTGCATATAGTCGTCAACAAAGATCAGGAAGAAGAGTAAAAATATTCCAAAGAACGTTGCTTTGAATAAAGTAGATATTTCATCAAAGCGGGAGGAAGCAAACCAGGTACGATACATTCCAACAAAAGTAAAAATGATAAGCCAGTAGAAATAAATAACGAACATCGGAACAAAAAACTCAGGAGCCACAAGTAAATCAAACCAACCTGTTTGCAGACGAATGTAACTATAAACAAACCACGCAGCATTTATCATCAGAAAATCTGTTAAAAGGAGTAATGTTTTTTCTACTGATTTAGACATCTAATTGGGCTTATTAAAAAATTCTTGATATAAATTTTCAATTTGTTCAACCATTTTACTCGAAGAAAATTGATCTCCGATAAATTCTTTACCAAACTTTCCAAAACTAATTATTAAATCTGGATTATTACATAAATAAATAATTTTTTCAGCTAATTCTGCTTCATCCTCTGGTTTTATTAAAAATCCATTTGCACCATTTTTAATAACCTCATGTGCCCCATCCAAATCAAAAGATACTATAGGTTTTTCCATCATAATGGCTTGGGGTAAAACGCGAGCCAAACCTTCTAATAAGGAGGTGTGAACAAGTATATCCATAATCTCTATTATACTTGGAATTTCTTCTGGAGTTATCAATCCTGAAAAAATAACCTTTTCTTTAAGATTATTTTGTTCTACAAATCGCTTAAGCTGATATTCCAGCTCACCATTGCCAACTATCAATAACTTTGCATTTGGAATTTTTTTAGAAATCTGTATAAAAGCATTAAGAATGTATTTATGACCTTTTAATTCAGATAATCTTGCAATCTTGCCTACAACCAAATCATTTTCTTTAATTCCAAACCTTCGTCGGATTGTTATTTTATTATCGTCACCATCAGGTTTGTAAATCTCAGTGTCAAATGCACTTCGAATCATCACATATTTATTTTTGTTTCCAATATTGTATCCAAGCATTGTATCAATTATAGTTTGTGTAACTGCTACAAGTTTATTGCAAAAAAAGTTGGAGAATTTTTCAATGAAAATAAAGAAGCGTTTTTTTAGCTCTGGTTGGTATCTATGGAATGGCAAACCATGAACAGTATGAACCACCGCAGGTGTACCAGCAAACCACCCGGCAATACGACCTACGACCCCAGCTTTTGAACTATGGGTATGAACAATATCATATTTACCTTTATGAATAAATATTGCGAGTTCAATAATTATCTTAAAATCTCTTAAGATGTTTATATCCCGTTTAAGATCTTTAAAAGTAAAGACTTGTATATTTTTTTCTTTTGCGGTTTCATACATACTGCCTTCAGAAATGATGTTCGGACCCGTTGCGACATGAACTATGTAACCCTTTTTAATCAAACCTTCTGCCATAGAGACAACAGTTTCTGTTGCACCGCCAATGCTGAACAGAGTAATAATTTCCAGGATTTTTAATTTTTTGGTTTGAGAACGATTTTGAAGATTTTGCAAAATATTCTAAATGTAATAGTTTATTTAATATTGTTTATTTTTAATGTGATAATATAGTATCATTATTGATTAAATTGAACGACATAAAATCAAGTATAATCTGAATATGAAGACTAATATTATGATATTACGCTATATCAAGAAACATATAATATTTTTTATCGTAATTGTATTTCTAATATTAATTATTCCGATTTCATATATCATTCTCGACAACTCTTCCTCAGCAAACCAATTTATTTTTTCAAATGTGATTAATCCATACAATCCTTTGGAAAACAAAAAAATAAATAATCCAATAAAAGATTTGGAAATTCAAAATGATCAAAATGAATGGAAAGATCCACGAGGAATATTTCCAATATTTGCATTTAACTTACCAGAAAAAAGTAAAAATTTGACTGGTTCATTAAAAGTTATTGAAAAAGGAGGCATAAATATTATTATTAACGGTAACTGGGGATTGATGCCTGAACCTTACAAAATAAAAACTGCTTTTGAGCAACTTGGAAGTTCTAATTTAATGTGGTTACCAATATTAGCCACTGATTGCAGAGATGATTTCATTTATGGAAACGAAAATGATGAGACGAATAAAGATATTAGGAAATATTTAAATAATTTTAATGGCAATTATGTTTATGGTTGGTATTTATGGGATGAGCCTGGGAACAATAGAAGATCTTGTACCCCATTAAATTTTATTCCAAATGATGATTATGCTGATATAAACACAATGGCAAAACAAATCCGCACGGATTCAATCTTTAATAAAAAATTGGATTTTGTAAATTTATTTCCATCTTATTGGTCCGGTACCCCAACAGCAGAGGCATATGAGAAATATGTTGATGCATTCTTTTCATCACAGGAATACAAACCAAGATTGCTATGTTTTGATCATTATCCATTTCTAAAAAATGAAGAAGGTGGTTTCAGACAAGACTTTTATTCCAATCTATCAATAATCAGTGAAAAGTCACTTCAGTATGATGTGCCATTCTGGATGATTGTTTTATCAAGTGAACATTTAAACTATCGTAAAACAACTTTTGAAGATATTAGTATGCAAGTTTATTCTGCTCTGGCATATGGGGTGAAAGGAATTGGATACTACTTGTACTCTAAATGCTGGGAACATGTTACTTACAAATCCTGGATACTAGAAAATTATGTTGATAATCCAAATGTTGCCGATTCACTTCATGGACCACTTTTTGTTCCGATTAAGAAATTAAATCAGAATATCCAATCGTTGGGAAAGGTTTTAACAAATCTTGAATCAGTTGAAATAATTCACACATCTGATTACCCAAACAAACAAAAAGACATCTCAAAAGCATTATTTAAGAAAAATCAATCCAATAGTTTTATAAAAGAGATTTTAGAGAATGAAAAATCTGATACTGATTCAACAATTTTGGTTGGAGTTTTTACTAACAAAATTGATAGTACATCTTCCGGTAAATATTTGCTAATTGTTAATAAAGATGTTAAGGCAAATTCAAGTTCCACTATTCTATTGAATAAATATTATAATCTATTTAAGTTTGATAATAAAACAGGCGATAGTTCTTTGATTGACTACAGCGATAAAATTACTTTGAAGCTTTCACCCGGATCAGGTGAATTATATTATTTAAAATGAACCAAAACAAGAGGGACATAATGAAAGCTATATTTGTAAATTCTTTATTGATATTAACATTACTAATATCCCTAAGTTGTCAAGATAAAATTTCAGAACCTGACACAAAGTTTACTGTAAAGGGCAAAGTACTTTACAACAATTCTGCTATTATAAACGCTCAGGTAAGCCTTGATAAAGCTGTGAATTATTCTACAAACACTGATGCTGAAGGTAATTTTGTAATTAATGATGTACCAAAAGGAACTCATGAGTTGACAATTTCCAAAAACCTAAATGATGGAAATTTTACAGAAATTAGTCAAACTGTTGCCGTAACCGGTGATGTTGATCTATCCGATTTAAAACTGCCCAAAGCCGTTTATCTTTATCCGCTTCAAAATGTAACTTCATCATCTGTAGATATATCCTGGTCTCCTACGGATGCTATTGATTTCCGAGAGTACAAAATATACAGACACACATCCCCAGGCTTAGATGAAACAACTGGCACACTAGTTTATGTAGCCACTTCAATAACTGATACCTCTTTTATCGATACTGAACTATTTGAATCAACAACATATTACTATCGGGTTTATGTTATGAACGAATTTGGGAGATTAGGTGGTAGTAATATAGCATCTTCAAAAACGCTCTATAAAAATTTGATTAAGAATGGAGATTTTGAGTTATTTAATTCTGCCAACGTCCCAACAGATTGGTTGACAGAGAATGATATTTGGTATGTAAACAATCAGCATTTTCAGAGTGGCAATTACGGTTTAAGAGGAGAAAGAAATTCTTATTTGGTTGAATTAGGCCCCCCAGCCTCACTAAGACAATATATACCGTACACATCCATAGTTGCTGGGAAACAGTATACTTTCTCTTTTTATTATTTTGTTGAAAATCTTGCGGGTAATTCCACTCTTAAAGTATCGTTAGGGAGAACCGTTCAGGATGCTTCAAGCATAATCTATCAATTCATAGATGGATCTACACAACCTGGTTGGCAGAATTTTTCATTTACTTTTACAGCACCCCAGCTAACCGAAGATTTAGTTTTAAGCTGCTATGTTGAAACAAATGTACCCTATAATGGTGAACCTTGGTTAATGTGGTTAGATAATTTTGAATTAAAGAGAACAGACTAAGCTACAGAGTATATTTCTATCGGTTAAAAGCTGGTGGTTTTGTTGAAACGAAGAAGATGATTTTAGTGCGTTAAGTCTGAAGAGATAAAAATGAAAAAAATACTTTTTGTTTACATTCTTGTTACTATATCAATTTTTTCTCAGACTAATCTTTGGAAGCAAAATACACCGAACAATATTCAAGATTTAATTGATAATGCAGATCCTGGCGATACCATTTACTTAACAAATCCAGAATATTTTGAGTGTTTGATAATCACTAAGCCAATAACGCTGCTTGGTAAAGGGATTGATCAGACTAGAATTACAGGCGACACACTTAAACCAGCTATTACAATTCATTCAAATAATGTGGTAATTAAAAACCTCACTGTCGCTGCAAAGATTAAGTCTACTTTTAATGGTGGATATTGTGATGGAATACCGACAAATGGGATAGAAATATTCGATTCACAAAATATTTTATTTGATAGTCTATCCGTTGATGGCGGTGAGGATATAAGCGGAGCTTTTGAGGTATCGGGTGGAACTGGACTCCTTGTTGAAAATTCACAAAATATTAAAATATTTAATTCAAACATTAAAGGTGCTAAGGCCAAAGAAATGGGGATTTATCGTTGTGGTGTTAATGGAGGTGAGGGAATAAAATTCATAAATAGTGTTTCGATGAAAATTTTAAATTGTACCTTAATCGGAGGACAGGGAGGAAATGCTGACTCTCGTTCTTCCGGTTTAGGGAAAGCTGGATATGGAGGAAATGCTCTAAGTTTGTTAACATCGAAAGAAGTAGAGATAAATAATTCTCATTTTATAGGAGGTAATGGCGGGATGTCCGGTTGCTTTAGTCTATCTCCTATTACAGATACATTTCAAGCGAAAGCTGGAGACGGAGCAAATTGCAATGAGTCCGAAGTTTTATTTTTAAATGCTATTCTAGAAGGAGGGGATGCACTCGTTTGTAGCCTCGATGTTCAGAATGTACCAAATACTCTGGGTGGAAATGGAATTACAGCAACGAAAAATTCTGAAATTATTTTTGATGGTGGAAATTTGATTCGAGGGCTTTCATCCGAGGATGCTAATGGTGAACTATTTTATACTGATTTTACTTCAACAATTGAGTTTAACAATTTCGATCCAAATATGCTTTCCGTACCTTATCTTTTAACACAAAACTACCCTAATCCATTCAATCCCTACACAAAAATACTATACTCCATTCCACGGCAGTCTTTTGTTACACTTAAAGTTTATGATTTACTTGGCAGAGAAGTTGCAACTCTTGTTAATGAGGAAAAACCAACTGGAATTTTTGAGATAGAATTCAATGCAAATTTGTTAACAAGTGGAGTATATTTCTACCAGTTAAAAGTAAACGACTTTGTTGAAACAAGGAAAATGATTCTAATGAAATGATTTTTAATGACTTCTAAAAAGGTGCAATTTATATTCAAGACTATGTATATTGGCGAATAAAAATACGTGAATTGTGCAGTTATTAATTTTCATCCGTAATAAAGTCAATCCATCAGATTACTATCGTATTTTTCAGTACGCTGAAAAACTGAAAGATATTTACAAAGTAAAGATAATCAGCAGTTTTCCCTCTTTTTACTACACCTATCTAGCAAGATTTTCTAAGAATAAGTTCCTGAGTTTTAGCTTAAAAATGTTTGCATATCCGCTGGTACAAATTAAATTGTTTTTTGTTTTATTAAGCAGACTTTTTGATCAAAAATCTACCCTATTTATTCAAAGAGAGATTTTTCCACGTAAAGTTGGATCAATACGCAAAGCTATTCTAAACAGATTATTTTCTAAACATAATGTGATATGGGATTTTGATGATAATATTGTTGATATGAATGAAATTTCTTCATTCGAATTTGAAGCATTAAGTAAAAATTCGTCAGCAATAATTGTATGCAATAATTTTTTAAGGAATTTGATAGATAAAGAATTCCATCAAAAAGTAAGTTTAATTCCGACAAGTGATACCGCGTGCAGCGTATTTGATTTTGAGATGACAAAAAATGCTAGAGTTAGTGATTATGAGAAGATTATAAAACTTAGCTGGCTTGGAACATTTAATAATTTGAAATTTTTGAAAAATATTTTGCCTGACTTAGAAAACTCTGCCGAAATATTAAAAAGAGATTTTAATAAAGAACTTCAGTTAAAAATAATATCTGATATAGAGTTAGATATTAAATGCCGACACATAATAATTCTTAATATTAAATGGACTAGAGAAGGCTCAATTAAAGAATTATTAGATACACATATTGGTTTAATGCCGCTGGACAATAATAAGCTGACTGAAGGTAAGTGCGCATTTAAAGCCGTACAATATATTGGCTTTGGAATTCCTGTGATTGCCTCGAATATAGGATTTAATAAAGAAGTAATAGTAGATAATTTAAACGGATATTTAATTTCTGAGAATGAAGCCTGGATAGAAAAAATTATTTCACTTTCTACAAATAAGGAATTATGGTTAGAATTTTCAAAAAACTCCAGAAAACGATGGATAGAAAATTTTAACACTAACGACATTTTATCAAAGCTTAAAAATCATTTCGGTCAAAATAATAAATGAAAATTTCTGTAGTTCTAGCAACTTATAATGGAGAAAAATTTATATTAAAACAGTTAGATTCAATTCTAAATCAAACTCGTTTGCCAGATGAAATTATCATCGTTGATGATTGCTCAACAGATAAGACCTTTCAAATTATAAATGATTTTATTAATCAAAAAAGAAATGATTATTCTGTTTCATTCAAATTATATCAGAATGAACAAAATCTTGGTTTTGCAAAAAACTTTAAAAATGCTCTTAGTTTTGCAAGTGGTAGCATAATCGTTTTATCAGATCAGGATGATATTTTTGTCAGGGATAAAATAGATGTAGTTGAAAAACTTTTTGATTCAAATAATCAAATGAAAATTTTTATTTCATCGTATCAAATGATTAATGAAAACGATAAAGTTATTTCTGGCATCGAACCGTTTTCAAAAAACAAGGTGGTAACTTTTAATGAACTTATAAAAGGGAACTCATATCCCGGTTGTACGATCGCATTTAGATCAGAGCTAATAAATTACTTCGATCAATTTAATGATGCCTTTTTTGCCCACGATTGGTTTTTATTACTGTTGACAAGTCTGAATCATCATAATTCGATTTATTATAATAATGTTCCCTTAGTAAACTATCGAATGCATTCCGGCAACACATTGGGAATTAATTATGAGAATAAAATTAGATTTTCCTTAAATGATCGAATTGAGGGGATTAAAAAAACAATAAAACTCTTAAATAGTATCAGAAACATTCTTGAAGTAAAGAGTACTTTTATTACAGAAATAAATTCTATAGAAGAACAAAACTTGTTCAATAACTACAGAATAAAATTTTTAGAGGGGAAAGAAAATTTCTTAAAGATTTTTAATAGCATTTCAAAATATCTGAATTTAAAAATGTTTTTCGGTGATATCCATTATAGGATTAAGAAGCCTGAGTAATTTATCTATTCCATCCAATTTTTATAATATTTAATTTCTTTAAATATCGAAACATTATCATCAGGATAATTGTCTCTGTAAAGATCCATAGAAATGGGACTGCCAAATAACCAAAACTTTTTATTAAAATTACCAACAAGATGATGTGAAGAATACCACAAATTAATACAATCTTTGCAAATACTTTTTCGTAGCCAAAATTAACCAGTCCTTGAATACCCAAAGTATAATTTCCTAAACTCGGAATCAGACCAATTGAAAGAATTGAAAAGATCATTATGCTTGGAACAAACTCATTACCTAAAAATACTTTAACAAGTGGTGAGGCAATGATCATTGCAAATGACACGACCGATGCCAATAATAAAGATATCCAAAAGAATTTGTTAAAAAGCTGGATTGCTCTTTGTTTATTGCTAGATATCAATTGCGAAAAATGGGGGAACACAGCTTGATTTATTGGAATACTTAAATACTGAAAAGCTTTAAAAATTTTTTCAGCTGCGGTATAATATCCAACGATAACATTATTTGTCAGTAAACCTAAGACTACACTATTACTCGTTGTGTAAAGATTCATCCCAACATTTGAAATGAAAATCTGTAATCCAAGATTGAATTGTTCTTTGATTATTCTAATTTGTGGAAATTTTAAATTAACTGGATAATATTTAAAAACAATGAATAATGACACTATTCCAGATATTAATAATCCAACAAAATTTAGTATTGGAATTTTTATGTAATCACTGGCTTCCTTAATAAAAATAAAGATCGCCATTGTAAAAATAAATTTTGCTAAAAAGTTTACTAGTGCAATGAATTTCATTTTCTCAATCCCCTGGAAATACCATTGCGGAAATATTATCCACCCAAAAACGGTGAGAAAATTTAATAAATAAAAGTATAGTTCAACTTTAAAGGTAGAGACAACTGAAATAATTACTATGAAAATCAAGAATGAAAAAATCGTTAAAAAAAGTTTGATCAGAATAACTGAGGAAAATATTTCTGAAACTTTGTTAGGATCATTGCGATGAATTGATATTTCTCTTGTAGCAGAAATATTGAATCCAAAATCAACTAAAAAAATAAAGTAGAGAATGAAAGCTTGGGCGAAGGCTGTTAATCCAAATTTTTCTGGTCCCAAAACTCTAACTAAATATGGGAGAGTAATAAGAGGGATGACATAATTTGCAATTTGTAGAAAAGAAAGCGAAAAAAGATTTTCTAAAATTTTTTTCATTCCCTGTTTTTGTAATAGGGATTTAAAGTTTTTTATGTTCAAATACTATGGCTCGTCTTATATAAATCTTACTGAATTACTCAAAATCAAAACGCAGTTCATTAAATTTTATAAATACAGCTAAGGCTGTCCAAAACAATATTGAAAATTGAAATCCTTCAAAATTTGGTTCCATCATTGAATGGACATAAACTCCAACTATAGAACTTAAAAATGACCAAATCAGAATTTTTCTAGAATAATCGACTTCCTTTAAGAAGGACCTGAATATAGAAACGAATATAAATACTAAGAGACTGATAAATAATAATGCACCGGGAATCCCGGTCTCACCAAGAAGCCCAAGAACAATATTGTGAGCAGAAGAATGCGCTACTATTACAAAAGTTGAATGATATCCAAGATTTCCTATTCCAACACCAATGATTGGATTATCCAAAAACATTTTCCAAACATCTTTATAAAAATTAACTCTAGTCATATAAGAAAAACTAGACTCTACGGTAGCTAATCTTTCAAACAAAACAGAAGTTAATGGATTCAGGAGTAGGATAATCGCCACTAAAATAACTGTAAAAAATATTGGTAAAAAAGTCTTTGGTCTTAGTACGCGAGATAAAAGAAAAACTAATGCAATGCCGAGCGCTAAAATTCCGCCGCGAGATAAAGTAAGAATTAATGCTGAAAACATGATTAGTATTGATACTGCAATAAGAACTTTTGCACGAACAGTTTTAGTAACTAGAAAATAACCAATTGTTAGTGGAATGATCAAAACGTAGAATGTAGCAAGATAATTTGATTTCCCCCAAGAAGTTGCCAACAGGTTCTTTCTTAAAAATAGTCCAACTAATCCTTGTCTTAAACCACCCAAATTGATTACAATAGAAAACTCAATAAATGCTAGAACAACACCAAAAATAATAAAAGCAAAAATAGTTGACCTGATTTCTTTTGGTGTTTTAATAAACCAATAAGCGAAGAGAAAATATATCAGACCATAAAAATAACTTTTCCAAATTAACAACATTCTTAGTTTATCGACAGCAGTAAAAAAACTTAATAATCCCCAAATAAGGAAAATGCTCAGTAAAACAGCAAATACATGATATTTTTTCTTCTCATCATCATTGTATAGAGATTTGAATAAAAAAATCACAAAAAAGAAGGGAAAAAGTAAATCCACGAAAAGTATTTGAGGAATCTTACCACCAAGCTGAATTTCACCCACAGATCCGGCTAAAATCGAAAAAAGCAGTGTATACAATAAATAAATAGGTTTTTCAAAGTAAAAAATAAAAATTGGAATAACTAAAATACAGCCTAATAATACAAGCACTGGTATATAATCCATTACGATATATATACCAAATAAAAATAACTCAAAGAGTAAAAGATAAATGATACCTTTTGCTTCAGAGAATGATAAATAATTTTTAAATCGAAGAATGGTTTCCACGGTTAAATTATGATTTATTCTTTGATCGAAAAGTATTCTTAAGTGGAATAATGATTCCTTCCCTTAATTTTTGAAATCGTTCAGGTTGATTTTTTATTTCCGAAAATGAATTTTTAATCAGTACGTAAGATGTAGAAAAGAAAAGTGAAAGTAGAAACGCTGCAAGTACTATTAAAGATCTTTTGGGACTAGATTTTTTTTCTGCAGGCACAGCAGCATCTAAAATAAGAACAACAGGTATTTCCTTTTGTTCTTCAATTTTTGCCTGTTCATAAATAGGTAAAAGAAATTCCATTAGCTTTGTTTGCATCTCAAAATCCCGCCTGATCCTTAAATATTTTATTCCAACTTCTGGAATTTCTTTAAAAGGAATAAAAAATTCAGTTGTTGAAATATCATCCCCAAATTTCATCTCCTTTAATTTTGCTTTCATACTATTTACTTGGAGTTGCTTTTGGATAACAATTGGATGAGTTTCTTCCAGACTTATTTTCATCATATCTAATTCTATTTGATTAATCTCAATCTGGCTTTTTAGTTCAGCGGCAACGGAAATAGCGGCTTTAGTCTGTTCTTCAATACCATATATATTGTACTTCTGACTAAAATATTTCATCGAATCTTCTACCGCACTGATATCTAGAAGTAGTTGATTATATCTTTTTTCGATAAATATTCTATTATTTCTTGCTTCTTGTGTACTAAGATTAATACTCATTTCATTAAGAATCTGCACATAAAAATTTGCCATCTTAGCAGCACGATTAGGATCTTTATCCTGTACACTTATTGAAACATTACCTTCATCTTCGACATTAAAATTGACATTATTATCTAATTCTTTCAATACATCCTCAGATGGTTTATCATCATCTATCTCATAAACATTTCTCAGATCAAACTTCTTTATTACTCTTTCTGAGGCTGAACGGCTCTTTAAAAGCGCCAAGTAGTTGTAAGCCTCATCAGATGTTGATCCCAACCTACCCAACGTTTTAGAAATGTCTTTTATAGCGGTAGAAAAACCCGCAACATCTCCAAAGAGCCCTCCCTTTTTCTTTGGTGGTAATATAGATGCTTTTGATGTGTACCAATTATCCAGAGTTAAACTAAAAATTAACACACAAATAGTGACAATGAATGTATTCCAAAATAAAATTTTTCTCCACTTCACAAGTACAATTAAAAAATCTTCAAATCCTCTTGGATTTTTTTTCTCAGCGATATTGGACATTTTTATACCATAATTTGATTAAATATAAAACAAAGTTAATATTTTAGGATAAGATATGACAATGCTAATTTAAAGGGTATAGGTAATTAAGTATTTTTCTTAATGCTATTTCAGCAAAATCATTTTCTTAGTCTCCAGATAATCACCAGCCTGTAAGCGATAGAAGTATATTCCTGATGCTGGATTCTTGATATTTGATGCTTCGTTAAATTCAACTTCATAACTTCCAGCATTTTTATACTCATTAACTAAAGTTGCAACTTCGTTTCCTAAAACATCATAAACTTTTAATGTTTGCCAACCGCTTACCGGTGCTTGCCAACTTATTTTTGTACTTGGGTTAAAAGGGTTTGGGTAGTTTTGGGATAGTTGTTTTTTTGCTGGTATAATTAACTCATTCTGTTCTATGCCAACAATATCGCCAATTAAATCCACATTTGTTTTATCAATCCATATGTGGTTTGCTGAATCTGAATAATAATATTTTCTTTTATACAATCCTTTTGAACTATTGAAATATAAAGAGTCAAAATTTCGTACACTGGAATAATTATCAATAATAACATCAGTGGTCATAGAATATCTATAAATAGGTACTTGTCCTCTTGCCGGGAAACTCCAATTATCAACGCTTCCAAAATTAATCAGAGGTGCATTCGCCATTAATTCGTGATACCCATTTAAAGATTCTGTAAGAATAAATTGGTCAGTTTGCTGAACCAAATAAGTTGTATCCTGCCCACCCCAATTTACTCTAACTATGTGCCTTTGCAGAGAGATACTTCTTTCGACTAACCACTCGACTTTATTATTGATTAAAGTTGAATCAATTATTAAATACGAAACAATTCCAGAATCATTTTGTGCGTACTCAACAGTTCCAAAATATAATAGTGTATCAGAAAAGTGATAATTATAATTATACTGATTCCATTTGGCTAAAGGAAAAACATCATAGAGTGTATCTGGCTGTGCTGAAATTTGCGGAGTATTGTAGAGCTGAAGAATTAAAACCAAAATTAACTTTTTCATAAAGAGCCCCTACGAAAAAATGAGATTATAAAAATCGAAAAGAACTACTTCTAAAATAAACTTATTATTTTAAGAGTAAAGACATTTAACAAAATAGAGTTTGCGGTTAAGCAATTATTATCTTGTTTTACTCATCCACCATTCATGGTATTTTATTTCATCTTCAATAAGCTTTTCTATAAGTGCATCAAATGATAAGTTGTAATTCCAGTCCAATTCTGTTTTAGCTCTTTTGGGATTGCCGTAAATTACTTCAAGCTCCACAGGACGGTAAAGTGCTTTATCAAATTTCACAAACTTCTCGGGATCAAGTCCAAGTTTAACAAATACCTTATCAATAAACTCCTGCAAAGTATGCGCTTCACCTGTGCAGATTATGTAATCGTTAGGTTTGGGTACATTCAGCATTTTCCACATTACTTTAATGTATTCTGGTGCATATCCCCAATCTCTTTGTATAGATGTGTTACCAACTTTAAGAGAATCAAGTTCTTTGTTTTTAATTTTTATTGCGGATGAGATTATTTTTTTTGTAACAAAATTTTGTCTTCTGAGCACGGATTCGTGATTAAATAAAATACCGCTTGAGATAAATAAATTGTACGCTTCGCGGTAGTTTACGCAAGTCCAGTGTGCAGCAGCTTTAGAAATTGCATACGGACTTGCAGGATGAATTATAAACTCTTCATCGATAGGCAGTTTTTCTTTTGCTACATTGCCGTACATTTCACTGCTGGAAGACTGATAGATTTTTATTTTCTTATCAACAATTCTTATAGCTTCTAAAATATTTGCAACAGAAATTATATTATACTCAAGAGTACCGATAGGCTGCTCGAATGATAATCCAACAGAACTTTGTGCTGCAAGATTGTAGAATTCATCAGGTTTAAATTTTTCCAACAGTCTTATAATATTCGATAGATCAAAAACGTTTGCTTCAACAAGTTGAACATCATTTTCAACACCAAGAAAACTTAATCCATTAGAATTTCCGGATTGCAGATTTCTTGTTATTCCGATCACTTTATAATTTTTTTCTAATAAATACTTACTTAAGTAAGCTCCGTCTTGTCCTGTTATTCCCGTAATGAGTGCTGTTTTCATTAATATTTTTCTTCTTAAACCGTATGTATTGAATTAAATCTTATCAAATTTACAACATCTTTTTAAGATATGGTAATTAGCAAATCTAATTTTAACAAGTGGGACACTGATTCGACTGATTTAGTTATGATCATCTTTGATCCTGGAAGAGTCATAATCCGTTAGCTAACGGATCAACGTTTTATTTTTTTAATTGGATAAACAACATCAAGAGACTTTGAAAAGTAAATATTTATTTGGAGGTCAATCTCACGAAAATATAATTCTGATAAATAATCCATAGATTCCCGCTTTCACGGGAATGACAGGTTAAATTTTTCTGAAGTCTCATCAACTAAAAAATTACTTGACATTTTACTTATTTCTGTCAATATTTGCATCAGTAATAATCAAAGGAATAAATTTATAACCGATTTGCTACAGTTTTAATTTTCGTTCGTCTAAATATTTAATTGTTAGAAAATTAACCAGAGTAGCAAATGTACCGATTTAGGGAATTTCTCTGGTCGGTTTTTTGTTATATTACTAAACAAATAATGGAGATTTATTATACGATTTGATACGATGCTTTTAGGTAATTGCAAACACTAACATATTAGGAGGAACACATAATGAGAGAAATAAGAGCAAAAATAGACAATCCATTGTCTGAATTGATCAGTGATGACATATTTGATCTTCTTGATACTCACGGTTTGATAGACGAAAAAGCCGTCAGAGATTATCAGATAAGGAAAAAATTTAAGCAGCTAAGATCAGGTAAACTTAGTGCCGGTGATGCGATTGATGCAATTCGTGCGGAATATCCATATTTACAATTTGATACTATAAGAAAAATTGTATATCAAATCAGTAAATAATTAATATTAAATAATACTTGACAAAGTACAATTATAAAATTATTTTTCAACCGACTCTTTCAAAGGGTTCTCCCCTGCCCTTTGATGTGAATGAGTCAGGCCCGGTGATACCCCATCACCGGGTTCTTATTTTAAACCCGGAGTAATTATGGCAGTAAAGACAAAAAAGAAAAATGTAAAAGTCAGTGTTAAATCACTTCCATCGCCTTTTAATATTTATTGGGAGAGGACAAATTACCTTTTGTTTGGATTAGGAATGCTGCTTATAATTTTGGGTTTTTATTTTATGAGTCTTGGTGAGTGGGATAGTTCATCTTCACTTGTAGTTTCCCCCATTTTACTTTTTCTTGGATTTGTAATTGTGATGCCTGCTTCTATTTTCTATCGTAAAAAAGCAGTAGTAGAGCAAGAAGTTGTAAAGACTGAAAATTAATTTTTATATTGCTTTTTGTCATTCCCGTAAAAACGGGAATCCAAAACTGCATTAAAACAATGGATTCCCACTTTCGTGGGAATGACAAATAAGAAGAACACATTCTGCTAATTTTACCGTTTAGATATTTAATCATAATTCACACTTAAAAATTGGGTAAACTAAATTTTGAACAATTAAGCGATTTGTTTCTGCTTCTTTCAGTAGAAAGAATAGGTCCTGCTAAGATTAGAAATCTACTTGCACACTTTAAAAAACTTCCCAATATACTTTCCGCAACAACATCTGAATTAATTGAAACCGAAGGCATCAGCAAAGAACTTGCCTCACGAATTCGAAAAATATCTTCTCAAAAAGATTCCATCACAAAATTTCTTGAAAAGGAGTTAAAAGTCTTAGAGAAATTAGGCGGCAGGATAATAACTGTTTGGGATGAAGATTTTCCACCGCTTCTAAAAAAGATTTACGATCCGCCTTTAGTATTGTATGTACTTGGGCAGTTTGATGAGAAAGACAAATATTCAATTGCAGTTGTTGGAACAAGACAGCCAACCAATTATGGTAAAATTCAGGCAGAGAAAATTGTTACGGATTTAGTTGCACAAAATATTACTATCGTAAGCGGCATGGCAAGAGGAATAGATTCTGTTGCACATTCATCAGCATTAAAAAACAATGGTAGGACAATTGCTGTTATTGGTTCAGGTTTGGATGTAATTTATCCCGCAGAAAATAAAAAGCTGTTTAATGAGATTAAAGAAAAAGGAGTAATCATTTCCGAATTTAATCTTGGTACACTTCCAAATGCAGAAAATTTTCCTAAACGAAACAGAATAATTTCCGGATTAACTTTGGGAACACTGGTAATCGAAACAGCAATTACAGGCGGGGCAATGCAAACAGCTAGGTTAGCACTTGACCAAAACCGAGAAGTGTTTGCAATTCCTGGAAACCTTGGTGTTAAGCAATCCGAAGGAACTAATATGCTTATACAGCGCGGTGAAGCAGAGTTAGTAAAAAATGCTGAGGATATTTTAACGGAACTCGAATTAAAATTAAAACCCGTACTTGGTAAGAATATTCCCAAACAGCAAAAAGATTTAACAATTTTTGAAGAGAAAATTTACAACTGCCTTCTTAACGAACCTTTGCAGATTGATAAGATTGCAGAAATGACTAATCAATCAACATCAGATTGTCTGGTTAATTTGCTTTCTCTGGAATTTAAAGGAATGGTAAAACAGCTGCCCGGCAAAATGTTTATGCTGATGTGAGTATTTGTCATTTCATCACGACTTTTAGGGATCGGAATCCAATAAACGAATCAATCTAATAATCTAAAAACATATGATTGTCATTCCCACGGAAGTGGAATCCAAATTGTTTTAGGCTATTTAGATTCCCGCTTTCACGGGAATGACATATAAAAAATAACTTATGAACAACCTCGATGAATTAAAATGTTTATGATGATGTAAGCTAATTAATCTTCCGTAAATAAAATTCTGCCTGATCTCCTTCGCCATTTTTATTTAACTCAATAACCTGCTTCTCAAACTCATTAATTTCTTTTTCTGTAAAGATTGATTTCTTAGCATTGATATAATATGATCGTTCATCCAACAGAGAAATATTTTTAGAATATTGTTCACTGCCCCATAACTGCCAGCTTCGTGAATCGTAATTAATTTTCTTAATTTCAAACCCAGATTGCTTAGCTAACAACTCAATTGATTTTTTTGTATGAAGAAATAAATGTCTAGGTGCATCAAGTGAGCACCAATTTTCTTTGTAATGCTTAAAAGCATAAGAATCTGCAACAGGAATTCTGAGCAGCAGATATTTATCGTTATTTAAAAGATTATTTGCATGTTTCATTACCACAACTGGTTTTTCCATATGTTCAAAAGAATGATTAAACATTATAAAATCAAATTTGTCTTCTAATTCATTAAAGTCTTTCTTAAGAATTTTCAAACCATTTGGATAGCTAATTGTCTCATCAATAAATGGATCGATACCAAGAACATTTTCAAAACCTGATTCTTTCATTTTGTGAAGCAGAATTCCTTTACCACAGCCAACATCAAGAATTGAATTCTTCAATCCAACTCCAACAATTTTTAATCGCGTAATATAAGTTGGCTCACCAAACTTTTTGTATAAAATATTTCCAAGAAAAGATTTTTCCCCAATTGCGGCTTTATCGCGAAATCGATTGAGAAAAGATTTAATTTTTCCTTCGTGCTCTTGTTGAAATGTAAAATAATCTTTGGGATAATGTGAAGAATAATCGTTGGGTGCATTAAGTAGTTGAAGACATCCGCAGTTTGAGCATTCCAGGTAATCAAATACTTCCCTGGTTCCAAAGTACATCTCTCGTACTTTTAGAATTTGATTATTAGAAT
The DNA here is from genome assembly GCA_041738675.1 of Ignavibacteriaceae bacterium. GTDB lineage: Bacteria > Bacteroidota > Ignavibacteria > Ignavibacteriales > Ignavibacteriaceae > IGN3. The sequence continues at coordinate 27,267 of JBGSPH010000045.1, forward strand.
TATTATTACAGATTTTGCAGGTAAGTTGAATATTCGGCATTATTTATAATTCTTTTTTGTCTTCCATAAAAACTTAAGCCAGTCTTTTAATCTTTTCTCCTGACCATTTTCTGTTGGAAAATAGAATTGCTTATTCTTTAAATCATCGGGCAGATAATTCTCTTCTACAAAATGATTTTCAAAATCATGAGCATATTTATAATTTTTCCCATAACCGATTTCTTTCATCAGTTTTGTTGGAGCATTCCGCAAATGATTTGGGACAGCGACAAGTGGATTTTTTCTTACTTCCTCAAGCGCACTTTCAATTCCCATATACGAAGCATTGCTCTTAGGTTGAGATGCCAAGTATGTAACACACTGTGCTAAAATTATTCGTGCTTCCGGCATACCAATTTTGTGAATAGTACTAAAAGCAGCTTCTGCAAGTACCAATGCATTTGGTGAAGCATTTCCAATATCTTCAGAAGCAAGAATTATTAATCTTCTTGCAATAAATAATGGATCCTCGCCGCCTTCTAACATTCGAGCCATCCAATATAAAGCAGCATCAGGGTCACTGCCGCGAACACTTTTTATGAAAGCAGAAATAACATTATAATGTTCTTCGCCGCCTTTATCGTACAAAACATTTTTTCTCTGTACAATATTTTCAAATATTTCTTTCGTTAGTAAGATTTCATCTTTATTTATTTCCTGAACTACTGCCGCTTCAAGAATTGTGAGCATAATTCTAGCATCGCCACCAGAAAGATAAATTAGATAGTTTTCATCAACCGAATTTATATTAAGCTGTTTTAAGAATTCATCTTTCTCAATTGCTGATTTTAATATATCAACTAAATCTTGTTTTGATAATTCTTCCAAAACAAAAACTCGTGCTCTCGAACGCAAAGCAGGTATTACTTCAAACGATGGATTTTCAGTCGTTGCGCCAATTAAAATCAAAACACCGGATTCAATTGAATGCAGTAAAGCATCCTGCTGCGCTTTGTTAAAGCGATGAATCTCATCAATAAATAGTATTGTTCGTTTGTTGATTTGTTTGTTTCGAGTCCCAATATCAATTACAGCACGAATATCTTTCACTCCGCTTGATACAGCGTTGATTTGAAAAAACTCTGCCTCAGTCTGATTAGCAATAATTCTGGCGATTGTAGTTTTGCCTGTTCCGGGTGGTCCCCACAAAATAAATGAAGATGGAGTATCATTTTCAATCATTAAGCGAATTGGTTTTCCCGAGCTAAGTAAATGCTGCTGTCCAAAGAAATCACTTATAGTTTTCGGGCGAATTCTTTCTGCAAGTGGTGTGGTGGGAATTTTAATTTTGTTATTCATACTTCTAAATTATTCTTCGGATCGTCTGTATGAGCGGAGTTGAAGACAGACATTTTATTGCAAACTAGTACTTTCTCCCTCGACTACGCTCGGGATGACGGTTCAGTAAAACATCAGGATTATATCAATTCAAAGATTTTAATTACACAAAAGATTGCTTCGGCTAATCGCCATCGCAATGACACAACAGATCACTCTTCTGCTTTAAACTCAATCTTTTTCTCATTAGGTCTAATCATATCATACTTCTCACGAGCAATCTTTTCAATCTTTGCTGGTACATTTCTTTTTAGAGAATCAATTTCTGCTTCTAACTTTCTATTTTCTTCTTCAAGCTGTGTTATCCGTGTATTCAAATCTTCCAATTCACTTTTAACCTTTGCATACTTTACTACACCGTAGCTATTGAAAAGCAGATATAGTGTTCCGATAATTACAACAGCAGCAATAATGTAAAATCGTGTCTTTTTATTCTCTATAAATTTCATTTTAAACTTAGAGTAATAATTTTTTCCACAAGCTGCTCAAAAGAAATTCCGATTGCTTTTGCCATTTTAGGCACAAGACTTAATGAAGTCATTCCAGGTAAAGTATTAACTTCTAAAGTATAAACTTGATTCTCAGGACTTAAACGAAAATCAACACGGGCATAAACTTCACATCGTAATGATTTACATGCTTGTACAGCAATCTCTTGTATAGATATTGCAACTTCTTTCGGAACATCTGCAGGCACAATATATTCGCTCATTCCAGAAGTGTATTTACATTCGTAATCATAACTATCATGTTTTGGTCTGATTTCAAGAACTGGCAGAGCGGTATCATCAATAACAGCAACTGTTAATTCTCTTCCGGGAATATACTCTTCAACTAATATTCTATCTGAATATTCAAATGCATTACGAATAGCTTCAGTTAGCTGGTCTGAAGATTTACAGATTGTCAACCCAACAGTTGAACCTTGATCGTTTGGTTTTACAACTGCAGGAAAACCAAATTTTTGTTTGATTAAGTCGTTAACCTCTTCCGTTGTTCGCTCACCTTTTTTAAAGTGGAAATATTTGGGAGTTGGAACATGATAATCTTCAAATAATATCTTTGACATAATTTTATCCATAGCAATGGCGCTGGACAGAACTTTTGATCCGGTAAATTTTATTCCTTTTAATTCCAGTAAAGATTGTATTGTTCCGTCTTCTCCATATTTTCCATGAAGCGCAAGAAAGGCAATACTAATTTCTGAGGGGAAGATGAGATTTATTGCATCGAGATAATTTTCGTTTGAAATTTCACTAAAATCATTTTCGCTAAAATATTCTTCAACTTCAAGCGGCTGATTGATACCATAAGCTGGATCAAGAATTACTACTTCATAACCAAGATTGATTAATGCATTGTAAACTGACTTGCCGGTTGACTTTGATACTTCTCTTTCCGGAGATGTGCCACCGAGGAGTAATAGTACTTTTAATTTTTTATCCATCTGGCAATTTTTCTCGTAGAACAGACTTTAGTCTGTTTACAAATAGATTATTTTATACAAATCACAGACTGAAGTCTGTGCTACGAATTATATATTTCTTTTGTCAGGAATAATTCCGTAAGTGCTTTCTGATATTTTAAGAATATCATTAATATTTTTTTTTGAAAGCTCTTTAGGTTTTCCGATCAATCTTGCTAAGAGAATAATCTTAGCAGCGTGCTCAAGTTTTTCCATTTTGAAATATGCATCATCCAAATTCATTCCAAGTGTCACGGCTCCATGATTTTGAAGGAGCATAGCCCAGGAATAATTTATATAAGGTTCTAAACTTTTATGCACTCCATCGGTTGAAGGGGTTGCATACTTACATAAATGAACTTTTCCAATCGTTAAAAATACTTCAGGTAAATAATGCTTATCCAATCCTTCACCAAGCAAAGCAAAAGCTGTAGCATAAGTTGGATGACAATGTACAACTGCATTTACTGCTTTTCGTCTTTGATAAGCGTAAAGATGAATTTTATGTTCTGTTGATATTTTCTGTTTTGCAGATATTACTTTTCCGGTTAAATCAATTTCAACAATATCCTTCTCAGTTACATCACCTTTGCAAATTCCTGAACGAGTTATTAGTATTGTGGTGTCTGAAGTTCTGCAGGAAATGTTGCCATCATATGCAGCAACAAAGCCTTTTTCATATACTTTATTACAAATCTCAATTAACTTTTTCTTGAGAGACATTTCTGTTCCAATTCTTCCATAAGTTTTAAGTTAATCAAACCATCCTCACCTGTAGCATGCGGAGCCTCATTGTTAAGAAATGATTTCTGAACTGAGCGTATTACAAAGTGCATTTTATTACCACGTTTTCGAAAACTTTTTCTGGTTTCATCTTCTAAAAGTATGGTAAGTTTCGGTGCTAATAATTTCCTTCCAATTAAATTATCAATTGCGATAGCACCTTTATGACAAAGTATTTCTATTCTGTTGAAGGCTTTCTTGTTATTAAAAGAAACATTAAAAGTTCCATACCCGCCCTTTGCAAATTTAACAGTCCCTAATGAAAAATCATCAACTTCACTTTGATAAATTAAATTACCAACCACGCCATCAATATTTTCAATCTCACCACCAAAAAATCTAAGCAAATCAATCATGTGTGTTCCGATATCGCGTAATGCACCACCGCCGCTTAATTCTTTTTTAAATCTAAAATTATTATCAGGCGGAAAATCAATATTGAAATGAACATCAATAGAAAAGAGTTTTCCGAGTTTCTGATCAACTATTAATTCTTTAGCTTTAATTACTAGAGGATGAAAACGATGCACATAGTTTACTGCAAGTAAAACATTATTCTCTTTGCAAATCCTTAACATTTCTTCTGCTTGTGCAGATGTAATTGCAAGGGGTTTTTCGCAAAGTATATTTTTCCCAGCTTTTGCAGCTTTGATCACTTGCTGATAATGATGAGCATTTGAACTTGCTACAAATACGGCATCAATATCCGATTTCAAAAATTCATCTAAGTCATCAAACGAATTCTGCACACCAAATTTATCTGCAAGTGATCTTGAACGATTAATATCTCTGCTGTAAAGTGAAGTCACTACGCTTCTTCTTGTCAATCGAACAGCAGGCAAAAAAGATTGTTCTGCAAATCTGCCGCAACCTGCAATTCCCCATTTTATTTTTTTACCTTTTAATATTTTTTTAACCATTTTATTAGAGTTTTAATCTCTCCATCAACTTTATAATAGGTTTGGAATTTTGCATAATATAAAAATGCACACTAGCAACATTTTTATTTAAAAGTTCTTCAACTTGTTTTGCTGCCCACTCAACGCCGATATCAAGAACATGTTCAGGTTTAGCGGCCATTACTTCATCTGCAAGTACATCAGGAATATTTATATAAAAATTCTTAGGTACCGAATTTAAATGCGCCCGTGATGTTAAAATCTTCAATCCAGGAATAATAGGAACTTTTATTCCAACTTCCCTGCATAAATCAACAAATTTGAAAAAATATTGATTATCATAAAACATTTGGGTTACAACATAATCAGCACCTGCATCGACTTTTTCTTTAACAAATTTTACATCTGTTTTAAGATTGGGAGCTTCAAAATGTTTTTCAGGATAGCCGCTGACACCAACGCAAAAATCAGTTGGCCGTGCATCAAGTAAACTATCCTCCAAATATTTACCACGATTCATATTCATTATCTGTTTAACAAGATCAGAGGCATAAGGATTTTTACTTTTACCTTCAGGAATTGGTTTTTCGTAACCAGAATCATCACCACGGATCGCTAACACATTTTGAATCTGTAAATAATCTAATTCGATTAAAAAGTCTTCAGTCTCTTCCCTTGTAAATCCTTTTGTCAAAACGTGAGGTACTGCATCAATATTATATTTGTTTTGGATAAGTGCACAAATGCCAAGCGTGCCAGGTCTTTTCCTTTTAACTTTTTTCTTTATACCGGTTGTAGTTTCTTCATAGATAACTTCTGCAGCGTGTGAAGTTATATCAATAAAAGGTGGATTATATTTTGTTATATCATCAAGTACAGATAATAAGCCTTTAATATCTCCGCCTCTTTTAGGTGGAATCAACTCAAAACTAATTAACGGATTTTTTGCTTTTTCCAGGTGTTCAATTACTTTCATGCATTCTCAAACTATTTATGATTACAAATCAAATATAATAATACTTACTGAAAATCTTGGTGAATGTATATTACAAATATCATTTCTAATCCCAGATTCATCGAGGTGAGAAATCTGGAGTAAGATACCATTCAGATTTCTTTTGTTTATGGAAATGACTTTAATAAAATTATTCACGGATAAATTTTAATAGATATTTGCTGTTCTTTCTTATTGATGCTTCATCAGTTCTAATTTTCATATACTTGCCATTGAGCCATAAAGGAGATTGGTCTCTGTAATTTTCACTCATTACATTTCCTGATTGTCCTGTTGTAAGTATTAAATAAAACTCATCCGGATTAGCAAAATCAAAAATAAATCTCATTGATGGTCCAAGTACATTATCAAATTCATTATGACGAAACATTGAAAATTCTTCTATACTTTCTGCGAATGGATATTCCGTATTAAACAAAGTTGTTCCATCACCACCAAGTTCATACGGTCCTATGTTTATATATTTATCAAGCAAAGAAAAATTACCGCTAAAAGCATGCTTAAAAGTTACCTTATGCATATTGCCCCATTGCCAATTAGTTAAATCTTTTCCAAAATTTTCTTCAAGATGTGTTAAAGCATCTGATAGACTTTTTCTGATAATTTCCTCACGAGTTTCCCGACGTTTTGTATTGATGTCATCAAACCAAATCGATTCCGGTTTTTCTAAAATTTGAAGCAAACTTCTGTAAGGCACATTAGCAAGAAAAACAAATCGATTGTAAAGATCATCACCCATTTCATCGTGATAGATATTTTTTAATAAGTACTTAAGAAAGACTGAATAAATTGCAGATGTCTGGCTGTATTTATTCAATTCAAAATCCCACTTACTTAACAGGTCAAGTGAAATGTTAAGATTTTTATCTTTTACTTTTATTCCTTCAAACGATTTTAGAATGTATCCTACGATAGTTTTTGCATAAGGTGAAACTTGATCCATCTGATATTTTTTAAAATCACTTACTGATTGTTTTTCTTTTGATGTTAATAACTCTCTTATTCTATCGATACGGGATGAAGGCTCCCAAAGATTTGAAATGTGATACTTGAAATTTTTAATGGCTTTATTATTTGCTGATGCAATAAAATTTTCCGCCGGATTTAGTATAGCAGGAATTTCATCGGCAGACACAAATCCTTTCCAATCATTTTCAGATGATGTTCCATCAAAAACCAGAGTAGGGTTGTTGCTATTTCGTAGAGGAATACGTGCACCCATTATATAACCAATATTTCCCTGGGCATCACCATAAACAAAATTTTGTCCGGGTATCCCAAAATATTTTACTGCATCACGAAACTCATTCCAGTTTTGTGCTTTATTGATTTTATAAAATGCCAGCATCTCATCACTAAATTCATTTCCGGACCATCGCATACTAATAGGTGGAGTTTTTTGCTCATCTTTATTGTAAACAAAATTAAATGGATGAATTTCTGAAATGATTGGGCCGCGATGTGTTTCATTAATAGTAATTTCTTGATCCTTACCATCCTTAATCTTTATGGTGTCTTTTATTATCTTAAAATTTTGCCATTGTCTATCAATAAAATATTTTGTTTTAGATGAATCAAGTTTTTCAACATAAAAATCTGCATCATCATTCATAACATTTGTAAGAACCCAGGAAATATTTTCTCCTTTACCAATTACGACTCCGGGTACTCCGGGTAAAGTTACACCTGCGGCATTCCAGCCTGGACTTTTAATTACAGCGGCATACCATTTACCCGGTGCACTAAATGCAAGATGCGGATCATTAGCAATTATTGGTTTACCGGAAACAGATTTGTTTGCATTTACCACCCAATTGTTTGATCCGATATGCGTGCCGGTCCAGCCCATCATCCGTCGAAATGCTTTATCGGTTTCGGCGAGAGTAGAATTGATTGCGGGAAGATATTTGAAATTATCTGCAATTATTGTCGGGGCATTTTCCGGATAATCTGGTAAGATTTCTAAAACTTTTTCTTTACCAAGTTTTTGTATTAGCTCAGCAAATGATAAATCTGTCCACCAGCTAATGTTTAATTCCCACGCCATCATTTTAATTACAATTAAACTATGGATAGGTTTCCATTGTTCGGGTTGATAACCAAGCACATCAAACTCAATTGCATAATTTCCTTCTTGTTCCTTAAGGTATTCATTCACGCCATTTGAATATGCCTCTAAAATTTCCATTACAGTTGGATCATACTTACTTAAATTTTTTGCAATGTTTCTTTTGATTCCAACAGTACGAAACATCCTATCAAAAGGTATTGCTTTTTCACCGAGTACTTCCGCTAAACGTCCTTCGCCTGCTCTGCGGATAAAATCCATAGTAAATAATCTTTCCTGTGCATGTAAATATCCAAGTGCAAAAGCAGCATCTTCATCAGAATGAGCAATGATGTATGGAACAGCAAAACTATCGCGGTATATTTCCATATCGTTAATAATTTTGGCGGATTTAATCTCACCTGAATAATGAGGCAAAGAAGAGGACAACATATTATAAAATATGCCGCCGGCAATTATAAAAGTAATTATAATAGTTACGGATAAACCGATTAATATTTTTTTCCACTTACGCATAAAGTTTGATTGAAATGTTATAAACAAATATAAGCATTCTTAGAAATGCAAAAGGTATAAAATTTCTATCTCTGCGATTCTCAGTGTTTCCTCTGTGTTTCTCCGTGTAAAGGATTCAAAAAATTCTTACACTGAGTTCCACAAAAAAGACACGGAGATTCATGGAGAGAAATAAATTGAATTTAGTTCACGCTATGCTCTAAGCGCTCTGCGATTTAGTGGCAATCTAAATTAGATTCATTAACTACTTGTGCAGAGATGGTTGGTGAGAGGTATGGAATTCCTAATCCCATTCCACGAATTATAAAAAGCAAACCCAGCACTAATCCAAAAACAGGAACTGCTTTAGTAATCTTTCTTCTGATATTGAGATTAATAAACTTTCCAAAAATTGTTGCAGCAAACATCATTGGTATTGTGCCGAAACCAAATAAAATCATAACTGCTGCTCCGGAAATTGCATTGCCGCTGGCAATTGCGCCTGCTAACGCAACATAAACTAATCCGCAAGGAAGAAAACCATTAAGAATTCCGATTAAAAACATTGCAGAAAAAGTTCCGCTTTTAAACAATCCACTTATACCAGATTTTAATGGAAGTGTAATTTTCTGAATGATTTTATGTTGAGTGATTTTAGCTTTGTACTTTGGT
>JBGSPH010000030.1:0-38235 GCA_041738675.1 Ignavibacteriaceae bacterium
AGGATTGGAAACAATATTTTAGTCTAAACAAATTGTGTTCAATTAAAAATAATGGGAATCACTTATTTGCAAATGTGATTCCCAAATAAAACTAAACTAAAATACAATTGAGATAAATTATTATGTTGTTATTTTGTCAGCAACATCTTCTTAACATCAGAAAATTGCCCCGATTGTATCTTGTAAATATACATTCCACTTGGCAGTTGTGAAGCATTGAACTCTGCTTCATAATTTCCTGCCGCTTTATTTTCATTTACTAGTATTGCGATTTCTTTTCCTAAAATGTCATAGACTTTTAGTGTTACCAATCCTTCTTCTTTTATTGAATATGTAATTTTTGTACTTGGATTAAAAGGGTTTGGATAGTTTTGATCTAAAGAATATTCTGATGGTTTTAATTCACCTGAATTGCTCTTTTCTAAAAGCGCACCACTGACATATGTTAAAACAGTATTAGAAGGTAAAGATTCATAAGGATGAAAATCCACAGCAGTAACTTTGTACTGTACTGGATGTGTCAATCCGATGCCGCCTTTAACTGGATAGCTTTCGTTTAAATCCTCAAAAGAATTTGTTGTTACTGTGCCGCAAGGCTGCCATCCAAATTCACTGATTACATATTTATAGACTTTATAATGCTGTATATCAGCTTCATTATTCTTTGTCCAATTGAGTAACGGATGATTATTAGCACTAACAGAAACTGTTAAATTTTGTGGTGCAAGTGGAATCGCATCGTAATGAACATAATAAACATTATTTGAAGCGTATCCAGCACTTACAATAAATAAATCATTTGAGGTTGCTGTTATTGTCGGTGCGTATAATCCACCCACTCCTAAAGTATATTCTTCCGACCAAGTTGTTCCATTGTAATTTCTGTAATAGCCAGTTGAATAAACAATATGAGTTTTAATATCCGTTGTATTTACTGCAGAAACTATATCATTTACATCAGCCCCATAATCTAATTCAAAAGGAGTTGACCAAGTTGTGCTTGCAAAATCTCTATTCTTCACATATAAAACAGAAGTATATTGTCCCAAACCACCTTCAAATTTATAATAGAAATCAAATAATTTTGAAGAACCTGCGTGAATTCTTTCACGGAATGATCCTTCTTGATCAAATATAGTTTGTGTTGTCTGCCATGTATTTATTAACTTGTCGCGCGATTTTGCAATGCCAACATTTTGTTGTGGATCAGATGATTGACCTGTATTGAAGGATACGTGAACCCTGTTTGATGAAGTTGAAACTGTAGGGAAACCACCAACAAGACTTCCATCCGTTACATATTCTGTAGCACTCCATTGATCATTTGATAATTTTCTGTAGTAAGTTTTATAATCACTAGTGGCATCCTGTGTTGCCCAGACTAAATGGAGAGCATCATTTCCAAAAACAATATCCATATGATTACAAGTATTATTTCCTAATGGAATGTCTGCGAGAGATGTCCAACTTTGACCAGAATTAATAGATTTTCTTGTTTTTATCTGATTACCAAGTTTATAAACAACATAAATCTTTTCGTTGTTTCCATCAATACTAGCAAATTCAACATCCTGAGTTTCAAATTGATATTCACGAATAATTGAACCTGAACTATTTAACAGATAATATTTTAAATATTTAATCTCATTATTAGGCCAGTTCTGGTCGTAATAATCAAGCAAAACATTAATTCCATCCCTGTTAGAACATTGATCCACTTTTGAATTAAAATTAAATGGAATTAAAGTTTGAACCACGGGATTCCAGTTCTGAGCAAATATTGGGGATACTGAAATCAAAAAAAGAATTATTAACTTTTTCATTTTTACTTCCTCTTTCATAATAAAAAATCATTTTAATAAAATTGATTTAATGGTTGCGGTGTATTTTTGATTGGTGTCTTCAGCATTAAATGTAATAAAATACACTCCTGCAGGCAGTAGTTGTCTATTACTGTCTTTAGCTTCCCAGTTAATTGTATAATTACCGGGGGTCATTTCTTTGTCTAAAAGTGTTGTTATTTCTTTCCCTAAAATGTTATATACTTTTATTGAAACATTTGATTGATCCGGAATTTCGAATCTTAACTTGGTTGAAGGGTTAAACGGATTTGGAAAATTTGAATATATATTGAATTGCTGAGGCTGTCGAATTTCCAGATCAACATTAACTGAGAGATCTGATTTATAAATAAATGTGAACAATTTAATGGGATACCAAGGAGGAATTGAACTTGCTTCATCCAAATGGATTATTATATCTTCTTTGCCGTCATTTGTAACATCATACATCTTGGCACCGTAAAACACACTGTTTCTACCACTATAAGCCAGATCGTTTCTTTTTATATAGAAGACTTCATAAGTATGATGATTTTGGCTGCCTTTGAACTTCAGTATTATCACGTGCTGTTCAATGCAGAGCATAACTTCTTCATTTCCATCTTTATCAACATCAATCACTTGCATATTTTTTGCGTAAAAGTTGAATGCTCCGATTATATCAATCTTACCAACCGCCACATAATTATTATTCCCGCTTGCCTCAAAGATTGTTAACCTTGTTATCGCTTCACCATCCTGAAAATGATAACCACCAATCCAGACTTCCGGTTTACCATTGCCATCAAGATCGTTAGATACAGCATACAGATAAGCATTATATGTTTCAACAGAACTTTGCCAGATTTGTTCATAACAATTGTTACCACAGCTTTCTATAGAAATAATCTTACCATTTACACTTCCGGAAAAAAATTCTGTTTTTCCATTTTGATTAATATCTCCTAGCGCAAAACCGGAAAAATAAATATCATATTGCGAAGGATCATAATAGTAAACTGAATCAAAGTTATTAGATAATGGATTATACTCATATATAAAGATGCTATTAGGACAACAATCTCTCCCGAATAATTGTTCAGTATATTCGTCACCATCCCAATCTCCAAAAGTATTGTTATTAAGTTGGTTTTGTGAAGGATCGGGAAATGGATAAAATATAAAGGATAAGTCCGTTGCGAGTGAAGTATCTGTTGTTTTCTTAAAGAATAGCCAACTGTGTCCAGGATATAATGTATCAGAAGGATATCTACGAAAAGGAACTTCTTCCATTCCATCTTTGTCAATATCATAAATCGCCCTGGGGGTCGTTGTATTATCATACAAATATATAGAATCAAAACTTCCTGAATTGTTTTGTTCCATAACTACAATACCACTAAAATCAGAATTATAATCTTTATAGATAGCATAAATTTCTGCAAGGTTGTTTTTATTTACATCGCCAAGTAATGGCGGTGCGGTATATGGACTACCTATATTAACCTCCTGCAAGAAATTGTACTTCTGGTAATAAAGAGTTGTATCTATTGTTGACAGGTCAATTATTGTGCTGTCGTACGTTGGAGAGTAAACTGGTTTCTGGATACTGAATTCTGGATACTCGTACTCACCAATGTTTTCGTATATCACTTTGCCGTTTGGGTATTCAAGTTTAAGTTTATCTTTTTCAACTTCTGTAACCTTAATATGTTTACGGTTTATGAGCTGCTGGATTCTTTCTTCTTTGCTTTGTGCAAAAACAGAACTACTTACAACAAACAACAGACAACAAACTATTTTTAATTTCATTTTTTTATTACCTTATAAAAAATGTTGGGAAAGAAACGCTGTTAGATTATTGTCACATTTCGACAAGCTCAATGCGACCTCTGGTTTTCTTAAGCTATGTAAAACCAGTGGGATAATGTAAAATGTATAATCCGCCACAGCGGACAGGTTTAGAATGAATAATGATAGGATAGTTCTGTATGAAAATTTTTGAAGTTTCATACGGAAGAATAATAAACGGGTATAAAAATATCATTACCATTATTTACTCCCCGGTAAATAAATAAAAATGGGGGGGGGTAAACAATCGTGCCAGAATATATTTAGGGACAAATAAAGAAAAGCAAAACAAATAATTCATAACTACCTGCACCCGGAACATAAATCCTCCAAATACTCACTACAAACGAAATGATAATATTCACTAAAGTCAAATTAAATCTGTGTTTAAATGCTTGCTAATCACCAAACAAAAAAGGCACGATTGTTCGTGCCTGTGAATAATCAAACAAAAACTTATTTAGAATAAATTTCCTAAATAAATCATTTATTTAATCTTACTTAATTCTTCATCAAGTTTTTTTGCAAGTTCCTCTTTAGAAATTCCCTCATAATTTATCTTGGAGGTCTTTAATAAAATCTTGGGAGCATCCCCTTCTCCATTCAAATATTTAATTAAACAATAAGACAATCTGTTTCTATCATTTGGAGTTAGAATATATTCCTTAAAAGTTTCTACCATTGCATAAACTTTAGATTCAAGTGAATCTTCCGGAGCTTTTTTTACTTTTGGAGGAGGCAAAGTTGACATAAATCAGTCCTTATTAAATTTTATGGTCTAAAATTAGGCACTAAATCAAAAAGTTCAAATCATTTTGTGGATATAACTTTTCTAATTGATAAATTTGTGCAAAGATTAAACAAAGATTTACTTGACAGTCGAAGAATTATCAAAAACTAATAAAATTCTCATCATCAGGCTTAGTTCGCTTGGTGATATTTTGCTTACCACACCTATTATACGTGCTATCAAAACGCAATTTTCTCAAATTAAAATTGATATGCTGATCAGAGAAGAATATGCAGATGTTATAAAGTTAAATCCATACATTGACAAAAAGATCTTATTTAAGAAAGACGATAACAGTAATGTTGTTTTAATAGATCAACTTAGAAATAACAGCTACGATTTGGTAGTTGATCTGCAAAATAATCTTCGTTCAAAAAAAGTTGCATCATCATTAAAGGTAAATAGTGTAAAGTTTGATAAAAGAAGTTTTGATAAGTTTTTATTAGTGAATTTTAAAATCAACAAGTTGAGAGAAGCACCATCGATTCCCATTAGATATGCTTGCACAATTCAAAACCTTAAATTAGATGAACAAGGGCTTGATCTTTTTACAGATAAATCTGCAAACACAGAATTAATTGGAAAAAACAATCTTATAGGATTTTGCCCGGGTGCAAGACATTTTACAAAGCGATGGCCAAGAGAGTATTTTATTGAACTCGGTAATAACCTAACACAAAATGGCTATAGGATAGTTTTATTCGGTGGTAAGATTGATAAAGAAATTTGTGAAGAGATTAAAACAAAAATCAAGGGAGCGATTAATCTTTCAGGTAATGATGATCTATTACAAACAGCAGCGGATATGAAATTATGCAAAGCAGTGGTTTGTAATGATTCCGGTTTAATGCACACTGCTTCTGCAACAGGTACAAAAGTAGTTGCAATATTCGGATCCACGGTAAAAGAATTTGGATTTACGCCATACAACTGCCGTAATTTAATCTTAGAAAACAATTCACTAACTTGCCGCCCGTGTTCTCACATTGGAAAAAGTGCTTGTCCCAAAAAACATTTTGAGTGTATGAGATTAATAAAACCGGAATTTGTTTTTGAAAAACTAAAAGCATTTTTAAATACAAAATGAATTTAATCTTTAACATATTTTATAATTTTATAGTATTACCGTTGCTTTATGCCGCATTACGTTTTGCAGGTTTGTTTAATAAAAAGATTCGTGCCGGAATTCTCGGCAGAAAAAGAGTATATGAAAAATTGATACTCAGTGCTACTTCAATAAACAAAAATAAAAAACTTATCTGGTTTCATTCATCTTCTCTTGGCGAGTTTGAACAGGCAAAACCAATCATTGAAAAGCTTAAACAAGAAAAAGATGTAAATGTGCTTATCACTTTTTTCTCGCCATCGGGATATGAGAATTCAATAAAATATCCATTTGCTGATCTAATTGCTTATATACCATTCGATACAAAAGCAAATGCGGAGAAATTTATTGCGATAACAAATCCCACACTAGCAGTTATAATGAGATATGATGTTTGGCCAAATATGATTACATCCTTAAAAGCTAAAAACATTCCTATTTATCTTGTTGATGCAACCCTTCGAAGTAATTCTCCCAGGCAATATCCTTTAATAAAATCTTTTCATAAAATATTATTTGGAAATCTTACCAGAATATTAACTGTTTCGGAATCTGATGCAAGTGAGTTTAAATCATTTGGGTTTGATGATAAAAAAGTAAGTGCTGTAGGCGATACAAGATTTGATAGAGTTTATCAAAGAAGTCTCCTAGCCAAAGAAAAAAGACTAATCAGTTATAATGTATTAAAAGGAAAAAAAGTTTTAGTTGCTGGCAGCACTTGGGAACAAGATGAAGAAGTAATATTCCCAGCATTTTTAAAACTTGCTTCTGTTGAGAAGAATGTAATAATGATTGTTGCACCACACGAACCAACATTACTTCACCTGGAAAAAATCGAAAACGAATTTGCTGGAGAGTTAAAGACAATCCGTTTTTCGCATCTGAACAATTTTTCTGATGAACGGGTTATCATTGTTGATTCTATTGGGATTTTACTCACTCTCTACACATATGCAAATGTGGCTTACGTTGGCGGAAGTTTTAAACAAAATATTCATAACATATTAGAAGCTGCTGTTTATGGCACTCCGGTGCTGTTTGGACCAAAAATAGAAAATTCACAGGAAGCAAAAAAACTTGCAGAAATTGGAGGCGGAATAATAATTAATAATAAGCGGCAAGCATACAAGAATCTTCGGAAATTGTTTTCAGAAGAGACTTTGCGCTCTAATGCAGGAGATATTTCTGCTTCATACGTTCAATCTAATATTGGGGCAACTCAAAAAATACTTGATGAAATATATAAAGTGATTTAATAAATCACATATACCTTTCCAATAGAATATTCAAGTGATGCTTTTCGTGTCCGGCAGTCATAAACATTAAAGCTAAAACTGTAACTTCATATCCGCTGGCAGTTCCTTTGTTCTGCAGCACAGTCTTATCAAATCCGCCAAACAATAAAATATTTGATTCACGAAGCAGGCGATACTCATAATTCAAATCAAACAGTTGGCGCTTGTTAAAATTTCCAAGAGCAACATAACTATTTTGATCCATTCCTGGTAAAGGTTGTTTTTCACTTCTTGCAATGCAAAGTGCACGATATGCAAAAATTCTTTCAACATCCATCATATGTCCGACCACCTCTTTCACCGTCCACTTCCCTTCAGCATACCTGTAGTTACCCTTACTTTCAGAAAATGAATTTAAAACGTTTTGTGATTCCATATTTTGTTCAACAAGAATTCTAAATATATCGTCACCTTTAACTAGGTCAATGTATTTTTGATAATACTCTGCGTAATCACCTATAGCCGGACGCATAAATCCTCCACCTGATTTTATTGTTTATTACTTCCAAATTTCTACTTTAAACTCACCATTAGAATTTGCAACCGCCCGCATCATACTTGATGTGTTAAAAGGCATTTCGTAATTGCCATCTTTATCTATTGCAATAATCCCGCCGCTTTCTTCAGGTAATCGATTATAAATCATTTCATCACAAGCTTGCTTTAAAGAATATCCTTTATATTCCATCAAAGCTGAAATATTAAAAGCTACCGTGTTGCGGATAAATAATTCTCCAACTCCGGTTGCTGAAACTCCGCATGTCTTATTATTAGCATAAGTACCAGCATTTATTAAAGGAGTATCACCAACTCTGCCGGGAGTTTTATTTTGTCTGCCGCCTGTAGAAGTTCCAGCGGTTATGTTTCCATACTGATCGAGTGCCACACATCCTGCGGTTTCACCCTGCTGTTTTGGAAGTTTTAATTGAAGCCACTTCTGATATTTCGCTGAATCACGAAAATATGAATTGGGAACAATATCAACGCCAAATTGGATTCCAAGTTCATCTGCACCTTTACCGGCAAATAAAACATACTCGGTTTTTTCCATTACTAATCGTGCAAGTGAAATTGGATTTTTTATTATCGTAACTCCGGCAACTGCTCCGCAAGAAAGATCTTTACCCTTCATTATAGAGGCATCAAGTTCGTGTTTACCTTCAGAAGTAAATACTGCACCTTTACCTGAATTAAAAAGAATATTGTTCTCTAAATAATTAATTACTTTCTCAACGGCATCAATACTTGTTCCCCCGTTTGCAAGAATATTTTTACCGATATTCAGAGCTTCAGTTAAAGAGTTAATATATTGCTGTTTTAATTGCTCAGGAGAATCTTTTGGAAAGTAACCTGCGCCACCATGAATTACAATTGTATATTTACCATTCTTATCCTGCGAAAAGATATCTTGACTAATTATTAAGATGAATGATATAATAGAAAATATTATTATAGTGCGGTAAATTTTTAGGTTCAAAACAGGCTCCTATTTAGATTAAAACAAATAACGAGTTATGAACACATATAACTTAATAATATTTCCATTCATTTTCTTCTTTCTTAACACTTCTCCGTATTTTTCTGTTTCAGAAAATCCAATTCTCAATAAAGAGGGATTCCACAAAATCTACTTTATTAAACAAAACTGGCATACTGCTATCGTTTTTAATACACAGGAACTCAATTCAGATTTATTTAGAGAGTATAATTCTTTTTCACAATTTAGTTTGATTGATATCGGATGGGGCGATGAAGAGTTTTATCAATATCCGGGATTTGATTCAAACTTAGCATTTAAAGCCTTGTTTTATGCTACTCCAAGTACTTTACGAGTTGAAGGAATAAATCTCTCGAGAGAAGCTTTTTTTGATCTATCAGAAATTGTAATAGAAGTTAATGTTTCGGATGAGCAATTCAGGAAGATTTGCAACTTTATTAATAATACTTTTTATATTAACGAATCAGGTGAGACAGCCATTCTAAGCCAAAAAGCAGGTGGTAAAATTATTTTTTATAAATCTATCGGTTCGTATCACTTATTTAATACTTGCAATACCTGGCTTGCAAGTGGACTTAGAGAATCCGGAATTGAAATTGAGGATAATATTCTACTTACCGAGCAGCTATTTAATGAACTTTCAAGAATAGGCACAGTTATAAAATCAGATCAAGCAGAAGATTGACCCGAAAATATTTTTAATCCAACAATACCTGCCACGATTAAAAAAATAAAGAATATCCTGATAAGTTCTTTAGATTCATTGAATAGAATCATTCCTAGTATTGCAGTTCCAACCGCTCCAATACCTGTCCAAATTGCATATGCTGTTCCAACCGGAAGATATTTTACAGCATAGGCAAGTAATCCCATTGAAATTACCATACAAACAATTGTAAACACTGAAGGCCATAGTTTTGAAAAGCCTTCAGTGTATTTTAGTCCGATTGCCCAGGCAATTTCAAATAATCCCGCTACGAATAGAACTATCCAATACATTATTTTATTCTTCCATTTGATAATTCATCGCTTAATGCTGTAGCTTTGTAAAGATCACGAATCGCTTCTATCATTCCAAGTGCGCTGACTGAAACTGTTCTGTTAGCTTCTGTTGTGTAGATAAAGTTACTTGGCAGACTTTCAATATTTCCATCAAAAGCTAGTCCAACTACTTCAGCATTTTTATTTAATACTGCACTTCCTGAATTTCCGCCAACTATGTCATTCGTACTAATAAAATTCAACGGAGTTGATGGATCAAACTCATCAGGCAAATCTTCAAAATATTTGGGAAGATTAAATGGAAAATTTTTATCGAAAGAATAATAACGATCTAATGCGCCATAAAAAGTTGTTTTGATTGGTGCACGTGTTCCATTGTAATCATAACCTTTAACAATTCCATCTGCAAACCGTAATGTACCTGTTGCATCAGGTGGAATTTCATCACCATAAACTTTGTAAAGTGCTTCGCCAAGCATTTGATTTAATATTTCCTCTTTATCAACTCGCGCCTTATTTTCATCCTGCATCTTTTTCAATTCATCTTGAGTATTAAGAACATAAAATATAAATGGATCATCGGAATTTAAAACTGCCTCATACCCGGCATCTGCAAGTTCTAATAACTTTTCGTTACTAGTTAAACTGGATTTAGAAATCAATTCTTGTGCTGCCTGCTCTGCGAATTTATCACCTATTAATTCTATAACAAGTTTATCATCAGCAGTAAGATTATTTTTTAAAATATTTAACTGAACTACTAACAATCTATCCTGTAACTGCTGATCAAAATCTTTGGGGAATACTTGTGAGGTTAATGAATCATATTTCTCTCTCGTTATTTCATCATTCTTTAATTGCTTTGCATAATTCACTAAGCTTCTCGCCATTGAAAGATATTGAGGAGAATAAAAACCACTTATAGTGTAAGCATAAATTCTATGTGCAACTTTTTTTGCTTGACTACGAGAAGTCTCAAGTTCACTCCAGATGTTTCCGTACTTTTCTTTTAATCCAGGATTCTTATTTACCGATTTTCTAAAATTCTTTTCAAAATCTTTTTTGCGGGCAACTAAAAATGGATCAAGTAACGCTTTGTAAGTACCTGAGTAAACTTTAAGTGCATTTCCGATTGTATACAACCTGGCAATCAATTTAAAGTCTTCAGCATTTGTTTCATTAACCATCTCCTCATAGATGCCGTACATTTCTTTAAACATTCCAACCAGCATCGGATATTGGATATCTCTAGCATACTCAATCTGAGCCATCGTGTTAATTCTATCTGTACCGCCGGGATTTCCAACAACAAAAACCGGTTGATCTTCAACTACACCTTCACTACTCCAGCTAAAATAATAATCGGTTTTAACTGGTTTACCATTTTCATAAGCTCTTAAAAAGGCACAATCCAATCCGTAACGTGGATAAGTAAAATTATCCGGATCGCCGCCAAGCTTTGCGACAAACAATTCAGGTACAAAAACTAATCGTATATCGCTATACACTTTATATCCGTATAACGAATATTTCCCGCCGTTGTAAAGAGAAGTAACTTTAAAAGTAAGTTCTGGGTGTTCTTCTGAATTCATTTTTTTTAATTCATCGATTTTATTATCACGAATCTCTATTTTCTCAGCATCATCTTTCCCTTCATTCATTGCAGATTGGATTTCATCGGTAACATCTTTTACAATTATTAACTGCTCAACTTTTAAATTAGGAACTGTTCGTTCTTCCTCTAAAGTTTTTGCATAAAATCCATCGCGCAAAATATTTTCTTCTCCCTTTTGAACAGATGCAAGATTCCCTCTCACACAATGATGGTTAGTCATTATCAATCCATCTTCAGAAACAAAGGAAGCAGTACAACCGCCGCCAAATTTCAAAGCGCTTTTCTGAAATTTCTCCATTAGTTCTACTGAAGGCTTAAAACCATACTCCTCTTCCAGATAATCAAGCGGTGGATTTTCAAACGTCCACATTTTACCCATATCGAACTTTTGGGCTTTAACTGTATCCGGATTTATTCCATAATAGGTTTGTGCAAAAAAAGTGTGAGAAATAAAAAATATACATACTAGAATTGCGTGATAAAGAGATTTTATTTTCATTTAATTTTTCCAAATTGATGATAAACTAATTGCAATTTAAAAATTAAAGCTGGTAATAGGAAATAATTTTAGTGGTTTAAATAATCCGTAGCACAGACTTCAGTCTGTGTTTAAGATTACTTGCGTTTTAAAGAGTAATTGAAGCTAAATTTTAATTTTGCTATTATTTCACCTTAGAAAACAAGAAGCAGACTGAAGTCTGCTCTACGTTAATACTAAAATGAGTTTTATATTTCACTCAAGAATTTTATTAACCTTGCTAAATTTAATATAGAATTAAATATGAACATCCAGATAATCGGAACAAAGAAGTGTAAAGAAACACAAAAAGCTGAACGTTACTTTAAGGAAAGAAGAATTCCATTTCACTTTAGAGATTTAACTGAAAAAGGTTTAGCAAAAGGTGAATTTGAAAATATTTTCCGCATAATTCCTTTGGATGATTTGATTGATAGAGAAAGTAAAAGATTTAAAGACCGCGGAATGCAGTTTATGGTTTTTGATATTGAAGAAGAATTGTTAGCTGATCAATTGCTGCTAAAAACTCCAATTGTAAGAAATGAAAAATTAGTTACGGTTGGATATCATCCAGATGAATGGAAAAAGTGGTATCCTAATTAGTCCTGAATTTTCTCTGTGCCTTCGTGCCTCTGTGGTTAATTTTTCCACCACAGAGACACAGAGTCACTGAGATTATAAATTAAACATCGTAATACAAACCAAACTCATATGGATGCGGTTGAAGAGCCATTGGCTTAACCTCTTTATCCATTTTGTATTTAATCCAGGTTTCAATTACATCTTCAGTAAAAACATCGCCTTTTAATAAATACTCATGATCGTTTTCTAATGCTTTTAATGCAGCTTCTAAACTTCCAGGAGTTGAAGGAACATTTTTCAATTCTTCAGGTTCCATATCATAAATATCTTTATCAAGCGGTTCACCCGGATCGATTCTGTTTATCACTCCATCTAATCCTGCCATAAGCATTGCAGAAAATCCGAGATAAGGATTACCTGAAGCATCAGGACATCTAAACTCAACTCGCTTAGACTTTGGAGATGATGAGTACATAGGAATTCTGATCGATGCACTTCTGTTTCTTTGTGAATATGCTAAGTTAACAGGAGCTTCAAATCCAGGAACTAATCTTTTGTATGAGTTAGTTGTTGGATTTGTAAATGCAAGTAAACTTGCTGCGTGTTTTAACAATCCGCCTATAAAGTATAATCCCATTTCGCTTAATCCGGCATAACCTGAACCAGCAAACAATGGTTTTCCTTTTTTCCATAATGAAGTATGAACGTGCATACCACTACCGTTATCACCATAAATAGGTTTAGGCATGTAGGTCACTGTTTTGTTATTCTTCTTTGCAGTGTTCTTAACGATGTATTTAAACATTAACAGCTGATCAGCAGCTTTAACAAGCGGCATAAAACGTAAATCAATTTCGCACTGCCCGCCGCTTGCAACTTCGTGATGCTGTGCTTCAACATCGATTCCGCAATTGATAAGATTAGTAACCATTTCATTTCTTAGATCCATCAAAGAATCCGTTGGAGGAACAGGAAAATATCCTTCTTTAAATCTTGGCTTGTAACCGAGGTTTGGATTTTCTTCTCTGCCGCTGTTCCATTTTCCTTCAATAGAATCAACCACATAAAAACTTCCGTTTGGCTGCGAATCAAATCTTACATCATCAAAAACAAAAAACTCAGCTTCCGGTCCGTAATAAACTGTGTCCGCAATTCCTGTAGAAAGAAGATATGCTTCAGCTTTTTGTGCAATGTTACGCGGGCAGCGTGAATATTTTTCTTTTGTTGCTGGTTCGTAAACATCACAGATTAAACTTAATGTTGGTGCTTCAACAAATAGATCTACAAACATTGATTCAGGATCAGGAATTAAAAGCATATCGCTTTCATGAATTGCTTTCCATCCGCGGATAGATGATCCATCAAAACCGAACCCGTCCTCAAATGATCCTGCATCGAAATGTGTAACAGGGACCGTAAAATGCTGCCACTGTCCGGGAAAATCCATGAACTTTAAATCCACAAATTTTATCCCTTTTTCTTTTATAAACTTGAGCACCTTTTCAATTGCTCCATTAGAAGTTTTTGCCATATACTTTCCTTTATGATTTGTTATAATTAGTTAAGAATCTCATTCGTCATACTGAGCGAAGTCGAAGTATGACTTTTTACTATCAAACATTTATTTCAAAAGTTTCTTTTACTGTAGAAAGAACATAAGTTGTTTTCGTTCCATTAACTCCCTGCCAGGACTGAATTTCTGATAGAACTCTTTCAAGTGCTTCCGTATTTTTTACTAATGCTTTTAGAAGATGAGAACCTTCACCAAGCACTGCGTGGCATTCAAGAATCTCAGGCATTTTTTCTACTTTGGTTATAAGATTTTTATAATGTTTTGATGAATCCATCATTACAAGAATAAAAGCCATTATATCGTAATTAAACGCTTTACGATTTAACTTTGCAAAGTAACCTTCAATTATTTTTTTATCTTCAAGTTTGTTTAGTCTTTCGCTAACCGAAGGAATCGAAAGTTTAACTTCTTCAGCAAGTTGGTTGCGTTTAGTTCTTCCCCTTTTTTGTAAAGTCCGTAAAATCTGGAGATCAGTTTCATCCAACATAAAAACCCTTAATTATTTAGGAATGTTTCGAATTTTGGTTTCGAATATAAGGCGAAACAAAAAACATTCCAAACTTATTTTAGTGTTTTTTAAAGATTTTACTAAAATAATTGAGCCAGAATGAGATTTTGTATTATTTTATTAGGCTGAATGTAGTGTGCTCTCTGCCGGACTTTTTAACTTCGTCAAATAAATCAAGGTTCTTTTGAAGTCGTTCCTGCAGTTTATGATAAAGATGATACTGAACGGCAATGTGATTTAGCGATTTAACTTTTATTCCATTTAGACCTAAACGAAATTCCACATCAGTATCTTCTCCGATAGAGGGTGCTTCATATCTTTCATCAAAACCATTTATCGCAAGAATATCTTTTTTATAAAGATAGAAGTTGCAGCCAGGCAATCCGCGGTATTTTTTGTTTAATATCTTTCTCAGAATTTTATTCTGAAGATAAAATCCTTTTTCAACATTATAAGATTTACCGAACAATCCATCTTCAATTATTTTTAAATAGTGATTTTCAAGAAATCCATCTCTAATATTTTCTTCTGTTAAAAGTTCGGTAAGTTTTTGAGATAGATTAACCCTTCTGCCTGTAAAAACTGTATTATCCAATTTTTCGTTGAGATGTTCCTCTACAAACTTAGAATGCGGTACACAATCGGAATCAATAAAAATCAGATAATCAGATTCGGATGCAAGGATTGCCTGGTTAAGAATTTTATTTTTTCTAAATCCTTTATCCGGATGCCAGATGTGTTTTATGTGGAAGGAATAATTTGAAGAGATTGATTCTATTTCTCTTACAACTTCTTCGTTAGAGCCATTATCTGCAATAATTAATTCAAATTCTTTTCAGTTTGTCCTTCAAATCCTGCAAGTACAAGTTTTAAATATTTAATAATATTAAAAAATGCTGCAATTACAGAAGTCTTAATCACTAGAATTCAAGTCATCTTTTATTTTATTCTTGATGATCTTTTTTTCCTCATCTCTATCATAAGCCTTGGGATTCTTTTCAACCTTTGGCGGTTTCTGAGGAACGGGAACTCGTTTCTTTTTCTTTTTTACAACTATTTTCGTTTTCTTTTTCATTGTACATTAATGTAACACAGACTTAAGTCTGTGCTACGAAATACTTATTAGAATATTGCATAAATAAATGGGGCTAATGCAGAACCCTGAGTAAGAATTATTAGTCCACCAAGCAGAACTAAAAATATAATGATTGGCATAAGCCACCATTTTTTTCTTACTTTTAAAAATTCCCACAACTCTGATAGTATTGATAATTTGCTCATTGATTTGCCTAATAAAGTTAAGTTTTATAAGTATTACTCTAAAATTCATTGTAAAAAATTATTCAATAGTATGAATGCATGATTGAATGGTTGCATGCATCCATTCACCCATACAATCAAAATTGTCTGTCATAATCTAGTTGTTGTTTTGCTGCCAAGTCTCTTTTTTCCCAATAAGTTGATGCATTCTTATCAAAACCTAAAGACATAAATTTTTTACCAACAATCTTTGCTAATAATCCAATTGGTGTTAGTACGAGATAATATAACAATGTTAAGATAACTCGCGACATTACAAATCCCATTGCTAATGCAAGCATCATCCAGAGCTTATGAAATGGACGTAAAACAGGTATTGCAATAAAAGCAAAGATTACAAATAATCCGCCAATAATTGAGAAATAAACGAAAGATGTTTTTCCCAAATACCACAGTAACATTGAAACAAGAATTAATACAACTCCAACTGTTAATCCTGTTTTCTTAACTGCTTCGTCTGATTTATCTATTAATTTTAATTCTTCTTTTAACATAGTTTAATCCAATACAAATTCTTTTTTCCAGTCGCTGTCATTTTCTAAAGGTTTCTGATCTTCTTTATTTAAAATATAATTACCTAGAACAAGATAGTCCATATCAGTACGCATAAAACATTTGTATGCGTCTGCTGGTGTGCAGACAATTGGTTCGCCTCTTACATTAAAAGATGTATTTATGATAACAGCGCAACCTGTTTTCTCTTCAAACTTTGAAATAAGTTTATGATAACGTGGATTAGTCTCTTTATGAACTGTCTGTAGTCTCGCTGAATAATCCACGTGAGTAATTGCAGGAATATCAGAACGAACAACATTAAGTTTTTCTATTCCCCACTTTTTATGTTCTTCATCTGTCATTGGGATTTTTCGTTCTTTTTTTACATCTGCAGTAAGAAGCATATATGGACTTGCTTTTTCTATCTCAAAAAAATCACTTATCTTTTCAAAAAGAACTGAAGGTGCAAAGGGTCTGAATCCTTCTCTAAACTTTATTTTAATATTCATCGTTGCCTGCATCTTTGGCGATCGTGCATCACCAATTATTGTACGTGAGCCAAGTGCACGAGGACCGAATTCCATCTTACCATCAAACCAGCCAATCACCTTTTCTGAGTTGATTAAGTTTGCAACTGTTTCAATTAATTCATCATCATTATATTTTTTTGCAGCGAGGTTGTGGGATTGAATGAACGCTTGAATTTCTACTTCAGAAAAATTTGGACCAAGATAAGAACCTTTTTGCGAATCTGATTTTTCATCAGCAATTCTTGGTTTGTTGTGATACTTGTACCAGCCAATTAAAGCAGCGCCAAGCGCTCCACCTGCATCTCCTGCCGCAGGTTGAATCCAGATATTTTCAAAAGGACCTTCTCTCAATAATCTTCCATTTGCAACACAGTTAAGTGCAACCCCACCAGCAAGACAAAGATTTTTTAATCCAGTTTCTTTGAATACGTGATTACCGATTTTAAGTACAATCTCTTCCGTTACTTCCTGCAATGATCTTGCAAGATCCATTTCTTTTTGTGTAAGATTTGTTTCAGGTTCTCTTGGCGGACCACCGAAAAGCTTGTTAAACTTTTCATTTGTCATCGTAAGTCCCTGGCAATAATTAAAGTACTCCATATTCATTCGGAATGAACCATCATCTTTTACATCAATAAGATGATCGTAAATAAGCTTCTTGTATTTTGGTTCACCATATGGTGCTAATCCCATTACTTTGTACTCACCGGAGTTTACTTTAAATCCAGTGTAATATGTAATTGCCGAGTATAACAAACCAAGTGAATGCGGAAATTTAATATCAGCTATAAGTTGAACATCGTTTCCATCTCCAACACCATAGCTCGTTGTAGTCCACTCGCCTACTCCATCCATCGTAAGGATTGCGGCTTTGTTATATGGGGAAGGATAAAATGCAGAAGCCGCGTGTGATTCGTGATGTTCCGGGAAGATAATTTTACCAGTATATCCAAGTTTATCTTTTATCATTTCCTTCATCCAGAGCTTTTCCTTTATCCATAAAGGCATTGCTTTGATGAAAGATTTTAACCCAACCGGAGCATAAGTAAGATAAGTTTCGAGCAATCTTTCAAACTTTAAAAATGGTTTATCGTAAAACGCAACAAGATCAAGTTGCTCAGCTTTTATTCCAGCATCGGCAAGACAAAACTCAATTGCTTTATGTGGAAAATTGTGATCGTGTTTTTTGCGAGTAAATCTTTCTTCCTGTGCGGCCGAAAGAATTTCACCGTCTTTTACAAGACAAGCTGCACTATCGTGATAAAATGCTGAGATGCCGAGTATGTACATTTAAGGAATTACCTGCGGTTGTTGCTGATTTTTTATCCATTGCTCTGCCCAATCCACATTAGGTGCAATTAAAGGAACGGCGGTCATCTTTCCGCCAAAGCCAAGATGGCGGATGCCAAAACTGGGCAGTGTTGTAACATTAATTTGTTCTAAAAGATCAAGGTTAAGACTAACTCCATATTTAACAGAAAGACTATACGTAAAATCAGTCATCTTTTTATACAACTTTTGATAAGTCAAATCCTGTTTGTATTTATCTTTTACTTTTTCATAAGGCTGTTCAGTAATTGTTTTAGGTTCCTGTTTATCAATCAATTTAAATATTGAATAACCTTCATCAAGTTCGAGCGGACCGTAGACATCACCAATATTCATTGCTGAAGCGATCCTTCCAATATCACCATGCTGAGTAACAGGAAACAAACCATATTCTCCATTAGATTTTTTAGTCCACTCACGCTTGTTATATCTGCTACAAATCTCTCTAAAATCTTTTCCATCATTTAATTCAGCAAATATCTTTTGAACTATCTCCAAACTATCAGTTAAAATTTCTATAATATTTACATGCATGGGAATCCACTCAGGTTTATGATTTTTCTGATAGTAACTATAAACCTCCTCTTCACTAATCTGTACAGAATCTCTGTATTGATCTTTAAGTGCTTGAAACAAATAATGCTCACGCCATGTTTCAACTTCTCTTTTCACTTCAGGCAGATCATCATAACCACGATTCTTACCCTCTCTAAATAGTAATTCCTTTTCAATATCTCTTCTTATCCTCGTATCGAGGGATGCTCTAATAAAATTTAACTTATAATCAGAAGCATTATAACCATCAAAAACAAGCATACGCATATACTTACCAAAACTAATCGGGTCTTCATCAAACAAAATAAAATTTGAATTTAAAAGCTTCGTACCAAAGACTTCTTCCATTTTAAGAATGTCTGGTACTTCAAGATTCATTAATTCATTTTCTTTTAGCTGATAATTCTTCTTTTTGTACTCAATCAGAGTTGAAATATTTCTTGCAAGCGTTTCAAACAATTCCGGGTTCACTTCAACTTTCTTATCTCTAAAAAACTCAGCATAAAATTCTTTTTGATTGTCTATCAGTTTTCTTGCCTCCAAAGTTTTCTTTACGGTTTTTGCAGCATCTTCTCTTGAGACATTGCTATCCATTAACTGCTCCGAACGATTTACAAGTTTAAAGATATACCATCCATCTTGAGTTAATATTGGCTGAGTATAATCCTCAAGCTTTAAATTGAAAAGTGTTTCCTCCACACTTTCATCCATTTGACCAAAAACAATTTCTATGGGTGTTGGCTGCTCTTCTTTTTCAACACTTTCAGCTAAAATGGAATCAAAAGGAATTCCATCTTTAAGCAGTTTATGTAAAAAATTTATTTCATCCAGATCATTTGAGAAAAGAAAATTTACATAAAGCTTGGCCATGCTTTTATTTAATACTTCTAAAACTTCCTGATCGGAAGCAATACTTTTTTCCTGCACTTCTCTTTTAAAAAGAGCATCCCGAACAAACATCTTTGTAAACGATTCTGTTGTAAATTTTATTACATCAGATGTATCCATTCCCCTGTTTATAGATTCCAAAGCCCAAAGTTTTTCAGCTATTAATGAAAATAGAAATTCAACTTTTTGAGATTCAATTGTAGATTTTCTATGACGGTTAAATCCGGGAGTCATCTCATAGCGTTCAAGAAACTCCTGATCATCTATGGTTAAATTTCCCACTCTTGCTACATTCTTATCAAGAAAACTTTGTGAGTATTGTTCTACCGTACATACAAGTAAAAATAAAATTACAATAAATATTTGCTTCATTTAGTCTACTTAATCGTCATTTTAGGTTAAAATAGTGATTCGAATTTACTAAATTCACATATCTTAAAAAAAGTTATTATCACTTACCAAAAGAACATGAGATTTTGAGTTTATGGGCAAAAAAGAAATTAAACCAAAAGAAAATAGTACTACTGAAAAAAAGATAGAGATCAGCAGTAAAAAATCTCCCATTTGGTTTTATGGAGTTATGATCTTGATCCCGGTAATTTTTATTGTTGGATTAGAATTATTGCTCCGCAGCTTAAACTATGGGTATGACTTTCAACAATTTATTAAAACATCCGAATATCATAAAGACAAAATATTTCTCAATCCTGATCTACCCAGAAAATACTTCTTTAACATAAAGGCTACACCTTCTGTTCTGCCGGATGGCATTGATATAGAAAAGAAGGATAATGCATTCAGAATTTTTATTTTAGGTGAGAGTTCTGCTGCCGGATGGCCTTACGTACCCAATGCTTCATTTCCAAGACACCTGAAAAGAAAACTTGAATTACTATATCCTGAAAACACAATCGAAGTTATAAATTGTGGAATGTCAGCAATCAATACTTATACGATAAGAGATTTTGTTCCAGGTATAATTGAACAGGACCCTGATTTGATTCTTATTTATACTGGTCATAACGAATATTACGGAGCATTGGGTGCTGGATCATCAGTGTCTTTAGGTTATTCAAGAACTCTAGTAAATACCTATATAAAACTTATTGATTTTAAGACAACACAATTTTTGCAAAATATTATTTCCGGAATTTATGGAATATTTAGTTCTTCAAATGAAAAAGATGGTGAAGCAGGAAACGAAACTTTAATGAGCAGAATGATTGGAGAATCACTAATTGCTTACGAGTCTGATATTTATAATTACGGAATTGAGCAATTTGATGGAAATATGGATGATATGCTGAGAATGTTTAAGGGAAAAAATATTCCTGTAATACTGGGAACCTTAACCTGCAATCTTAAAGATTTGAAGCCTTTTGTATCAGTTAATGATGACAAGTTTCCCCCTGCCGAAGAAGTTTATAATCAGGCTAAAGATTATTACTTAAATGGTGAGATTGACAAAGCTAAAGAGTTATTCTATCAGGCAAAAGAACTTGATGCTCTAAGATTCCGAGCACCTAATAAAATAAATGAATCGATAATTAATCTTGCCAAGAAATATAATTATCCTGTTGTAGATATTGATTCAGCATTCAAATCAAAAAGCCCTAATGGAATTGTTGGTGAAAATTTAATGGTTGATCACCTGCATCCAAATTTAGATGGTTATAGATTAATGGGCGAAGAATACTTTAAAGCAATGTCTGATCTCAAATTGCTGCCCAAAGGGACCCCGGCTAAGATAAGTGAAACTAAGGCTGATAGTATTTTAGCAGCAAATTTTCCGTTTACAAGATTAGATTCAACTATAGCTGAAATGCAGTTAATGATTTTAACAGGACAATATCCTTTTACACCAAAAGGAACTATTAACTATAAAGTTATGAATTATAAAATAGAAGATTTTGTAGACTCGATTGCTGTGCAGGTTATTAATAAGGATCTTAGATGGGAAACTGCTCACGCAACACTTTCAAATTATTATTTTATAAAAAGAGATTATGCAAGATCTATTGAAGAAATGGAAGCGATTATTGCTGAAAGACCTTACTATGATGTTCCATATAAGGATCTGATCACAAAGCTTGTTGATGGTGAGAAGTTAGATGATGCCGAATTATTTCTTGAAAAATTATATTCACTTAACGCTGATTATTTTGCCTGCAAATGGTTAGGACAAGTAAAGCTTAAAATGAATAAAAGTGAAGAAGCATTAAAATATCTTTTAGAAGCAGTTAAATTTAAGGAAGCAGATTCACAAACGTGGTATAATCTTGCAGGAGCTTTTTATTTAAACAAACAGGAAGAAAAAGCACTTGAAGCATTACAGAGAAGTATTAATTTAAATCCTCAGAATAAACTAGCAATTAATTTTTATAATCAGCTATCGGCACTAACTAAAAAGAAATAAAAAAAGCTCTGCATTTATGCAGAGCTTTGATAAGCTTACTATTGAATATATTATTTAATCAGAATCATCTTTCTTGTAAACTTATGTTCTCTTGTCTGCAGGGAACAAAAATAAATTCCACTCGATAATCTCGAAGCATCAAATGTTGCTTCGTAAACTCCTGGTGGTTGTTCTCCATTAAACAATGTTTCTATTTCTTCTCCCAAAAGATTAAACACTTTTAAAGTTACAGAACTGTATTCCAGAATGCTGTACCTTATTTTTGTTGATGGATTGAATGGATTAGGATAGTTTTGTTCTAAAATAAAATCAGTTGGTAATAAATTTTCAATTCTCTCTACACTGGGATTTGGACCATAAGATCCGAATGAATGAAACTTAACTATTGGAGATGTACTTGAAATTAATAATAAATGAGTAAAGTCATCATAACCCTCATTATCAAGAGGATTGATTCCTCCATTAACTGTATCTGCCCCGGGATACATTGCAGCAAATTTGTAATGATATGCGCCGATAGCAACAGAACCAGCTGGTATAATGATGTTATAACTCCAGATAGTTGATGACACTCGTGATAACGTTTTCATGCTACCAGTTAGCGTATCATTAACACACCAACAACCGCCAGTATTCCAATTGCCTAAAAAATCTGCTCCTCCTCTCATTCCAACAAACTCAAGAGCTGATAATTGTATGGGTAATCCGTTGTAACGGTTAACAGCTCCAAGCATATCAACATTTATGGTTAAATCTATATCTATTGTTGTTGTATCGACTATTGGGTTAATTAGTGGAACAATTGTTGGGAGATTTACTGTAGCACCATCAGCTTCGTAAATATGCCACCTATCTATACTTGTTTCCCAGCCGTTATTCTGAAATCTTGAATCAGGAAATGCTTTAAATTTCCATTTAGTTGAATCACCAACTCCGTTGGGAGCTGCAGAACCTGAAGTTACAGTTAATGTTGTTGTGTAAATACCTGGATTAAATGGATCAGTACTAACCATTTTTCTGTTGCCAATTACATTCTTTCCATAATTATCCCAATCTAATCCCATCACTAATAATGAGTCCTGGTATGGATCGAATGCGCCATTAATCCCTACACCTAAAATTGAGCTTATATCGGCGGTGAAGTTAAGTGTGTTTGCTACTTCAATTTCCGGTATATAAATACTATCATTGTTAAAATAGACTACTGAAAGAGTAGTAGCAGGTGAGGTAAGAGTAAATTGTCTGTCTGGAGTACTTTCCCAATTATCGTCTGCTGGTGGATTGACTATTACATATTTAAAGATATATGAATTACCGGCAAAAGAAGCTGGTGTATTAAATGTACCAGTATAAATTGAATTGCTATCAGGATCTGATAATTGGTATAAATTACCCTGCCAGTTTCCGCCCGGATCACCAAAATCAGACTGAAAACTACCACGAACAACTACATTTGCACCAGGAGGAAAATTTCCTACAAAGATCTGAACACTCATATCAACCTGGAAGGTTACAGGAATATCTTGTGAATAAGTAATCACAGATAATATTACCATAAATGCCAAAAAACTGATCTTCATAACACACTCCTTATGAATTATTTTATCAGCATCATCTTTCTTGTAAACTTATGTTCTCTTGTCTGCAGGGAACAAAAATAAATTCCACTCGATAATCTCGAAGCATCAAACGTTGCTTCGTAAACTCCTGCGGATTGTTCAGTTCTTACTAATGTTTCTATTTCTTCTCCCAATAGAGTAAATACTTTTAGAGTAACAAAACTATATTCGGGAATGCAGTATCTTATTTTCGTTGTTGGGTTAAACGGGTTTGGATAATTTTGTTCTAATTTATAATACGAGGGTATCAGATCATCCAGCTTTTCAACATCTGTAATAAACCATGCTGTAATTTCAACAATTGACTGGGTTGAATTTGGAACTAATAAAAATCTGCGGATATCATATCCATTATCAAGTGGAAAAACACCATTATTTATTGTATCTGCGCCAGGATACATCGCACCAAACTTATACTCAACAAGCCCGTTATAAGTACCAGCAGGAACAATTGTATGATATAGCCACCAGTTTCCAGAATAATGATTAAGTAACTTCATGAGTCCTGTTGAAGTATCATCAGGACACCAACATCCTTCCTCAATATTTCCCAGAAAATCTTCACTTCCCTTTATTCCTATAAATTCAAGTTCGTTTAGTGGGATTGGCAACCCATTATATCGATTCCATGCAACTGTCATATCTAAATAAATTTTTAGATCTAGATCTGAAGGCAATGTCCCGAAACTTGGAAGAATTCTTGGGACAATGGTCGTTAGGGTTACTGTTGAACCATCAGCTTCATAAATATGCCATCTATCACTTCCAGTTTCCCAACCGCTATTTCGAAACCTTGAATCAGGAACTGCTCTAAACTTCCAATTGGTTGAATCACCAACTCCGTTGGGAGCTGCAGAACCTGAGGTTACAGTTAATGATGTTGTGTAGATACCGGGATTAAACGGATCTGTATTTTCCATTTTTCTGTTGCCAATTACATTCTTTCCATAATTATCCCAATCTAGCCCCATTACTAATAATGAGTCCTGGTTTGGATCGAATGAACCTCCAATTCCTACACCTAAAATAGAGCTTATATCTGCAGTGAAATTTATAGTATTGGTTACTTCCGTAATTATAGTACCCCACTCATCATTAAAGAATACTATAGGGTTAATAACTGATGGAGGATTAAGAGTAAATTGTCTGCTTGTCACCTCCCAATAATCATTTTGTCCCGGATTAGTTATAACATATGTAAAATCATATGTTGTTCCGGAAAAGTTTTGAGGAATTTGAAATGTACCTGTATAAATTGTATCGTCATCCGTATCTGTTAATTGAAAAAGATTTCCCTGCCAATTACCGCCGGGATCACCAGCATCAGATTGGAAATCACCTCGCACTACAACGTTGCTTGTTCCAATTATAAAATTACCTTCAATTACCTGAATACTCATATCAACTTGAAATGTTACGTTGATACTTTGTGAAAATGAAAAAGCACTGATTAAAACAACCAGTGCTAAAATTTTTAGTTCTTTCATAACACGGCTCCTAAAAAAACCGGTATGTGTTTTTATTATAATCCTACACTTAGAGCAAATCTGGAGATAGGATCGAACACACCAAAATCTGTATAGCTGTAATCAAACTTTGCAAAGAAACCGCCAAAATCATATTGCACACCTACGCCAGCAGTTAATCCTTCCTGAGCGTCTTCTTTTGCAATTGAATTATAACCACCACGTAATGAAATTAAATTTGCATAAGTCAGTTCCATTCCAACATTACCATATGTAGACTGATTATTTGGGATAAGTGCATCTGCTGCTAAAGTTAAACGCCAATCTTCAATATTGATTGCATTATAAGCCAAGCCAACACTAAAAGTTAATGGCAACGCCCATGCTTCGGTAAGCAATTGTCCGGAGATATTAGAATTATTTCCGGTATTAGCGGGATCAATATCTATAGGCTGCAATAATGATTTTCCATCAAGCTGCATCTCGGTTCCGAAGTTGGAAATATTCATACCCAAACTTAATCCTTCCAGTTGTGTGTAGAATAATAATCCAACATCAACACCAAAACCGGTAGCAGAAACATCATAAATATTTTCTGATATATATTTAACTGTGCCGCCAATAGAAAATCTATCCGTAAGATTTCGGGAATAGGAGAGACTCACAGCTAAATCTGATGCTGACCAAAATTGCCCGGTTCCATTTTGCTGTTCAACTGTTGTAATTTCTTCCTGACCGTAATCCAATTGATTGATGCTGATGCCTATAGCATTATCATCATCAAACTTAAATGCTAATCCGACCCAGTTGGTCCTGGAACCTACCAGCCATTCAGCAGTAGATGCGGTAAATTCATTTCTTGGAATTCGTGACAATCCTGCAGGATTCCAAAAAGCTGAAGTTGCATCGTTTGCAACCGCAGTAAAGGCACCACCCATTCCGGACGCACGCGGACCGACAGGAATTGTTAAGAAGTTTGCAACTGTTGTTCCTACTTTTGTCTGTGGAAAAACTGTTCCAGCTAAAACAAAAGCGATAATTATTAACAATATTTTTTTCATTTTAATCTCCATAATATTCACTGGTAATCGTTATTTAATTATTGCCAGTTTGCCCATCTTCTTGTCACTTAGACCTTCTACTTCAACAACGTAGAAGTAAACACCAAAGGCAACATCCAGACCCTCTTTTGTTCTAACATCCCAAGAAACCGAGCCGTTGTTTAAGTCTCCATCATGCTGCAAAGTCTGAACCAGATTTCCGCTGGAGGTATAGATAGAAATTGTACTCTTTGGCGGAAGATTGATAAAGTTAATTATTCTTTCACCTCTTCCTCTAACTGTCGGCGGTAATGGTTGTTCAAAAACATTTGTAACAACATAGGGGTTTGGAACAGCTTTTACCTGATTAAGCTGTTCTCTGGCTCCATCGATATCATACGAAGCTGTAGACGTACTAAATGTAAATGAATCTTCACCCGAGATCGGTTTATAGAAGTACAAGAATAATGAATCACCTGCAGTGGGTATAGTCGCAGAACTATCTGTCCCAGTAAACTGCATTCTCCAGGAAAGATCGTTACCGGTTTCATCTGAAAATACTATAATGTCGCCAAAAGAAAGCGTGTCCCTTCGGAATGGTCTTGGTTCACTGAATGCGAACTGCACTCGTTTGGGAGCACTTTTATTTGTTATATCATAAGCTCTAAAGTTTACTGCTTTTGCTGCCGGAGCTCCGTTACCGAAAATTGCAGTTAATTTATTAGAACTGTCTGTATAAGAATCAGAAAATACGAGCAAATAATCCAGCGGATATCGGGTACCGGAAATACTTGTAGTGTTTATCTGATCAACTAAAAACTTTAAATTTTTTGCGCGATATGTACTCCATCCTGATGAATCATTAGCAATGCTGCCTTCTGTATTTAGCCCGATAGGCTTAAGTTTAATACTGTCTAATCTCTGATAACTGCTATCAATTGAAAGAGCCACACCATTAAAAACAACACCGTTTGTTGGATCTAACGGAGCCTGGTCAACCAGAATAGTACCAGTTCCGGTTTCTTTTACCGTATAGTTTGTAGAAATATTGACGCCTTCCCTTTGAAGAGGTCTTATAACAATCGAGTCATTAAATTCAACAGTATAAGATGTATTTAAAACCCGAACGGGATCCAGAACTAAGGAATATGGTGTAACTGTGGAAGCACCGCTAATTCTTTCTAAACTCTGGCCCGATGGCGGCGGCACATAACCTGCAACTGGTGCGTTAGGAATTACTGCGACCGTGTTTATATCTGTTGTAATTCTGCCAAGAGCGTCTTTGGAAATAAATCTCGTATTTTCTGAGGGATAAATATCCTTAGTCGGATCACCTCTATCATAAGCAACAAGTGCATAATAATAAGTTCTTCCGTTCTGTACATCAGTATCAACATAAAAGTTCTGAACTCCGTTATCGGTACCGAGATTGAAAGAAACTCCACTAACAAGATCAAGTAGTAGGCTTGATGAAGGAAATATTCCTTTAACTCCATTAATAAGATCAAATTGTGCGATAGGTTTGTAAAATACTTTTTCGCCAAACACGTTTGTAATTGTTAGGGCATCAGTTAAATCGGGATCTGTGCCTTTATATATTTTATATCCTTCAAAATCTTTAACTCTTAATGTAGGATCAATTGATTCTTCAGCAACTCTATCCCAATAAAGTGTAACCTTTCCATCTCCCACAGCAGCACTTAGTGTAGGTTTGTCAGGAGGTTTAGGGAAATTATAATTAGCATTATAAATAGTCTGAGCAATTTGTTTAGTTTTTATAACAGCGTTATAATCACTGCCAAATGCAAGAGCTAATGAAAATCGTTCAGTTCTTCCTGCCAATAAAGGAAAATATCCGGAACCATAAACAAAGTCGCCATCTTCGCCTCTTGTTGCAACGTTATTTTGGATGGAAGTTGGCACATCAAAAAAGCCAGGTGTCAATCTACTCCACATATTAGCATCATCACTCATTGTGATGCTGCCTGCGGGAACAAAATATTGAAAACTAGTTAATCCAATCTGATCGGATTCATCTATATCTGTTGCATCAAAATTTGGTTCGCCTGGTGTGGGAACTCCATCACCTTCACCAAAATCTCCTGTTCCCGGTTTACCATCGGCTCCAACATCATCAAACTCAGGGTTCCAGTCACTATCATTATCAATCAAATCATCTCTTCTTTCATCAAGCATATTATCTTTAGGTATTGTAATCCCAAAACCATTCCTATAATCTGTGTATTGAACAGGTGCTAAAGTGTCAATTAAAACAGTCGGTATAGCAGGTGGAACAACTCTTGTCTTTTTGAATTGTCTGTAATGAACCTGGTAGTTTTCATCAATAAGACCATCGAGATCGTTATCGATACCATCTCTGGAATTTCTGTTTGGGTCTGTCGTAATAGCATTAATATCTCCTTCAACTAATTTTGTAACCCCAGGCTGTAAGAAGAATTGTGTTCCCATAGAAGTAACAGTTACGGTGTCATTCGGCATTGTAAAAATACTTCTATCAAAGGTGTTTTTATCAATAAGAACTAATTTATCTCCAGCTGCTACCGGGGTTTTATCTGCTAAATTCTGAAAATCGTTTTCTATAAAATATGGTGATGTGCCTTCATCCTGATTATCAGCATCATTATCAATACCATCAAATCCATTACCCGGTGATTCTAAGAATGCATAAGCTATGTAACCAACCTGAGTAGGATCCGGCAGCCATTTAGGATTTGCTGAAGGTGAAATATAGTTATCAAAATCCCAGGTATATGTTATTGATTCTCTTACATTAAAAAAGGAAGCATCATCATTATACTCTGGTGCTTCAACACCAACATAAGTACCTACAAGCGTGCCAAAGGTTGCCTGATCATATGACTCAGTTCCGTCATTCTTTATATTGTATAGCCAGAATAAAACATCCTGAGCTAAGAAATTTGACCATTGAAATCCTCTTACAGAAACCTGCAGTGCATGTCCTTTTCTTGAAAGATCATTAGCGTCAGGTAGAAATCCTTGAATTTGATAGTTCTCTTCATCATTATTATCATCCATCCAGAAGTAGCTTTCTTGATCAGCATTCAATTGAGCACGACCAAAAAACCCATTCCAGTCAACTGCGGGAGTTTTATCAATTCCATCAATTATTATTGGATCTCCGGAGTATGTCCAGTCAGGGTAATCGGGCCACTGAGCGGGCCAGGTTTCTGGCAAATGACTCATTGCAACACCTTTACCTACTTCATCCAAAACAGGATCAGCAAAACCGGGAATAGGCTCAAATGTATAAGATTTACCACCGCCTCCCTCACCGCCTCCAGGTCTATCAACAGGAGTAATGACAACAGAGTAAACAGTATCTAGAATACCATCAAAAATTCTTTTTGTTGGATCATTAGGGAAATTTGGATCCTGAACTCCATAATCCCTTACAGGTAATCTCAGACCCACAACTGGTGAAACGTCACCAACGTAACCGTTAGCATCAAACTTCCAGGCTCCTCTGGGTCCTTCGGTTCCTGGCTGTGCGATTACACCGTAGTTTGAGAAAACCGTTCTTACCTGGTTGCCTCTGTGAACGCCAACTTTTCTGAAATTTGAAGTACCTCTTTCCGTAATTCTTTGCTGTGCTACCAGATCAGCAGAAGTAAAGAGAAACAGAAGAGTAAAAATCAAATAATATTTAGCTTTTATATTCATAATTATATTTCCAATAATTAAAATCATTATTATTAAAAAAAGAAACTTGCACCAATTTCTACTCTTCGTGGTTCGGAGTAGAATGTTGGGTTTCTATAGTATTCATCCAAGGTGTTAACTAAATCATCCGGGTTGTCATCATTTCTTTTACTGAATTCATCAATGGTAAAATCTGCCGTGCCGCTGTCATTGTAAACATTTACTTCATTTCTGATATCAAACAAATTATAAACCCTGGCAAATAAGCTTAACCTAAAATCATCTGCAATAACAAAATCTTTATACGCTCTAAAATCAACATTTATAGAACTTGGTTTTAATTCGCTATTTATTAATAAAGTAGAAACGTTTTGCGATAATGTTGGTGTATAAGGATAGCCGCTGCCATACTGACCAATTAAGCTAAATCCCCAAAGATCTTCTGCTGCATAAGAAAATGTAACATTAACGGTATTCGTTTGATCCCAATTTAATTTTATTAATTTTATTTCTGGCTGCTCACCACCGGCGATTTGATTTCTTGTTGCGGCAGGGTCAGAAGCGTTTCCTTTTGCTGATTGGAATGTATAATCAACTGTTGCAGACCAGTTATCAGAAAATCTCTTAGTTACAGTAAGTATAATCCCCTGTACAAAACCAAAATCACTATTTACATACTGGCTGTAGCTTGATGAACCGCCCGGCAACCTGATTACGTCTGCTCTTGTACCAGCAAGATTTCTTATATCTCTAAAATATGCGGTAAGGTCTATTGTGATATCATCAGTAAATGCCTGCTGAATTCCAACCTCACCACTTATTGTTTCTTGTGCTTTTAAGTTTGAATTTCCTGCAATACCAAGATTTCCGGTTCCTGCACCAAATTTAAATTCGGGATTTGCATATAATAATTCAAAATTTGGTATCTGGAAAAAATGTCCATAAGAAAAATGTATCACTCCTCTATCCGTTATAGGAAAAGCAACACCAAGTCTTGGAGAAAACTTTAATTCGGTATCAGCGTCTCTGTACCATGGATCACCAAAAGCATTAGATACTTTTCTTTCTTCTATAGTTTTTGCAACATTAACATCTTTTCTTGGTCGGTAAATGTCTGGATCAGTTACATCATTTAGTACCAGTCCGTCGGAATCAAAATAATCTAATCTAAAACCAACATTAATAATTATTTCATTTAACTCAATTTTATCCTGTAAGTACGCAGATAATTCGATCGGTTTTCTTTGATAAATATCTATTGCAAGATTTTCGTTGGGATCATTAATATCAGGTATAAATCTAGTAACATATGGATTTAATGTTAACGCTGGATCATCAACTGAAAGAGGTTGTTGAAGATAAATATTATCAAAACCTAAGCTGTGTTGATTTGCCTCTATACCAAACTTAACCATGTTTATTTTATCAAGCTGCGAAGTAAAATCTAATTTAAATCCATAAGTACTTGTGTTTCTTTTAAATTGTTGATTTTGTGTTCCTCCAGTTCTAAAGCTTGGTACTTCAGTAGGTTGCTGTCCTAATAATCTATCGTTAGTCCACCTTGGATCATTCACGTCTTCATAAACATATTGTTTGAATTGTTTAAAGAAATATGAAAAATTAGCTTGATAGAAAGTGGTATTTGATAAAGTGTGGGTTAAGCCTAAGATATTTGTGTTTCCAACTCTAAACTTCTTAAAGTCACCGTCGGGATTGTATGAAAATGATTGATCAAAATCTCTGTATTCAACATTATCATAAATATAATTATAGTTTAATTTAACTCCCGAGAATGGTCTGTATGTTAATTTACCCTGACCGTAAAATTTTTCATTCCAATTCATCGAAACAATTTCACCGGTCCCTTCACCACTCCCATCAGGATTAGCGCTAAGTATATAACGACTTTCAATAGGAACTGTTGCGCCCTGATTGACAGTTATATTCCAGGGATTATAATTTTTTTCGCCATTCAGCCAGCCGCCAAAATAAATATATCTTGCATTCACATAAAAGAATAGTTCATTTTGTATAATTGGTCCGCTTAAACTGCCTTCAAAATCTCTAATGGAAGTAGGATTAATATCATCTATCGCTCTAAAAATATCTGTTCTATTACTAACATAATCTCCTATGTAACTTGTAACAGAACCTTGAAACTTATTATCACCATCTTTGGTTGCAATATTAACATACCCCGATAACGCTTTTCCGTATTCAGCATTAAAAGCACCACTTACAAATTGTAGTTCCTGAATAGAACTCGTAGCAACATCAACAACTGTAGAGCCGTCATAAACATCTGTAACCGGTACGCCATCAATTGCATAAACCACTTCGCCGCTTCTGCCGCCTCTTACGCTACCACCAACAATACCTGCTTTAAGCTGCAAAACTTCCTGAAATTCAGTAACGGGTAATACGGAAATTTCATCACCACTAACAATTGCTGTTGAAGATGTTAAATCCTTGGTTACCAAAGGTCTGGTAGCGATTACAACCACTTCTTCTTTAAGCTCGATGCTTGTTTCCATCAGTTCAAAATTTACTTCGGTAGTTAAATCGATTGAAACACGCACACCTGTAACGGTTTGTGAATTATAACCAATTGCTGATGCCTTTACATTATAATTGTCGGGTCTTAAACCAATGATTGAAAAATATCCATCAATATCTGATGCTGCACCCTGGGTCGTTCCTTCAACCATAATGTTTACAAATGGAAGGGCTTCTCCTGTATTTCCATCAACCACTTTTCCCGAGATCTTACCGCTTTGGCTATAAGCAGTTCCCAAAAAAATAGTTGCTAAAAAAAATACAGACAAAGACTGTATTATAAACCTCATACGTTCCTCCTAGAGGTAAAATTGTAGATCATATTTGAATTGTATAAGAATTGTGTATAAAGAATTCTATACTTTGTCCTAAAAAATGTTTACTTACGCAAATTAAATTTTTCTTAGCCAAATATATATTTCGATTGTCTCAATATCAAAGTTTTAATTTGGGATAAATATCTGTTTTTGTGCTTTTTAGGTCTTGATAATAATTGAAATTTTTACCT
This sequence comes from Ignavibacteriaceae bacterium, assembly GCA_041738675.1. Taxonomy (GTDB): domain Bacteria; phylum Bacteroidota; class Ignavibacteria; order Ignavibacteriales; family Ignavibacteriaceae; genus IGN3. The sequence continues at coordinate 32,560 of JBGSPH010000030.1, forward strand.
TAAATTGTTCCAGGAAAATTAGCTCAAAAAACTTAATCTATTTACGACAAGTTCATATATGAAAATATCTTTATTTGTTTCACTTTTAAGCTTTTGTGTGTTTCCACAAAGTGATAACACATATTTGAGTAAAGGTGATGATTATTACAAAAATTTTGATCTCATAAATGCTGCAAAAAATTATGAATCTGCATACTATCAAAATCCGAATAGCTATGTTATTCTTGAAAAAGTAACCAGAATTTTTAACGATCTTGGTGAAGATTATTATGAATTAAGGGATGAGAAAAATGCAGAGATCGCGGTTATTAAGGCAGTTAAGTATGCAGAAATTTTTTATTCAAAATTTCCTGACAGCGCAAAAGTTTACACTTTGCTTGCAATGTCTTTTGGTAATTTAGCGTCCTACCAGGGTGGTAATGAAAAAATAAAGCTCGCAAATAAAATAAGGGAGAATGCTGAAAAATCAATTGCACTAAATCCAAATGATTATTTACCATATATAATTTTAAGCGTTTATAACAGACAGATCGCCAGTTTAAGCTGGTTTGAAAGAGCATTTGCAAACACATTTTTTGGAAACGTGCCAGAAGGAAGTTTAGAATCTGCAGAACGATTAATGATAAAAGCGCTTAAGATTCAACCTGGAATTGTTATTGCAATGTTTCATCTTTCTCTTGTCTATAAAGAAATGGATAATGAGCAAAAAGAAATTTACTGGTTAAAAAAAATTATTGATGCACCCATAAGTGATTTTAGAGATAAGTATGCAAAAAGAAAAGCTAAAGAAAGATTAAATGAGTTATTAAATTGAATATTATTTCTGATTGTAAACAGACATTCCGCCTATAACATATTTTGCTTTGTACCCGTTAGCGTTTAGAATACTTGCACCAATTGGAGCTCTGTTTTGCGTTCTGCAAATAACAAATATTTCTTTGTCTTTGTACTTCTCAAGTTCATCAACTCTTTGTTCTAAAACCTGAACTGGAATATTTATCGCATTTTCAATCATACCAGTTGCTACTTCCCCAGGGGTCCTAACATCTAAAACAATTATGTCTTTATCGTTTTTTAATCTCTCTTTAAACTGCTTCATACTAATTGAATTAGATTGATCTTGTTGAGCACAAGCAAAAAAGGATAAAAATAAAAAAGCAGCCGTGATGAACGTTTTAATTTTATTCATAAAATCTTCTCTTAATTCAATCCACACATACCAGAAGAACATCCGCCTCCGTATGATGGTGTAACTCCACAGCTGCCTGATTCACAACTCGAACTGCTTGATGAAAATCCTGTTGTACTAAATGCAGATAACAATTTTTGATTTTCTTTTGAGTTGCAGCTTGGACAGCTAACTTCTTCCTGATTCAAGGATGATTTGTGGAGTACTTCAAATTTTGAGTCGCATTGTTTGCATTTATATTCAAATATCGGCATAAAATTTTCCTTTAATATTTTATTCTGCAATAGTTTAAAAATTATTCACAGTCACTTAAATCTAAAAAATTCATCAATCGTGAATGAGCTTCTTTTGGAATTTCAACTTTGTATTGTTTATAGTAATCGATAGTAAGTTCTACTGTTTTAAAGTAACTCTTGCAATCTGAGCAACTGTCAAGATGATTTTTGATTGCAACGCATTTAACGGAATTAAGCTCTTCACCAAGACTTTCGCAGATATGCTGCATTACATCTTTACATTTTGGTTTTTGTTCACTCATCGGCTAAATGCCTCGTTTAGTTCTTTTCTTAAAAATGCTCTTGCTCTGTGCAATCTTGATTTTACAGCCGGAACAGTTAATTCAGTAAGCTCGGCTGTTTCTTCCGTTGATAATCCTTCCACATCGCGCAATAAAAAAACAATTCTGTATTCGGGGCTAAGCTTACCAATTGATTCATCCAATATTTTTTTTAGTTCAATATTTTCAATATTCTGATTAGGAATATTTGACCAATCTGCCGTGTATTTATCTTCGTAAAGCTCGTCATCACTATCTATCGAAACAAAAGTCTTTGATTTATCTTTTCTTGCAAGCATTAAACAATGATTAGAAACTATTCTGTATAACCAGGTAGATATTTTAGAATTTCCATCAAACTGATGCAGACTTTTTATCATACTCAAAAAAGTTTCCTGCATTATATGTTCTGCTTTGTCCCTATTTCTGCAAATCTTAAATGAAAAGTTATAGACCGTTTGTTCATTATTTTTTACTAACTGAGCAAGAGCCTGCCTATCACCGGATTTTGCAAGTTCAACTAATTTTGATTCTTCCATTCGTAAGATGCTTTATGTAAAATGTGGATTCTTTAAGTGGACAAAAATACCAAATAATATTTAGATAGGTAAATATTTAGATTTTTGCCTGTTTTTATCAGTTTTATTCTTGCACAATATTTGTAAAGATATTTTCAATTATTAATTATATCGGGTTTTGCCATGAATTCTAACAAGACAATTGAAGCCATAAAATCAAATGATCTATTCAAAAGCTTGGATTTTGATTCACTCAATATTGCGTTTGATGCAAAGAATTTTATGGAATTTAAAGAGGGAGATTTGATTTATTCCTCAGGTCAGCCATCTGATTTTGCTTACCTACTGATTACCGGTGAGGTAAAAATAAAATTAAATGCCATCAAAAGATTATTTTTCAAATCACCCAATGAGTTTTTTGGTGATACAGAGGTTTTACAGAATGAACCGAGAAATTCATCCGCTGTGGCTAATAAGGATTGCTTGGTCTATAAAATTGAGGAGAATTTATTCAATAAATTTTTTAACGAATCTTCTTCATTAAACGCAGTAGTTTTACCTGAGGATAAGCAGGAATCAAATGAGAGTCTGGATATTCAGCCAGATGCGGAACAGATTAATGAAACAGCTAATGTTGATTTACCGATGGAGCCTGAAAAAGTAAGTTTGGATAATCTGGTTGATAATAGTCCGTATTCTGAAACAACTGAAGAGTTAAGCAAAGTTGAATTACCTGCCGAGCCTGAAAAAGCAAGTTTAAATAATATTCTTGATTCTATTCAACAATCCGGAAGGACTGAAGAACTAAATAAAATTGAATTACCTGCCGAGCCTGAAAAAATAAGCCTGAATAATCTTGTTGATATCAGACCCGAATACGAAACAACAATAGATCTTGATAAAATTCAAATTCCACATTACGAGCAAGAGCCTGATCTTGATGCATTTATCCAAAAAAAATATTTGGAGAATGATAACAAATCTTTAAAGAGTAAACTTATTGACGATCCAGATGATATGACCAATTGGGTAATTACTGAAGGATCGCTAGAAGAAGTTTCTGAAAATAAAAATCAATCATCAGTTTCTACAAAATCACGTGAAGCAGATACCTTTTCTTCTCAGAGTAATGCAACCATGAATTCGGGAAATGAATTCAATTATGAAAATTGTTCACAGAAAATATCTCCACCTCAACCATCCGGCGACATAAATAAAACAGCTAAAGACATCTTAGAATATCTTTTGCAAAAAACAGATTCGCAGGATGGGGCAATATATCTTTTCTCTCAGGATTCACAGATGCTTGAGGAGATTTATCAAACAAATCAATCTATTTACAAAGGCAAAAAATCTATTAAAGATGGTATTACCGCATTAGCAGCCAAAGAAAAAGAAATAAGATATGTGGTATCATTTCTTAATGATATTAATTATAATCAGGAGGTTGACCGACCAAATGATTTTGTTGGTGAAAGTTTGATTATAATTCCTTTTATCGATGATAAAAAAAATCTGCTTGGTATTGCACAAATCGGATCGAATGAAACGATGTTTACAAAAGATGAACAGAGAAAGATTAAAGAAAATGTTAGTTACTGCTCAAAAGTTTTACAGCAAAGTTTAACGTCGGGTACTAAAACTATAAGCGTAAGTAAATCAGAACTCAATCAGGTTTCAAATTTTATAATGAAGGATGTTAAAGCACCATTATTAACTATAAAACATTACTCATCTATCTTATCCAGATTCGATCTCCCGGAAGAAGTAAAGAGAGTAATTTCTCTGCTTTCATCTCAGGCAACATCTGTTATTGATCTACTGCAAGCCTCTATTGATTTTTCTGAAAAGAATACAAAAACTAAATTAGAAGCAGTAAGTTTTAACGATTTGATGGATAACAATTTAATATTGCTTTCGGATTATGTTGAATCAAGAAATGTAAAGTTATTCAAAAAACTTGGGGAAGATGTAAAAATTAAAATTGATACAAGAAAATTTTACGTGGCTTGTTATTATGTTGCACGATTTGCCTGTGACACGATGAAGCAAGGCGGTAAACTTTATTTTAGCAGCCAGGTTGATGATACAAAAGTAGTCTTGACTATAAAAGATGAGAATAAAATTGAAGGTCATGATAATGCGCAAAAATTCTTTGATCCTGCTTATACGAGTAGCAATGGAGAAAATCTTGGGCTTAGTTTAGCAATAACCAAATTCATTATTGAATCAATGAATGGGTCAATTAATTTGCAGTCTTCAGATTCGGGAACCAGTTATTTGGTTTCATTTCCCGTTTCTTAGCATTAATTTTTGTAATGAATTATGATTTAATAACTATTCTTGGATGCACTGCAACAGGTAAAACAAAACTTGCGGTACAACTGACTGATTGTTTTAACGCAGAAATAATTTCAGCAGATTCCCGCCAGGTTTACCGCGGAATGAATATTGGCACAGGAAAAGATTTAAGCGAATATTCCATACATGACAGACAAATACCTTTTCACTTAATTGATGTTATTGATCCAACGGAGGAATTTAATTTATTTTCATTCCAGCAGTTGTTTTATAAATCATTTAAAGATATTTCACATCGAAACAAACTTCCCTTTCTCGTTGGTGGAACGGGAATGTATTTAAGTGCCATTCTACAAAATTATAATCTTAGCAAAGCCGATTTTGAATCTTACAAACAAAAATTATCATCAGTTTCTGATGATGAACTTAAAGAAATGCTAAAGGAATTAAATCCAGCACTTCACAACACAACTGATTTGAATGATAGAGAAAGAATAATTAAAGCAATCGCGGTTAGTAAATCGAAGCAAGAGATGGATGTAAAACAAAAAATAAAATCTTTCATAATTGGAGTTAATCTAAGCCGTGATGAAATTAAAAAAAGAATCACGACCCGATTAAAAAGAAGATTGGATGAGGAAGGAATGATTGAGGAAGTAAAATCTTTAATGGATTCCGGAATTAGCTACAATAAACTTATTTTCTTTGGTCTGGAGTATAAATTCATAGCGCAGTATCTTACTGGCGAGTTAAATAAAAATGATATGTTTCAAAAATTAAATTCAGCAATTCATTCTTTTGCAAAACGACAAATGACATGGTTTAGAAAAATGGAACGCGAAGGCGTAATTATTAATTGGATTGATGGACCGGATTTTAATAAAGCCAAAGAGTTGATTGAGATGCACATTACAGTTTAATTCTTTTTAACGATCAATTCTAAAAATTTTCGATGAATATAGAAATATTTAATTTGTCATTTCGGGCATAATAGTCATTTTGTGTTGCTAAAATTAAATTGGTTTTAAATAAAAATACCAGTTAAAATAACTTTTTCTTTTTTGAGGAGATAGTCCTCTATGTACTCTATACTTTTGTTTTAACCTTCCAAA
>JBGSPH010000040.1:0-2992 GCA_041738675.1 Ignavibacteriaceae bacterium
AGGCTGAAGGCTGAAGGCTCATATCTTTGATTCATTAAATTTAATTAAAGTATTAACATTGTTTGATTTTTTGAGAAGTATATGTGCCAAATTGTCTAAGAAGGCTAATCACGTGCAAACGATGAAGTTCTTCAGAAAAATGCACATATAAGTTCTCTTTTCAAATCAGAATAGTATTTAATGATGTATTATTTAATGCAATCAAGTATTATCATGAGCCAAGATTTAAAAAAGAGAACCTCTCAAAAATCAGAATCTGAATATCTTAAGTATTCAGTTGGAACCGACATGGGTAAGGATCAATTCGATGCCTGTATTAGCGTCATTGACAGAGAGCAAAACGTTAGGCCTATTGCCCAACATAAATTCAACAATAACCCAAGTGGTTATAAAGAATTTGTTGAGTGGCAGGCTCGAAAATGCAAATTACCCATACCAGTAGTATTTGCCATGGAGGCAACAGGAGTTTATTACGAAAGACTAGCCTGGTACTTACATCGCAGAGATTTTTATATCAGTGTGGTTTTACCTAATAAAGCGAGAAAGTATTTGCAGAGTATCGGATTGAAAAGTAAAAATGACAAAATTGATGCGGTTGGGTTGGCCCAAATGGCAGCAGAGCAAAGATTATCAACATGGCGAGCTCCGGATGAAACAATTATCCAGTTGAGGGATATAACCCGCCAAAGAGAAAGCTTACAGGTAACCAGGACAAGAATTAATAATCAGTTATCCTCTTATCGTTGTGGCGAATTTGTAAATCGCGCAATTGTAAAAAGCTATCAGAAAATAATCACATTATTGGATGAGCAAATAAAAGCCACTGAAAAGATGGTCAATGAAAAAATTAATTCAAACTCAAGCCTAAAAGAAAGAGTTGATAATATTTTGGAAATAAAAGGGATCAGTAGAATAACTCTTGCTACAGTAGTAGCTGAAACCGGAGGCTTTGAGATGTTTATGAACCAAAAACAATTGGTAAGCTATGGCGGTTATGATGTAGTAGAAAACCAGTCGGGAAAACATGTGGGAAGAACCAAGATCTCTAAGAAAGGGAATGCTCATATAAGAAGGATCCTTCATATGCCGGCTTTAAATGTTGTAAGATATGGCGAACCGGTTTTCTGCAATTTGTACAACAGGGTTTATGGCCGAACTAAAATTAAAATGAAAGCATATGTGGCTGTGCAGAGGGAACTATTATGCCTGATTTATACTCTTTGGAAAAAGAACGAAAAATATATCAGAAACTATAATGAACATCCGGCATTGCAGAGCAGAAGTTCCTCTTTCCGTCTGGCTTGTTAAAAGCCAGAAAAATAGGCGACCGAAGTCGCCTACACTAGATGAACTTCCGTTTAATGCTTTCGCAAGAAGTCCTCTTTCCGTAGAGGTAAAATTAAAAAAAAATGATGAAAAAATTTGAATTTTAAGATAGTATCTGAAGGCTGTAGGCTGAAATGTCTTCGGTGTTGGGCGTTGGGTGTTCGATGTTCGGTGTTATTTTGACGTTAAAATAATATCGAACAAAGCCTGTCCCGACTTTTGTCGGGAGAACACCGAACACCGAACTTCAAAGGTTCCAAACTGCAAAACTGCAAAACTATATTCATATTATATGATGGGAATCGTACAGACAAGGCATTGCCTTGTCTGTACAACGTTCTTCTGATCCAGAACCGCCTTTAGATTTGAATAATAATTTTAATCTTAAATAATGATGTTGAAAAAGGGGGTTCTAGGGGGAGTTCATAACTTTGCTTTTTGTTAATAACCAAAACCGGAGGAAACTAAGGTGAACTATAAGACTGCATGATGTATGGCATCACGTCGTGAATTAGTCCTTAGTTTCCTGCGGGTTGCAAAGCCAATTAGAATATTAAGTAAGACTTATTAAAGGTATTAGCTCAGCAACCATTCCGGTTTTTTAAATTAATTTTATGAACAACAAATTTACAAACAAAAAGTACTTTATTGGAATAGACATTTCCAAGGACACCTTAGATGTGGCTGTTTTAAAAGAAGACAGCTATGGATCCTATCAGGATCTAGTGGTTGAAAATAATTTTAGCGGATTTGACAAAATCCAAAGCCGGCTGACAAAACAGAAAATTAATTTGAAAGATTGTCTGTTTTGCATGGAACATACCGGAACGTATGGCCTGCTTTTGTTCGCCTGGTTAGATCAGATGCAAATTGATTATTGTGTTGAACCGGGTACGCAAATCAAAAAAAGTATCGGCATGGCCAGAGGCAAAAATGACCAGGTGGATGCCAGGCGGATCTCCGATTATGCATACACAAACCGTATGAAATTAAAGCCGTTTCAATTACCTTCTGCCATAATATTGCAAATAAAACAGCTGCTTACCTACAGAAGACAATTAATAAAAATCAGAACCTCACTGAAGAATAGCTTAAAAAGCCATAATCAGTATGAAAGAGTTAGTGGGTTGAAAAGCATATCAGAACAGATTAAGGCTCAAATAAAGGAATACGATATCAAAGTGGATCATATTGAAAAACAAATTATTGATGTGATTGGCACGGATGAAGAATTAAAAAAAAACTACCAGCTGGCCAAGTCAGTTAGAGGAATAGGCCCGATAATAACAGCGTTTATGATAGTCACCACAAATAACTTTACCGCCTTTGAAAATGGTAGAAAATATGCCTGTTATTCGGGTATTGCTCCCTTTGATAACATGTCTGGCACTTCAATAAAAGGTAAATCGCAGGTGAGTAATTTAGCCAATAAAAGGATTAAAACACTTCTTACAAATGGCGCTAATAGTGCCTGTGTGTGGGACCCTGAAATAAAAAAATATTATAACAAGAAACTATCTGAAGGAAAGGAACATAATCTGATAATTAACTCCATAAGATGTAAATTGGTAAATAGAGTATTTGCGGTTATTAAAAGACAGTCACCTTATGTGAATATTTATCAGCAAAATTTTAATTAAAAAACTTGCTTATATCTTAGAATTCA
>JBGSPH010000026.1:0-12086 GCA_041738675.1 Ignavibacteriaceae bacterium
TATTGATTTTGAAACTATGTAAACATTATCAAATGAAGTTTTTTTTACAAGCGATTTTGGGTATTTTTTGGGTATGAAAGCAAAAAAAATTAAAGTCCTCGTCCTTTACAACGAAGCTCACCCCGAGTTTTACCACAAACCCATAGAACCTGTACCTGAGCCAGATTTTAAGCCGTATTTTGAAGTAGATACTCTTACTCCAATGGAAGAGTACGAGATTATAGTTAAAAAGCTTAAAATTGTAGGATTTGAGACATATTCATTAAATATCAAAGATGATGTTCAAACTTTTCTGGATGAGGTAAATCACAAAAAACCGGATGTGATATTTAATTTTGTGGAAATTTATAAAGAGCAACCACGTTTAGAGATGAACTTTGTGGGACTTTATGAACTTTTAGGTATTCCTTACACGGGTGCTCCGGCAATTACTTTAGCAAATTGCCAAAGCAAATTTCTTACAAAAAAATTATTAAACTATCACGGAATTAAAACTGCAAAGTTCCAGTTGTTTGATAAAATACCTGATGAGTTTAAACTTGAAACTAAATTTCCAGTAATAGTTAAACCAGCTTATGAAGACGCAAGTGTTGGAATTGAAAATGAATCGATTGTTTATAACACAAATGCATTAACGAAAAGATTGGAATATGTTTTTAAGTATTTTCTTCAGCCGGCATTGATTGAGGAGTTTATTGAAGGACGCGAGTTTAATGTTTCCGTAACCGGCGATTTGAAACCTAAAGTTTTACCGATAAGTGAAATTGATTTTAGCAGAATGCCCGACCACCTGCATAATATTGTTAGTTACCAGGCAAAGTGGGATCCGCAACACGAATCATATCATAAAACAATTCCTATTTGTCCCGCAAAAATTTCTAAAGGATTAGAAGATAAACTTAAACACACAGCAATTGCTGCTTTTAAGATTATGGGTACAAGAGATTATGCACGAGTTGATATGCGTGTAACAAGTGATGAAGAAGTTTATGTATTGGAAGTAAATCCAAATCCCGATTTAACAGAAGGTGCAGGATTTATGCGCTCTGCTCACGCTGCCGGATTAAGTTATTCCCAGGCGCTAAAGAGAATTGTTATGCTGGCTTATGAAAGAGGGAAGAGAGCTAAGTAAGTAGTTTGTAGTTGGTTGTTAGTAGTTTAAAAGACACGAGAGATTGTGCCTTTTTTGTTTTGTAGTTGGCAACTTTTATACTAAGTAGATTTTGTCTTAAATAGATAATATACTTTCCTTCGTAGTTAGCAGTTGTAGAATATATTTTCTGGGTGCAGGTCTATTATCCTGATGATTTTACATAGTGCCTAAGATCAGGCTAATTTTAAAACAATTAAACCCCTAATGAACAGGTGATATATGAAACTACGAATCTTAGTAGAATGGATTAAGCAAGCAATATTTATAATCCTCATTTACAGTGTGGTAATAAACGCACAAAATTATAAACTAAATAGTAACAACGAAGTTTTCGTAGATACCTCAGACTTCTTCCCTTTACAAGATGGTAACTACTGGGAATATTTTGCAAGTACAATTTATGGACCTGTCCCTTTGAACTTGAAGGTCATCGGAGATACGTTGATGCCAAATGGAAAGATTTATAAATACTTTCTCGAAACAGAAGATTATACATTCTTAAATGAATACTATTTTAGAATCGACACAAATAATATATTTCAATATTATGGAGACAGCGTAGCTTGCCCTGAAAGAGATTTCAAATATTTAGATTTTAAAATTAAAGATTCGTCCTTTTGGGAAATTTGTAGAGATTTAGGTACATGTGGTAATGCAAGAGGTGTTGCCAATACTTATTATGATTATACCTATTACACGTATTTAAATAAACCACTAGAAACTAAGCACTTTCAGGATGTACTTTTAGATGCCACTGACACTATTTGGACACCCTGCGAAGGAAGGGAATATTGGTTATCCAAAGCCATTGGCATCACAAGGATCTTCTATTTTAACGTCGGTGATTTTTGGCTAACAGGTGCTATAGTAAATGGGCAACAATTTGGAACTTTAGTTTCTATTGATGACCAATCTGATGTTCTGCCAGATGAACTGGAATTACTTCAAAACTACCCAAACCCATTTAATCCAACTACCAACATACAGTATGCAATAGGCATGAGGCAATTTATGACACTAAAAGTTTACGATGTTCTTGGTAAAGAAATTGCAACTCTGATTAATGAAGAAAAAAGTGCAGGAAATTATGAAGTTTCATTTAACGCCTCAAATCTTGCGAGCGGAATTTATTATTACCAGCTAAGAGCAGGAGAGTTTGTAGAAACGAAAAAAATGATTTTGTTGAAATGAAAAAAGTCACGACAAACGCCGTGACTTTATAAATTCACATAGAAATAACTTATTAAGCTTTTACTTTTGCGAGAGCCGGTACTTTGTGTTTTACAAGTTCATAAACTCCAAACATTACACCAACAAAAAATAAATCACCAATAAGTGCATTCTGGAAGAATGGAATAGCAGCAATGTAGCTTGCCATTAAACCTTCTGGAGTTTTAGGATACAATGTTCCAAGCGCCCAAACGCCAAAGTTTGTAATTGCAAAGAAACTTACTGAAGCTGTTAGTGATGTAATCACAACATTCTTTACGCTTACTTTTTTAAGCATTACAATTCCAAGTACAACAATCAAAGCAAAACTTAAATAAACAATCCATGCATAAGAATATATTCCAATAATCAAGTCTGTTAAAAACAATGCAATAAGCGGAATTGCAAATGCAAAAGATTTCTTATTAAAGTATGTGCCGCCGAATAAAGCCATTGCAGCTATCGGAGCAAAGTTTGGGGGATGAGGAAGTAATCGCACAAATGCAGCTACAAAAACCATTAACGTAACTACCCAAAAGTTTGGGCTTATTTTTTTCATTTGATCAGTCATCGTTTTTTCCTTTCAATAAAAATCTATAAAAGATATTTCTTGTAATAATTAGTTCAAAGATAAAGTTTATTAACGTCAAATGTCAATCCGCACTCGGCGGATCAAATGTCAAAGTTTTGTCATTACAGCGAAAGCTTAATTCCACCGTAAAATGATAAACCTGCAGTTCCGTAACCGTAAACCTCTTCATAATCGGTATCTAAAAGGTTTTCTGCTCTTACATTCAATCTTAAGAAATCAAAAACATCATAATGTGCGGCAAGATTTATAAGCACATATCCTTTAAATTCGGTTCTTTCATAAGTTGAAAAATCAATATCCTCGCGAACTCCAACCCAAATAAGTTCAGCATTTATGTTTGCTTTTGGTATAAAAGAATAGCTGGTATAAAACCCAAGTTTACTTTCTGGGCGGCGTAAAAGTTTCTTATCAAAGTCAGGCGAATCAGGACTTGTATCTCTTGTATCCGTAAAAGTGTAATTTGCTTTAAGACTAAGATCATCGATTGGTTTAACCTCAAGGTAAACTTCAAGTCCTTTTGTAACAGCTTGTTTAATATTAATCGTTTTGAATGTTACATAATCAAATCCGAACATATCACTAAACTTATTGTAAAAATAAGTTGCACCAATTGATAAGTTTTGTGCAAAAAGATATTGCTCGATTCCAAAATCCCATCCAAAACTTTCTTCAGGATTTAAATTTTCATTTCCATAAGCAGGATCGTATAAATAATATAGAGAAGGAGCTTTGAAACCGGTTCCAATTGTTGCTTTAAATTTTGTACCTGATTTCCAAAAAATATATGCTAATGCAAATTTATATGTTGCCTTTAATCCAAATTTATCATGGCTGTCTAATCTCACACTTCTAGTAGCAAACAAAGATTTATCAATATTTATTTGATCTTGTAAGTAAACACCAATTGTTCTTGAACTCGACAAAGGTAGTATACTTGCGAGATTTGGTGGACTGAAAAAATAAGCATAATACTCGGAGGCAGCTTCCTCAAATTCTAATTCTGCGCCTGCCGTTAAAATATATGAACTCGAATACTTAAAATTATTTTGCCAATCAAATTTATATTTCTTTCCATCATAAAGACTGTTTGAAGAATAAATACTGGCCGCTGAAGAGTCGTGAGAATATTTTCTTACATTTCTTATGTAGCTTAAACCAATTTTTTGTTCCCAGAATCCATCCAGAAGATTAATGTTTCCCTCACCTCGCCAGGAAATTTCCTCCTGATTAAAAATATAAGTTGGATCATCTCCAAATTCACCACCAATCTGGTCATAATCAGATTTAGATTTTGTGTATCGCGTATAAAGAGCAAGATCGAAATTTTCATTTATTTTGTATCCAAGCAAGGATGAAAGATTGTTAAAAGTGTAACCATCTTTTTCTGTATTCCCATATTTTTCTGATGCAACAGAAAATCCATCACTTCCGGTTCTGCTTAATGAAACGGAGTAATTCAGTTTCTGCATCGATCCATTAACGCCCAATTGTGCTTTGTAAGAATTATAAGAACCGCCTTCGGTCAGTAAAGAAAATTTTGGCGCACCGTTCCCTTTTTTTGATATAATATTTATAACACCTGCAAGTGCATCTGAGCCATAAAGAGTTGATTGTGGTCCGCGTAAAACTTCTATTCTTTCAATATTATCAATTGGTAAAGCAGAAAAATCATAAACTCCGCTTGGATCATTTGTTAAATTAACTTCAACACCATCAATCAATACTAGAGTGTGAGATGAGTTTGCACCTCGAATATAAAGATTGGACAAAGTTCCGTTTCCACCTTGTCTCGTAAAACTAATTCCGGTTTCATTTTTAAGGACATCAAAAACATTATTTGAATTACTATTCGATAATTGAGTTGAATCAATTACCGAGATAGAATTTGCAATTTCAAGAGTATTTGTTGGAGTTTTGGTAGCGGTAATGACTACATCATTAAGTTTATAATAACCCAACGAGTCGGTTTTTTGAATGACGTTTTGACTTAATGAAAATGAAGAGCAAAGAAAAACTGCGAACAGAGCAAAAAGAAATTTTGTTTTGTACATTGAAGTTACTCCTTATAAAAATGTTAAAAGTAACTTCGCGTAATTAAGTTGAGATAAAACGAATGGAGATTTTGTGTGACCATCGTAAATCTTACCTTTTGCGCGAAGGTTGATTAATCAGTATTTACGGCAGGTCTCCTGGCTTTTCAATGTACAATTACCAATTAACAATGTACAATTTGTTTAATTGTACATTATACATTTTACATTGTAAATTGATTCACAGTTGCGCGACAGCGACGGAATTTGATTCTTATGTCATTGCGAAGGATGGCTTTACAGACTGAAGCAATCTGTAATACTAATAGATTACTTCTCCCGATAAATCGGGATCGTAATGACAAAACAGAAACAGCACCGTACTTCCCTATAATTTTCCATTACCCAGACAAGTCGGGGTTGGAACACCGTAAATTTTGTTCAAAGAACTGAACTAAAATAAACGGCTGGGTACTTAAAAGAAAGAATATTTGAAAAAATTTTTATTTTTACTTTTAGCCGTTAAGTTTTTTTTCTAAGTTGCAATTGAAATTTATTGTTAATTATCAATTTTACAATTTTAAGATGTTTCTTCTAATAAAGTCTAAATGTTCAATCCATTTTCGTTTCTGCGCATCACAAAATAAAATATTTAATTTCACATCAGCTATAACTCATTCTTCATTTAAAAGGAGCTTTTAATGGGCTGGTTTTTAAAATTCATCAATTCCTCAATCGGCAAAAAATTTATGATGGCTGTTACGGGGAGTTTCTTGCTAATTTTTCTAATCGTTCACTTGATTGGAAATATTACTTTGTTTTTTGGTCCAGGTGCTTTTAATACTTATGTATCCACTTTGGATGTTGTTAAACCACTTATCAGGGTTATCGAAGTGGTTTTACTTGGAGCTTTTGTTCTGCACATCTTTAATGGATTAAGATTGTGGCTGGAAAATAAAAGAGCACGCGGAATTACTTATAAGGTAAATGGTTCAAAAGAGAATAGTACTATATTCTCTAGAACGATGGCCGTTACAGGATCAATAATATTAATTTTTCTTGTATCTCATCTTGCAACTTTCTTCTGGAGATTTAACGTACACGACCCCATGGGTCTTGCAACAAACCATCAATATTACGATGTAGTTGTTTACTTTTTTAATATTTGGTGGTATTCAATTCTCTATGTAGTTGCCATGATATTTTTAGGTTATCATCTCAATCATGGATTCCAAAGTGCTTTTCAAACATTTGGATGGAATCACAAAAGATACTTTCCGATGATTGAAAAAATTGGAATGATCTACGCAATAATTATGGCTTTAGGATTTGCCTCAATGCCAATTTATTTTTTATTAGGAGGAGGTAACTAATGGCAAAGCTTGATTCAAAAGTTCCAGAAGGTAACATTGCTGAAAAATGGACGAACCACAAGTTTAATATGAAACTGGTTAATCCCGCTAACAAAAGAAAATATGATATAATAGTTGTTGGAACCGGTTTAGCAGGCGCATCTGCTGCTGCTTCTCTTGGAGAGCTTGGTTATAATGTAAAAGCATTTACTTTTCACGATAGTGCAAGAAGAGCACATAGCATTTCTGCACAAGGCGGAATAAATGCTTCCAAGAATTATCAAAATGATGGTGATTCTACTTATAGATTATTTTATGATACTGTTAAAGGCGGAGATTTTCGTGCGCGTGAAGCAAATGTTCATCGTCTCGCAGAGGTAAGCGGAAACATTATTGATCAATGTGTTGCGCAAGGTGTTCCATTTGCAAGAGATTATGGCGGACTTTTAGATAACCGTTCATTCGGTGGTGCGCAAGTTTCAAGAACTTTTTATGCAAGAGGACAAACGGGACAACAATTGTTACTCGGTGCTGTTAGCGCTTTAAATCGACAAGTTGATAAAGGATCAGTTAAGTTATACTTACGAAGAGAAATGCTTGATGTGGTAATTATTGATGGAGCAGCAAAGGGAATAGTTGTTAGAAATTTAATAACCGGTGAGATTGAAAAATATTCGGCTCACGCAGTTGTTCTTGCTACTGGCGGATATTCAAACGTTTTCTTCTTATCCACAAATGCAATGAACTGTAATGCAACGGCTATCTGGCGTGCACATAAACGCGGAGCTTATTTTGCTAACCCTTGTTTTACACAAATCCATCCAACGTGCTTGCCATTGCACGGTGAATCACAATCAAAATTAACTTTGATGAGTGAATCATTACGAAACGATGGAAGAGTTTGGGTATCAAAGAAAAAAGCTGATATGAGAAATCCTGCTGATATTCCTGAAGACGAAAGAGATTATTATCTTGAAAGAAAATATCCTTCATTCGGAAATCTTGCACCAAGAGATATCTCATCACGTGCAGCAAAAGAAGTATGTGATGAAGGAAGAGGCGTAAAAGGTGGAGATGCAGTCTATCTGGATTTCAAAGATGCAATTAATCGTCTAGGCCAAAAGGTGATTGAAGAGCGTTACGGCAACTTGTTTGAGATTTATGAAACTATCACGGGTGAAAATCCATACAAATCTCCTATGATGATTTATCCGGCTCCTCATTACACAATGGGCGGCTTGTGGGTAGATTATAATTTGATGAGCAATGTTCCGGGATTATTCGTACTTGGTGAAGCAAACTTCTCAGATCACGGTGCAAATCGATTAGGTGCTTCCGCACTTATGCAAGGTTTAGCCGATGGTTACTTTGTTATTCCTTATACAATGGGAAATTATCTTGCCGGAGATAAACCAACATTAGTAAAAACAGATCATCCCGAATTTGAAAAAGTTGCTAAAGAAGTAAAAGATCTTACAAACAAACTTCTTTCTATAAAAGGAAAGAGGACTGTTGATGATCTGCACAAGCAGCTTGGTAGAATTATGTGGGATAATGTTGGCATGGGCAGAAACGAAGCCGGATTGAAAAAAACTATCGAGCAAATAAGACAGGTAAAAGAAGAGTTCTGGAAAAATGTAACAATCCCAGGAAGCGGTGCTGATGTTAATCAAACACTAGAACGTGCAGGAAGATTGGTTGATTATTTTGAACTTGGTGAATTGATGGCGCTTGATGCTTTAGATCGAAAAGAATCTTGCGGCGGACATTTCCGTGAAGAATATCAGTTTGAAGATGGTGAAGCAAAACGTGATGATGAAAATTATTCTTACGTCGCTGCATGGGAATTTGCAGGCGAGAATAAATGGAATCTTCACAAGGAAGAACTGAAATATGAGTATGTAAAACAGGCAATCAGGAGTTACAAATAATGGAAGCAAAAAAATTAAATCTAACACTTAATATCTGGAGACAGAAAAATTCTAAATCTGTTGGAAGTTTTGCTGAATACAAAGTTCAGGTTTCTCCTGATGCATCATTTCTTGAAATGCTTGATGAGTTGAATAATACTCTTGAATTAAAAGGCGAAGAAGCAGTACATTTTGAAAGTGATTGCCGAGAAGGAATCTGCGGTACTTGCGGACTTGTCATCAATGGGCACGCACACGGTCCCTTACCCAAAATTGCAACCTGTCAGTTACATATGCGTAACTTTAAAGATGGCGAAACAATCTGGGTTGAACCTTTCAGAGCAAAAGCTTTTCCTGTGATTAAAGATTTAATGGTTGATCGTTCAGGATTTGATAAAATATTACAAGCTGGTGGTTATGTATCAATAAACACAGGCGGAGTACCTGATGGAAATGCAATTCCAATTAAGAAAGAGATTTCCAGCTTAGCAATGGATGCCGCAGCTTGCATCGGTTGTGGAGCTTGTGTTGCTTCTTGTAAAAATGCTTCTGCAATGTTGTTCGTATCAGCCAAAGTATCGCAATATGCCTTATTGCCGCAAGGTCAGCCGGAACGTTACCGCAGAGTTGAAAGAATGGTTAAGGTTATGGATGATCTTGGATTTGGAAGCTGTACAAACACTTATGCTTGTGAGGCCGAATGTCCAAAAGGTATTTCTGTTACTAACATCGCAAGAATGAACAGGGATTTTATGATGGCAAAGATAAAATCTAAAGAAGTGGAAGTTTAGTACATAAATAAGGTTATTTTACTTAATGCCAATCCCGATTAACTTTAATCGGGATTTTTTTATATTTTTAACCACTCAATCAAACAAGAAGAGAATTATATGTTTGAAAACGAAATAAAATTCGTAAGTGATTTTACTCTTAACAAAGTTAAAGAGCTGGGATCTTTCATAACTATTGAAAAATTCCTCGCAATTGATATTCATCCATCCATAAAAAAATATGTTGAAGGTGAAATTGATTATCTGATTTCTGAGGATCGTAAGAAGTTAATCGAAAATTCCTTGTTCGATTATTCGGGTACGGAAATCTCCAACTATTTTACTCTTATTGGTAATGAAATAAAGAAAACAAAAAAGATTTCATTTGAAGATATTAAAAACATAGTTCTTCAGGCTGTATCATTTAATGCAAATTATGTTGTTCGTCCTAAATGGTCGCTTTCAAAATTAATTTTTGGGAACAATAAATCTGTTTCTGTAAACGAACTTAAGTTGATGCTTAATTATACATATTATTATGAATATCTTAATAATGTTTTCCTGGCTTATCTCTCGAAGAAAAAGATTTTAAATATTACCATAACTGAGTTTGAACTAATTGTAAATAAGATTGACCGTGAATTATTTATGCTGCATCAGAGCAAATTAGTAGACAATGCACTGTATGCAATAGCCGATTACTTTAGTATTGGTGGTCTTAATAAATCAACTGTTACAGTTGAATCAGTTGAAAATTTTCTTAAAGAAAAAAACCTTACCGAACTACTATTCAAGCTTAAACGAGCATATTCAAACTCAGCAAAAAAGAAAGCGGATATTGATGAAATAAGAAAAGTTCTTTACTCTACGTTAAGTATTGATTCTCCTTTTGTTGAGAGTGACGATCAAGAAAATGTAATTGCTGATGAACGGCATTTTGAAAACCCTTTAAAGGAAGAATTTGTTAGTGAAGATGAATTGCCAGAAGCTGAAGACGTTAAAGAAAATGAAAACGTATTTGATTTAGGAAAGCAAGAGGAAACCGAACCTTTTGTGGATGAAGAGCAGACTATGGAAATACCTCTCGCTGACATCGAAGAAAATATTGATGAAAAACTTTCAGAGGATCTGGATGAGGCTATAACAAAATCTGAAGAACCACAAAGTATAGAAATCACTACTGAGGAAAATCCTGATTTAGTAATTAAAGAAATGGATATAAGCAGTGATATTGCTGAGATGGAATTAGTAGTTAGTGATACAAATTCAGTGGAAGAAAGTGAGTCATTGTTAAAAGAATCAATTGATGAAGAAGATGTGCTTGCCAGTTTAACCGAGGAGATAGAAAAAGATAAAAATAAAGATGATGAAATAATCATCCTGGATGAAAAAGAGCAGGAAGATCTATTAAACTTTTATGATAATGAACTGGAAATATCAATTGATGATGATCTACCAATAGGAAAAGATAAAATATCAGACTTAGATGAAAACGCTTCTGATGAGATTAATGAGTTAGTATTTGAACATGAACCACAAGTTGAAGATGGACCAGAAGATGAAGTTCCTATTGAAAAAATTGATTTTCAAAAAGACCTGCTTGGAGTTGAAGACACTAAATTGACTGAGGATGTGCCGGAAGAAAATTTGTCTGAGGCTGTGGTTAGTAAGAAGAGTGATGATATATTCACATATCTTTCAAAAAAAGAAATTGATAGGATTATAAAAAATCTTTTTAATTCTGACAGCGAAGATTTTGCAAATACTGTAGAAAAAATGTCAATGTGCGAAACTTATCAAGAAGCTTCCTTAATTCTAGAAAATATTTTTAAATATGCGAGAATAAAACCTCACAGCCGGGACGCAGCTTCATTAACTACTGCTGTGGCAAAGTATTTTAATGTGGAAAAATAATGTTTATTGATTTTGTTCAAATTGAGGTTGGTTCTGGCAAAGGTGGTGATGGGGCGGTAACGTTTCGCAGAGAAAAATATGTCCCCAAAGGCGGTCCATCGGGTGGTAATGGCGGAGTTGGCGGAAGCGTAATATTTGAAACACAGCCAAACTTATCTACATTATTAGATTTTAGGTACAAGAAGAAATTTATTGCAGAAAATGGTAAACCAGGCGCTTCATCATTAAAGGATGGAAAGAACGGTGAGGATATAATTGTTAAAGTACCTGTTGGAACAATTGTTAAGGATGCCGAAACAGAAGAACTTCTGCTTGACCTTTCTGAAACAAATAAAAAAGTTGTTTTTGCAAAAGGTGGTGCCGGCGGAAAAGGGAATAGTAACTTTGCAACTCCAACCCGGCGTACACCTCGGTTTGCTACAAATGGTAAACCCGGCGAACAAAGAAAAATTATTCTTGAACTTAAATTAATTGCAGATGTTGGATTAGTTGGATTTCCGAATGCAGGTAAATCCACACTCATTTCAAAAATCTCTGCTGCCAAACCTAAAATTGCTGATTATCCATTTACCACTCTTGAACCAAATTTGGGAATTGTTAGATATAAGGATTATCAAAGTTTTACAGTTGCAGATATTCCAGGAATTATTGAAGGCGCACATCAAGGTAAAGGATTAGGAATTAAATTTCTAAGACATATAGAAAGAACAAGAATCCTTCTTTTCCTGATTGATATTACCTCAGAAGATTATCAGAAAGATTTTGATACTCTTTATAATGAATTAAAAAAATACAGTAAAAAACTTATTGATAAAAAAATAATTGTTTCGTTCTCTAAATCTGATCTGGTTACTGAAAAAGAACTAGCTAAACTTTCTAAGGTTAAAATCAAAAAAGTTAAAGATCCGATATTGATTTTTTCATCCGCTACGGGATTTGGCTTAGGATCCTTAGAGGATAAACTCTGGGAAAGCTTAAATAAGCTATAAATAAGTATTTTTTTGAATTTCAGGGTCAAAGATTTATATTTACAACCTAAATTTTCGGCGGGGTAGCTCAGTAGGTTAGAGCAGTGGAATCATAATCCACGTGTCGGGGGTTCGAATCCCTCCCCCGCTACAATATTAAGGAGAAATAATATGTACACATTGTTAGT
>JBGSPH010000033.1:0-25157 GCA_041738675.1 Ignavibacteriaceae bacterium
TCCAAGGGAAGACGCACCCTGGCAGATTCAACAAATTATTTTTAATGCTAACCACAACCTTTTATTTGAAGAAGAACTGGGATTAAATTTTGGCGATAAATTATCTGGAAGATTCAACACAAAAGACAACATTTTAACAATTGTACTTGATTACGGTTATGGAACAGAGAAATATTTTTATAAAGTTGTTGATGGGACTCTAAGTTTAACCCCAATAGATATGAACAAGTTCTTTCCATTCAAAGTTTCTGGTTATTCTAACAATCTGAAGTGGATAAATCCATCTTATTAGTAATAAGGATTACAATTTATCCTCATCCTTCTAACATCACTCCAACATTTTATTTAACTTTGCATAGTAAAAACAGGAATTGTTATGGATCAATACACAGCAGAAAAACTTAAATCAATTGTTGGAAAAGATAATTTCTTCGATTCCAAAGAAGACAAATTAGTTTATTCATACGATGGTACTCCTGTTTATCAGCAGCTACCTGAAGCCGTTTTATTTCCGCAAGATGAAGAACAAATTTCACAAATCTTAAAACTAGCAAACAATGAAAAGTTTAATGTTGTTCCTCGCGGCTCAGGAACTGGTTTAAGCGGTGGTTCCATTCCTGTTGAAAATTCTGTTGTAATCGTGATGACGCGATGGAATAAAATTCTGGAAGTCGATCCAAATAATCTTACAGCGTGGGTTCAGCCCGGAGTTGTAACGGGAGCTTTACAAAAAGAAGTTGAGAAACTTGGATTGTTTTATCCGCCTGATCCAGGAAGTTTAAATGTTTGTACTATCGGTGGAAACGTTGCAAATAATGCAGGCGGATTACGAGGACTTAAATACGGTGTAACAAAAAATTATGTACTTGGAATTGAAATGATTCTTCCAAACGGTGAAATACTAAAAACCGGCGGAAAGAATATGAAGGATGTTGCAGGATATAATCTCCGTGACTTTATTATTGGGAGCGAAGGCACACTGGGTATAGTTACAAAAGTTTTATTAAAGCTGATTCCTAAACCATCTCAGGCTATAACTCTTTTAATTTATTTCGATAAGTTGGTTGACGCTGGTAAAACAGTTTCAGATATTATTGCTTCTCACATTGTCCCTTCAATGATGGAATTTTTAGACAACACAACAATCAATTGTGTTGAAGATTTTACCCACATCGGTTTGCCAAGAAAGAGTGAAGCAATTTTATTAGTTGAAGTTGATGGAAGGGGAGCAGAAGTTCAGGAAGATGCTGAACTTATTAGAAAGATTGCTGTAAAAAATAATGCATCAGCGCTTAAAGGTGCAGCCAATGAAGCGGAAGCAAATGTTTTAAAGACAGCAAGGCGGAGTGCTTTTAGTGCGCTTGCAAGACGAATGCCTACAACCATTTTAGAAGATGCAACTGTCCCAAGAAGTGAACTGCCCGTTATGATCGAAAGAGTTGCTAAAGCTGCAAAGATGTTTGATGTTATGATTGGAAATTTTGGACATGCCGGTGATGGTAATCTTCATCCAACTTGTTTAACTGATGAACGTGATTCTAAAGCGCTTGAGAGAGTTCACAAAGCTTTTGATTTTATTTTTAATGAAGCAATTAAACTCGGCGGAACAATAACCGGTGAGCACGGTACGGGTTTAGCTAAAAAACATTTTCTCGAGCAAGTCGCTGGTCCCGCCGGAGTAGATATGATGAAGAAAATAAAATTAGCTATTGATCACAATAACATCTTAAATCCCGGCAAAATATTTACAATCTCACCAAAGTGTGAGGGACATATGCCGACTAAACGCGAACAGATAAAAGATTTTCATGTCTAAAGAAATTCAGTACAAAGAATTATTAAAAATTCTTCCGCACGATGATATATTACAACAATGCATTCATTGTGGAATGTGTCTTGCAACTTGTCCAACTTATGATATCACAAAATTAGAGCGCTCTTCACCACGCGGCAGAATTAAAATGATAAAATCAGTTGCACGCGGTGAAATGGAAATGAGCAGGATATTCGCTGATGAAATGAATTTCTGTTTGGATTGCCAGGCTTGTGAAACTGCTTGTCCCGCTGGTGTTAAATACGGCAGAATGGTTGAAACAGCTCGCGTAGTTATTGATAATACAAAGTATGTATCAAGAGCTGGTGTTACGATTAAAAGATTTGCCTTAAGAAAAATTGTTGCATCAAGAAATGGATTAAAGTTTGCTTCCAGATTGTTATGGCTCTATCAAAAAACTGGGTTGCAAAAACTTGTTCGATTAAGCAGGATATTAAAATTCTTTTCTAAAAATCTTTCTGAGATAGAAACTCTTTCTCCTGTTATCGCTGATAAGTTCTCTGATACGCAAATCAAAGAAATTGAATTGCCAACCGGTGAAGTGAAATACAAAACTGCTTTCCACTTTGGCTGTTTGATGAATACAATGTTTGCAGATATTAATATTGATACTATTGATGTTCTAAAAGAATGCGGATGTAAAATTATTACTCCGCAAGATCAGGTTTGTTGTGGATCTTTGATGGGGCACAATGGTGATATGGAATTTGCGTTAAAGCTTGCCAGAAAAAATATTGATGCATTTGATAAACACGATTACGATTTTTTGATTTCAAACTCTGCCGGCTGCGGAGCCTTTATGAAAGATTATGCACATTTACTTGAGGATGATCCTGCATATGCTCAGAAAGCAAAACGATTTTCATCCAAAGTAAAAGATGTTATGGAATTCTTTTCGGAACAAAAACCTGAATTAATATTCAATCTTGAAACTGAACCTGAACTTACGACTTATCATGATGCCTGTCATTTAATTCACGCACAAAAAGTTTCTACTCAACCAAGAGAAGTAATAAAAACTTTACCGGGAATCGAATACAAAGAACTTGAAGAAGCAAGTTGGTGCTGCGGTAGTGCAGGAATTTATAATGTTGTTCGTTATGATGATGCCATAAAGCAACTTGAAAGAAAAATGAGCAACATTAAAAACACGGAAGCAAAAATAGTGTTAACAGGTAATCCCGGCTGTATGGGTCAAATAAAACACGGCACACAAAAGTTTAATGTTGATGTTGAAGTGCTTCATCCGGTTACGCTGATTAAAAGACTATTAGAAAAGTAAGTGAACCCACCCTAACCCTCCCTTTCACAAAGGGAGGGAACAAGAAATTCTCCCCTTCACGAAAGAGCCTGTCCCGAACTGGATTCGGGAGGAGAACACAAGAGGGGTTCAAACGATTTTCTCATCCCAAATTAAATGATCAAAAGTTTCTCTGCTTCTTATAATAGAATACTTATCTCCATCAACTAAAATTTCTACTGGACGGCGGCGTGCGTTGTAGTTTGATGTCATTACCATTCCATAAGCACCGGCAGACATAACTGCTAGCAACTCATCAGATTTTGATTCTGTAATTTCTCTATCACGCGCAAAGTAATCACCGGTTTCACAAATAGGCCCAACAACATCTGCAATCATGTCATTTCGATTATCAAACTTTTGAATTGGCTGAATGTGATGATATGCCTGATAAATCGAAGGACGAAGTAAATCGTTCATAGCTGCATCTACTACAATAAAATTCTTATTTCCATTTCTCTTATTATATAGAACTTCAGTTACAAGTATTCCACCATTAGCAGTTAAGAACCTTCCTGGTTCAAAAATAATTTCACAATTAAGTTTTTTGAAAAGGGGAATAGTACGCTCTGCAAATTCATTTATTGAAAATGGACTTCCATCGTTATAACTAACTCCCATTCCTCCACCAACATCAAAGTGTTTAAGTTTTAATTTATCTTTTTCAATTTCAAAATATAGTTCGGAGAGTTTTTGCACTGCTTCAACAAAAGGATCGATTGAAGTTATTTGTGAACCGATGTGCATATCAATTCCGGTAAATTCAATATTAGTAAAATCTTTTCTTCGCTTATAAATTGATAACGCAGTTTTAGTATCAACACCAAATTTGTTTGAAGATAAACCTGTAGAAATATAGGGATGTGTTTTTGCATCAACATCCGGGTTAACACGAATTGCAACTCGTGCAATTTTGTTCATCTTACAAGCAATTTTATTTATCAACTCAATTTCTGCTTCAGATTCAGCTTTAATCATTAAAACATTTTTTTCTAATCCAAGTTTAATTTCATTCTTAGTTTTACCAACACTTGTAAGGATAATTTTAGAAGGATCAACTCCTGTTTTTAATGCACGGTATAACTCGCCTTCAGAGTTTGCATCAACTCCACTGCCAAGTTTTACAAATGTGCTGATGACACTCAAATTAAAATTAGCTTTCATTGCATAAAAGATTTTATGATTGATTTGCTTAAAAGCGTTTTCAAATTCTTGATATTGTTTTATGAAATGGTTCTTGCTGTAAACGTATAGCGGCGTTTCAAACTCTTTAGCTAAATCATTTACGTTAATGTCTTCAACAAAAAGTTGATTGTTTTTATAGTTGATGTATTCTGTTTCTAAGTAGTGCATTTGATTTCCTTGTAATTTGTCATTCCCACGAAAGTGGGAATCTACCTTTATAAAGTCTTGGATTCCCGTTTTCACGGGAATGACTTGCTCACGTTGAACTTAATGTTAATATCACTTATACAAATAATATTTTTTAGAAACCGTTCTAAAATTCTCAATATCTTTATTTAAGTAGGGGAGTATATCATCTACTTTTAAATTCTGCATAAACAATTCCCGAATCTTACTCGAACCCAGAACTTTATCAAACATATCAAATCGTCCTTCATTTTCAGAAATGATATTTCTTCCATAAAGTTCATTTACAGCCTGAGCAAAATAAAATTGAATTGGTATCAAATTTATGCTTGTATAATCTGTAATGTAAATCTCAACGCCGTGGAGCATTTTATCTTTTCCAAATCCATAATACGGTTTATAAGTTATTGGTCTGAAGATTACTCCTTCAAGATTATATGAATTCATTTTGATTGCAAGTTCTTCACCATTTATCCATTCTGTTGCAAATGTTTGAAATGGAATTGTATAGCCAACACCAATTGATAGAACTCCGCGTAACTCACCAAGTATTCCAGAAACTGTATAATAAAAAGGAGAAAACTTATGTGGAACATGCGGCGAACTTAAAACCCAAGGCAGTCCTGTCTGCTCAAAATATAAATTACGGGTCCAGCCTTCCATAGGAACAACAGAAAGTTTACACTTAGATTTATTTTCTAAAAGTCCTTCTTCATTTAATAGCATTGCCAACTCACCAACTGTTAGTCCGTGCACATAAGGAATTGCAAACTGACTTACAAAAGAATAATATCCATCTTCAACAATGTTACCCTCAATTCTATTTCCACCAAGGGGATTTGGTCGATCAAGAATTACAACTTCTTTGTTAAACTCTGCTGCGGCTTCCATAACCAATCCCATAGTACTTATATAAGTGTAAGAACGGCTTCCTATATCCTGAATATCAAAAACTAAAACATCAACATCTTTTAACATTTCTGCGTTTGGTTTGCGGGTCTTTCCATACAAAGAATTAACAGGAAGCTTTGTTGCATCATCAATATAAAAATCTACCAAATCACCTGCGGAATAATTTCCTCGCACACCATGTTCAGGTCCATATAATGCAGTTAGATTTACTTCCTTCGCTTCAAATAAAATATCAATTGTAGATTTTAATTTACTGTCAACGCCAGTTGGATTTGTAACAAGACCAACTCGTTTACCTTTAAGAATATCAAAATCTCTCTCACGCAAAACCTCAATACCTGTTTTTACTTTTACTTCTGATATAGTTGTTATATACTTTTTGGATAATTCACTATCAACCATTTTTAAAAATGATCCATCCAGAAAATGTTTATATAAATCTGTACCCGGACAAAGTGTTTCTGTGTAATCTTTGTGAGTTTTGATGTCTTTAGTTTCTACACGATATTTTTCTTTAAGAAATGCAGTTAGCTGAGCTAAAGATTCTAAAGATGCATCACTAAGTTTTTGTACTTCATAATTTCCAACAACACAAATTAAAGCGTGTCCTGTTACATCATAATCAGTGTTTGTGTCGCCAGGATAATTTATTGGACGTGCTTCATAAATATTCCCTTTAAGATCAATCATATAATGATAAGGAATATCAATCCATTTTTTTTCTGATCTGCTCCAACTTTGAAGATTGCGGAGATACTGAATCATATCTTTATCCTCAGCAAATTCTTCTCCGCCATGATGAATTGTGATCTTGTTGATTGAATGCTGTGGCAGGATGTTATCCATTGGCTGCCATCCCCAATCTGCTCTCGAAATTACTTGCAGATCACTAGGATATTCCAACTCAGAAATGTTTATCATTTGTGAACTTGAAGAACATCCCCAGAAGATAGCACCGATAATTAATAAAGAGAAAGTAAAAAATGTTTTCATAAATGTTTCCTTATCTAAATAAGAACAGGAGTAAATTTTGTGTTGATAATTTCGCCGTTGTTTAAACCTACGCAAGATGTATGGGTTTTATTTCTTTCATCAGAAGCATCAAAAGTAACACCATCTTTAATATAAATGATTGTCATCGCCTCACGCATTTCATTTGTTTGATTATTTGCCGCACCATGAAAAGTTAAACCGGAATGAAAAGTTGCATCACCTGCTTTTAGCGGCACAAAAACTTTTTTCTTATCATTTAAATGATTTGGTTGATGTGGATTCTTAAAAATATCTACATACTCTTTAAGTTTTGGATCGTTTGTTTGTGGATAAAAATACAAACAGCCTTTTTCAACTGGAACATCTGTTAGAGCAAGCCACATTGTAGCGGTAAACTGTGGTTCGGCGATAGGCCAGTAACTGCAATCCTGATGCGCATCAGTTATTCTTCCACCAGGTTCTTTAAACAAAGCCTGATCATGCCAGAGTCTAACGTGATCTGCTTGCATCAAGTCCCGAGCAATATTGGCAAATCGTTTTGCAAAAACAAAACTTTTCATAGCAGGAAAATCCCAGCATAAAAATCCACATTGCAGCAGCGATTGTTCGTATTGAGATTTATCCTTCAGTTCCCGTTCATCTTTACCTTTTCTTAAAAGTACAGCTGCTTGAATTATTTTTTTTATTTCTGGTAAAAAATCTGCTTCAATAACATTTTCAATTTTTACAAAGCCAAAGTCATTGTAGTTTTTTATTTTATCTTCAGTTAGTTGTAATGATGAGTCTAAAAATTCCTTTAGCGAAGGGCTTATCGCAGAGTTTAAGATCTGCTCAGCCTTTTCAACAGAAAGTTCATTGAATCTTATCATATAATTTTTGTTCGCTTAAAAATTCATAAAAATTGTATTACAATTTACATCAATAGAATTCTTACTTCAATCGATTTTTGTTTTATCTGCATTTTAAAATCAATATTTTAGCAAGCGGTTTCAAAATTTATTCAATCAAACTTGTTTAAGTTTGAATAGAAATTGATTTGTGCTATTAAAAATCCACATAATTTATTCTTACAACAATTAAAGTTGGCTTATGGAACATTATGGATTCTGGTCTTTGCTGCCTCCCGTACTTGCAATAATATTTGCAATTAAAACCCGTCAGGTATTTGTCTCACTTTTATTTGGTATATGGCTTGGCTGGATAATTCTTAGCGGTGGAAATTTTTTAACAGGTACAATTGCAACTATCCAGGCTCTTGTTGATGTATTTGCTGATGCAAGTAATACGCGAACGATAATGTTCAGTTGTCTTGTTGGTGCGTTGATTGCTTTCATTCAAAGATCAGGTGGAGTAGCAGGGTTTGTAAATCTTATTAACAGATTTTTGATCTTTTTAGAAAATAAAAAAATCGGTAAAAGCCGCAAGATGGTTCAACTACTTGCATGGGCAACCGGTACAGCCATATTTGTTGAATCAAGTATTAACACCCTCACTGTTGGAACAGTATTCAGACCAATTTTTGACAGATTGAAAATTCCTCGCGAAAAACTTGCATACATTGGTGATTCTATTTCCGCACCTACCTGTATTTTAATTCCTTTAAATGCCTGGGGAGCTTATATAATGGGTTTGATTGCCGCACAAGGCTTCAGTAATCCATTAACAGTTTTGATATATGCTTTTCCGTTTAATTTTTATCCAATGCTTGCAATGGGAATGGTTCTGTTTATAATTCTTTCAGGAAAAGATTTTGGTCCGATGAAAAACGCAGAACTTCGCGCACAGAATGAAGGGAAAGTCATTCGTGATGGAGCAGTTCCTCTTATTTCTGCAGATGTAGTTTCACTTGAGAAAAAAGAAAACGTAAAAGAGCGGGCAATCAATATGATAATTCCTATCTCCGTTATGGTTGGAATGATGCCTCTTATGCTTGTCTTTACTGGCTGGGGACAGGTAGAGAATATTTCTTCGTATCCTTGGTATGAACAAATATTTTTTGCTCTAGGTAAAGGTTCAGGTTCAACCTCCGTACTTTATTCTGTTTTAACAGCAATAGTCGTTGGTGGGATTTTATACACAACACAAAAAATATTTACGTTTTCAGAAACTATTGATCTTGTATTCAAAGGCATAAGCGGATTAATTCCTTTAGCACTTTTAATGATGCTTGCTTTTGCGATCGGAACTGTTTGCCGAGAACTTGGGACTGGAATTTATACGGCCGAATTATCTAAACAATGGTTAGCTCCGGATTTTGTTCCCGTGATTATTTTTCTTGTTGCGTGCTTCATAGCCTTTTCAACAGGAACATCATGGGGCACTTTTGCTATTATGATTGCAATTGGAATTCCAATGGCTCAGGCACTTGGGGCAAATTTGTATTTAACTGTTGCCGCAGCACTTGGCGGAGGTGTTTTTGGCGATCATTGCTCACCAATTTCTGATACCACGATAATTTCATCAATGGCATCGGCGAGTGATCATATTGATCACGTAAAAACACAATTACCTTATGCGCTTACAGCAGGAGCAATCGCAGCAGTAATGTATTTAGTACTTGGAATATTGATTCATTAAAATTTAAATGTCATTCCGGGCTTGACCCGGAATCTCTGATATTAAATAATAATGAGAACCTGAAAAGATGTCAGGTTGACAAATTCAGTTTATTAAAGGATTTAAAAACTTTATCTTGCAAAAGATTTTTGTAAAATATTTATAGGGAATATCGTGAAATATTTAATCGGAATGGACGGTGGGGGAACGAAAACAAAATGTATCCTTACCGATATAAATTTAAATCCTATCTACGAAACTATCGGCGGACCATCCAATTTTTTTGTGATTGGAACTGAAAAAGTTTCTGAAACAATTCTTAATCTTGTTAATGACTGTATCTCATCCCAAAATATTTCATCGAGTGATATTGAAGCTATAGTTCTTGGAACTACCGGGGGCGGCAGAAGAAACGATGCTGAACTTTTAGAAAAAAAGATATTTGAAGATGCAAAACAAAAATCTATTTCCATTAATAAATTTAGAGTTGAAAGCGATGCACGCATTGCACTAGAAGGTTCATTCTCCGGTAAAGCAGGGAGCATTTTAATTGCGGGTACTGGTTCAATTATGTTTGGTAAAGATGAAGCTGGAGAAATTCATCGCGTTGGCGGATTTGGAAGATTTATTGGTGATGAAGGAAGCGGCTATAGAATAGGAAGAATCGGATTAAATGCAGTAGCACGATATTATGATGGCAGAGCTAAATCAACAAAGATTGCTGATTTAATAGAACAAGAATTTTCAATTTCAACTTCTGAGCAATTAATAACGGAAGTTTATAGAAACAATTTTAACATCCCAGCAGTTGCTCCATTAGTATTTGATGCGGCTGAAAGCGGTGATAAGATCGCACAAAGAATTCTTGAGGATGAAGCGAATGAATTGATGCTTCATATTTCTTCGATGAAATTGAAACTAAATGTACAACTATTAAAAGTATCATTAATAGGCAGCCTGCTTACTACAGCAAATTATTTTTCTTATTTATTTAATGAAATGGTTATAAGAAAATTCAATGATGTTAAAATAATTGAAGCAGAACATTCACCTGAGTTTGGTGCTGCGTTAATGGCAAAACAATTAACCTTCTCTTAGTGGCACAAGGTTTTCTAAGTGTCTAAGTGGTAAAAAGTTTTTCTCACCACTAAGACATATAGATCACTAAAAATCACTTTGAAAAAAAAGGAGTTTTAATGCCCGATATAAAATCCGATAAAAGAAATCCATGGTTATGGATTCCATCTTTGTACTATGCAGAAGGAATTCCTTATGTTATTGTGATGACCGTTTCTGTTATAATGTACAAACGACTTGACATATCAAATACTGATATTGCATTATATACAAGCTGGCTGTATTTGCCCTGGGTGATTAAGCCATTATGGAGTCCGTTTGTAGATATAATAGGCAAAAAGAGAAACTGGATAATATTTATGCAGCTTTTAATAGGTGGCGGATTAGCCGGAGTTGCTTTAACAATCCCTTTGCCTAATTTCTTTCAATATTCACTTGCATTTTTATGGCTGCTTGCATTTAGTTCTGCAACACACGATATAGCTGCTGACGGATTTTATATGTTAGGTCTTTCAACTCACCAACAAGCATGGTTTGTTGGTTATAGATCCACATTCTATAGATTATCTATGATAACCGGACAAGGATTGCTCGTTATCCTTGCTGGATTTTTGGAAAATTCTACAAAGAGCATTCCTCTTGCCTGGTCAATAACATTTTTTATTCTTACCGGATTCTTCGTCGCATTTTTTATTTATCACAAATTTATTTTACCCTATCCAAAAGCCGATGTATCAGCGCGCAAAGATCAATCAAGTTCTATCTTTAATGAGTTCCTAAAAACATTTGCAGCTTTCTTTAAGAAAAAAAATATAGGAATTATCCTATCATTTATTTTGCTTTACAGATTAGCAGAAGCACAATTAGTAAAAATATCTTCTCCATTCCTTCTAGATTCACAAGAAGTTGGTGGAATAGGTTTAAGCACGTCTGAGATAGGATTAGTTTACGGAACAATTGGTGTTATTTGTTTAACACTTGGCGGTATTATTGGCGGAGTAGTAATTGCCAAACAAGGATTAAAATTTTGGTTATGGCCAATGGTGTTAGCCATTAATGTACCAGATCTTGTTTACGTTTATCTATCCTACTCCCAAACAACAAACCTATTTATGATAAGTTTTATGGTTGCACTTGAACAGTTAGGGTACGGGTTTGGGTTTACTGCTTTTATGCTTTTTCTAATTTATGCATCGGAAGGCGAGTATAAAACTTCTCACTATGCTATTGCAACAGGTTTTATGGCTCTTGGTATGATGATACCGGGAATGTGGAGCGGCTGGCTTCAGGAATTAATTGGATATAAACACTTCTTTCTATGGATTTGTATAGCAACAATTCCGGGTTTTATAGTTACAAAATTTGTTAATATAGATTCAGAATTTGGGAAGAAAAAAGAAGAACCTGTAAACGCTTAAGATTTTAATTTAGTTATGATCAATTATTTTTTTAATCAAGGGAGAAAAGAAAATGAAACATTTCATCTATTCAATCATTTTATTCATTGGTTTTTTATCAATTAATTTAAGTGCACAAACAATGAATAACGATAATCCATTTTTTTCGAAATTCACAACTCCGTTTCAAACACCACCGTTTGATCAAATAAAACTTGAGCATTACCTGCCTGCATTTGAAGAGGGAATAAAAATTAAACGTGATGAGCTTGATTTAATCATTAACAATTCTGAGAAACCTACGTTTGAAAATACAATTGCTGCAATTGAAAAGAGTGGGAAGCTTTTAACAAAAGTATCAAGAGTATTTTTTAATATCAGCGGATCAAACGGAAATGATGAAACTCAAAAGATTGCTGAAAAAATCACACCCGAGCTTTCAAAACTAAGTAATGATATTTATTTGAATGAAAAACTATTCCAGCGTATAAAATCCATTAATGATGAAAAAGAAAAATTAAATCTTACATCTGAACAACTTAAAGTTTTAGATAATTATTACACTGATTTTGTTCGCAACGGAATTGGACTGGATGAGGAAAAGAAAACCAGACTTAAAAAAATAAATGAAGAGCTAAGTATGCTAAGCTTAAAGTTTGGTGATAATCTGCGCAAAGAAACAAATGCGATTGGATTGGTAGTTGATAACAAAGATGATTTAGTTGGATTACCGGATGCGGTTATTCAGGGAGCTGCCGAACTTGCAAAGCAAAATGGAATGGAAGGGAAGTGGGCTTTTAATCTTCAGCGCCCAAGCTTTACTCCTTTTTTGCAGTACTCAGAAAAAAGAGATCTGAGAGAAAAACTTTATAAAGCGTATTTAACTCGCGGTAATAACAATAATGAATTTGATAACAAAGAAATTATAAAAAAGATTATTGCTTTGCGGAATGAAAAAATAAATCTGCTTGGTTATAAAACTTATGCAGATTTTAAGCTTGAAAAGAATATGGCAAAAACTCCCGAAACCGTTAACAAGTTTTTAGCTGATTTGTGGGCACCCGCATTGGTACAATCAAAAGAAGAAGCTGCTGAAATGCAAAAACTAATTGATGCTGAAGGCGGCAATTTTAAATTAGCCGGCTGGGATTGGTGGTATTACGCGGAGAAAGTTAAAAAAGAAAAATATGCACTCGATGAAGAAATGCTTCGTCCTTATTTCAAGATGGAAAATGTAAGACAGGGCGCGTTTGATGTTGCTACCAAACTTTATGGAATCCAATTTGTAAAGCGCAATGATATTTCTGTTTATCAACCTGATGTAGAAGTTTATGAAGTTAAAGAGGAAGATGGGACACATATTGGACTGCTTTATACAGATTATTATCCTAGAAGCGGTAAACGTGCCGGTGCCTGGATGAGTAGTTTCCGTAGTCAATCAAATATGGATGGTGAATTTATAACTCCGCAAATTGTAAACGTTGGAAACTTTTCTAAACCCACGGAAGGTAAGCCCGCGCTTTTAAGTTTTGATGAAGTTGAAACCTTATTTCACGAGTTTGGACACGGGCTGAATGGACTATTTACTAATACAACTTATCCCGGATCAAGAAGAGCTCCGGTTGATTTTACAGAGTTGCCCTCGCAAATTATGGAAAACTGGGCATCACATCCGGAAGTTCTGAAGATGTACGCAAAACATTATCAAACTGGTGAACCAATTCCGGATGAATTAATTCAGAAGATCATTAACTCGCAATATTTTAACAAAGGATTTGAAACTGTTGAATATTTAGCTGCAGCTATTCTGGATATCGATTGGCACACCTTAAATGATTTTGCAAATATTGATGTAATAAAGTTTGAAGAAGAAAGTTTAAATAGGATTGGATTGATTCCTGAAGTTGCTTCTCGGTATCAAAGTACAAACTTCAATCATATTTTTGGTGGTGATGGTTACTCTGCCGGATATTACGGTTATATGTGGTCTGGAGTTTTAGACAGCGATGCTTTCGGTGCATTTTTAGAAAATGGATTATTTGATAAAAATACCGCAGAAAGTTTTAGAAGAAACATCTTAGAAAAAAGCGGAAGTGATGATCCAATGAAACTTTATATAAAGTTCAGAGGACGTGAACCAAAATCGGATGCGTTAATTCAAAGGCTGGGTTTTAATAACTAAGTTTTTTTCAGCAAAGAGTTGGATTTACTTAGCGATCTTTGCGATTTTTTACTTTGCGTCCTTTGCGTGAAATGAGTTAGAGCAGGTTCACGCAAAGACGCTAAGTCGCATAAAAGTAAACTTATTTTAACTTATAAAAACTATTATCCAAAATTCTCTCAATTCCATTCTTACCAACAGAAGTTAAAATTCTTTTTGCACGAATGAATCCACTTTTTCTGTAATCGCTGTAATAAGGTTTTTCTGGATTAAAACTATTAATTTTTACTCTACCAGCAGCGTGAATGAAATCTCCATCTCCAATGTAAATTGCAACGTGAGTTATTCTTTCTTTTTTATCACCCTTAGCTTTTCTTCCAAAGAAGAGAAGATCGCCAGCTTGTAAATTATTCCAGCCATTTTCTGTATCAATCATATCGCCTGTGTTTACTTGCTGTGAAGCATCCCGAGCGAGAACAATTCCATTTAAGTAGTAAACGGTTTTAGTAAAGCCGCTGCAATCCATTCCTTTTGTAGAAGTACCTCCCCATAAATAAGGAATTCCCATAAATCGGCGGGCAGTTTTTAAAATTGTTTCGCCAGTTGGACTGAGTTCATTATACCAATCATTAAAAAGTTTTGCTTCATCTTTTTTAACATATGCAGTTCTATCATCGGGATAATTAACTAAATAAAAATCTGAATCTTCCCCCATAATCTTTAAAAGATTTCCTGCACCAAGATCAGAAACAGTTTGAGATTTTTCATCAGCTTCTGAATAAGAAAAACCGTATTCTTTTAAGTAGATAATTTTTGCTGATGATAACCAATCTTTAATTCCTGCTTCAGTCATAAATTGAACGCCGTCATTATCCAGCCAGGAAATGTAACCATCCGGTGTCTGCACTAAGTAATATCCATCTTCACCCTTTTTAAGGATTTTAACCGGGGTACCGAGAATCGCTTGTGTCACAAGTTCAGCAGGATGATCGGGCTTAGAGCGAAAATTTGCCACAGAAAGATTAATAACACCGTAAATTTTATCACCTAAATTTTTAGACGGGAGAATTTCAATCTTATCTTCAAATTTTAATCCTGTCTCTTCCATCAAGTTTATAAATTCAGTTTTTGCTTCGGGAAGATTTGTCTCACCTTTAATGACGATTTTCTTATCAGATTCTGCTGCTTCAATATTAAAAACAGCAACTCTTTTATCGGGTGCAAATTTTTCTTTTACATTTTGAATGATTGAATTTACATTTTCCATTTGATTGATTTCTTGTGAATAAGATCTAAATGATAATAATGCTAATATTAAAAAGATTAGTAACTGCTTCATTAATTGATCCTGATAAAAGATGAATGAAAACCTTCGCGTAAATATAAAAAAGGCATCCATAAAAGGATGCCTTTAGAAAAAAATAATTTTCGATTATCTGATAAGGACCATTTTCTTAGTTTGATTAAAG
Organism: Ignavibacteriaceae bacterium; assembly: GCA_041738675.1. Lineage (GTDB taxonomy): Bacteria > Bacteroidota > Ignavibacteria > Ignavibacteriales > Ignavibacteriaceae > IGN3. The sequence continues at coordinate 15,071 of JBGSPH010000033.1, forward strand.
TTATTTGTCTTTAAAGTATAAAAATACACTCCGCTTGAAAGATTTTCGGCATTGAAAGTATAAGTATAATTTCCCGCATCAAGTTCTTTTCGTTCAAGGGCTGCAATTTCTACTCCAAGAATATTATAGATTTTAAGTTCCGTAAAAGTTCTTTCAGCTAAACTAAAATTAATTGTTGTAGCCGGATTGAATGGATTGGGATAGTTTTGACTTAGTTTATATTCTGCAGGAACTTGATCATCGACTTCAACAAAAGTACCCGGATCAATTTTTATATTTCCATAAAACAAAGTATCGGGTCCATAAGGTTGTGCGGATCTTGGACCAGCAATTACATTTATTTGTTTGCAATAGTCCGTATAGTATCCACGTCTTGTATCTGTTCTAACAATAAGTCCTCCAAAATAATTTTTCATTGAATCTGGAAATTCAATAGGATCAGTCCAGTTGATCATATCATCGCTGAAAGCAACATGAACATTTTTATTTTTTATCCACAGGTACATTGTGAACTTACCATCTGCATTGCAATGAAGTTTAAAATAATTTAATGTATCGGTACTTGCTAAATTAATGTTTGCTTTTTCAGGAGTATCGGTATCCTTTGAAACCTTTAATTCAGGTAATCCTTGTGTGTTGTTGTATAAAAATGCAATGTAAAGAGTATCAGAAGGATCTAGAACAGCATCGTATCTATTCCAGGCGATTGCAATTTTATCTGATAATTCAACTGGAGACTGCCATGTGGAGCCATCACTTAAAACATAAAAAAGTTTATTTGCATCCGGTTTATCTCTGGCGGCAACTAATGCTCGCCTTCCATATGAATCTACCAGCACTATATAGTTGTCAAATATTGCTCGGTCAATTCCAGCATCAGTAAATTGGCAGATTAAAATTTGGGTACCCCAGGTATTAGTAGAAGAATTTCTTATAAATTCCCAAGCTTCACCGCCAAAAGAATTCCAACCATATCTATTAGCAAAAAGATGAACATTATTGTCTACATCTACATAAATATTTTCAACAACAGGACCAAAGTTACCCGAGCTGTGTAGTTCTACTTGTTCAACAACCCAGGATCCGGTTTTATTATTTACACAATAGAGATCGTAATAAAATTCATTTGCAAAAGTTATTCCTGTTGGATTAGCATAATTGTATAATGAATGAATTGTTATTCCGATAAAAATCTTTCCATCTAAATCTACAGCTAATGCAGCATAACGAATATCACCTTCGTGCCCGGTAATAATTTGTTCTTTAGTCCAGCCTTGTCCATTATCAGTTGAGTGGAAATAAAAAAGCTCATAATTATCAACATACGCTGCGTGCAAACTCCCATCAACATCTTCAATAAACGAATTTATTGTCCAATGTCCAAAACCTGTAAAGTAGCCAGTTCTAAAAGACTGTCCAATATCAATGTTTGAAGTATTATAAATAAGACTATCATTAAAAATATTTTGAGCCTTAGCTTTCTCATTTGAAATAAAAAACACTATCAGAAGCGGGATAACAAATAATGTGAGTAATTTTTTCATATCAGACTCCCTTGGATATATATTTATGTGATTTGAAGATTGTTTGTGGAATAGAAAAGTTAAATTTCGAATTAATAGGAAGTGGAATAATGAGTATTACTAAAATTGCACTCATATAAAATATTTCTTACTGTATTGAAAGAAGCTCAATCTTTGCTAAATAATCTAATAAAATTATTTTAAATAGCGTTACACAATTGTTAATTGAGAAGAAATGTAAAAAGTTGCTAAATAAAAAAGGTCTCTTACGCAGAGACCTTAGTAATAAAAAAATATATGAGGATTACTTGTATTCAACATCCATATGATAATCCCATTTATCAAAGTAAAGATTTCCGCCACGCCACTCTAATTCACCACGCTGGAAATCAACAGTTTCACTTCTTGGAAATATCTTTGCTGGGAATAATGGTCCAGAATAATCATCATTCACGATCAAATGGTATGGATCGATGCTTCCAAGAAAAAAATATTTTTCATCTTCTTTTTCAGAATCAACTAATCCGAAGGATTGATCAACCGGAACCCATCCGTAGCCTTCAAAATAAATTTCACTCCAATCATGCAGATTTACTTCTCCCGGATGAAGCATCCAGCCGCTTTGCCATTTAGCCGGAATTCCATTGTATCTGCAAAGTGTCATAAACAATAAAGTTTTAATTCCACAATCGCCGTGTCTACGTGTAATACAATAGTCAGAAATATTTTCTATTGTAGAATATTCTCTTGCACCTGCCCAAGGAATATTTGTTGAAATCCAGGTAAAGATTTTTTTTGCAATCAAATAAGGATTTTTTTCATCACCAACAATCTCTTCTGACAAATTTTTAATCTTATCTGTAAAAACTATGTGTGGTGCTCTTTCTGCAGTAAAAGTTTTATATAAACCGGATTCTTTATTATAAGGTTTAATGAGATCAGGTAAAATTAAATTAACTTCGTTGTAATTAGTTACCTCTAAAGCCATATTAAAAATTGTTGGCTGATCTTTCATTGCAGGTTTCTGCATATACAAAGTTCTTTGAGGATTATCATTACTCGCAATAATGTATTCATCATTATTTACTGCTAAGAGTTTTATACCAACCTGCCTCTGATGCCCTTCTCGTGGATAGGGCAGCCAGCATTTTATTATTTCACCATCCGGAACTGCATTTGCATCAACTGTAACCGTGTAGTTTAATTTGAAGGTTACAGGTTTTACTAAGCGTTCCTGTCCGTTTGCAGACTCTTTCAATACCGATGGAATATAATCTTCGAGAAATGCATCAAGCGGGTCTTTTACAAATCCATCAACCAGTTCTTTTTGTTTTTTTGCTTCTTTATTTATTCTAAAAAGATTAGAAGCAGAACGGGAGAAATACCATTTCTTTCCATCGATTACTTTGTATTCAAGCGAGCCATCATTTTCCCATTTCTCCAAATCTTTTTCATTTGCATCAGGATAGTATTTATTAATAATCTTCAAAACATCATCAGCAGTTTTATTAAAATCTTTTCGGATTCTATCCAATCTTTCTTTTTCAAACTTAAGTTCAAAAACTTCATCGGAGCTGAGTTGATCGGATTTTAGTTTTTCATCAATCATCTCAGTTGCTTTCTTAAACTCTCCCAATTGAGCAAGCTGATTGATATCTGTAAACTTTGTCTGTGCTGTTATTATTGTTGTAATCATTGTAAGTAATATTAAGATAGTTTTCATTTTTAAATTTCCATCAATTTATTTTGTCATTCCCGCGAAGGCGGGAATCTATTTTTATTAATTAAATCAAGCTTAATCAAAATTAAAGCAAATCTTCATATAAATCATTCCATTCTGGATTCATTTCTTCAATTATTTTTATTTTCCAATTTCGATTCCATTTCTTTATCCTTTTTTCTCTTAATATGGCTTCATTTATATCATTATAAGTTTCGAAGTAAACAAGTTTGTTTATTTTATATTTATTCGTAAAGCCCTCAATCAAGCCTAACTTGTGTTCACCAACTCTTCTCATCAAATCATTCGTTACGCCAACGTAAAGAGTTCCGTTCTTTTTACTAGAAAGTAGATACACATAATAATGATGTGACATAAATATTTATTTTACGAAAGTAGATTCCCGCATTCGCGGGAATGACATTTTTTTAACTTACTAAACTTATAAAAATGCGATCAGTTTTCTTCAAACTTTACTTATTTTTGTTTCAATAATTTTCAACTACTATGGAAATATTATGAAACCTTCGGAACGATTGCTCTCTCTTGATGTGTTTAGGGGAATTACAATTATGGGAATGATACTTGTAAACAACCCGGGCTCGTGGGGCGCAGTTTATCCTCCTTTACTGCATGCAAAATGGCACGGCTGCACACCAACAGATTTAATTTTCCCATTCTTTCTTTTTATAGTTGGAGTCGCAATTTCATATTCGCTAAGCAAGAGAAAAGCTCAAGGTGGCGATATGAAAAGTTTGTACCTGAATATTTTTAGAAGAACAATTATTCTCTTTGGATTAGGAATTATCCTGGCAGGCTTTCCATTCGGACTTTTATTTGGACACGAGTTTTCCTGGAGTACAATTCGTATTCCCGGTGTGCTTCAAAGAATTGCAATCGTTTATATGATTTCTTCAATTCTATTTCTTACAACAAATACAAAATTTCAATACTGGTTTACGGGTTCAATTCTTGTCATCTATACTATGCTAATGAGTCTAATTCCGGTTCCTGGAGTTGGATATGCAAATTATGAACCCACAACAAATTTAGCGGCCTGGTTGGATCATCTATTATTAGGTAGTCATCTTTGGTCAGGCACAAAAGTATGGGATCCGGAGGGGATACTTTCAACAATACCGGCAATTGGTACTGCTATGCTTGGTATCTTTACGGGTAACCTTTTAAGAAGTGAAAAAGATCAAACAACAAAAACTGTTTGGCTTTTTGTTTGGGGAAGTATTTTAATGGTTGCCGGATATGTTTGGGATGGATGGTTTCCAATCAATAAAAATATCTGGACGAGCTCTTATGTTTTATACACAGCAGGACTTGCATTAAACTTTTTAGCTTTCTGTTATTGGTTTATAGATGTTAAAAAAGTTACCTGGTGGATAAAACCTTTTCAGGTTTATGGTATGAATGCAATTACAGTTTTCTTTCTATCCGGAATTGTTGGAAGGATTATGTATATGGTTAAATGGAACGGAACCGATGGAAGTGTTGTGACAATTAAAAGTTATTTGTTTGATAATTTCTTTTTATCATGGTTAGAACCAATTAATGCATCACTTGCCTGGGCTGTTGTTTATATTTTAATCTGGCTTGGCTTGATGTGGATTCTTTATGCAAAGAAAATTTTTATAAAGGTTTAATAAAATGAAAAGTATTTTAATTGCAATTTTCTTTTCGGCATTAATGTTTGCTCAACAAAATCCACTTAAAACTGTAAAGTATGTTGATTTAAAAAAGTATGCTGGTTTGTGGTACGAAGTTGCAAAGATTCCCAACAGTTTTCAGGATCAATGCATTAAAGGTACAACTGCAAAATATATTTTAATGGAAGATGGAGAAATTAAAGTAATAAATTCATGTATTGATGAAGATGGTGAAGTTGATGATGCGGATGGAATTGCAAGAATAGCGGATAGGAAATCTAATGCCAAACTTGAGGTTAGTTTCTTCAGCATTTTTGGTTGGAGACCTGTTTGGGGTGATTATTGGATAATAGGTCTTGATGAAAATTATAATTGGGCGATAGTTGGGACTCCAAGTAGAAAATACGGTTGGGTTTTAAGCCGCACTCCAAAATTAGAGAACGAAACGATGGAAAAAATTTTTCTGATATTAAAAGACCAGGGTTACAATCCCAAAAGTTTTGAGATTAGTAAACACTAAATATTATAAATCCTTCGAGATTTGTTCAAAAAATCTCGAAGGATTTCTCTGATTTTCCTTTATTATCAATTCCTTTATTTGAGATTAAATCTTCTACTTTTTAATAAATTTAAATTAAAGCTTAAAGCCCCTTTGTTGATCCTCTTTTCTCACTCCATTTTTTCAATAAATAAATTTGAAAATCTGTTTATTCTCAGTATTGATAAGAACAACGAAGGACAAGTTTCATATTTGATATAAATAATGCTTGTTATGCGCAAAAATTAGTGGCACAAAGGTTGAACGATGCTAACCACTAAATAACTATATGCATTTAAGGATATTGATATGAAAAAGCTTCTTTTAATCCTTGTGATTCCACTTTTTGTACTTTTCATTGGATGTTCAGAAGACAAAGATGATGAACAACCTTCAGAAACTACAAATAAAGAAGTGGCATCTTGCGAAGGCTGCCATACAAATTATACCCATTTAAAGGCTGTTTACACTCCAGATCCACCTTCCAGCGGTGGTGGTGGTTGCGGTGGAGAAACTCCACATATCGAACCATATGATAGAGTTTTTATGGGTGGTTCTGGTTATGAAAATTTTAAGAATGATATACACGGAAAAATTCCTTGTACAGCCTGCCACAATGGAGTTGATAAAACTGCAGATAAAACAGTTGCGCATTCAGGCGATTTTATGAAAAAACCCACATCAGATGCTATTGCTAAATGCGGAAGCTGCCATCCTGATATTGCTTCAAAGTCAGAGAATAATGTTCATCAGGGGTGGGGACAAAAAAGTATGGTTTGCTTGAGAGCAGGAGTGGGAAATGTACCTCAAGGATTTGATGCACTAAGTCAGACAATGAAAGACGGGTATAATACAAATTGCGGTAAATGTCATGCCACTTGTGGTGATTGCCATGTTAATAGACCTGTTGCAGGTGGCGGCGGATTATATCAATCTCATAACTTCTTTAAAAGTCCAAATATGGTAGATCATTGTACTACCTGCCACACAAGTCGTGGTGGGCATGCGTATTTTGGAGTTGGTGCAGGAACTGTACCTGATGTTCATCTAACTGGATCAGGATTTACTTGTATGAACTGCCATAGCAAACATGAAATACATGGAGATGGAAATCTATACGATCAACGATATAAATATCCTGAATTACCAAAGTGTACAAATTGTCACTCAGACATAAGCAATTCAAATGCATTTCATACAACCCATATGAATACATTCAGTTGTAACACCTGCCATTCACAAGATTACAATAATTGTGGCAGCTGCCATATCGGAAGTGAAGAAGGTGCAAGAATTCATGCTTATCAAGGATATAAAATTGGAATGAACCCGATTCCTGGATCAAGACCTTATGAGTTTGCGTTACTAAGGAGATCTTTAATGGCTCCTGATAGCTGGCAGAATTATGGAATTACAAATCTGTCTAATTTTGATGTAGCTCCTACTTACAAATACACAACACCTCATAACATAATAAAAATTACAACCCGTACTGGATTTAAAGATGGTTCAGGAAATTGGGTTCCTTATACAAATTGTACAGAGGGCTGCCATATTTCTAAAAATTCAGATGGAACTTATAACAATAAAGAATTATACCTCTTTGATTCTGATTGTATCGAAACGTGGGAGAAGAGTGCAAATACTCAAATTATAGTAGACGGAAAGCTTCCAGTAAGCTGGCAAGTTAATTAGGATATAAATTAATAAACTTAAATAAACTTAGGAGATCATAGAAATGAAAGACAGAAAACTTTTTTACCTGCTGTACTTATTTATTGCAGCAACAATTATGTTCGTCAATGTAGGATGCAGCGAAGATGAAACTACTGCACCACCACCAGTTACCGTTAATGAGAGTGAAGAATTAGTAAAATATTACGAAGCAAATGGTGATTTTGTAAATACTGCTTCCCATTTTATGAAAGCCGTTGATTTAAATACTGCGATATCAACTGGAGAAAATATTGCTATTCTAGATATTAGAAGTGCAACTGATTATGCTGACGGCCATATTCAGGGGGCAGTTAATGTTGCTCCAGCAGATCTTTTAACTTATTATGCTTCAAATAGTTTATCATCAAAAACTAAAGTCGCAATTGTTTGTTATACGGGGCAAACAGCAGGATTTGCAGCTACCATTCTTAGACTAAAAGGATATTCAAATGTATTCGATTTACAATGGGGAATGTGCAGTTGGGCCTACCCTGACAAATGGAATACAGCTAGAACAAATGGTCAAAATAATCCTATAACACTACAAACTACTTCTAACCCTAAAAATGCTGCTGGCAATTTACCAACACTTACTACTGGTAAAACAACAGGCGCTGAAATCAGTGATGTAAGACTTGCTGCAGTATTAGCAGAGGGTTTTGGTGCAGCTAGTATTGATAGAAATACTGTTTACACAAATTTATCAAACTATTATATCGTAAATTATTGGCCTGAAGCTAGATATCTAAATCCAGGACATATTGAAGGCGCTATTAATTATGTTCCACAAAATGACCTTAAATTAGCTCAGTTCTTAAAAACGTTGCCAACCAATAAAACAATAGTAGTTTATTGTTATACTGGTCATGGTTCTTCAATAATTGCACCGTATCTTCGTGCATTAGGTTATGATGCAAAGTCATTACTTTATGGTGCAAACAACTTGTTTTATGATGCTAATCCAGGTACAAAATGGGGTGTAGGCGACGATAATATGTGCAAAAACTATCCTGTAGTTCAATAATTATTTAATTGAATATATGCCTGAAGTTAGAAATATCTTCAGGCATTTTTTATTTTAAAAGATTTAACTGACTATTCAACACTTTAAAAATATATAAAAATTATTGCTAAATCAGTTTATTAGTTTAAAAACATATTTGCACCTGGTCCAACCGGAATGCCCAGCAAAAACCAAATAACAAACATTATAGTCCAGATTATAAAAAATGTGATAGTATAAGGAAGCATTGTAGCAATCAAAGTTCCAATACCGGCTTTAGGATCATACTTCCCAACAAAGGCAATTATCAAAGCAAAGTAAGACATCATTGGCGAAATAATATTAGTAACACTATCACCAACCCTGTAAGCGCCCTGTACAAGTTCAGGCGAATATCCTAACAGCATAAACATCGGTATAAAAACGGGAGCCATAATTGCCCACTTGGCAGATGCGCTTCCTATAAATAAATTTATAAATCCGGATATTATGATGAAAGAAATTAAAAGTGGAATGGGACCAAGTCCGGATGATTTTAGAATATTTGCACCTTCAACGGCGACAATCATTCCAAGGTTAGTCCAGTTAAAAAACGCGACGAACTGAGCAGCAAAAAAAACAAGAACGATATAAGACCCCAACGTCTCCATCGATTTATTCATACCTTTAATCACATCGTTATCATTCTTTATCGTCTTTGCACCGATGCCATATGCAAGACCAGCAACCACACCACCAAGAAAAATAAACGAAACAATTCCACTTAAGAAAGGTGATTTAAGTATTCCAAAAGTTTTTGGATCTCTTAAAAAACCTTGTTCAGGTAATATGCCTGCTAATATGATTAATGTAAAAACCGAAGTGGCTGCGAGAGTATACCACAAACCTCTTTTTTCATCCGGAGATAATGGTTTAATTTCTTCTGCTTTAGCATCACCTTTATAGGTTCCCAATCTTGGAATAACAATTTTTTCTGTAACCCATGTACCTGCAGCCGCAATAAAAAATGTTGAGACGAACATAAAGTAATAATTTGCCGCGGCGTTAACTTCATAACTTTTATCTATTATGTGGGCGGCTTCCTGTGTAAGTCCTGCCAGCAGCGGATCAATAGTTCCCAGTAAAAGATTTGCACTGTATCCACCTGAAACGCCGGCAAATGCAGCAGCTAAACCTGCAATCGGATGTCTTCCAACAGCGAGAAAAATAATTGCTGAAAGTGGAACAAGAAGAACATATCCAATCTCGCTTGCTGTGTTAGATAATATTCCCGCAAATACAATTACAAATGTTAGAAGTTTTTTTGGGGCTTTTAAAACAAGTAGTCTTAAGGAAGTTCCTATCAAGCCGCTATGCTCTGCAACCGCGATTCCCAAAAGTGAAACAAGAACTGTCCCGAGCGGTGCAAATGAAGTAAAGTTGGTAATAAGGTTTAATATTATTCGATGCAGTCCCTCAACCGATAGAAGATTAATAGGTTTTATTTCTAAACCGGTACCGGGATGCAGTACAGAAAAATTAAATTGGCTTACAATCCAGGAAAGAACAATTACTCCAAGTGCAAATAATGCAAAAAGTGTAGTTGGATGTGGAAGTTTGTTGCCAACCTTTTCAATTATACCTAAGAACTTTTCTATATATTTATTTGATTTTCCTGTTGCTTCAGTCATTAGCATTATCCTTGGATTAGTTTAGAGATGTAACAAAGTAAATATCAGTTCTGGCTCAATATATAAAAATTTTTTTATTAGATGCTATATAAAAGGTAGGTTATGAAATTGCCTTCACAGTCATTTCGGGCATAATAGTCATTTTGTGTTGCTAAAATTAAATTGGTTTTAAATAAAAATACCAGTTAAAATAACTTTTTCTTTTTTGAGGAGATAGTCCTCTATGTACTCTATACTTTTGTTTTAACCTTCCAAAATA
>JBGSPH010000018.1:0-138463 GCA_041738675.1 Ignavibacteriaceae bacterium
TTACCTTTTCGATATTAACGGCATCGATATTTGTGTAAAGTTGCAAGACAAAAATTCAAAGAACTTAGTTAGCAATCCATAAAATGGATTGAACAATATTTTTATATCCTCTTGACTTTGTACTTATTAAAGAGGTTAGGTACATTAAAAAATATAATAGCAGACCCCGACACCAAAATAAAATAATGATTCATTTGACTTCTGAGGATTAAATTCATTTGTGCCAGTCTCAAAGAAATTTCTGTAAGCATATCCAATTTCAATATTTGCCCCAATACTTTTAAGAAAGTCTGAGTTATCTTGTATTAGCCTTGCCCCTACATAAATTGGAAAAGTTGAACTCTCTTTAAAATCATAGACAAATCCAGTTCCAAGATAAATAGGTAAATAAACAGATACTGTTTTTATTTCAAAAACTGAATAAGCTGCTCTTAAAAAAATTGCTGGTCTATGAACAATAACAGTATTATCCCCAGAATCAGTAAAAAGAGCCAGATTATATAATAAATCAAATGAGAAGCGATTATTATAATATATTAAATTAGGCCCAACAGAAATACTAGTCTCATTCCACCCAATACCGAGCTTTGATTTTTGAAAATGAACATTTTCTGAATCTTGAGCAATTAGATTGCCAAAAAAGCAAATGAAGAATAAAAGAATAAAATTTCTTTTCATATAAATAGATTATGTACCTAACTAATACTTATAAGGAAACGCTAACACTCAACTTTTTAACATTTCCTGATTTTGTCTATCGTAATATTATTATCATTACCCTAAGATTCAAGTATAAAATGTGTTTAACGTGCTAATTATAAATAATTAATACAGCGCAGTTTTATATTAGGATAAACACTATCCTGATATTATTTTTGTGCTGCTATGCAATACAAGAATCAATCTCAAAATGGACAGGCTAAACCTAAGCTCTTAGAGCAGGTTAAAACTCATATGCGTTCTATGCATTACAGTAAACGTACTGAAGAATCTTACACAAACTGGATTAAAAGATTTATACTCTACCACAATAAAACTCATCCGGAAAAACTTGGCAAAGATGAAATACGCAAATTTCTTAATCACCTTGCAGTAGATCGAAACGTTTCTGCCTCAACTCAGAATCAGGCATTGCAGGGTATTTTATTTTTGTATAAAGAAATTCTGCATCAAGATATTGGCTGGGTGGATGACATTAAGCGCCCTACAAAACCTAAACATATTCCCGTAGTATATTCTAAAGCAGAAGCTCACGCAGTCTTAAATAATATGAGCGGTCTTCCGCAGTTTATTGCGCAGCTGCTTTACGGCTCCGGTCTTAGATTATCAGAAGCACTGCGCCTGCGTGTTAAAGATATTAATTTTGAATACAAGCATATTATTATTTACGATGGAAAAGGAGAAAAAGACAGGGTTACTTTGTTGCCTGATTCCCTTATCTCAAAAATAAAAGACCAGATAGATCAAAGACTTTTACTGCATAATGCGGATCTTAAAAAGGGATTTGGCGATACAGTTTTGCCTTATGCACTTGCAGAAAAATATAAAACTGCATCTAAGGATTTTGGATGGCAATACCTTTTTCCTGCAGAGAGAATTGTTACAGATGAAAAAGGTAAAAGAATCAGACACCACTTTCACCAATCCACAGTCACAAAAGCAATCAAAGCCGCAATTAGAAAAGCTGGAATTGAAAAACCAACTGCCAGCGCTCATACATTCCGACACAGTTTTGCAACACATCTGCTCCAAAATAACTATGATATCAGAACGGTGCAGGAACTGCTCGGCCACAAAGACGTCCGTGTTACAATGATCTACACGCACATAATTAAAAACTTAGGTCTTGGAGTTAAAAGTCCGTTGGATTTCTGATTTGTCTAATTAACATTCAAAAATCTAATTACTTACCCTTACCTATAAATTCACTCATATATCCATCATCAAGAACCTGCCTGCCGGTAGGCAAGGTCCAGCATCCAGTATCCAGTATCCAGTATCAAGTATCCAGCATCCAGTATCAAGTATCAAGTATCCAGTATCCAGTATCCAGCATCTTTCAATGCTTCAATTTTTTAATTTTTCAATTCTATGGTCTTTTGTGTTACAAGTACCTTATCAACCCGGTTACCATCCATATCCACAACCTCAAACCAAAAAGATTCATAATCAAACTTATCACCAGTCTTAGGTATGCGGTTAAGTTTGTACATAACAAACCCGCCGAGTGTAGAAAAATTTTCATCCTCTTCAAAAGATATATTAATATGTTCCTTTAACTCATCTATTAAAATACTTCCCTCAATAAGCATAGACCCATCTTCTCTTTTAAATATATTAACTTCTTCAACCTCATGGATGTCCGGCAAATCACCAAAAATATTTTCAATTAAATCGTGCAGAGTAATTATTCCCTCAAAAGAACCGTATTCATCAATTACAACAGCAATATAAGTTTTTGTGTCACGAAACTTTTCAAAGATCCTTATGCCTGATAGATTTTCCGGAATATATAATGGTTGAGTTAATATGTCCTTAAGGATAAAGTTACCCTGATTATTTATTTTATGAAAAAAATCTTTTATGGTAAACACACCAATTATGTTATCACGGGTTTCATCACAAACCGGATATCTTGAAAAAGTATTTTCAAATACCTGTTGTTTTATTTTTTCAATAGAATCATTAATATTAATTAATACAACATCCTGCCTGTTTGTCATTATATCATAAGCTTTTCTATCACCAAACCGGAATATCCTTTTTAACAATTCTGATTCACGGTGTTCCAGTGTTCCGAATTGTGCACCTTTTTCAATAAGAATTTTTAATTCTTCTTCAGTAACCGGAGTTTCATCTTTTGGTTTGATCATTAATATTTTTAACAAAACTTTTGTAGATAAACTTAAGAATGCAACAATTGGAGTTGTTAACCAGGAAAGAAACTTCATAAAAGGTGCAAGAGTAATTGTAATTCCTTCGGGATTATTAAATGCAATGGTCTTGGGTACCAGCTCACCGATAATTAATGATAGGTAAGTTATTATGGATACAACCATAACAATGGCAGCCTGATTTGCGTAGGGTGCAAGCCATGTAATTTTTTGTAATGCTGGTACAAGATCATCCGCAAGCGCTAATCCACCATAAGCACCGGCAATTATTCCTACTAATGTAATACCAATTTGTACTGTGGAAAGAAATTTTTCCGGCTCATCTAAAAGTTTTAAAGCAGTCTTTGCACCCGTACTGCCTTTCTTTGCTTTTTCTTCTAACCTTGCCCGTTTTGATGAAACAAGTGCAATCTCACTCATTGCAAACAATCCGTTAAGCAGTATCAACAGTAAAATTATTAAATATTCCATTTATCTTAGTTTTTTTATTTGATGGGTTAATTTAATGAAAAGGTAAGGGAAATGTAGATTTAAGAATTAAAAATGATAAATTAACAATGAAATAAATGAGCAATGCACAACTGTCCAAAACGTTTTTATTTCGTCCCTACCGGGATTTTGTCTGGAAGTATGGCTACGCTATAATTTTGTACTTTATGTTTGGTTAATAATATTTTTTCCCTAAAGGGAAAACAGAAACAATATCTGTTTAGCTAATTCTCCTTATTGTCCTATAGGAACTAAATATTGTTAAAACAATTAGACCTTAATTATTGAAAGTCCCTTTTGGGACGATAGAATGGGATGGTGATTCAAAGATTAATAAAAATAAAGTATAAAACTGGATTTTAATTTTTTTTAATAGATTTAAATTATTTTGAACAGCATTTAATCAATGAAAATCACATCGATCCAATATTTTAATCTTTAGCTTTTCAATTATCGTTTTACATTCTACAATTACCTGGCTGCCACGCACTATTAGTCTGTAAGAACACTGTCATTCCGGACTCGATCCGGAATCTAATATCTTAAATTTATTCTAAAGATTACCAGGCTGCCACAAACCAGTTCGTGGCAAAGTAAATATTTAGGTGAATACGTTTGAATTATAATTTAAGGTAGATGAAAAATATTATAACAACTTAATTAGCTCTTTTTCAAAGTGCTTTTGAATTTCTTTTATTGACACTTTGTATTTAGGGGATAAATGCGCAATGTTCTCATCCTCAATATCATCAATATAAGTTAACTGCATCCCAAAAACTTTTTTAGTCATGCCAGGCAAATAAAATGAAGCATGATTATAAATATCTTTAAGCGAAAATATTTCTTTACTTATAACATAGAGATCATAATAGTCTCTAAATTTAGCTCGCAATGCAAGTGTATTAACTTTCATTGCACATAATAATTTTAAGTCCGCTGCGTAAATGTTCTCTTTGAAAGATTTTCTGTTTTCTTTTAAAACATCCCAATCATTTGCAAAGAAAGTTACTTTTATACCATCAATAAATACATCAATATTTTCGTTAGTTGAATTTACAATCTCAACTTTGTGAGTTTTGGAAATATTATTTAGGAAAAGTGAGATATCTTCTGGTAAATGCTTTTGCCATGTAAAAAAATCTAAATCTTCTGATAATCGATGCTGTAAATAAAATGCTATTGCACTTCCCCCAACAAAAGTAAATTCACTAAGAATCTTATATTCTGACAGTGAATTAAAAACTTTTTGAGTTTTATCTGTTAAGAAGTTCATTTATTCGATCTGCCCTTGTTGTCTTATGAAGTTCAAAATAATTGTTTATTTCTGAGTCATCAAAAGAAATATCAAATATAAATTTTGCCAGAAAAAAATTTAATCTGCGAAATCTCTTATCAGGTATCATCGTGGTTTCCCATACTTCTTTACATTTTTCTTTACCGTATTCTTTGATCAGCTCTTTAATGTCTTCAAAATCGGCATATTTTAATGTGTGCTCAATTACAATATTAACTGAAGTTGGTTTTACAGAATAAGACCAGTATAAAAAATTTTCATCCATAAAATTTAAAACATTTAACCTTAAATAAATACCTGGTTCTGCCAGAATTACCTAATTCTAGAATTCAGAAAAAACAATTTAATTTGAACAATTCAATATCAGTTATAAAAGGTATTTACAAATTTAAAGATTGATTCATTGCTGTAATCTTTAAATCTTTTAATTATTCAATTTTTCAATCTTCTTATTCCAAACTCCATTACTCCAACATTCCATAATTCCTAATTTCTATTAACCATTATCCATCAACATCCCTTCGCTATGCTCTTTGCGATTAGCGCTATGCGCCTCTACATTTCCTTTTCAGCCGTAACAAATTTATTCTTAACAAACTGACCCTGATCAAGATGTTCCTGAGTAATATAAACAACGCCGTCTTCATCGTGTGGTTCACCATAAGTACTGTGGCAGGATTTTAATCCGCCAAATATTTTCCTTGCATCACAAATGTAAACTAAATCACCGGGATCCGCGGCCATCTTTACCATATCATTTTTTGAAAAATGCATCAGATCATCAGAATCGTCTTGTAATTTCCATCTAACTTTAATTACTTCACCATCACGATCATTAACCTTGCTGCCCTTAAAAGTTTCTTTTGCTTTTGCAATACCCCAAACGGTTAATCCTTCTGTATGTGTTCCTTCAGAATATTTTGAGTAGTAGTTTGATGCGAGTACAACAAAAACTAACATCACAATAGTTAGTGCAAAGAGTATTGGTAAAGAGGCAACATTAAAAATTATCATCATAAATATTGCACCGGATACAAAAGTAATTCCTGTCATAATTGATTTATGATTAGGATTAGTTTTTATTTTTTCAATAATTTTTATCTGCCAATCCCTTGTAACGGTTGTAAGCACACCAACAAACACACAAACAAATAAATTGTAAAGTGCTCCTATATAGGTGTAAGGATGTTTTGCATCAAACGCAGTTCCTTGGGCAAACACTTCAATTAAAGGACGAGGGTAATACATTCCAAGTACCATTAGTGCTACGCCAACTACAAAAGTTGCAATCACCGATGCGTTTGTAAACTTTTTCCAGAATACTCCAAGAAATATTGCAACTACAAGCGGGGGAGTAAGCGTAGAATGAAAATATCCGTGCGCTTCATAAACTGTTGGGAATTTACTGAATGGAATAACTGCCAAAACTCCCATAATTGTAAATAACGCAGTTGCAATTCTTGCAGAGCCTAATTCCTGTTTATCCTCTTCTTTTAAACTTAACACTTTTTTGCTCAGCCATTTTTTTGCCGGACGGTGAATATCATTTATATAAACTGCCGCCGTTGCATTAAGTAAAGTATCCACTGTGGACATAAGTGCTGCCGTTAGAGCAGCCATAACAAATCCAAATACTCCGGGATGCGATATTATATTTGCCACAACTACAAATACTGCATCAGGATTTGTGTTTGGCGGTATTACCTCCGGATTAGCAACTGAAATTGCTTTTGCAATCCATCCAGCATTACCAACTACAATTGCAGAGATTGGAAGCATAAATAAAATATTAAATGTTGCTGCTTTACGTCCCTCATCAACACTTTTGGTTGCCATAAAACGCATTACCAAACCCATGTTCATAAATAAAAATCCTACAGAACCTGCAACTCCATCCTGCCAGAATATTCCTACAAAGTTAAATCCGGGTGGATCATTAAAATGTGCCAAAGGTAGTTTCCATGTTGTAGGAAGTAAATCCCAGAACATTCCAAATCCGCCTATGTAATCAATTCCAAGAAAGAAAACCAAGCCGCCTGCAAAGATTAAAACAAATCCTTGTGCAAGGTCTGTAAAGATAACTGCAGTTTGTCCGCCGTAAGTAATGTAAATTCCAACAATCAAAGCAATAACAATTACTAGTCCCATCAATGTTGTTTGAAAATGGATTCCAAGTAATGTAAAATCCTGAGGAAGCAATGGCAGTATAGCTTTTCCCATCGTTAAAAATCCAATACCAACGTAACCGATCATATAAAGCAAAATCAAAATGGTTGCCAGAAATCTTGTTCCGGGCGAAAATCTTTTTTCAAAGTACTCGGGTATTGATCGAATTCTTGTATAAACTATAATCGGCAGCCATCCGAAAATAAAAAATGGAACAAAGAACCAATCGTTCATGTAAGTCATTGTAGATGCAAAGCCATCGGTAAAACCTTTTGCTGAGTACTTTATAAAACTATGACTTCCGACTCCGGTTGCAACTATAGACATTGCAATTAACCACCAGGCAAAGCGTCTGCCGCCAAAAAAGAAATCTGTGGTTGTACGATTGTACTTGCCAAAGTATGAACCAAAAGCCATGATCGCTATAAAATAAACAACCATTACAATCCAATCGGTCGATGTTCCTAAACTGTGATGTACTTCCATAAAATTTTATTCTGATATTTTTGAGAAATTGTTTAAGTGATACTTTGTTAAGTAATTATAAATATAATGCAGCCAATATTAGCAGAGCATGAAAAACCATAAAATAAAAGAAACCAAAAATGGTAACATTCCACCAGTAGCGATGTCTTTTCTTTTCAAAATTTACAGCCTTAGATTTTTTAATGATAATCATTCCGCTTAAAAAAAAAGCTCCGCCAACACCATATAAGTATATAAATGGTAACCAGGTATGTGCAAAAGGGGGCATAAAAAATCCTTAAAAATTATGGTGTTAATATAGATTCCGAACTAAACAACTTCCTAATGAACTAATCTTTGGTCCTTTTGTCATTCCCACGAACCTGCCTGCGGTAGGCAGGAGTGGGAATCTAACTTCTATAACCATTTTTAGATTCCTGCTTTTACAGGAATGAGCAAGCATACAAATTTGAAGCTCAAATGATTTCTATCATAAATTAAAGGTACAATGCAGCCAATATCAAAAAAGCGTGCAAACTCATAAAAAAGAAATAGCCTCCAAATAAAACCTTAACCCACCATTTATGATTTTTACGTTTAGGATTTAAAGAACCGCTTTTGATAATAATATACATTCCGGCAAAGAAAAATATTCCGCCCACTCCGTACAAGTAAATGAAAGGAAGCCATGTATGAAAAAAATCGGGCATTATAAAACCTTTAATATAATTTGACTTTCTGTTACAAAGTTAACGGCTATTCCTAAAACTATCCACATAAATCGTAGAATTTAATATTAAATATTGCATTAATAATTTAAAATCAAGAAGATTTTTCAATGATTTAACATTAAGATAACATTGGAATTAAGAAGGTCTAATATGCTTTATATATATTTATTAGGTAAAAACTATTTCTTTACAAAAAAAAGGTATACAAAAATGAGAAGAGAGAATCGTTTAGGGTATCTGCTTATTCTAATTGCAGTAATTCCATTATTAATAATTGGATGCAAAAAGAGGTCAGATCAGGTTGAGCAGACAGTTATAACAGTTAAAGGTTCCGATACAATGGTAAACCTTTCACAAAAGTGGGCTGAAGAGTATATGAAACTTCACCCTAATGTATCAATTCAGGTTACCGGCGGCGGATCAGGTACCGGTATCGCAGGGTTATTAAATAAAACCACAGAAATTGCTAATTCATCAAGAGAAATGAAAGCAAATGAATATGAAGATGCAAAATCCAAGGGCATTGAACCCTTTACTTATGAAGTTGCTCTTGATGGAATTGCAGTTATCGTTCATCCCAAAAGTAACGTTGATAACTTAACAATACAGCAAGTAAGCGATATTTTTGCCGGAAAGATTACCAATTGGAAACAAGTTGGTGGAGAAAATTTACCTATTACCCTTTATGGTCGAGAAAACAGCAGCGGTACTTATGAATTTTTCAAAGAACATGTTCTTGGAAAAGTTAATGGTAAGCAGGTTGATTACTCGCCTTCAACTCAAGTTTTACAGGGAACAGCGGCTCTTGGTGAAGCAGTTGCACGAGATGTTAAAGGAATTGGTTACGGCGGTGTCGGTTACTTTGCTGAAAGAAATGATGTTAAAATATTACACATTAAAAAAGATGAAAATTCCCCGGCGTTTTCACCTGCAGAAAATAATAAAGTTAACTATGATTTAATCTGGAGTGGTGATTATTCAATATCACGTTATCTTTATTGCTTTACAAACGGAGAAGCAACCGGTGCAGTAAAAGATTTTATGGAATATATAATTTCGCCTGAGGGGCAAAACATTGTAAAAACAATGGAATATATTCCATTGCCTCATAAAAAATAAGAAGTGAATAACTGTTTGAAAGCTTCTTTGGAGAGGGAAGCTTTCATTATATAAATAAAGTCGAATCAAAAGAGAGAGAGTAAAATGAAAAACTGTTTATTTGGAATTATTGTGTTCTTTTCACTTTTTTCATCTGTGTTTGCTCAGGATGATTCGGGAGGAAAGATTTCTGGGTATATGTTTGGAGATTATTTCTATAATGTTTCGAGAGATAGCACTATAGATGATATCTCAAACAAAGCGCTTGCAGGCCAAAAAGATCTAAACGGATTTCAATTTAGAAGAATTTATTTTACATATGATTACAAAATTTCTGATAAATTTAGTACTAGATTAAGATTGGAATCTCAAACTGTAGTTGGTGTTGAAAATACTTTATTTCTCACCTTTATTAAGGATGCTTATCTGCAGTGGAAAGAAATTTTTGATGGCAGTAATTTAATATTCGGAATTCAGCCTCCTCCAACTTTTACGGTTTCTGAATCCTTTTGGGGATATCGGTCTTTAGAAAGAACGATAATGGACCTGAGAAGAATTGCTAGTTCGCGTGATTTTGGTATTTCTTTAAAAGGTAAACTTATCTCGAGTGGGAAATTAAATTATTGGGTTATGTACGGCAACGGAAGTTCATTTGAAAGTGAGAGTGATAAATTTAAAAGATTATATGCACATCTTGATTTTCTTCCCGATGATAATTTTAGAATTACGGTTTATGGTGACTATAGATTTAAACCGAAGAAAACATTTTCTGACATAGCCTACAATAACGATGCTTTAGTAACTTCACTTTTTCTTGGTTACAAACAAAAAAATAATTTTTCTCTCGGATTAGAGACTTTTCTGCAAACTAATAGTAATGATGTTGTCAGTAACTCAACTGTAGTTAATAGAAATTCTCTTGGAATTTCAGCTTTCGGATCTTACAACTTTACAGAAACACTTGCAGGAATATTAAGATACGACTATTTTGATCCCAATATTTCTGAAGATTTTAAGGGCGATTCTAGAAATTTCATTGTGGCAGGTATGGAAATCAAGTTGCACGATAAAGTTAGTATTATGCCAAATCTTGAATATGAAACTTATGAGACCCCTGTAAATGGTGTAAGTATTGATCCATCATTAACAGCAAGAATTACTTTTTATTATGAGTTTTTATAAGTCTTTTGTGAAATAATGAGCGAACAAGAAAACGAATTTTATTCCAGGTCAGTAGATTCTAAGTATGGTAAAAGAATCAAAAAGTTTACACGTACAAAAGAATCTTTGATTAAATTATTCTTTACAATAAACGGTGTTGCCGCACTTATATTTATAATTCTAATCTTTATTTTCTTATTTAAAGAAGGATTTAGAGCATTAGAACATATTGGTTTATTAGATTTTCTTTACACAACCAGAATTGGTGCAGATGGAACAACAGAAACCGTTTTCCAATGGTATCCCACTTCTGAAGAACCAAGATATTCACTTATCCCATTAATACTTGGAACATTGTTAACTGCAATTCCTGCAACAATTCTTTCTACAATATTTGGTGTTGCCGCAGGTATCTATCTTTCTGAAGTTGCAAATCCCAAGTGGAAAGAATTCTTGAAACCATTAATTGAATTGTTTGCCGGTATTCCTACTGTTGTTATTGGTTTTATTATGTTGGTAATAGGTGCATCATTTTTTAATGATCTTCTTCATCCGGCTAACAGATTGAATGCTTTCGTTGCTTCGATAGGATTATCATTTGTCATCATTCCGGTTATTGCTTCGCTTACAGAGGATGCACTTCACTCAATTCCAAATGATTTACGAATGGCATCATATGGTTTAGGTGCAACTAAATGGCAAACGATAAGTAAAGTAATTCTTCCAGCAGCTTTCAGCGGAGTTTCAGCCAGCGTGATATTAGGTTTTGGTCGTGCAATTGGCGAAACAATGATTGTACTTATGGCTGCCGGTAATGCTGCTAATATTACTTCAAATATTTTTCTTAGCGTAAGAACAATGACCGCAACAATTGCAGCAGAGATGGGAGAAGTGTCTCAGGGCTCGGATCACTATTACTCATTATTCTTTATTGGGATTGTTTTATTTACAATAACCTTTTTTCTGAATCTTATTGCAGAAATTATTATAAGCCGAATGAGAAAGAAGAATACTTTTTAATGGATAAGAAATGCTAGAACTTCGTAAAAAGAAAAAAGATTTTATCGGATCAATTTCAATTTGGTTTGTTAGAATAATGTTCTTTTCTCTTGTCCTTATTTTAATGCTTCTGCTCGGAAAAATAGTTGCTCAGGGTATAGGAATAATTTCTTTTGAATTAATTTTTGATGATCCTAAAAACAATATGACTGAAGGCGGCATTTTCCCCGCTATCTTCGGTACCATTGCCGTAACTCTTATAATGATTTTACTTGCTGTTCCACTCGGAGTTTGTTCTGCAATTTATCTTAATGAGTATGCTAAAGATTCTTTTTTTACAAGAATTATTAGAACATCAATAAATAATCTTGCAGGTGTCCCTTCAATTGTATTTGGATTATTCGGTTTAGGTTTCTTTATACTTTTTATTGGAAGAGGAATGGATGAAGTTCTTGAAACCGGTCTGCTATTTGGTCAGCCAGCGTTGATTTGGGCTTCTGCAACTCTTGCAGTGCTGGTACTACCTATTGTAATTGTATCTACACTTGAAGCATTGAACTCTGTACCAAAATCTCATCGCGATGCTTCATATGGATTAGGCGCAACTAAATGGCAGACGATTAAAAATGTGGTTTTACCGCAAGCAAGGCCGGGAATTTTAACTGGAACAATTTTGGCGATAAGTAGGGGAGCAGGGGAAACCGCTCCGATTTTATTTCTTGGTGCGGCATTCTTTCTGCCAAATCTTCCGGTAACAGATTTGTGTATCGGAGACTACTGCATCCCGATTATCAATCCTGCAAAGCAGTTTATGTATCTTGCATATCATATATTTATTCTTGCAACGCAGTCATCAAACCCAACAAAAACATTACCAATACAATATGGTTCAACCCTTGTGTTAATTGTGTTAACATTTATGTTAAATATTACTGCAATAATTTTTAGATATAGATTTAGAAAAGCTTTAGGAAGACTATAAAATTTTATGAAAGACATTAAAATTGTAATCAAAAACCTGAATCTCTTTTACGGCGAGAAACAAGCCTTAAAAAATATTACACTCAATATTCCAGATAAAAGAGTAACTGCGTTTATTGGACCTTCCGGGTGCGGTAAATCAACATTTCTAAGAGTACTTAACAGAATGAATGACTTGATTGATAATGTTAGAATTGAAGGTGAAGTTTCTGTTGATGGCGTAAATATTTACGATAAAAATATTGATGTTGTAAATCTTAGAAAAAATATTGGAATGGTTTTTCAGAAATCAAATCTATTTCCCAAAACTATTTATGAGAATATCGTATATGGTCCCAAGATCAACGGAATAAAGGATAAAAAAATACTTGATGAGATCGTTGAAAAAACATGTATGCAGGCGGCTATCTGGGATGAAGTAAAAGACAGACTGAATGAAAATGCATTAAGTTTATCTGGAGGGCAGCAGCAAAGATTGTGTATTGCAAGAGCGCTGGCTGTAGAACCTGAAATTATTCTGATGGATGAACCTGCTAGTGCACTCGATCCTCTTTCAACAGCGAAAATTGAGGAGTTGATTCACGACTTAAAACAAAGATATACAATTGTAATTGTGACTCATAATATGCAGCAAGCCGCCAGAGTAAGTGATATGACTGCATTTTTCTATATAGGTGAGTTAATAGAATTTGATCGTACAACCAAAATATTTACTAATCCTTCTATTAAACAAACTGAAGACTATATAACCGGAAGATTTGGTTGAGATAAAATCGAACTTTAATTAAGAAATTATTTTAAATAATTGTAACCTGATTGTCATTCCCACTGCCATAGGCATCCCTTTGGGAGAAAGTGGGAATCCATTAAAACAAAATTGCCATAGATTCCCGTTTTCACGAGAATGACAATAAAAACAGTGAAAAGAATGAAGAATCGTTAGAACTAAGGAGAACAAATGGAAAGACTATTAGACGAGCATCTTGAAAAATTAAAAACACGCGTTATTAAAATGTGCAGCCTTGTTGATGAACAGGTTCAGTTTGCAATTAAAGCTGTAGAAGAGGATAATTTAGAATTAGCACAATCTGTGATCGATCGGGATAAAAAGGTAAATAAGTATGATGTAAAGATTGATAAAATATGCCAAAGAATTTTTGCATTAGCCCAGCCGGTTGCAATGGATTTAAGATACATCATGTCATCGCTAACTATAAACAGTAATCTTGAAAGAATTGGTGACATAGCTGTTAACATTGCAGAGAATATTATTCTTATTAATAAAAAACCTGAGTTTTACCACGACACAAAACTTGAGGAAATGTTTAATCTTACAAAGCGAATGTTGAAGAATTCAATAGATGCATTTATTGGCGGCAATCCTGAACTTGCAAAAGAGGTTATACTTACCGACGATGTTGTTGATAAATTAAATACAGAAAATCATCTGATATTAAAATCTATTATGAAACAGAGTCCGGAAAATATTGAAGGAGCAGTCGCGTTATTAGTTATCTCAAGAGAACTAGAACGATTAGCAGATCACTCAACTAATATTGCAGAAGATGTATTCTTTATAGTTGAAGCTCAATTGATAAAACATAAATATGAAAAATTTATTTTTGGTGATGAAGAAAGCGACAGTGATACAGAAGCAGATGAGACTAAAGTGTGAACTATTTCTTAGGTTTTTGTTTTCTTAAATATTTTCCCAATGTCATACTGAGCGAAGTTTAACACTAATATTTCGCTAATCTAACATTGCTTCTAAAGATTCGATAAACAATTCTTTTGTATTTGATGGTTTTGAAAGATCGACTATAGAATAAAGTTTATTACCAAACAACATACCCCAACTGTTAACCACAATAAAATGCGGCAGAGCTGCATTTGTCTTTTTAATTTTCTGTGAGAAATATTTTGTAAGAAAATTTTTGATAGATTCTGATTCTTTAACAAATAATAAATTCAAAATCTCTTTTTCCGGATCTAAAGTCTTTTCATTAAAAAATGCTATTAATGCCTCATAAATAAGTTTATTATTTTCAGAAACAATGTCTTTTAATCCAATATAATCAGATAACTTTTGAGTAATGCTGCTTAAATCATTCTCAAAAATGTTTTTTACCTGATCAATAAATATGTCGCATTCCCATTGCAGTGCTGCAAAATATAAATCATCTTTAGAAGTGAAGTAGTGATAGATGGTTGCTTTCCCAATTCTGATATCGCGGGCAACTTCATCAAGAGTTGTTTTGTTTAAGCCATGACGCGCAAATCTTTTTGCTGCGGCTTTTATTATTTGTTGTTTTCGTTCGTTCGCCATTATTCGATAATATTTTCGATCAAAAATAATGATAAGACTTATAACAAGTAAGTGGTGAAATAATATTTAGGGCTTGTTTAGAGCTTTTGTGTTTTGGTGGCAATTGTATCTATTATCTTTTTTAACATTACTCACAATGCCACAAAATCACTAAAACACAAAAGTTCACAAAATATTTTTGCGTGCTAATTTGCCGCTTTTAATTTGCGGTTAGGAATTTGATTAATCCCTGTACTAAGGATAAGCACAATTAAACACCCGATAACATTATACCATAAGAAGGGTATAGAAGTGAAAAGAAAACAATAAAGCACAACTGCTTCTGCAATTAGCGCACTTACAAAAACAGAATTACCGGAAATCTTTTTAGTATAAAATGCTACAAGAAAAATCCCAAGTATCGTACCATATACTAGAGAGCCAAGAATATTTACTGCTTCTATCAATGAGCCAAGTTCACTGGCTAACAACGCAAAGATGATTGCATAAATTCCCCAGCCAGCAGTTGCATATTTAGAAAACTTCAGATAATGATTGTCACTTCCATTTTTATTAATTAGTCTTTTATATATATCAATGAGTGAAGTTGAAGCTAACGAATTTAATTCTGCAGAAGTCGATGACATTGATGCAGCAATGATAGCTGCGAGTAATAAACCAATTAATCCAATAGGCAGATAGTTAACGATGTATGTAATGAAAATATAATTTGTGTCGTTTGAATCTGCTGCAGGGTTATTCTTTTTAATAATTTCCTTAGCATTTGTCTTAATTACTTGTTCATTTTTTGAAATCGTATTTAATTCATTTTTAATATTTTCACTTGAACTTAAACCTGATCTTGAATTCTCATCAAGCATCTCCCGCAATTTTTCTCGCTTCAATTGCTGAAGATTATCGAATTCTCTTTCTAGAATTTCATACTCTTCAGAATATGAACCTGATTTTACTTTTTCAGTTTCAACAGGGTTAAAGAATAGCGGGGGAGTAACAAATTGAAAAAATACAAACACCATCGCACCAATAAATAGAATAATAAACTGCATCGGAATTTTTACCAATCCGTTTACAAGTAAACCCATTCTGCTTTGAGTAATATTTTTAGCTGCCAGATATCGCGCAACCTGTGATTGATCCGTCCCAAAATAACTTAACATTAAAAATGTTCCGCCAATTATACCTGACCAGAATGTATAACGATCATTAAGATTAAATGAAAAATCTATTGCATCAAGCTTTCCCATCTTTCCAGCAATGTAAGCTGCATCAATCACCGAAATATCTTTTGGCAGAAGAATGTAAATCATAAAAAATGCTGCAAACATTCCAATTGTAATAATGGAAATTTGAAGTATGTGTGTTTTGTTAACAGCATTCGTTCCCCCGATTGAAGTGTAAATAATTACCATTATACCAATAAGTATGATTGTAATATTTAATTCCCATCCAAGAATTACAGAGAGAATTAAGGCTGGAGCGTAAATTGTAAATCCCGCAGCAAGTCCGCGTTGGCTTAGAAACAAAACACTGCCAAGCACACGATTTTTAAGATCGAATCTTTTTTCTAAATATTCATAAGCCGTGTACACATTAAGTTTACTATAAATCGGTACTGCAGTTATGGAAAGAATTATCATCGCTACTGGCAATCCAAGGTAGAATTGAACGAAACGCATTCCATCAACGTATGCTTGTCCGGGTGTTGAAAGAAATGTAATTGCACTAGCTTGAGTAGCCATTATTGATAATGCGACAACCCACCATGAGCTAGTTTTTCCTGTTCGCAGATAATCATCAACATCTTTTGTTTTGCGGGTTTTCCATGCTCCATAGAAAACGATGAAGCCGGTAAATCCGCACATCACAATCCAATCAATTGTACTCAACTAAACACCTTAGTGAAAAGATAGAATAAGACGATTAGAATTATCAGTTCACCAAAAACTATTAGATAAATTTTATTCCACGAACCAAGAAATGGGGGTTTGTCATCAATCATATTTTTAGAATTATCATCCATCTACTTATTTGCATATAGTAAGTTGATAAACAATTTAATTGCGCCCTCAACTCCTGCAGGAATTTCTCTGAAGAATGAAAGTCCCGTATAAACAAATGTGCCTTTACCATACTTTGTAATTAATAAAGAGCCCTTCTTTGGAATTTCGCCTTTATCATTCATGGAAAGTAAAGCTTCGTAGTTTTTATCCCATTCATTTGGAAAATATAAACCACGTTCCTGAATCCATCCATTAAAATCATCTTTCGTAATCTTAAATGGTTTATTAAAAACCTGATGATTGCTATTTAAAATTTCTACTTCAGAATTTTCATCAGTTACTCTATCACGTGATAATTTTAACGGAAGAACTCCGGGCTCAATAATCAAATCTCCTGTTGTGTTGTATTGTGAAATCAATGTTCCGCCAGCATCCACATATTTAACTAACTCTTTGTGAAACGAAGCAAGATTCTCCCTTGTGTTGTAGGCTCTGATTCCTGTAACTATAACATCGTATTGAGAAAGATTATTTGAGCTGAAATTTTTATCTTCCAGTA
Source organism: Ignavibacteriaceae bacterium (assembly GCA_041738675.1). Classification (GTDB taxonomy): domain Bacteria; phylum Bacteroidota; class Ignavibacteria; order Ignavibacteriales; family Ignavibacteriaceae; genus IGN3. The sequence continues at coordinate 17,164 of JBGSPH010000018.1, forward strand.
AAGTAACATCAAATCCAAGCTCTGAGAGAAAGTCTGGAATCTTATCACCGGAACCAACTATGTATCCAATTTTCTTTACACCATCTTTTTCAAAATCGAATAATTGCAGTTTAGATTTTGCTTCATAGAAAATAGTTTGTGGTAAAATGTGTTTGTATTCAATTCTTGTTAAGCTTTTTGAATATGTTTTATTATCAATAATTAATTTAGCTGATAATTCGGAATTGGTTTGATTTCCCGAAGGAACGACTTTTACATAAAAATCTTTTATTTGATTTTTTTTATCGATTCTAAAATCAATTTCTTGCGGTTCAACTTTCCATCCATTGCCGCATTCTAAAACTAATTTACCCGACGTTAAATTCTTGAAAGATTGCAGAGTAACTTTCAATTCTTTTTCTTTTGAACTATTGAAAAAGATGATATCCTTCTCAATGTTAACAGTCACAGGCGGAGTAATAACAATTGATTTATAAGTTTCACCATCAACAGGGTCAGTTATTCTAAAATAAACCGGCACAGATAAAGTGATTGAAATATTTTTATAACTGACAATAAAATCACAAATAAACTTTGGATTTTCTTCAGGAATTCCAACCAGATTTTGATCTGTAATATTGAACACTCCAACTTTATGATCTTGCTGCAGCCAATACGGTTGAGAAATTGGAGTGTCTTCAGATATTATTGTAGTAAAGTTGTAAGAACTTAGTTCACCTTTTTTAAGTTGAGTGTTTTCAATCTTGAGATCACTCAGATTCCTGATATCAACAGTTGATGAAGAAAGATTTATATCGCTTCTGTTTACGATGGAGGATTTAACTTTTAAAGTATCCCCAACAGAAATAAATTCATTATCTGAAATAGCTTCAATCCAAATACCTGCACAGGATCGAATCAGTTCTGTTATTTCTTTTAGCTTAACTTGTTTCCAATAATCATCTTTTAGGTTTGATATCCTTTCGTAAATCAGAAATAAATTATCTAAACTCGAAGCAGGGTTTTGATCATCAAACTCAGAAATAGTTTTTTGGATTAGAGAATAAATCTCTTTCCCGCCATCGACTTTATTCCAGGTTAAATCAATTCCTTCAAACATATCAGTAGAAACAGAATCACCTTTTAGCAGAATGAAATAGTTTAGTAAATTATTCCTCACACCGGAGGCCCCAAAACCCTGACTCTTATGCATCGAACGGCTTAAAGCAGATACTTCAGTATAAGATTTTCCTAACAGGCTATTGTATTCACCAAGATTTAAAGAGGGAACTTTTGATAAATCAATTTTTTCATTTTGCAAAGCGGGAAGCCAGGCATTCCAGAAAACTCTTCTTGGTTGCCAGGTGTTCATGTATTTCAATTGCTCAGGAAAAGTTTTAGGATCATTAGCTAAATCAAAAGCTTCTAATGCTAAAATTGCCGATGCTGTGTGATGTCCGTGTCCGCCTTGGCCGGTTGGCGGAAATCTGGTGATAATAATATCCGGACGGAAATTTCTAATTACCCAGACAACATCACTCAAAACTTTTTGTTTATCCCAAAACTCAAAAGTTTCATCTGGTGATTTTGAATAACCAAAATCAATTGCTCTTGTAAAAAACTGTTCTCCGCCATCCCGTTTTCTTGCTTCAAGTAATTCTTGAGTTCGTAATACTCCAAGCTGATCCGATTGTTCTGTTCCGATTAAATTTTGTCCGCCATCACCGCGCGTAATTGATAAATATCCTGTTCTTAATAATTTTCCTTTAGCCAGATAAGAAATGGCTGATGTGTTTTCATCATCCGGGTGTGCCGCGATGTATAAAACACTGCCAAGTAAATCAAGTTTTTTTAATGCTAGTTTAATTTCTGATGAGCTAAGTGCCGGCTGTGGCTGAGGAAAAATCTGTATTGATAAAATAAACAGTAAAAGTAAAACGTATTTTTTGGTCATATTAGTATTAAGATTATTAATCGGTAAAAAGTTGATGTGAGTATAGTATAATGATTCTAAATTTCCAACATAATTTCTTCTAACGGTTCTTTGGTGTGTTAAAAGTCGTTAACCGAGTAATCATTTAAAAATAACATATTCATAAAGACCTATATTTTTCATATTTTCACAAGTAATTAAAGAAATAATCTTATGTCAATTAAATTAAATCAAATAGTAATCGGCGATAACTATCCTTTTGTTCTTATTGCCGGACCTTGCGTTGTTGAAAATGAAAAAATGATATTTGAAACTGCCATTGCCATTAAACAAATTGCAGATGATTTAGATATCCCTTTTATCTTTAAATCAAGTTTTAAAAAAGCTAATAGAACTAATCTAAAATCTTTTACGGGATTAGGTGATAAGGAATCAATTGCCATCCTAAAAAAAGTTAGAGAACAATTAAACTTATCTGTTGTAACGGATATCCATACAGAATCAGATGTAGATATGGTAAGTGAGGCTGTTGATATTTTACAAATTCCTGCTTTCTTATCACGCCAAACAGATTTATTAATTGCTGCAGGAAAATCCGGGAAAATTGTTAATATTAAAAAGGGACAATTTCTTGCACCTGAAGATATGAAGCACGCTGCTGATAAAGTCGCATCTACCGGAAACAATAAAATTATGTTAACTGAACGCGGAACAACTTTTGGTTATCACAATCTTGTCGTTGATATGCGTTCACTAGTAATTATGAGAGAACTTGGACATCCGGTTGTTATGGATGCAACTCATGCCGTTCAACTTCCAAGTAAAGATTTAATTAGCGGCGGGCAACCAAGATTTATTAAACCGCTTGCACGTGCCGCAATGGCTGTTGGGATTGATGCATTGTTTCTTGAAGTTCATCCGGATCCAAAAAACGCTTTAAGTGATGCAGCAAGCCAGTTACCACTTTCTGAATTAAAAGAATTATTAATCGATCTTAAAAAGATAGATCAAATCACCAAAAATTATAATTGATGTTTAAGGGTAAATTAAATTGAATGAAATAATAAATAATGGAAAAGAAGTAATTAGAATTGAAGCTGAGGCAGTTGCAGATCTTCAACACAGCATCAACGAAGATTTTGTAAATGCTGTTGAAACTATTTTTACTTCTAGTGGCAGAGTTGTTCTAACAGGTATGGGTAAATCAGGCTTGATTGCACGAAAAATTGTTGCAACTTTAAATTCAACAGGAACAGCAGCTATTTATCTGCATCCAACTGATGCTCTGCATGGTGATCTTGGAATGGTGAGAAGTGAAGATGTTGTAATTCTTATTTCAAAGAGCGGCGGGACCGAGGAAATTTCTAATCTTCTGCCGATGTTAAAGCGGATGAATGTTAAGTTAATTGCGATGTGTGGAAACAAAGAATCAAAACTTGCTCGTGAGTGTGACCTTTTTCTAAATGTTGGGGTTAAAGAAGAAGCCTGTCCATATGATCTTGCTCCAACTGCGTCTACAACTGCTACACTTGCTTTAGGAGATGCGCTTGCAGTTTCATTACTTAAGAAAAGAAATTTTACAGCTAAAGATTTTGCATTTCTTCATCCAGGTGGAAGTCTCGGAAAACGGTTATCACTTAAAATTAAAGAAGTGATGATAACAGGTGAAAAGATTCCCAGGGTGAATACCGAAACTTCAATTAAAGATGTAATTATTGAAATTACGAGTAAACGACTTGGAACGACATGCGTTTTAGATGAAGTTGGAAAGCTTGCTGGTATAATTACAGATGGTGATTTAAGACGGTTGCTTGAGATAACTCTGGACATAACCGGACTTAAAGCATCCGATGTTATGACAACTAAACCAAAGGTATTAAAGGCAGATTATCTCGCTTCATTTGCATTGCAGCAAATGGAAAATTTTAAGATTACTAGTCTGGTTATTGTTGATGATCAAAATACTCCGGTTGGTATAATACATTTGCATGATTTAATTAATCTTGGATTGCAAAGTAGATGAAATTTATCGTTCTCATTTTATCAGTTCTATTTCTATTTCCATTCTGCTCGTCAAAGCGGGTAAAACCATCAGTTGATGGAAAGTTTAGTGTGGAGGAATTACCATCACAGGAAAGCTGGAATTCAGTTATAACATTTTCAGATTCAGGGAAAATCAGTGCAATTCTGTATGCAGGGCATTTAAGAAAATATGATGATAAAAGGGAAACATTTCTTGATCAGAATATTAAAGTAGATTTTTACGATCAGAATGAAGTTCAGACAACTACGCTAACCTCAATAAGAGGTAGAGTTGATGAAACTACTAATAATCTTTATGCAATGGATAGTGTTGTTGTATCCAGCGACAGTGTAACGATCAAAACTGATGAAATGATGTGGCGTAATAAAGATAGAAAAATAGTTTCGGATAAATTTGTTACGGTTATTTCACCGCAGGAAGAAATTCAGGGTTATGGATTTGAGTCCGATCAGAATCTAAACAACTATGTTATATACAACATTACTTATGTTACAAGACCGGATTCCACAAAATGAAATTAAGTGTTGTAATAATTGTTGTCTTTTTTAGTTTTTCGATGACTGTTTTTGCTCAACAAAACCAACTTATAACTGTAATTGGTGATTCACTTGTTGGCAAAATGGTTAGTGGTGAATCCACCCGTGAAGTTTTTGGTAATGTGGTTATCACTCAAGGTGATGTTATAATTAATTGTGATAAAGCAATACATTTTATTTCCAGAAATGAAGCTGAACTAATTGGAAACGTTATTGCTAGAAAAGATACGCTTACAATTAAAACACCTCGTGGATTTTATTATGGTAATCTTGCAAAAACTAGAAGCAATGCAGGTATTTATCTTGATGATAAAAAAGTAATTTTAACTGCTGACAGCGGTGAGTATTATTTTAATGAAGATCGTGCATTCTTCGAATCAAAAGTTAGATTATACGACACTACAACAACTCTAACATCGAATGAACTAACTTACTTTCAACAGCAGAATAGAGCAGTGGCAATTGGTGATGTTTTAATAATAGATTCAGAGAATCAAATAATTGCAGATACACTTGAACATTTTAGAAATAGTAAAATCACCTTTGCTTTCAGTAATGTTAGATTAATAAATCTAAAAAATAATTCTGAAATTTATGGTGAACATCTTGAAGATTATCGTGAACGAGGATATTCACTTATAGACATAAAACCGTTATTTATTCAGGTTGATACGTCCTATGTTGAACGCGAAGACAGTACAAAAGAAATGCAGCTAGATACTCTTTTTATAAAATCCAGAATTATGGAAGCTTACAGAGATTCATCACAAAGATTTTTTGCAATTGATTCGGTTAGCATTTTAAAAGGTGAATTTGCATCAAAGAATGATCTTACAATATTTTATAGGCAGGATGATAAGATTATTACAACTAAAATAAGTGAAACTGCAAAGCAGCCGATTCTCTGGCAGGAAAATTCTCAACTAACAGGAGATTCAATCACAATTTATCTTGATGACAATAACATAAAACAGCTTGATGTTGACGGAACTTCATTTATGCTATCGCAGAACGAATATAATCTGGAGAGATATGATCAGACCTCAAGCGCACAGATAAAAATATTTTTTGCGGATAATAAAATTATTCGGGCTGAATTTTTTGGTAATGTTTACTCAATTTATTTTATGTATGATGGTGAAACTGCAAATGGATTGACAAAATCAAATTCTGCAGAAACAACTGTTATGTTTGAGAATAATGAAGTTACCGAAGTTAAGCTCTACAAAAATCCAGCAAGCGAATACTATCCTGAACAGCAGGTAAATGGAAATGAAAAATCGTATCTTTTACCGCGGTTTGTAGTTTTACAGAACAAACCAACTAAAGAAGAAATGTATAAACTTTTGAATGAACTTAGATAAAAAATATGAGCACAACTTTAAGAAGTGAAAATCTTGTAAAGATCTATAAAAAACGAACTGTTGTTAATAAAACTTCTGTCCAGGTTTCTAAAGGAGAAATTGTTGGATTGCTTGGACCAAATGGTGCGGGTAAAACAACTACTTTTTATATGATAACCGGAATGATAAAACCTGAATCTGGAAAAGTTTTTCTTGATGATGCAGATATAACAAAGGTTCCGATGTACAAACGTGCGCGAATGGGAATAGGCTATTTACCGCAAGAAGCTTCTATTTTTAGAACATTATCGGTTGAAGATAATCTGCTTGCTGTTTTAGAAATGACAAAGCTTAACTCAAAGCAGCGAAAAGAAAAATGTGAATCACTTCTTGAAGAACTTACAATATCTCACATTAGAAAAAGTTTAGGATTTCAATTAAGCGGCGGTGAAAGAAGAAGAACTGAAATAGCACGCGCTCTTGCAACAGATCCAAGTTTTATTTTATTGGATGAACCATTCGCCGGTGTTGATCCGATAGCAGTTGAAGATATTATGAATATAGTTTCTAATCTTAAAAATCGCGGTATTGGTGTTTTAGTTACCGACCATAACGTCCATGAAACATTAAGTATTGTTGATAAGGGTTATATCCTAATTAACGGTGTAATATTTAAACAAGGCACTGCTGATGAACTTGCTAACGATGAAGAAGTAAGAAAACTTTATCTTGGTGAGAAGTTTAAGCTGGATAGATACTCATAAATTCACTGTCTCTTTATCTTTAATAAAAATGCTTTGTTGCCTACCGATCCTACTGCAACAGTTAAGTTGTTTATGGAGTTAATGCCTTCGGGGTAAGGAGTATTAGCTGTTGGAATCGTAAACACCTTAAATCTTTTACCATTATAATGGACAAATTTACCTTGCAAATCTGTACCGTTTCCCCAATAAAAAACATCTTTTTGCGATTTCAATGATACTGTGCTAACATCATCACCAACGGGCAAATCCTGTATTATTCTTAACTCGTCTGTCATAAGGTTGTAACTGAATATCTTAGATCCAGAAAGCCAAAGTTCATTTTCCGAGTACTGCAAAATTGATTGTAAACCATAGGAATAAAAAGCACTATTCTGGTTATTAAAAATAATATCTGCTGTTCCGTTTTTGAGCTCTACTATTATCGATTCTCCTTGATTCCCTTGAGCGACGGCAAATGCTGCACCTGTTTTAGAGTTCCCGGTTATATCATAAAAGTACCAACCTTCATCAAATGCAATTTTACTCCAGGCAATTCCATCATAGTGAACAATTGTGCTGTTTGGACCAACACCCCAGATATTATTTTCACTTGAACCCCAGAGTTTATGTACACCCTGTCCTTGGGTAAAACCTAAGTTTCCTAAATTAAATTCCGTAAAATTTCCATTTTTATATTGCACTACTGCTCCAACTGCAAATAATATATTTGAAGAGTCTATCGCCCATATTCCATAAATTCCGGCACTATTAAATTGAGGACCAAAACCTGCCCAGTTATTTCCATTCCACCTTACTATATTCACAGGTAAATCATTAGATACTTGTTCTCTCACATACCCAACAGCCCAGATATTATTTTCATCAAAAATCCAGACATCATTTAACCAGCTTGATTCAAAACCATCACCAAACTCAAAGGTTTCAAATGTAAAGTTTTGTGTTGTGCTGTCTGGCTCTACCGGAGGTTTTATATCGGGTTCTGTTGTGTTGCAGGAAACGAACGCTGTGGCTGATATTAGAAATAATATATAAGCAATTATTTTTTTCATTTTTATATTTTTAAATATTTTAACAAACTCAATCTTACATACACTATTCTAAAAGAATAATAAGAATCTGAAGAGCCTTTGGGTTTTCTATCTTTGCTTGATTATGCAAGCATCAACCTGTTTAATTAAATTATTTTTTTGTTATTTAACCCTTTTTACTTTTACAAGATATCCTTTGTTGTTTGAGAATCCTGTCATAACCGCTAAGTCTTTAATTGCGAATGCGTCACCCTTTATTTGATTTGATGTATTTGTGAATGTTAATTCTTTGAATCGCTTACCATTAAAATGCATTAGCTCTATTCCGCTACCATATTTATCAACAAAATAGTATATATCAATTGGACTATTGACAGCGATGTTAATGGCAGAATACCCTGAAGTTAATGTGGCTATTATTTTTGTTTTCTTTTCTCCAATATCAAACGACCATAGCTTTGTTCTTCCAAGTAACAAGGTATTTTCATCTAATAATTCTAAGTTGAATGAACTTAAATTATCTGGATCATTTGCGCTGTTATAAATTACGGTAGCTGAATTGTTTTTTAATTCTACTATTATTGTATTAAACTGTTGATTAATCGCACTTGCGTAGGCTATTCCCGTTTGTTTAGAACCAGTAATTGCATCAAATCTCCAACCTTCATCAAATGTAATTTTACTCCAGGCAATTCCATCATGGTGAACAATTGTGCTGTTTGGTCCTACCCCCCAAATATTGTTTTCACTTGATCCCCAGAGTTTGTGAACAGCTTGAAAATTAACCAGTGGAACATTACTAAAATCTTCATATTGATAATTTATCCCATTATATTTTACCACAATTCCATTTGCAAAATAAATGTGAGAAGAGTCTAGCGCCCAAATTCCATAAATGCCGCTGCTTGTTCCAGAAAAAGGTAGAAGTTCCCAGTTTAATCCATTCCATCTTGTAATGTTAGGATTAATTATTGGGGTGCCATTAACAATTGTATCTGTTGGTGAGATATAGCCCACAGCCCAAATATTATTTTCATCAAATATCCAAACATCGTTAAGGTAGCTAGAGGAAAATCCGTCACCAAACTCAAAGGTTTCAAAAGTAAAATTTTGTGTTGTGCTGTCAGGTTCTGCTGGTGGTTTAATATCGGGTTCTGTTGTGTTGCAGGAAGTGGTAACAAGCAGTAAAATCAAGATAGAAATCAGAAAAAAAATTGCTTTGGATTTTATCAGCTTATTTTTCATTAAAAGCTTTTACAAAATCATCCAAGTTTAATAAGACTTTTATAAAGTTCTCCGGCTTTTTCTAAACTATCAACTTTTCCAACATCAATCCATTTCAAATCATTACTAACGTAAGCGTGAATATCTTCTGTCGCTGCAATTTTAAGATATGCTTTTATAACAGAGAAAACCTGTTCCTTGGGAAATGATTCAATCAAATGCGGATTAAGAATATGTATGCCACTGAAAGCTAATTGGTGCAATTTAACATCATCTCTTACAAGTATTTTTTCTTCTTTTTTAACATCCTGCCAGCCGCATAAAATATTATCATCATTAAAAAGCAGATAACGATTACTCTCTCTATTACTAACTACAAGAGAGGCAAGCGCATCATCGCTAAGATGGAATTGATAAAACTCTTTAAGATTAAGATTAGAAATGATATCAACATTGTGAACGAGAATAGGGGAATCATCAAAAAACTTTTGAGCGTGTTTTATTCCACCGCCAGTATCAAGCAGTAAATCAGATTCATCAGAAATAAATATATCAGCGGCAAATGTACTTTTATCAATAAAATCTTTAACCTTATCAGCAAAATGATGTACGTTAATTACAATTCTTCTAAAATCATTTTCAATCAGATTTCTGATTGAAATTTCGAGCAAAGTTTTCCCATTAAGCTCAACCAAAGCTTTTGGCATCTCATCGGTTATTGGCTTTAATCTAGTTCCTAAACCTGCAGCAAGAATCATTGCCTGCATTATCTAATAGCCTCTTCTTTTATTCCTTGTTCTATATGAGATAAATAAACATTTATATCGTATTTATTTTTAAGATATTTAAACATTTCATCTGCGCAATAAACAGATCTATGCTGACCGCCTGTACATCCAAAATTGATCATCAAATTCTTAAATCCGCGTTTAAGATATGTTTCGATTGTGGAATCAACAAGTGGATAAATGTGGGACATATAATCATCAACTTTGGAATTTGCTTTTAAGAAATTTATTACTTCTGTGTTACGGCCATTTAGAAGTTTAAAATCTAAAAGTCTGCCGGGATTATTTAATCCTCTGCAATCAAAAACATACCCGCCGCCGTTATCAGCAAGATCAATTGGGATTTCGCGCTTGTAAGAAAAACTTGTGATTGTAACCGAAAGTTTTTCGTTCGGTAAAACAGGATCTTCATATATGTTGAATTCATCTGAAGAGATTATGTTTTCAAACACTTCGTGCAAGTGTGGAATATCAAAATCGAGTTTTCCATTTTCTAATAAGTACTTTAGATTTTTTCTTGCTGGTAAAATACTTTTTATAAGATGCACTTTCTTTTCGAATAGCCCCCTAAATCCATACGCACCCATTGCCTGCATAATTCTAATTAGTACAAATGCGTAGTAAGATTTCATAAACTCAGTGCGACTTAGCCCATAATCAGATTCTAGTTTATTGAGGTAATAGTTAAGTAGTTCTTCTCTTAGCGGATTTGGTATTTCTGCTTTGGCATCATATAAAAGGGAAGCGACATCATATTGCAATGCGCCTTTTCTTCCTCCCTGATAATCAATAAAATAAATTTCATCGTCCTTTACCATAATATTGCGCGACTGAAAATCACGGTAAAGGAAATAATCTGCTTTTACAGATGCAACAAACTCAGAGAATTTCTGAATATCATTTTCCAATAGTTGCTCATCAAACCCAATTCTTCCAAGCTTTAGAAAATCATATTTAAAATAATTCAAATCCCACAAGATTGATTGTCGATCAAACTTTGCACGCGGATAGCAATAATTGTAATCTATCTTTTTATCCGCAACGATCTGAAACTTTTGCAATTGAACAAGAGACTTTCTATAAAGATCTATGAGTTCTGGTGAAGAATTATAAACATGTTTTTTTGAATGGATGATGGAGTACAAATTTACATCACCAAGATCGTTTAACAGATAGGCACTATTATCAAGATCGGTATATAAAACTTTTGGCACATTAAGATTTAGTTCATTGAAAGTATTTGAAAAGGAAATAAATGCTTCGTTCTCTTTTAAGTCCTCATTAAAAACACCAATTACGGTCTGTTCTTTAAAAGAAATTCTATAGTATTCTCGATAAGAAGCTGTCTGTGGTAGTTTTTGAATAAAGTCAGCTTTGCTGCCATGCCATTTTATAAATATATTTTTTATAAGATCAAGCTTAAGATGATTAGCAATCATATTTTAAAATCTTCCTTTAATAATCCATAAGTATAATGATCAACAAATTTATTTTCTTTAAATACATTTTTACGCAGTGTGCCTTCTAAAACAAACCCGTTTTTCTCCAGCACTTTTTTGGATGCTTCGTTTCCCTCAAACACGTTTGCAGTCAATCTATTAAAATCAAATTTTGTAAATAAGTAATTGCAAAAAACCGGTAACGCCAATGTTATTATTCCCTTATTCCAATGAGATTTACCGAGCCAGAATCCAACTTCTGCAGAAAATCGGTGAACATCTGTTTGAGGCACAGCACCTATTCCGCCTATTAATTCAGTTTCATTTGCAAGCGCAAAAAAAAGAGTGGAATAATTTTTCTTTACAAAATTTATCCATTGGACAGCATTATCTTTTGTATAAGGATAGGGGAACGAGTCCCGCATATATTTTGAGACTTGAAAATTATTCGCGTGCTTTACAATTGCTTCAACGTCATTATCTTCAAATGATCTAATGCAATATTTATCAAACAATATTTTCATCCTACCAATTACCTAACGGACCGCCGTATGCTCCCTGATCGTTTCTTGTACCATTAGAATTATTATATGATGTGTCAGGATTTCCTGAATTTATACAGGGTGATGACTGACTAAGTTTAAAATCAGTTTCACTAACAAATTTTGGATTCATTGTTCCAAATGCAAGATAATTATACTGTTCAATCAGATTCGTACTATCAGTAGAAAAGTATTGAAAATTGAAATCACCAAGTCTACTTGAGTTTTTATAAAAAATATTATTCTGCAATTCAGTTTTTACGGGATCATAAACTAAAATTCCACCGCAATTATTTCCTGAATAATTCTGATAAAAAGTATTATTAATAATTGTTATTTCAGATAGTTCACTCATTATAGCACCTCCCCAAACCTCGGCAATATTATCACTTACAATATTATTCTTAAAAATCAATATTGAATTATAAACTCCAATAGCTCCTCCGTGGATTGCGGAGTTATTCTCAATAAATGAATGTTTAAACTCAGCTTCTGAGTTCATTATAGAAATGCTTGCTGATACCAATGATGTATCAACCGCCTGATTTATATTCTCTATTTTAACAAAATTAAAGAGCGCCGGTTTATCGGAATCAATAATTTTAATTCCATTCCAGGTTTTTGAATCATCAAAGGATTTTAAAACTACAAATTTGTTGTTGCTTCCTTCTACTATTAGTTCACCTTTTACTACTAATCGTGTATTCTCCACGAAATGTAATTCTACGCCCGCATTAATTTTTAGAGTTGAATTAGACTCAACTGAAATATCCTGCATAACTCTGTAAGGAGATTTGGTAGATATCAATTCTCCTGAAATTTTACCACTTATTTGAGTGTAAACAACCTCAGGAACAACGGTTGTATTATCTGCTTCAGAACAGGCTGATAAAATTACCAGTACTAAGAATGCTAAGGCAAGTCTCATTTTAATTCTCCAAATTTTACATGCAATTTACTATATTTACTTTTAGAAATTAAAAGTAAGTAGATGAAAATAACATTTATAGCATTATGGATTACATTCCTCATTCAATCCATATTAATACCTCAAAGTAAAATTGAAATTAGAGTTATTTCTACTCTGCCTCAAAATAAAAAAGTATTTATTGCTGGTAATAAACCCGAATTGGGTAGTTGGAATCCTGCTAAAGTATTACTCAATAAGGTTAATGATTCCACCTGGTCAAAAGTATTTGAATTTAAGATTGGGGAGACGATTGAGTATAAGTTTACTTTAGGAAGTTGGGAGGAAGAAGGGTTAAATGAAACAGGCAAAAAATCTGGGAATAATATCCTTAAGATATCAGATGATACCCTCCTGTTATTTAATATTGCTAATTGGGGTTATTCTAAAACAAATATTTCGGGACAAATAACTGGAAAGGTTCGCTATCATAAGCACTTTACAGGGAGAAGAGTTTTACCGCGTGATATAATTGTCTGGCTACCACCTAGCTACGATTCTTTACTTGATAAATATTACCCCGTTCTCTATATGCAGGATGGACAAAATGTCGTTGATCCCTTAACCTCTTCTTTTGGAGTTGATTGGCAAATTGATGAAGTTGCAGACAGTCTGATTAAAGCTGAATCAATTCAGGAATTGATTATTGTTGGCATTTATAATACCGAAAATCGAGGAAGTGAATATAATGATACTGAACTTGGACAAGCATATATAAACTTTATAATAGAGGAGCTAAAACCATTTATTGATATGACTTATAGAACTTTACCGGATCATAAGAATACTGCGGTGTGCGGATCATCCAGAGGTGGTTTAATTTCATTTATTATGGGATGGGAAAACTCCGATGTATTCTCAAAATCAGCCTGTTTTTCACCTGCATTTAAAATTTCAAATATTGATTATGTTGCTCCTGTGAAAAATTATATGGGAGCAAACAAGAACTTAAAGATTTTTATATATAATGGTGGAATTGGATTAGAGGAGCAACTCCAGCTTGGAATTGATGAGATGATGCTGGCACTAAAAGATGAAGGATTTATTGAAAATCAGGATTTACTTTTTATTAAAGATAGTTCTGCAGAACATAATGAATCAGCTTGGGCAAAAAATGTTTATAGATTTCTTGAATTTTGTTTTCCATCGGAGAAATAAATTTTAATTCTTCTTTTCAAAGTGCTGATAATCTTTTGAACTTCTCCATCTACCGCCCCAATGCCAGCCTCGGTTAACAAATTCTTTTACGAGTTTAGAATCATGCAAAATTGTACCCTTTCCTTTCTGATCATATTTACCTATTTGAGGCAGAGTAATTTTACCTTTTATATGTGGATTTTGTATAGGATTTATATCAATTGCCATCCCGTAAGAATGAGCCGATAATACTTTTGAGCCTTTTACTTTTCTATAATTAAATGCAACCGTATTATTATCCTTCATTGATGCTTCATCATCCCAATTATATTTTACAGCAGGAATTACTTTTGCTATGGGAAATTTTAATTCTCTTATTAGGTTGAAAATAATTTTGATATCCTTTTCAGCTTTTTTATTAACTACTAATTGACCTCTGTGGAGTTTGTCATCAAAGGAATAATATTCAACCTCTACCAATGTAAGCTCATTAATTATTGAACTAGGGATTTCAATTCCCTCTAAAGCCTCTTCAAAAGTGTAGTTGCAATCAATTATAATTTTTGGTTCTATCTGAATATCACCTTTTTGTTCAGAATGACTTGCGATTATCTGATAAAATAAAAAACTAAGTAACACTAGCAATTTCATATTAAATTTATTTATGTTTTATTTGAATAAATGAATATATTCGACCCTCAATTTAAAGGAAATTTCATGAAAAGTATTCTTATTGCACTATTTAGTGTTGTGTTGATTTTGGGCTGTTCAAACAATCCGGATTCTATTACTCTAAAATCAGGACTTAAATACAATGATGTTAAAGTTGGGACTGGGGCTGAGGCTAAAAACGGTGATCTTATTGAAGTTCATTTCAAAGGTTGGATTGTCAAAGATTCATCAGATCTTTTTAGTGATTGGTCAGTTGATTCTACAAAAAAAGTTGATCTTATTGCTGATTCTTATGCAATGAATCAGCCAATGAAATTTGTTCTGGGTACTGAATCTTTTATCAAAGGTTCTGAAGAAGGTATTGTTGGAATGAAAGCTGGTGGGCAAAGAACTATTGTTGTTCCATCCAATCTTGCTTACGGGCCAGAGGGAATGGGACCAATTCCCCCAAACTCAAGTATTAAAGTTTTAATTGAATTAGTTAGCACAAAAGAAGCCGTTGTAGCTAAGATGTGGGATGTCGATTCAACATTATTTAAAACTACTGCATCCGGATTACAGTATGCAATAATCCAAGAAGGTGAAGGCGAACTAGTCGGTAAAGAAAAACAAGCTACAGTTCACTATAGCGGGTTTTTATTGGACGGAACCAAGTTTGATAGTTCTGTTGAACGTGATGAACCATTTACTTTTGTTGCTGGTGTTGGACAGGTTATTCCTGGATGGGATGAAGGCGTACAATTAATGAAAAAAGGAAGTAAAGCAAGATTGATTGTTCCATCAAACTTGGCATATGGTGATCGAGATCTTGGAAAGATTCCACCAAACTCAACTTTAATTTTTGATGTTGAAGTTTTGGATGTGAAATAATTTTTTAATTATTTCTTAACGATTTGAAAACATTTATGCCAGGCTGCGTTTATCGAAGTCTGGCATTCTTATTTCTACAAATAAAACTTTATCAAACTTACAGCTTGATTATAATACCCGCTGCCAAATAAATTTAAATGATTAAGAACGTGGTAGAGTTTGTAAATATTCTCATTATATTCATAGCCAGCATCAAAAGGATACACTTCGTTGTATGCTGAGTAAAATCTATCATCAAATCCACCAAATAATTTCGTCATTGCAAGATCAGCCTCACGATGTCCGTAATAAACTGCAGGATCGATTAAACAAGCGTTGCCGGTTTCATCAGTTATAAAATTCCCACTCCATAAATCACCGTGCAATAAACTTGGTTTTGTTTCACAATCTTTTAGTATAGAACTAATTTTACTTTCCAATTGAAAAAAAACGCTGCATAATTCTTCACCGGCATAGCCATTCTTTTCTGCAAGTTTGTATTGAAACAATAATCGTTTATTAAAATAAAATTCTACCCAGCTAACAGATTCCATTTTATTTGGGAGGTTTAATTGTGGAGTTGAACCAATATAATTATCTTCATAAAAGCCAAAACTTGTGTTGGTACATTTATGTAGTCTTGCAAAATCTCTTCCAAAATTTTCCCAGAATGATTTATTTTTTGTATGTGGTATAATATTTTCAATAATAATAAAATCATTATCAACATAAATAACATTGGGAACACGAATTACATTAGCCTTTGCTAGTTCTCGTAATCCATTTGCTTCTTTTAAGAACATATCTTTTGCATAATTACTCTTTGTCTTTACAAAATAGGACATACCTGATTTTGTTGTAATTATTTTAGCATCGTTAATACAGCCGCCGGATACGGAACGCTGCGTATCTATTTTATCATCAATTACCGTTTCAATTTTGTGTTTAATTATTTCTCTCAAGGTCATTTTTAATCTTAGTTAAGAGATTTTTTATGCCGTTTTCAAGGATATCAATTACAAATTCAAATCCTTCTGCACCTCCATAATACGGATCAGGAACTTCATTAATATTTTTATCAGAAATGAAATCTACCATCTTAAATATTTTACTACTAAATATTTTTTTGTAATCTAATTTTGTTATATCCGCAAAATTATCATCATCCATGGTAATTATGTAATCAAATTCTTCAAAATCATTTTTAGGAGTAAATTGTCTTGCGTGACTATCCAAATTATATCCTCTTACGGATGCGTGTTTTCTCATCCGTGTATCGGGCAATTCTCCTGAGTGATAGCCAATTGTTCCCGCTGAATCTATTGAAATATCATTTCCTAATTTGGCATCCTCAACAAATTTTTTAAATATTCCTTCGGCTGCAGGAGATCGACAAATGTTTCCAGTGCAAACAAATAAAACTTTTATTATCAAATTATTTCCTTGTTGTAATACAAGACAAAGATAACATCGTTTATTCAGAAATTAAATTATTCATCAACTTTAAATGATTACTTTGGATAAAGTGTTAACTTAATTTTAACAAAAAAAATCGATGACATTCAATTAGAGTTTATCATCGATTAAAAATTATAGAAAGAGAAACTTTCTTATCTTGATCCAAGCTCAATATTAAAAGTTAATTCTTCTTCACCCCGTTTTACTAAAACTTTTACTTTATCTCCTGGAACATAATCACCTAAAGCATAGGTAAAATCATATATATTAGAAATCTTCTTTTCACCAAACTGTGTAATAATATCTCCGGCTTGTAATCCGGCTTTTGCAGCAGGACTTCCATCCGTTACACCGCCAAGCTTATAACCATCAACTTCTCCGGCAAAATCTGGAACGGTACCAACGTAAACTTTTGTGCCGGTCATTTTTCCTGTGTCTTTTCTCTCAACAGAAATATAATCGGGACGTGTTTCGGAATTAACGATTGTCAAGGCAACATCATAAACGTATTTTAAAACTTTTTCCTGTCCTGCCGCATTTATCTTATCTGCATCATCCGATGGCTTATGATAATCTGAGTGAGTTCCTGTAAAGAAAAACAGAACAGGAACTTTCTTACCATAAAAAGATGAATGATCGCTTGGTCCAAATCCTTCATCGTTAAAAGTAAGATTTAAATCGTATTCATTTTTTTCATCAAGAATATTTTTCCATTTTGATGATGTTCCAGTCCCATAAACTATCAGATCATTTTTATCATTTAATCTTCCTATCATATCCATATTTATCATTGTTATATCATTTTCAATCGGAAGAGGGAAGTTGTTAACTACATAACTTGATCCGAGCAATCCAAGTTCTTCACCTGAGAAAGCCACGAAAACTACTTTTCTATCGAGTTGATTTATTATTGATGCAAACTTCTCAGCTAATTCTAATAAACCAGTAGTGCCGGAAGCATTATCATCAGCACCGTTGTGGATTGAAGGTTCACCCATGTACAATGAATTTTGTCCACCCCAGCCAAGATGATCGAAGTGAGCACCAATCACTAAGTATTCATCTCTGAATTTTTCATTAGCTGCATCCAAATATGCACCAACATTAACGCTTTTCCCTCTGACTTCTTGAACATCCGTTATAATTTTTGCACTATAGTTTTTTAACGCAAAGGAAGCTGGTGTTTTTAATGAATCAATTAATTTTTGTATTGAGATAATATCAGTATTGTATTTACGAAATATATCATCGGCTACATTTCTTTTTAACTGAACAGCAGAAATATCTTTAATCTTTCCAGCGTTATCATATTTCAGAGGTATCAATTCATCTTCAGTCTTATCTAGTGTATTTAGAAAAATTATTCCTTTTGCCCCTTTGTCACGGGCATTTGTAGTCTTGTATCTTAAACTTGAATATTGCTCAAATTTAGAATGCGGACTTTTCATATCAGGATGATTTCTGAATACAAGCACAATTTTATCTTTGACATCTACATTTGCATAGTCATCATAATCTAATTCTTCTGCAGAAATTCCATACCCTGCAAATATTAATTCGCTCTCAACAAGTAGATTATCCGAAAATGATAGGGTTGTATAATCACTACCAACTACCATATAATAAATCTCAGATAATGATTCATTTTCAAAATTTAATTCTAAAATATTTTCAGAACTTAATTCAAGTTTTTCCATGAATGGAAATTCTTGAAAGTAACTTCCATTAAAAAGTGGTTTTAAACCATAACTCTCAAATTCTTTTTTCAAAAATTCTGCTGCTTTATATAATTCAGAAGTTCCGGTCATTCTACCTTCAAGTTGATCAGAGGCAAGATAATTTATATGATCCTGAATTTCAGCTGAAGTTATTTCTGGATTATTTTGTGCTGATGTAATTCCCGTTAAAAATGCTAACACTAAAAACAATTTTTTCATTTAATTACTTCCTATTCCGTATGATTAATTTCTAATTCTAAATTCCAAACTCATCGCTAGTCAACCCATTCTGCTATAAAAATATTTGTATCAGATTCTTTTTTATTAAACCTGTTTGATCCAAATACAAAATACTTGCCATCGGGAGAAAACATAGGGAAACCATCGAATGAAGGGTTGAACGTTATCCTTTCTAATCCGGTTCCATCAATATTTATCATGAACAAATTAAAATCTCTGGGAGTATCACCCTGGTAATTAGAAGAGAAAATTATTTTTTGTCCGCCCGGATGAAAGAACGGTGCAAAACTTGCTTTGCCAAGACTTGTAATCTGCTTCATATTTTTACCATCAGCATCCATAACAAAAATTTCAAGTGCAGTTGGGCGAACATATCCGTTTTCAACAAGATCATTATAATCAGCCATCTGTTCATCGGTCTTTGGTCTGCTTGCACGGAAAACTATTTTACTTCCATCGGGTGAGAAAAATGGTCCGCCGTCATAACCAGTTTCAAATGTTAATCTTGTTTGATTGCTGCCATCTAAATTCATAGTGTAAATTTCCGGATCACCATTTCTTAGTGATGTAAAAACAATTTTATCTCCCTTTGGTGATACAGTTGCTTCTGCATCATACCCAAGAGAATTGGTTAATTGTTTTAACTCATCTCCATCCTTTAAAAAGATATCAAACGATTCATAAAGTTTCCAAACGTATCCTTTAGAACGATCGGGTGGGGGAGGGCACTTTTCATCAGTTAGATGTGTTGAAGCATAGACAATTTTTGTTTCGTCAGGATAAAAATAAGCACAAGTTGTTCTGCCTTTTCCTGTAGATACTAACTTACGTTCGGTTCCGTCAATATTCATTGTAAATATCTGATCACATTCCATCGAATCAAATGTTGCCTGATAAATTAATTTCTTTCCATCAAAAGAAAAATATGCTTCAGCATTCTCTCCCTCTGTTGTTAACATTTTAACATTCTTAAAGTGTTTTTCGCCATCAAACAAAAAACTTTTATCTTGTGTAAAAACTGTTATCTGGCAGGTTATTGCAAATATTAAATTAAAAATGACAAATGATTTCATTCTTCAAACTCTCTTAGTTTATACTTCTTAATTATTAATTATCACTACTCAGGTACGTGGACAAGATAATATTCTTTTGCGGTTCTACCGATTGATTTTGCCTCGCTTAACGTCATATGCATTTCATCCGGAGTATCATCATCATGTCCGGCTTCTAAGATTGCCAAGTCAGAACCTTTAGCATGTTTAACTAAATCTTCACAATATGCGGTATCACCGCCATAACAAATTTTCATATCATTAAATGTAAACTTAAAGCCTAAGGCAGGCACCTGTCTGGTCGTTTTATTATCTGATAAATATTCTTTGTGGATAACAGGAAAAGGTTTTATTAGAACTTTTTTACTCTTAAAATATTTGTCACCGCTAATCTCTTTTAAAATTAAATCGTATGTAATGCTGCTGCTGTAAACTTTTTTAAATGCATTATAAATATGGACTATCTCAAGGCATCCTTTTGGATAATGAATAACGAGTGGTGTCCTTTTATTCATAACTCTTAAATAAGTTAATAATGACCATACTCCGCCAACATGATCGTGATGACCGTGTGTAACAAAAACATCTGAAATATTTACTATATCTTTTATTTTTAGTTCTTTGTTAAGATCACGTAATATTCCGTCACCTGGATCAACTATAAAATGTGCGTTATCAGCTTTTACTAAAATTCCAGTTGCAATATTTGGAATGGAACAGAATATCTTTATTGAAAAATTTTCTTTTGTCCAAATAATTGGATATTTACTTTTCTTCATCTATTAAGGGATGTTTATTGATAAAAATTATTTTCTGTTTTTGCATTCTTTTTGATTTTTACATCTTGCAAATATGTTGAAGGAGTAACTACTCATTTCAAAACCAAACTTTTCACTAATCTCTTTTGGGATGTTTTTAATTCGCGGATCTGAAAATTCTACTATCTTTCCACATTCTATACAAATCAGATGATCATGTGTCTGCCGCTTAAAATTGCTTTCAAATCTATTAAGATTATCTCCAAAATTTCTTTTACTCAAAAGATCACATTGTGCAAGCAGTTCTAATGTATTATACACAGTCGCACGAGATACTTTAGACTTCAAATTTTTTAATTGTATAAATAAATCATCAGCTCCAAAATGCCCATTGTGATCAAGTGCTGCATCAAGAACTTCAAATCTTTCAGGAGTAATCCTGTACTTGCCGCGCTTCAGAAATGATCTGAATATTTCTGCGGCTTTTTCATTTTTCACTATTTATACTCGCTATTACTACTTTAAATTAATTTACTACTAAACTAATTAAAAGAATTATATAATTGAATTCATTAAAAAACCATTAAACATTTTTATCGTTTTTAAAACTAGATTAAAATCCGATGAGTTTTAAAGAACTTACAGTAATAAATGAGAACACATACGCAATGGCTGTAAAAATAAATATTTGCAAAATCGGTATTCTCCATCCTCCAGTTTCTTTTTTAGAAACTGCAACTGTGGAGAGACACTGCATTGCGAAAATAAAGAACACAATAAGTCCGATAATTGTGGGTACTGTAAATAAAGGCTTGCCTGTTTTTTCATTTATGGCATCTTTCATTGCAAATAAAATGGATGATTGCAAATTATCTTCATCTGTTACTTTAAAGATCATAGCTAAGGAGCTTACAAATACCTCTCGTGCTGCAAAAGCTGCAATCAGTGATACACCAATTCGCCAATCCATTCCCAAAGGACTCATAACAGGTTGAATAAATTTACCAAGATCTGCTGCATAAGAAGTAGATAACCGTTCTGCTTTGATCATTTGTACAACTTGATCTTGTGTCAATCCGTTTGTATTTATTTCAGGTGTGTGATTTGGGAAATATGTTAAAAACCATATAGCAATTGATAACACTAAAATTATTGGTCCAGCTTTATAAATATATTGTTTTACACTTTCAAGAGAATTTCTGATTACATTTTTAATTTTTGGTACACGGTATGCTGGTAGCTCTAATATAAATGATGAGCTATCCACAGCGTTAATAATTTTTTTATTAAACTTATTAATTAATGCAGCAACCACTAATGAACCTATAATACTTGATATGTAAATAACTGCTAATGCAATTCCCCCAAGCCAGGCTTTATCTGCCGGAGTTAAGAAAGCGATAAGTAAGGCATACACAGGCAACCTTGCACTACAGCTCATAAGAGGAATAATAAAAATTGTTAATAAACGCTCACGCCTATTAGAGATTGTTCTGGCAGCAAGCATTGCAGGTATCGCACATGCAAATCCAGAAAGCATAGGTACAAAAGATTTTCCGTTTAACCCGATTTTTGATAAAGGCTTGTCGATCAGCATCGCACCTCGAGCTAAATATCCAGTATCTTCCAATAAACCGAGAATAAGAAACAATATCAATATTTGTGGAAGAAACACTAAAACTGAACCGGTACCGCTTATAATACCATCAGCAATTAAATCACTATACCACGTGTTCCCTAATAATCCCGAAGCAGAAGTTGAAAGATATCCGAAAAACTCATCAACGATTTCCATAAAAGGATTAGCTAGCCAGAAGATAGAGGTAAAGGTAAACGCCATTATAAGAAAAAAGAAAAGTAAACCCCATCGTCTGCTTAATAACAACTTATCTATTTTTAATGTTCGTTCATCAGGTCTATTACTGCCGTATTTTAATGTGGGATTTAATATTTGAAGTTTTTCATTAGCTTTTTTAATGTTAGGTTGTGATCCGTTACTAATTGAGACGATTACGTTTCTTTCAATCCTTTCAATGTCTGAGTACAAAGTTAAGAGTTTTTCTTTACTGATATTTTCAAATGCTTTATATGGCTGGTTTTTATTCTCAAGAGAATCTGAGTTCAATTTAGGTTTTACACAACTTATGAGTTTATCAATGCCTTTGCCCGTTCTACCATTTACTTTAATTACGCTGCAGCCTAATTCCTCCGCTAATCTATTTTCATCAACTTCATATCCTCTTTTAGCAAGGATGTCATTCATCGTCAATACAACTATTATATCAAAGCCTGATGCAAGTAATTGTTTGGCTAATAATAAATGTCGTGATATCTGGCTTGCATCTATTGTGACAATTAATAAACTCGGTGATCCCAATTTTGGATGACTGTACAAAGAATTTATTGATATTTCTTCATCTGGTGAGTTGGAGTTTAAACTGATTATGCCGGGGGAGTCTAAAACATCTGCTTCAATTCCAAATTTACTCTGGATTTTACTAGTAGAGTATTCTACAGTTGAACCTGGATAGTTTACTGTCTTAAAATTCTTTCCACTCAACTGGTTAAATAATGTTGTTTTTCCAGAATTGGGGGGACCCACGAGTGTGATAAGATGTAACTTCTCTAACGAAGCCATATTCATAGCAGTATTATACAGTCAGCTTCATGTTTTCGAATAGCAATTAAAGTACCTCTTAAGGCAAATGCCAGTGGATCGTTAAAAGCAGATGAGTTTACAAGTTCTATTTCTTGCCCCGGAGTAAAACCTATTTCTAGAATTCTTCTAAAGGATGGATGTGAATTATCAATATCACTTATAATTGCTCGTTCACCAAAATTTAATTTTGAAGCTGTTTTCATATTTTTTGCATATTATTTAGATTTAGTCTATATAAAACTAAACTAACTTTCATTAACTGTCAAGATATTTTTTCAATCTTACAGCTAATTAAGTCACCATAATTTCCTCGTAAAATGAAACTTAATAAAGTCGACTATCCAACCCCTTGAATTTAGAAATTACTATCTATCAAAATTATCTCTTGGTTCAGTCAATTAAGCTTGAACTTGAACTCAAACCCGGTAATTCTTTCAAAACTTGTAAAATTATTTACACTTGTAGGATTTTTACTTACATATTGATTTACTAAGGTATCATGTAGTTATGTCTGAAAAATGTGGAAAATTTTTTTTAGCTCGATTTTCTCATGTAAGATATTTTGATTTATACATATAATGCTTGTTTTTAGCGTCAATTTTGTCCTCCCAAATTTTTATAACTCGTACAATTTTACTTGTATTCCAATTATTTGAATTGGCGACATTCTTGTCAAATCATGGCACTAATCTTGAAAAATACTCTTGCAAATAATTTTTCAACAATTTGAAATAATCGGAGTAATAAAATGGAAATTACAAAAGTGGCATTCCTTGAAACTTACACACTAAGTGAAAATGGTGGTGTAATGGGAGCAATTTTGGTAACTGATGCAGAAACAAAACCTTTGGAATTTAGAGTTACAGCACCAATTCGTCCAACGAGTTTTCAAAAAACCTTGTACGGTGATGTATTACTAGAGCATATTCTCGTAGAATTAATTTCTGTTCCACTTCTTAACGCAGTGAATGAACAGATTGATCTTATAGTAGTTAAAGACCCATTGTTCCTTGGTGCTAATAATAAACAGGGAATTAGAGTGGTTCGCCTTTTGAGCGATGAAAAGGAAAAATCAAGAAGCAACACAGCAGTTGAGTTGCTGAATACTCCTCTTAATGGATCCGCTAAAGGTTATGTTGAAACTTCTAAAAAGTTTGAAGCAGAACTTAAGGGCATTAAAGAAAGTCTTGAAAAAATTGCCGAGTCAAGAAATCTTTCTGAACCATTTGAAAGACTTAAAGCAGCATGCGAACAGGTACAGTTGCAGCGTACTAACGATTAATAATTGATAGCTAAATGCTCCGTACCGCAAGAACAAAAATTGCAGATAAAGTTTCTAAACTGGAAACCAGTGATGATTTCCATTATGCTAAATGGTTACGCGCTCCCAAAATTATTGAAAGCGAAGTAACTGAAATTTATTACTCGGATGAAGTTGAAGATTTTCCGGTTGAAAAATTAATTGCACCTAACTCCCTAAAGCTTAAATTCCGTCTGCCTAATTACAAAATTCCAGAACTTAAGCAAAGCTATTTGCTTGATAAACCTAAAGCTTATCTAATATTCTTTGGACTTGCTCGACCTCAGCTGTTTACTATGAAAGAAAAGGTTCTTTCTCCTCCCGAAGTTATTGATCTTAACTCGGCACTTCCTCAAGCTCCAGAAGTGATTGATCAATCATCTATTTTTATTGCTCAGGCTCCTGAATTGTATGATCAATCTTCAAAATTTATTTCTGAACCAGCTAAATCATTTGATCAGACTTCACAATTTATTAATAATGCATCTGCAACTTATGATCAGAACTTTAGTTTTTCTGAGATTGACGTTAATGATGTTCCTCTATTAATATCACCGCCAAAAATTACTGATGAACTAGCAAACCTTATTCCCGAAATTTATAATATAGAATTACTAAATGTTGAAAAGTTTGATCACACTTTAGTCAGTTCTAAAAATATTGATATAGAAAGCTTTTCACCACCTGATTTAAATAAAATTGATGTTCCAGGGATTGATAATCTCATTGAAAGTACAACAGAATCTTACACTATTCCAATCGAGGAAATGCTGCAGGCTGATATACAGTTCTATTCTCCATCTTTTGAAATAGCACATCCTGTATTCAAAGTTAAAATTGATGTACCGAAAACAATTGTCAAAAAAGTTGTAATAGCACAAAAGAATTTTGAGCCTGTGGTTATTGATGCTATAAATGATCCATCGGTTACAGAAATTTCAAAAAATAATATCATGACTTTGTTATCATCATTCAGAGAACTGGGTTGGCAGGAATATTCTAAAATGATCAATCCTCTCACTGATTATCAACTTCAGTCATCAGAATTTCTTACATCAAATAATTTTGCCGTATTAAATGATGAACTTGGTTATGATAAGTTTGATCAGGCATCTGCTGCATTAGGTTTCTTAGCTAAAAAGGGAGGCGTAAGATCAGTATTGCTAATTAGTGATAAAACACGATTTACAAACTACTGGACACCTTCACTTAAATCTTTTACAAAAGAACTCAAACTTAAAAAAATTGATCCCGGTACGACAAAAAAAATAAAAGGAACATCTGTAATCTGGTTTCTTGATATTAATGATATTGGCAAAACTGAAATTAAAGATTTTGATAAACTTGATCTGGTTTTGTTTGATGAATTAGTTAATATTAAATCTGCTTCAGACCAGATTAATCAGCTAGTTACCAAAATTGAACCTGAATATATATGGTTCTTGAGTGCCGTGAATACTGAAAAAGCTGTTAAAAGGCTGCTTGCAGAGTTTGAATTTACGACAAAAGTTTCGTTCAGCACTTTTGGTAAATCTCTTACTGATTTACAAGGAGATGAACCTGTAACAATGTATAAAGACATTTGGTTGGAACTTGATGAGATGCAGTTATTTGAGTACTCTGAAGCTCTCACACAATCAAAAAAAGAACTTAGTCTGCTTTTTGAAAGTCCTAATCCATTAAGATTTCAATCTAATATTTTTACCATTATTCATAGGCTAAAACAAATACTAAACTTCTCATCATTCCGTAATATTAGTCCTAAGGCTAATCTTCTGCTTGAGCAGGTAGAAGCTATTTCAAAAAATAAAAAGAAAGCTATTATATTTACACAGTATGATGTTAATGGGATGAAAAAAATTGAAAAAGCTCTTGAAATGAATGACATAAAATTTATTGTTGGCAGAAATGGAATGTCAACTGAAGAACTTAAACAAACTCTGGCTGGATTTTACGACCGACGTGATATAACAGTATTAATTACAAATCTAAAACCTTCGCGTATAAATATTAATCTTAACAAAGTATCGTACATCTTTAATTTTGATCAATGGTGGAATCCTGTTACACAATGGCAGAATGATGATGAAATTGGCATCTCAGAAATTGTTCATTCGCCGGTTGTGGTTTATAATTATAATATTAAAAACACTTTTGAAGAAGAACTTAACAGTTTGATAGTTGAAAAAGGTTTTGATAACCGCTATCTATTTGATAATCTGAAAAGTGAAACTTTGTCTGAACTAATAACTATGGATGATTGGTTATACATTTTTGGTATGAACGATCAATTCAAAAAAATGCTTAATAGTGAAAGAAATAAACTTATAAAAAAACTTCAGATAATTGATTTAAATAGTTACAAAGCATTGATGAAATACTTTTTTAGTTCTCTTGGATATCGTGATATAAGTATTATGGATATTGACGACGATCCGATGTTCTATATTATCGGTACTTCTAGAAAAGGTACCACACCTGTTAATCTTCATGGTAAATGCTTACTTACTACGGATGTGAAAAAAGAAGACTACGAGGAAGTTATACACTTTAAACCATCTGCAAGCGAAATCAAAAGAAAATTTATAATTACAAATGGTGAATTTGCGGAAAGAATTAAAAATGGCACAACCTACATTGATTGTAAAGATTTAGCAAATTTTATTATTACACTTGGCTTAAAATCTCACGTTACTTCTAAGAAGAGCTAGATTTTTTTAACTGTAGCTTAAGTAAAAATTCTCAACACTTATATATTAATTTTTTGCCTGAAGTACTCCATAGTTTTACTCAATCCTTCTTTGCGATGTACTTTAGGCTCCCATCCAAGAACACGTTTTGCTTTAGAAATATCCGGCTGCCGTACTTGAGGATCATCAATCGGAAGAGGTTCATAAATTATTTTGCTAGTAGATCCGGTCAATTCAATAATTTCCTCTGCCATCTGCTTAACTGTTATCTCTTCGGGATTTCCGATATTAACAGGCTCTTTTTCATCAGATAACAATAACCTGAATATACCTTCTACTTCGTCATCGATATAGATAAAGCTTCTTGTCTGACTACCATCACCAAAAACAGTGATTGGTTCGTTGTTTAATGCTTGAGAAAAAAAAGCGGGTATCGCACGTCCGTCTCTTAGTCGCATACGCGGACCATAGGTATTAAATATTCTTACAATTCTTGTGCTGATGTTATGATATCTTTGATACGCCATTGTAAGTGCTTCAGCAAATCTTTTAGCTTCATCATAAACACCGCGGGGACCAACCGGATTAACATTTCCCCAGTAATCTTCCTTTTGCGGATGCATCAACGGATCACCGTAAACTTCTGAAGTTGAAGCAAGTAAAAAGCGCGCTCTTTTTTCCTTAGCTAATCCTAAAGCTTTATGAGTACCCAACGATCCTACCTTCAATGTCTGTATGGGAAGCTGATGATAATCAATCGGGCTGGCAGGGGAGGCGAAGTGCAGGATATAATCAACATCGCCTGCCACGTGGATAAAGTTTGTTACATCGTGATGAATAAATCTAAATTTAGGATTACCAAATAAATGCTGAATGTTATCTAAACTACCTGTTAATAAGTTGTCAATGCAGATTACATTCATCCCCTCATTTAACAATCTATCACATAAATGTGATCCTAAAAAACCTGATCCTCCTGTTATAACTGCATTTGCCATTTTTTTCTTTCTAAGGTTTGTTATGTTTTTACTAATAATAAAATTAAATAATTATTTTGTAAAATATTAGTTAAAAGTTCTTATTGAGTTTAAGTTGGTTGAGCAATTTATTAGTTAATCAGCTTAAGTTTCAGCGGTAAAAAAAGTATAAGAGTGATCAATTATTTGGATAAGCTTTTTGCATGGTTATTATTTTTCTAACCGGAGCAAGAGATTCAATATTGAAGAATAGATTCTTAGATAAAGATGTGTTTTAGTATTGGATTGGTGTTAAATATGACTTCAAATTTAAATCGGTAATATTATTTAAGTTATTAATTCTGGAATAAATATATTTTGAAAATTCGAAAGGAAGTTGAACGATTATTGGAATCTATCGATTATAATAATAGAGTTTTTTATATCAAAATAATTTATTAGTAAATGATATAAACCATAATAATAAAATGATTTATAATATTTAGTTAATCACTTGTTACAGTAGTATCTTTTAGTAAATAGTTTTTCCCGGATTTTTCACAAAATGCTTTACCATCAGAATTGAATTCTAATTTTTTACCTGCTTCTGATACCCATCCTACAACTCTGCCTGGTGTACCAATTACCAAAGCATAGTCAGGAACATCCTTTGTGACGACAGTACCTGCTCCAATCATACAATGTTTTCCCAGAGTATTACCGCATACAATTGTAGCATTTGCTCCGATTGATGCTCCCTCTTTAACCAGAGTTTTAACATAAAATTGTGCACCAACTTGCGGGTATTTGCATTTTGGATCTATTATGTTTGTAAATACCATTGAAGGTCCGCAGAATACATAATCTTCTAACGTAACTCCCTCATATATAGAAACATTATTCTGAATCTTGCAGAAGTTTCCAATTGTGACATTGTTGCCAACATTAACGTTCTGCCCAAAGACACATTTCTTACCAATCTTTGAACCACTTTGAATATGAGAGAAGTGCCATATTTTAGTTCCTTCCCCAATCTCAACACCATCGTCAACAACTGCATGTTCATTTACATAATAGTTTTTATTTTCACTCATAAAATTCTCCAATTCAGTTTTATTATCTCTTTTTCGATAATTAATATTCTTCTGTGATTAATTTCAAATGGTTTAAAGCAACATTGGATGAAACAACTCATTTACTTTAGTAACCGGCAAATGTCTGATATCATATGCCGCTTCGATTGAGGGTCTTGCTGTCTCAATTCCAAAACCATTACCTGCAATAATACCCTCATAGATTTTTGTATGAAGATCAGTAAAGCCCTCTGTAAACTCCAGTTCTTTACCATCGATTGTTATGGATCTGTGAGTAGATTTATTTTTTTCCACTGCTTCATTCGGAAGATCTTTACCATCGATTGAAAGATACCACTTAACGTTCGCATTTTGTAACTCAATAAATCCAGCAGCCTTATTAAGCTCTCTTAAGAAAAGATGATTCTTCTGCACACCACCAAACATCCACATCAGCATATCAAAAAAATGAATGCCTATATTTGTGGCAACTCCACCAGAAACTTCCTCTCTTCCTTTCCATGAGTAATTATACCAAGGTCCTCGTGAGGTTACATAAGTTAACACAACATCGTGCTTAATATTTTTATTCGAAGTCTTCGCGAGTTCCTCTTTAATTGCAACAAGTACAGGATGGACTCTCAACTGAAGAATATTGTAAACCTTTTTTCCCGTTTCATATTCAATTTCTTGAAGTTGATCAAGGTTCCAGGGATTGAGCACTAATGGTTTTTCACAAATTGCATCAGCACCAACACGTAAACCTAATCTTATATGTGCGTCGTGTAAGTTGTTCGGTGAACAGATTGAAAGATAATCTATTTTCTCCGGTGAATGAGTTCTTCTAAGTTTTTCAAGGTGTCTGTCAAATCTTTCAAACTCGGTAAAGTAACTTGTTTTTGGGAAATAACGATCAAGAATTCCAACTGAATCGTGAGGATCGACTGCAGCAACTAGATTATTGACTGTATCTTTTATTGCCTGTAAATGTCGTGGTGCTATGTATCCAGCAACACCTGTAATTGCAAAGTTTTTCATGTTATATATTATCCCTTAAACACTTTTTCTGATTTAATCCCAGCTCGCTCAAATGCATTTCTAGTATCTATTATCAACTTTGAATTTGCAGTAATAAATTTGTAATTATAATCTGTATGATCAGTGCTTAATAGAACTAAATCATATTTAGCAAGATTCTTTTTGCTCAAGTCAACAGACTCCATGTCATATTGATATTTTCTTGTTTTCGGAAGCTTTGGAACGTAAGGATCATTATAATCTACTTTAGTCCCTTTCTCTCTAAGTATCTCAATAAGTTTTAGAGATGGAGATTCACGCATATCATCAATATCTTTCTTATACGATGCACCAAGGATTAAAACCTTTGAGCCGTTTAATGATTTCTTAAACTTGTTCAATACTTCTGCTGCTTTTTCAATGACATAATAAGGCATAAAAGTGTTTATCTCACCCGCCAATTCAATAAACTTTGTACTTATTTCAAACTCACGAGCTTTCCACGTCAGATAGAATGGATCGATTGGAATACAATGTCCACCTAGACCAGGACCGGGATAGAATGCCTGAAATCCAAACGGTTTAGTTGCAGCAGCATCTACAACTTCCCAAACGTCTATGTTCATTCTCTCAAAAACCATTTTAAGTTCATTAACCAAAGCTATGTTTATTGAACGATAAATATTTTCAAGCAGCTTTGTTGCTTCTGCAGCGCGTGGAGAAGAAACAGGTACAGTTTTTACTATTACCTGGTTATAAATTGCTAAAGCAACTTTAAGACAGTTTGCTGTAACTCCGCCAACTACTTTAGGAATTGTAGCAGTGGAGTAATTAGGATTATTAGGATCCTCACGTTCCGGTGAAAATGCCAAAAAGAAATCCTTACCTACCACAAACTTCTTAGTTTTTAAATTTTGAATTTTGTCTTTTGAATTTTGCGTAATCGGTGCATTCTCAAACATCGGTAAAAGAATTTCTTCTGTTGTGCCAGGATATGTTGATGATTCAAGAGATACAAATTGTCCAACCCTTAAATATTGAGCGATCATTTTACCGGAGTTTTCAATGAAGGTCATATCAGGTTCACGATGTTCATTAAGCGGAGTGGGAACACATATTATTATAGCATCAGCTTCAGGTAATCTTGTAAAATCTGCTGTTGCGAAAAATTTTTTATTGCCAACTGTTTTCTTAATCTTATCTGCTTTAATATGCTTAATATAACTTTTACCGGAATTTAGGATTGGTATTTTTCTTTCATCGATATCAAACCCAATTGTTTTAAATCCTTTTATTGCATACTCTAAAGCTAGTGGAAGTCCTACATAGCCAAGACCGATTATTCCAATCACGGCGGTTTTATTTTCAATTTTCTTTAAAAGTTGATTGTGCATTCTATTAATTCTCTATGCTTTAGTTTATCGAATTGATGTATCTTTTTTTTTGATCGGTTTATTTTCTCATAAATTAAGCCAGTTTCATTATTCATTTTCAAAGAAAATATTATAACGTGAGCAAAATTAGTAAAAATATTGAGATAAAACCTTAGTGTTTGGGACAAAGTGATATAGCATGTCTGAGAGAATCAATTAGCTCCAATGATTTTGATTTCATTTCTATTTTTATTTAGAACCAGCATTTATTCAAATACTTGCTTCCCCAAAGTATGCTTGTTAATTTTGATTAAAGAATTTTTATCAATTAGCATTGGCAATTCTATGAATTTACAGAACAAAAACACACCGATTGATTATCAAATTGTTACACAGAAAGTTAAAGAAAGTAAACTCGAAAGTCCGGGCAGATCTTCAATCCGTGAAGTAAAAAAATTGATTGATGAAATAGAAAGGGCAACCGGAGAAAAGTTTGTAAGAATGGAAATGGGTATTCCTGGTCTTCCGCCGACAAAAATTGGCGTTGATGCTGAAATCGAAGCACTTAAAAGAGGTGTGGCTGCAATTTATCCTGATATTTATGGCATCCAACCACTGAAAGTTGAGACATCAAAGTTTGTAAAACTATTTATGGATATTGATGTAAGTCCTGAAGGATGCATTCCAACCTGCGGTTCCATGATGGGTAGTTTTGCTGCTTTTATGACGCTTAACAGGTGTAACCCACTCAAGGATACAACACTTTTAATTGATCCTGGTTTTCCTGTACACCGCCAGCAGCTAAAAGTTTTAAATCAGAAAATGGAATCGTTTGATGTTTATAATTTTCGTGGAGATAAATTAAGAGATAAACTCGAATCCATAATGAGCAAGGGAAATATTTCCTGTATGCTATACTCCAATCCAAATAATCCATCTTGGATTTGCTTTACTGAAAAAGAGTTGCAGATAATTGGTGACCTTTGTAATAAGTATGATGTAGTTGCGATAGAAGATCTTGCATATTTCGCAATGGATTTCAGAACAGATATGTCTAAACCGGGTGTTCCTCCTTATCAGCCAACGGTTGCAAAATACACTAACAATTATATTTTAACTATTTCAAGTTCTAAAGCATTTAGTTATGCAGGACAGCGTGTTGGTATGATGATTATTTCAGATGAACTTTATAACAGAAGTTATCCTTCTCTTAAAAAGTATTACGCAAAAGAGTTGTTCGGTTATTCAATGGTTTTTGGCAGTATATACACTTTGAGTGCAGGAATTACTCACTCATCTCAATATGCTCTTGCTGCAATATTTAAAGCTGCAAATGAAGGTAAATTAAATTTTGTTGAAGAGGTAAAAGAGTATGGTGAAAAAGCCCATATAATGAAAAAGTTATTTACTGATAATGGATTTAAGATTGTATATGATAAGGATGAAGATGAGCCAATTGCCGATGGATTTTATTTTACATTTTCATATCCAGGTTACAGCGGAGAAGATTTGCTTAACGAACTTTTATATTATGGAATCAGTGCAATATCACTTGCAATAACCGGTAGCGAAAGATTGGAAGGAATACGCGCTTGTGTATCACTTGTTAAACGAGATCAGTTTAAAGATTTAGAATTTAGATTGAAGAAGTTTAACGAAGATCATCCTTTGTAGTAAGTAGTTTGTGGTAGGTGGTTGGTAGTAGTGTTTGAGCAATTATGATTTTACTACTCACTACCTACTACCAACAAATAACCAATTATCCCATAAAGAAACTTAACAAAATACCAGCGGCAACAGCACTGCCAATTACACCTGCAACATTCGGAGCCATTGCATGCATTAACAGGTGATTGGTTTTATCATACTCCAAACCTACCACTTGAGAAACACGCGCACTATCTGGAACGGCTGAAACACCAGAGTTACCAATTAGAGGATTAATTTTACTACCTTCTTTCAGAAATAAATTCATAAACTTAACAAAAAGTATCCCGCCTGATGTTGCAATCACAAATGAAAAAGCACCCAATGCAAATATGCCAACAGATTGTGATGTTAAAAAGGTTGTTGCCTGAGTTGAAGCACCAACAGTTAATCCTATAAGAATTGTTACGATATCTATCAGTGATCCTTTTGCAGTGTCGGCTAATCTCTTAGTAACTCCGCTTTCCTTTAATAGATTTCCGAAGAATAACATACCAAGTAACGGCATTGCACTTGGGACAATTAATGTCGTTAGGATTAAGCCAACAATAGGAAAGAGAATCTTTTCTGTTTTTGAAACTGAGCGAGGTGGTTTCATCCTTATCAAACGTTCTTTATCCGTTGTAAGTAATCTCATAATCGGGGGCTGAATAACCGGCACAAGTGCCATGTATGAATATGCTGAAACTGCAATAGCACCAACTAATTCGGGTGCAAGTTTTGAAGCAAGAAATATTGCAGTTGGTCCATCAGCACCTCCGATAATTCCAATAGCCGCAGCCTGTTCAGGTAAGAATCCCAAAAACAGTGCAATCATATAAGCACCAAAAATTCCTAATTGAGCAGCTGCACCTAACAGCATTAATTTGGGATTGGATAACAATGCTGAAAAATCAGTCATTGCACCAATACCTAAAAATATGAGCGGGGGATACACACCTTTTAGAACTCCAAAGTATAAATAACCCATTACACTGCCCGGTTCATAAATACCGATTTGAAGATTTGCACCTTGCAGGAAAGGTATATTTCCAACTAACATTCCAAATCCAATTGGTACTAATAGCAATGGCTCATATTCTTTTGCGATAGCCAGATATATGAATACTAGTCCAACTATTAACATTACAACATGGCCTACTGTAAAGTTTGGAAATGCTGTATATCGGAAGAACTGATCAAAACCATGAGTCATAAATTCGAATAGTTGTTCCATTATCAGGCTCCAATTTCGATGAGAACATCGCCTTCAAGAACAGAATCACCAACTTTTACTTTTATAGATTTAATAACTCCATCTTTATCGGCATTAATGTTATTTTCCATTTTCATTGCTTCAAGCATAAGAAGTTTTGTTCCGACTTTTACTGTATCGCCTTCTCTTACATTCACTTCAAGAATAACACCTGGTAAAGGTGACTTAACAAAACCGGCACCTTTTTGGGTATTGGGCGCACTTGTTTTCTGTTGTGATGGGGTGGTATCGGTGGATGGTACAGCAACCGATCTTACAAGTTTGGGAGTTTTGCTTTGAGCAATAACTTTATCAACTTCTACTTTATATATTGCACCATTAACTTCTATTTCTGCAATGTTGTCTTCTACATTTACAACATTAACATCATATTTGTTGCCTTGAATTGTAAATTTAAATTTTTTCATAATTTTTATCCTCGATTATCTTGGATGCTGTCTTAATCCGTAAATTTTAGAACTCCACGGTGAGTAAGTTCTTGAAGTTTGATTTATGGTTAGTACCGTGTCTTCTTTATCGTGCATTTCAGAAAAATAAAGATGTAATGCCATTGCTATTGCAGCGTTTACTTCTCCTGAAATAGACATATCTTCTTTGATCTCGATTACTTTTCCTTCTCGTCTTAAAAGTTTTTTTACATTTATCTGCAGCACTTTTGTAAGATTGAAAAAGATTATATAGAGAAGTAAAAGTGCAGCAAAAACTACCACATAGCCTATTACAGTCATGCCAATGCCATACGGATCTATCTTTAAAAATAATTCTGAATTCTTATGGACGGTAACTACCGAAGTGTCTGTTGCTGCCTGTTGTATTAATCCTAAAAACATTTTTTATCCTTTCTTATAATGGAAGATTAGAATGTTTTTTAGGTGGATTTACATCCTTCTTTGTTGCAAGAGATTGTAATGCACGAATTATTCTAAACCTAGTATTCCTTGGTTCTATAACATCATCAATGTAGCCATACTTGGCAGCAACGTAGGGTGTCGCGAATTTTTTACGATAATCTTCTTCTCTGTCCTTTACAAATTTAATTCTTTCTTCAGGATCGTTTATCATTTGTAATTCTTTTTGATGAAGAACTTCTATTGCTCCTTTAGGACCCATAACAGCAATTTCAGCACCCGGCCATGCATAGTTAATATCTCCACGTAAATGTTTAGAGCTCATTACATCATATGCACCGCCATAAGCTTTACGAAGTATGACTGTAACTTTTGGTACTGTTGCTTCGCCGTATGCAAATAAAAGTTTTGCACCGTGAATAATAATGCCACCATACTCCTGTGTTGTTCCCGGTAAGAATCCTGGTACATCCACAAAGGTTACAATCGGGATGTTGAAAGCATCGCAAAATCTAACAAATCGTGCCGCTTTACGTGATGAGTTAATATCAAGTACACCTGCTAAGTAGCTTGGTTGATTAGCAACAATACCTACGGACATTCCATTAAATCTTGCAAAACCTGTAATGATATTAGGAGCGTAGTGTCTTTGTATTTCCAAGAATTCATGCTGATCTACAACTGCATGGATTACATCTTTAACATCGTAAGGTTTATTTGTTGCTTCGGGTATGATTGAATTTAGAATATCTTCTAATCGATCTATTGGATCATCGCAAGGGTGAAGTGGCGGATCTTCTAAATTGTTTTGTGGAAGGTAACTTAGAAGTTTTCTAATTAATGATATCCCTTCTTCTTCATCATCGGATACCAAATGTGCAACACCGGATTTTGCAGCATGAACCATCGCTCCACCAAGTTCATCTTCAGTTACAGTTTCTCCGGTTACAGTCTTAACTACTTTTGGTCCTGTAACAAACATATAACTGGCACTTTTATTCATGACTATAAAATCAGTTAGAGCGGGGGAGTAAACCGCACCGCCTGCACAAGGCCCAAACACAGCAGAGATTTGTGGAATTACACCGGATGCCAAAATATTTCTCTGGAAGATATCTGCGTAACCACCAAGTGATTTAACACCTTCCTGAATACGTGCACCACCGCTGTCATTTATTCCTATAACTGGTGCACCAACTTTTAATGCTTTATCCATAACTTTACAAATTTTCTGAGCAAACATTTCAGATAGTGATCCACCGAAAACTGTAAAATCTTGTGAGAATACATAAACTAATCGTCCATCAATTGTACCATATCCTGTTACAACACCATCAGACAAATAAGTTTCTTTATCCAACCCAAAATCAATACTGCGATGACAAACAAACATATCGAATTCTTCAAAACTGCCTTCATCAAGTAGAAGTTCTAATCTTTCTCTTGCGGTAAGTTTTCCTTTTTTGTGTTGAGACTCGATACGTTTTTCTCCGCCGCCAAGCTTAGCCTGCTGACGAAGCGCCATCAACTCTTTTATTTTATCTTCCATTGCCATTTTGTTTACCTGTAAAATATATTTTATATAGTATAGTGCTTATTAATTTCTATTCCGGTTTTTCGCAAAGTTCGGTTAACACTCCAAATGTAGATCTTGGATGAAGGAAAGCAATGTTTAATCCTTCTGCTCCTTTTCTTCCTTTTTCATCAATAAGGATTACACTTTTGGACTTAACTTCTTCAAGTGAATTTTGCAAACCGTTTACTGCAAATGCAAGGTGATGAATTCCTTCACCTTTCTTTTCAATAAACTTTCCGATAGGTCCATCGGGTGAAGTTGATTCAAGTAATTCTATTTTTGTTTGTCCTACCATAAAGAAAGCAGTCTTAACTTTTTGATCTGCTACTTCTTCAACAGCATAACATTTAAGTCCAAGTACGTCTTCGTAATACTTAATTGCTTCATCAATATTTCTAACTGCAATGCCAATATGTTCAATGTGTGAAATGTTCATAGTATTTATTTGTTGATTATTAAGGTTTAGAAAATAATTCAAATCGCCACAGTTTGGCAAAGTTAATGCCATTCTCAATTATTCATTAGAAGTTGAGTTTAATGTTAATAGATCAAATTGATAATTGTTAATCAATTCTTATTTAATATAATTGAAAGCGCTATTTCTTGGTTGTGAGAAATAAGAGGTTCATTTAAAGCTAATCATTCTTTCATATGTGTTAAAAGTATAGAAAAAAAGTTATTACAAGCTTGTTGCAATAAAATATCATTTTCTCTATTTTTACACGCTAAAATTAGAAGAAATCAATCTACCAGTGATTTTTTTCTTAAAGTGGGTATGCCGGGATGGCGGAATTGGTAGACGCACAGGACTTAAAATCCTGTGTCCCGATTGGGACGTGCCGGTTCGACTCCGGCTCTCGGTACTATAACTTAATTAGCAATTGATAATCTGTAATTAAAATTTCTTAACTGTACATTTTTAATTCTAAATTGTTAATTGAATTGGGCTCTTAGCTCAGTTGGTTAGAGCGTCTGCTTGACGTGCAGAAGGTCAAAGGTTCGACTCCTTTAGAGCCCACACTATAATTGATGCTGATCTTTAAATTGAGTTAAGGTCAAAGGTTCTCCCAAAGGGATTCCTTCGGAAGACTCCTTTAGAGACCACGAATCGAACTAAACATCGGAGTTTTCTCCGATTTTTTTTATGAAAAGATATTATGAGTAAGATTAAAATAACATTTCCAGATGGAGCAGTTAAAGAATTTGATAGCGGAATTACCGGTTATCAAATAGCGCAATCTATTTCAAATAGATTAGCTGATGAAGTGCTTGCTGTAAAATTCAATGATACCATTAAAGATCTGCATAGACCAATTACTGAAGACGGGAATGTTAAGTTTTTAACTTTTGATGATATTGAAGGAAAAGAAGTTTACTGGCATTCGTCTTCACATTTAATGGCACATGCTGTTCAGGATATTTTTCCCGAGGCAAAGTTTGGTGTTGGTCCTGCAATAGATGCTGGTTTCTATTACGATATTGATATCAATACTCAGCTTTCAGAAGATCATTTAAAACTTATTGAAGATAAAATGATTGCACTTTCAAAATCTGATTCAAAATTTGAAAGAGAAGAATTATCACAACAAGATGCGATAGAATATTTTAAGAAAAAGGGTGATCAATATAAAGTTGAGCTTCTTTCTGAAATGGATGAGTCTAAAGAGAAGATAAGTATTTATAAAGAGGGTTCATTTACAGATCTTTGCCGCGGACCACATCTACCTAATCCTGGAAAAATAAAGTTTGTTAAACTTCTTAATATCTCTGGTTCGTATTGGCGCGGCGACGAAAAGAATAAACAGCTTCAAAGAATTTATGGGATAACTTTTCCTAAAAAGAAAATGTTGGATGATTACCTTTTTATGCTTGAGGAAGCAAAGAAAAGAGATCATCGTAAACTTGGTAAAGCATTAGACTTATTTAGCGTTCATGAAGAAGCCGGTGCAGGGCTTATTTATTGGCATCCCAAGGGTTCAAGAATAAGATTAGAAGTTGAAGACTTCTGGCGTAAAGCTCATTTAGAAAACGGATACGAATTATTGTATTCTCCGCATATGGGCAAAAGCTGGTTGTGGGAAACAAGCGGGCACTTAGGTTTTTATAAAGACAGCATGTACGCAGGAATGAAAGTGGATGATCAGGATTATTATATCAAACCAATGAATTGTCCTTTCCATATCATGATTTACAAAACTCATTTACGTAGTTATAGAGACCTTCCACTTCGTTGGGCTGAATTAGGCACCGTTTATAGATATGAAAAAAGTGGCGCACTCCACGGTTTACTTCGTGTAAGAGGATTTACACAAGATGATGCCCATATTTTCTGTACCGATGATCAGATGGAATCTGAAATTATTGAAGTAATTAGATTTGCAAAATATGTTCTGGGTTCTTTCGGTTTTACTGAGATGAATTATTATTTATCAACAATGCCGGAAAAAGCTGTTGGTGAAGCTGAGTTGTGGCACAAAGCTGAAGATTCATTAAAGAAAGCGTTGGAAAAAGAAAATCTATCCTATGAAGTTGATGAAGGCGGCGGTGCTTTTTACGGACCTAAGATCGATATCAAAATTAAAGATGCACTTGGACGTGAATGGCAATTAAGTACAATTCAGTTTGATTTCAATCTTCCGGAACGATTTGGCATGACTTACATTGGAG
The DNA here is from genome assembly GCA_041738675.1 of Ignavibacteriaceae bacterium. GTDB lineage: Bacteria > Bacteroidota > Ignavibacteria > Ignavibacteriales > Ignavibacteriaceae > IGN3. Next base: position 56,756 of record JBGSPH010000018.1, read on the forward strand.
AAGATGGAAAAGAACACAGACCTTTTATGGTTCATCGCGCTTTACTTGGCTCAATAGAAAGATTTTTTGGAATACTGATAGAGCATTATGCAGGAGAATTCCCACTTTGGTTAGCTCCAATACAGGTTGCTATAATTCCAGTTTCTCAGAATTTTATTGATTATGCAAATTCTTTAGCCCTAGATCTTAGAAAAGCTGGAATTAGATATGAAGTTGATGAAAGAAATGAAAAGATAGGTTATAAAATTCGTGATTGGGAAATGCGAAAAGTTTCATACATGCTTATAGTTGGTGAAAAGGAAAAAGAATCAGGTGCTGTTTCGGTAAGAAAGCATAAAGAAGGTGACCAGGGTTCTTTGGCTTTATCAGATTTTATTGATAAAATTGCATCAGAAATTAAAAATAAAGTTTAATAATAATTAGAGAGGTTTCGTATCGCTGGGAAACAAACAGTCCGTATAAATGAAGAAATAAAAGCTGCTAAAGTTAGAGTTATAGATGTTGATGGCTCGCAATTAGGTGTGTATACAGTTAGAGATGCAATTAGATTATCTGAGGAAAAGGGACAAGATCTTGTAGAGATAGCTCCGCAAGCAGTACCTCCTGTTTGTAAGATTATCGATTTTGGTAAATTTAAATACGAACAGCAAAAACGAGATAAGATTCAGAAAAAAAATCAGGTTGTATCTATATTAAAAGAAATTAGAATGCATCCAAATACTGATGTTCACGATTTTGATTTTAAAGTTAAACACGCTGTAAATTTTCTGGAAGAAGGAAACAAGGTTAAAGTAAGTGTTATGTTCAAAGGTCGCGAAATGGCTTATACGGATCAGGGTGAAGAATTATTAAAAAGGTTTATTGAAAAATTGGAAGAGGTTGCTAAAGTGGAATCTCCTATCAAACTTGAAGGAAGAAATATGGCAACCATATTAGTTCCACAATCTAAAAAAGTTAAGAAAACAAATAAGCAGGGATAACATGCCAAAAATGAAAAGTAATCGTGGTGCTTCTAAATCATTTAAGAAGACTGCATCAGGAAGTTTTAAAAGAAAGAAAGCTTATAAAAGCCACATTCTTACTTCTAAAACTACAAAGAGAAAAAGAAGCTTAAGGAAAGGCACATTGGTTAGTGATGCCGAACAAAAACGTGTACGGATAATGGTTCAAAAATAGAGAAGGATAAAAAATGCCAAGATCAAAAAATAAAGTTGCTTCGCATAGAAGAAGAAAAAATCAGCTAAAGCGTGCAAAAGGTTATTGGGGAAATCAAGGTAACGTTCTTACCGCTGCAAAAAATGCTATTGATAAAGGATTAGGACACGCCTACAGAGATAGAAAACTTAAAAAAAGAGTTTATAGATCACTTTGGATAGTGAGAATAAATGCTGCTGCCAGAACTAACGGCACAACTTATTCAAGATTGATTGACGCACTAAATAAAAAAGGTGTTGATATCAATAGAAAAGTGCTTGCTAGTTTAGCTGCTGAAAATCCAACAGCATTTTCTGAAGTAGTTAAGTTTTCTAATAACTAATTTTATACCCTCTTCGGATTTGTTTTCATTTTCATCCGTCGAGGGTATTTTCTATTTAAATAATAATTATGCTTGATAAAAACATTACAGAAATAAAAGAAAGTTTTTATACAGATATAAAATCTGTTTCTTCAATGAAAGATGTTGAAGAAATACGAATAAAATATTTTAGTAGAAACGGACTGGTATCACAACTTTTTGAAGACCTTAAAGATGTTGTGAAAGAAGAAAAACCTATACTTGGTAAGAAATTAAATCTTCTCAGAAATGAAGTATCTTCCTACTTCGAAGAAGTTAAGGAAAGAATTTCTTCAACTAGCGCTGGTAAAGAAAATCAAATCGATCTTACTTTACCTGGAAAAGAATTTATAGTTGGAAGTAAACATATTCTTACCCAAACTTTAGATGAAATAAAATCAATTTTTAAAGGTTTAGGATTTTCCGTTGCTAATGGTCCGGAGTTAGAATCGGATTATTACAATTTTGAATCACTAAATTTTCCAGCGGACCATCCTGCAAGAGATATGCAGGATACATTTTTTGTAAGTAAAGAATTTTTACTGCGTACACACACAACTCCCGTTCAAATCCGATTAATGGAAAAACAGGCTCCACCAGTTCGTGCAATCATGCCTGGCAGAGTTTATCGTAATGAAGCTGTTAGCGCAAGAAGTTATTGTATGTTTCATCAGGTTGATGGAATATATGTTGATACTGATGTAACCTTTGCAGAATTAAAAGGAACATTGGTTTCATTCGCAAAACAGTTTTACGGTTCTGATTTGAAGTATCGTTTTCGTCCAAGTTTCTTTCCTTTTACAGAACCAAGTGCAGAAATGGATATAACATGTTATTTATGTCATGGAAAAGGTTGTAAGATTTGTAAGAACTCCGGCTGGTTAGAAATTCTTGGCTGTGGAATGGTTGATCCAAATGTTTTTAAGTTTGTTAATTACGATTCTGAAAAATATACAGGTTACGCTTTTGGAATGGGAATTGAAAGAATTGCTTTATTGAAATATGGAATTACAGATATAAGAATTTTCTTTGATAATGATTTGAGATTCTTAAAACAGTTTTAATGCGGAAAAAAGAAAATGAAAATCTCTCTTAGTTGGATAAAAGAACTAGTTGATCTTAGTGGAATCAGCACTGGAGAAATTGTCTCTCAATTAACAATGTCTGGATTAGAAGTTGAAGATGTTGTTGATCAATCTCATCTTTATAAAAATTTTATTGTTGGATTTGTTAAGGAAACTGAAAAACATCCAAATGCAGATAAGCTTACAATTTGTAAAGTGTTTGATGGTAAAGATGATTTGCAGGTTATTTGCGGAGCTTCAAATGTAAGTGCAGGTCAGAAAATAGTTTTTGCTCCAATCGGAACTCAAATACCAAATGGAAATTTTGTAATTAAAAAAGCAAAGATTCGTGGAGTAGAATCAAACGGAATGATTTGTGCTGAAGACGAATTACTTTTAAGCGATGACCATTCTGGGATAATGATTTTAGATGAAAAACTAGAAGCGGGAAAACCAATAACCGATGCTTTAAATCTTAACGATGTAATTTTAGAAATTGCCATCACGCCAAATCGTGCTGATGCATTATCACATATTGGTGTTGCGAGAGATTTAGCTGCTTTGTTTGATAGAGATTTAATCATGCCCGAAATCAAACTAAATGAAGTTAACGACGATATAAATAAATTAGCATCTGTTGAAATTGAAGATACAGTTAACTGTCCTCGTTACATTGCAAAAGTTGTAAAAGATGTTAAGATACAAGAATCACCAAAGTGGTTAAAAGATAGATTAGAAAAGATTGGCTTACGACCAAGAAATAATATCGTTGATATTACTAATCTTGTTTTGCACGAATGCGGACAACCTCTGCATGCCTTTGATCTTGATAAACTTAACGATCATAAAATTGTAGTTAAGAGTACAAAATCAGAAACAAGTTTTACAACTCTCGATTCTAAAGAAAGAAAACTTCCTGTAAATACTTTAATGATTTGCGATGGTAATAGGGAAGTTGCGATTGCTGGAGTTATGGGAGGTGAAAATTCTGAAATAACAGAATCAACAAAAAACATTTTAATTGAAAGTGCCTATTTTCATCCATCAAGTATAAGAAAAACTTCTAAAGCTTTAGGATTAAGTACGGATGCTTCATATCGGTTTGAAAGAGGAACTGATCCAAACATTACAAAATATGCTGCAGAAAGATGTGCACAGTTAATTTCGGAATTAGCAAATGGCAAGATTGTAAATGGAATTATTGATGTTTACCCAAATGTGATTTCTCCAAAAGAAATTGAGTTAAGATTCTCGAGAACAACGAAAATACTTGGTTATGAAGTTGCACCTGAAAAGATAAAAAATATCTTATCGCGATTAGGTTTAGCAATTAAAGTTTTGGATGAAGACAAGTTATTAGTTTCTGTTCCAACATTTCGTCCTGATATCGAGCGTGAAATAGACTTGATTGAAGAGATTGCCAGAATAAATGGTTACGATAATATTCCAACAGTTTCTAAAATCAATATTACTCTTGAAAAGAAAACTGATGAAACAGAATTCGATGAACGAATAAGACAAACTGCAACAGCACTCGGATTTTTTGAAATGATTAACAATCCATTACAATCTGAAAATGATGCAAAGTTAACAGGGAGCCCAATAAAAATTTCAAATCCTTTAAGTACTGATATGGAATGTTTAAGAACATCTTTATTATCAGGTGCTTTGATAACCATCTCAAAAAATATCAAACAAGGCGTTAAAGATTTAAAATTGTTTGAGATCGGTAATGCTTTTAAAAAGATGACTAATGGCGAGATAAAATCCTTTTCAGATTTTACAGAAACTCAGAATCTACTGCTTGCAATAAGTGGAAATGAAGAAAATAAAGGATGGAATACTGAAGAAAAAGATTCAGATTTCTATCTTCTTAAAGGTTTGATAAATTCATTTTTAAGTAAAATATCCCTTGACAATGTTTTAATTGATTCATATTATTCGACTGCAAATGAAATTTACGCCTATTACTTAACGAAAAACTTTAAAGAAGTTGAGTTAGGAAGAGGTGGTAAGCTAAAAAATGAAGTTCTTCAACAATTTGATATCAATCAGGATGTTTACTGTTTTGAGTTTGATCTGTCAGCATTAAAGTGGGTTCAGTCAGATTCTAAAACTTATACTGATCCATTAAAGTATCCTAAGATTATTAGGGATTTTGCTTTTATTTTGGATAAATCAGTTAAATATCTTGATGTAAAAGAATTCATTAAAAAGAAAAGTTCACAACTTCTTAAAGTGGTTTCTGTATTTGATGTATTTGAAAGTGATTCACTGGGAACAGATAAAAAAAGTTTAGCCTTTACACTTGAATATTTTGATGAAAGCAGAACACTTACTGAAGAAGAGGTTGAAAAAGATTTTAACAATTTGATCGCACTTATAACCAATGAGTTTAATGCTCAACTTAGAGGGAAATAGTTGGTTGATTTAGCAAAATATGATTCAATAATTCACGATCTTTCAGCTATCGAAGCAGAAATTGCCACTGTTGGTAATAAACTTAGAGACACTGAAGAAAGAAAAACTGAATTAGAAATACAAGTTGCAAAACTACGTCAGGATAATTCATTACTTCAAAAAAAGATTATTGAATTGGAACAAGAAATTTTGTTATCCAAACAAGATGAAGAGGGTAACATATTTAATACATTAAATACCAAGGAGAAGGAAAATTTAAAGTTAAAGTTACAGGACATTATTTCTAAAATTGATTTTCACTTAAGTTCATAAAAATAGTTCTTATTAATAAAATGATTGTTTGATGGTGTAGATAATTCAATGACTGATAAAAAGAAGCTAAAAATAAAAATCTTTGATAAAGAGTATTCTCTATTAGTAGAAAATGAAGAGATAGCAAAAGAGCTGGCTATTTATGTAAATAAAGTAATGGAAGAAACAAAAGACGAATTGCCTGATCAACCTGCTCAGACTATTGCTATAATCGCTTGTTTAAATATTGCCTACGATTTATTTATAGAAAAAAATAAAAACCGTGAGTTTCTAATACAAGCTACAGACAAGATAAAGAGAATAAAGCTTCTGCTTAAAGAACCTGAATTGTCCGACCCATCTTAAAGTTTACCGCACTGCCGTTTTTTAATGAAAAACTAACAGTTGATTAAATAGGGAGTGTGATCTTCGAAGCGTATTACAGGCCTCATCCCGATTTATCGGGATTCCGACTTTTGTCGGGACAGTGGAAGTAAAAAGCTTTCGAGCATGTTCCCACCGTGCATAAATAGGGTTTTTCCTATTAGCCGCGGCAGTGTCGGTATTTAATTCCAAATACAGTACGGAGGAAAATGATGGATTTGATAATAATTATACCCATGGTGGTTGTCCTAATTGTTTTGTTCTTTTATTTAGGCTGGATGTTCAATTCTAAAATCGGCAAAAAAAGTATTACTGCTGCTGAAGAAAAAGCAGAACAGTTAATTCAGGATGCAAAAAAAGAAACTGCAAATTTAAAACGCGAGAAACTTCTTGAGGTTAAAGATGAATGGTACAAAAAGAAAATTGAGTTTGACACTGAGATAAATCAGAAAAAACAAAAACTTTCTAATCTCGAAAAACAGATTCAGCAAAGAGAAGAAAACAGCGAAAAGAAGTTTGACCTTGTTCTTCAAAAAGAAAAAGACTTAAGAAAACTTGAAAAACAGCTTCAGGATTTGAAAGTCAATCTTGATGATAAATCTGTTGAGATTAAAAAACTAGAAGTTGAGCAGAACGATAAACTAGAAAAAATTTCCGGTCTTACTTCTGATGAAGCAAAAAAAATGCTTGCTGAAAATATGGTTAATCAGGCAAAAATTGATGCCGCACAAACCATAAAAGAAATCCACGATCGTGCAAAAACTGATGCTAAAAAAGAAGCACAGAAAATAATTGTTCAGGCTATCCAAAGAACCGCCGCTGATTATTCTATTGAGACTACCGTATCCGTTGTTCAAATTCAAAATGATGAGATGAAAGGAAGAATAATTGGTAAAGAAGGACGAAACATTCGTGCCTTCGAATCTGCTACAGGTGTTGATGTTATTGTTGATGATACGCCCGAAGCAGTTATCCTTTCTTCCTTTGATCAATTCAGAAGAGAAATTGCAAGAATTTCATTAGAGAGATTAATTTCCGATGGAAGAATTCATCCAGCAAGAATAGAAGAAGTTGTACAAAAGGTTACAACAGAACTTGAAGAAGAAATCCAGCGAGAAGGCGAGAATACGATTTTGCAGCTTGGTTTACACAATATGCATAGTGAATTAGTTAAACATATTGGTAAGATGAGGTATCGATCAAGCTATGGACAAAATCTTTTACAGCATAGTGTTGAAGTTGCTTATCTAACGGGAATTATGGCTTCTGAACTTGGTCTTGATCCTGTTATGGCAAAACGAGCAGGACTGCTCCACGATGTTGGTAAAACAGTTGATAAAAGTATTGAAGGTCCTCACGCACTTCTTGGTTATGATTTAACTAAAAGATATAAAGAGCATGCCATTGTTGTTAATGCAGTTGGATCGCATCACGAAGATATTGAAATGGAACATCCAATTGCAGCACTTGTACAATCCGCAGATGCTATTAGCGGTGCCAGACCTGGTGCAAGAAGAGAGCCATTAGAAAGTTATGTAAAACGATTAGAGAATTTAGAGATACTTGCAAAATCATTTGAGGGTGTTGCAAAAACGTATGCAATACAGGCTGGCAGAGAAGTTAGAGTTGTAGTTGAACATGATAAGGTTGATGATGCAAGCGCGGATAGACTGGCTAGAGAAATAGCTCAAAAGATTGAAGAAGAAATGGATTATCCCGGTCAGATAAAAGTTGTGGTTATACGTGAAGTTAGAAAAATCGGTTACGCAAAGTAAGCTTTAATAAAATTTTGTTCTTTTTATAAATGTCACACTAAATTCTTTTAAGTGTGACATTTTTATTTATAGTAATCCTTCGAAGGATTACTTTCCCGTTGTAATAAATTAGAAAGTTCAATATGAAAATTGCAATAACCGGAAACATCGGTTCTGGTAAAAGTACATTTTCCAAGTTTGCGGAAGATGTAAAATATCCTGTACTTAGAGCTGATGGAATTTCTAAAGAAATATTAAGCACTGATAATGAAGTCCGCGAGTTGATAATTAAGAAATTTGGAAAACAATCCTTTAAAAATGGTAAACCTGATGTCAGTTATCTTGCAGCGGAAGTATTTTCTAACCCTGAAAAATTATCCATTATAGAATCCATTCTGCACCCAAGAGTGATTGAATCTATTGACAAATCGACGAATATCTTAGAAGAGAAAAACAGAGTTGTGTTTGTTGAAGCTGCATTAATCTATGAAGCGGATATGGAAGATATGTTTGATTATGTTGTTTTAATCACTGCTCAAAGAGATTTAAGATTGAAAAGAAAAATTTCATCCGGAATAAGTGAAGAAGATTTTTGCAAAAGGGAAGAAAACCAAATTCCAGAAGAAGAAAAAAAGAAACGTGCTGATTTTATTTTTTCAAACGATGTAAGCATTGAAGATTTAAAGATGAAGTTTAATCTTCTAATGCTAACACTTGGTATAAAGTAAAATACGCTATCACTTTCTTCAATATTTAGTTTTTTATTAAATAAAGTCATTTCGAATGAATCTTAGACTGAGAAATTTTTACAGTTAAGTTATTCAGATTTCTCCCTACGGTCGATATGACAATTAAGTGCACTTACAAATACTTTTTATTTACTTTAATAATATTCAAGCACAATATTCATTTCTTTTTTATTCCATCAATAAAATACACTAAATTTGGAAAGCAATTTTAAAGGAGTTTTTGTGGACGCTTTCAATAATCTTATCGTTCGTGTGGTTCAACTAATGCCAAAACCGGTAGTTGGATTCTTTTCCAAAAAATATATCGCTGGTGAAACACTTCAGGATGCAGTTGAATTCGTAAAAAAATTAAATGCAAAAGGTATTTATGCAACAATGGATGTTCTTGGTGAATCTGTTGCAAATAAATCAGAATCAATAAAATGTAAGAACGAAGCATTAGAAGTTTTAGAGGCTATCGAGAAAAATAAATTGATGGCAAATCTCTCTATCAAACCAACGCAAATGGGTTTGGCAATTGATGAACAGTTTGCTTACGAACAAATTCTTGAACTTGTAAAACGCGCGGCAGAGTATAAAAACTTTGTTCGTATTGATATGGAAGACTCGCCATTTACAGATAAAACAATAAATCTTTACAAAAGAATTTATGCTGATTACAAAAATGTTGGTGTTGTTATACAATCTTATATGAAACGTTCCCTTGATGATGTTATTTCATTAAATAAAATCGGAACTAACTACAGATTGTGTAAAGGTATTTATGTTGAGCCTGCTGCTATTGCTTACAAAGGCAAACAGGAAGTGCGTGATAATTATCTGAAGTTACTTGACCAGATGTTTAAAGATGGAAATTATGTAGGCATTGCAACACATGATAAACCACTAATTGATGCAGCTTATACTCGCATTAGAGAACAAAATATTGCAAAAGATAAATTTGAATTCCAGATGCTTCTTGGCGTAAGAGAAGATCTGCGTGATAAAATTAATGCAGACGGATATAAGATCAGAATTTATGTTCCGTTTGGTAAAGACTGGTACGCTTATTCAGTGAGAAGACTGAAAGAAAATCCTTCTATGGCAGGCCACATTGTTAAAAGCTTTTTAACTTTTGGAAAAAGATGATTGTTTTAGGAATTGAAAGTTCTTGCGATGAAACTTCAGTTGCGGTAATAAAGGATGAAGAGTTAACTGCCAATTTAATTGCTTCTCAGGATTTTCATACAAAATATGGCGGAGTTGTACCAGAACTTTCAAGTCGAGCACATCTACAAATTGTAAATCCATTAGTAAAAGACGCATTAAAAAAATCTAACATAGATTTAAACCATGTTGATTTAATTGTTGCTACTGCTGGTCCAGGTTTAATTGGTGCTTTGCTTGTAGGATTAACCTATGCAAAAGGTTTGTCGTTTGGATTGAACAAACCATTTATTGGCGTTAACCATATTGAAGGACATATCTTTTCAGGATTTTTAATGCCGCAGAAACCTGAGTTTCCGTTTTTAAGTTTGGTTGTTTCAGGCGGACATACACTTTTATTGCTTGTTAAAAATTTTACTGAAATTTATAGACTCGGCAGTACTGTCGATGATGCCGCCGGTGAGGCGTTTGATAAAGTTGCAAAGTTATTGGGTTTAGGTTATCCCGGTGGACCAAAAATACAAAACGCTGCTTCACAAGGTGATGGAAACAAAATTGATTTTCCTGTCTCTGATCTCAAACAAAAACTAAATTTTTCTTTCAGCGGATTAAAAACTTCTGTGCTTCGTTATGTGCAATCTCAGGGTGGAGTTGGTAAATTATCTTTGCAGGATAAAAATGATATCGCTGCGTCATTTCAAGTAGCGGCTGTTAAAGCTCTAACCAGAAATGTAAAACGTGCTTTAGAATTACACGATGTTAAAACTATTACTGTTGTTGGTGGAGTTGCAGCTAATGCACATTTAAAATCCGCAATAACAAGCATTGCAGAAAAATATAAGAAGAGTGTAGTTATTCCCGATCTTCAATTCTGTGGTGATAATGCAGCAATGATTGCATTTAGAGGAAAATCTCTATATGACAGTGGATTTAGAGATACACTTTCCTGCAAACCTTTTCCTGCTCTTAGCGAAAATCATTTTTTGCCTCACCCTTAATCCCTTTCCTTGTAAATGAGATTGAGATTAATATCGCTATCCTTGATGAGATTGAGTGAAAATTATTCTTTTAGAATTAGCCGCAACCTTAAGTTTGCGTTTGTATTATAGTTTCGCAGGCTGAAGCCTGTGATTAATTCTGGCTGGGGCGCTTAGATGATTGAGCCGAAAGTTTATTTTTTTTATTTTATTTAATGTTCCCTAGCCTTATCGTACTTTTATTTATTTAAGTGGCGGGTTTGGGTGTATTTTTGTTATATAATACTTAAATTAAAAAGTAATGTCAGATTTTATCGTTAAAAAAGGAGCCTTAAATGTATATAAGTCTTTGGGCATTTTTAAGTATATGCGTTGTTGCAGGAATTCTAATGATAATGTTTGTTCTATTTCTAAATCATAGAAAATCTATGAAACAGATGGAAATAGAAGAGCTTAATCTTAGGATTCAGGCTCAGAAAACTGAAGTAAATAAATCGTAGCTATCACAAGTGATTCAGGCAGAGTTCGTAGAGGTTGTCGTTAATAAAACTAGAGGTTGAATTATAAATGTTTTTCTCTAGTAAATTTTCTTTTCACACTATTTGTCTAATCATCAATTTAACTTTTATTTAGTGTGAATGGAGTCTGAAAGTTATCACCTTTGACTTGATCTTCGGCAGTTGTAAAATATTTAGCGACCCTGTTAAGAGCGGCAGGTAAGGTATAGCATGGTTAGGTAAACTTGTTTGATTCTAATTTAAAAAGGAGACATTGTAGATGGGAAATAATAAATCAATAATTAAAAGTGAAACACTCTTAGTATATGGTGCCAGTTTTGGTGCTGCATTTGGAGCCGCTTTGGGAGCTATTTTTGAAAGCATAAGTACAGCTTTTGGAGTTTCCTTTGGCGTTATAGCAGGAGTAATTATAGCATTAGTTTTCGGTAAAAAAATTGTTCAGTTGTTTGACAATCCGGACAAAACTGATTCAATCGAAGAAAAAGAATAGCAATTCGATTTGTAATTTATCAAAACAATTATTTGTTTTTCCTAGTGAATTAGAACGGATATTAGTTATTACATAACAAGAGCATAAAGTTTGTGTGGCAAACACCTTAACTCGCTTTATTTGTTTTAATTTACACCTAATTTCATTGTAGTATACCTGAAAATTTTATCTTGCATCGGTGGCATAACATCATAAAATTAAATTATTAATATAAATGTGAGAAGAATTAGGTCGTGAGCAAAGTTATTGCGCTCGAATCCATAACTCTTGATAGTGTTATACCTGCAGGAGGCGGTCCAGAAGAAGATACAAGCGACACGGTTTTGCTGTTAATTATGTGCGTGCAAGCTAGTTAAAAACAGGTAGTTATTAGTAAAAATATTTCCTATCAACTACTTTATATGGCAAGCCATAAATAATCAAAGAGCAGATAATGAAAACAAAAAACTCGAACTGGAAAAAAGGAGCTGGCAAATTAGGGGTGTTAACACCTTTGTTAGGTTCCTGGCAGGCAAGTACAGAATCACCTATGGGTAAAGTTACCTGCACGCGCACATTTACAAAAATTCTTGGCGGTAAATATATTCAACTGGTTGCACACTGGCAGTTTGGCAATAAAATATACGAAGAGTTTGCTTTTTACGGATTAAAGGATAATAAACTTTCATTCTGGTCATTCACTTCAGATGGGAAAAGATCTGAAGGTGTAATTACAGATGGCAAAGATGTAGATCCAAATGCAATTGCTTTCGAAGCTCAAATGCCTGCTGGTCTTGCGCGAATGATTTACTGGCCTAATGAAGACAGCAGCATTAACTGGGTAGTAGAAGCAAGAAATAAAAAAGGATGGAAACGGTTTACTCAGCATAAATATCTTCCGATATAATTAACTCACATATTTTATTAACACATAAGGTAACACAACTTGAGTAACGATTATTTTGAACTAAAAGCAGATAGCTATGATAAGGATGCAAATAGGGTTAGTAATGTAGATAACATTGCAAATTCTATTTTAGGCAGCATTCCGTTTAATAAAAATATGCACATAATGGATTTTGGCAGTGGTACAGGTTTGCTATTAGAAAGAGTGGCTCCATTTGTAAAAAAAATAACCGCGGTGGATGTATCGGAAGCAATGTGCAAACAGTTAAATGAAAAAATAAAAAACCTAGATTGTGAAGTTGAAATTCTTAAACTGGATTTAACTAAAACAAAATTGGATATGAAGTTTGATGGTATTATTTCATCAATGACAATGCATCATTTAAAAGATACGCAGGCAATGTTTAATGATTTTTGTAGAATGCTAAATGATAACGGCCTAATCGCAATTTCTGATCTTGATACTGAAGATGGAAGTTTTCATACAGAGGATACAGGTGTTTTTCATTTTGGATTTGATAGAAAATCTTTTCAGGATAAAGCAATTGCCGCTGGGTTTAAGAATGTTAAAATCATATCCGCAAGTATTGATGAAAAACCTCACGGTAAATATCCTGTGTTTTTACTTACAGGTAATAAATAATTTAATCAAGATACTACCTTTTATTTAAACCGTTAATACGGTTTGAAAATTTTACTTTTCTTATCAACCCACGACTTTAGTCGTGGGCTAATGAAATGAAGCCTATTATAAAAACCGTTTCAACAGTTTATTTAATTCCAATGAATTTATCACAAAATTAAATATAAAAATGGAAAGAGGAACCTTGATGAAATAAGCTGTTATTAATTTAGGATAAATATTTTCTCTCAACTCCTTTATATTACATCTCGAAATTAAATACACTCTTAAATTAATTCTTAAAAGCACTTGGCAGTAAAACCATCTAACATATTAAATACTCTTCAGTGGACTTTAATCGCAACAGTATTTGTTGCAATAGTAATAGTAGGCTACATTACTTTTTTTACATCCAACCATTTTGATAAACCTGCGCCATTTATTTTTGAGATTAAAGACGGCGAATCGTTTACAAGTGTAACCGAAAGACTATTCGAACAATCGATTATTCCCAGTAAGTTTAATTTTAAGGTTGCAGGATTTATTTATGGAGCACAGACTAAAATAAAAGCTGCAAGGTATAAAATTCCCAATGACATCAGCTATTTAGATTTAATTGATTTATTTGTTAACGATCCCGCAGATTATTTAAGAGCAATAAGAATTAATGATGGACAGACAATCAAATGGCTTGGTGCAAAAGTTAGAAGAGATGTTAAAATTGATTCGGCTTCGTTTGTAAATCTTGCAAACAACAAAGAGTTTATAAAATCATTAGGATTAAATACATCAACCTTGGAAGGATATTTGTTTTCCAAACCATACAAGATGTATGAAAACACATCACCCGAAGAAGCATTGCAAATATTCTATAAAGGTTTTACAGATTTTTTTGTGGATTCACTAAAACAACAAGCAAAAAAAATAGGATTAACAGTTCACCAGGTTTTAACATTAGCTTCAATCATAAAAGGCGAAACAAATCTAGTTGATGAAATGCCAACAATTTCTGCAGTGTATCATAACAGGTTAAGAATCGGAATGCGTTTGCAGGCTGATCCAACTATACAATATTTATTGCCGGGTGGTTGGAGAAGATTAACTTATGCGGATTTAAGAATTGAATCTCCGTACAATACTTACAAGTATTCTGGTTTGCCGCCGGGACCAATTAACAATCCAGGTAAGAATGCAATAATGGCTGCACTTTATCCGGAAAAGAATAATTATTTGTATTTTGTAGCTAGTGGAAATGGCGGACATAAGTTTGCCAGATCATATTCAGATCATTTAAAGAATGTTGCCCAATATAGAAAATGGTTAAAAGAACAGAACAATCAGTAAAAATATTTTTATTTTTTTTAGCACTAACATTTTTAATAAGCTGTGCAAACCAATTACCTCCAGGCGGGGGAGAAGTGGATACAGTTCCACCTGAAATAATATTTTCTTATCCCGAAAACGGAACCACAAACTTTAATGATAACTACATCGAATTTGAATTCTCTGAATATGTGGATAAGCGTTCATTTAAAGATGCAATATTTATTTCACCTGCGATTGATGAACAACTTGAGATTAGCTGGAGTGGAACTTCTGTTGAAATTGGATTTCCAGGTGGGTTGAAAGATAGTCTTACTTATGTTGTAACAATTGGAACTGATGTTGTTGATGTAAATAATAAAAATAGGATGGTGAATTCGTTTTCATTTACATTTGCAACCGGAGATAAGATTGACAAACGAAGTATCGATGGACGCGTATATGGCAAAGATGCTGAAGGTACTTTGATATTTGCGTATAAATATTCTGATGACACAACAAAATATCTTGCAAAGAAACCTGATTATCTTTCACAGATTGGAAAAGATGGAACGTATAAGCTTAATGGGTTAGCTGAATCTGTTTATCGTGTGTTTGCAGTGAAAGATCAGTTTCGTGATTTACTTTATCAGGCTGATCAGGATTTGATTGGAATGCCAAGTAAAGAAATTTCATTAACTGATACCGATTCATCGTACTCAGGTTTAAATTTCTTTTTGATGAAAGTGGATACTGTCAAACCGCGATTGCTTGGAACCGTAATGACTGATATGAATCATCTGGTTATTACACTAAGTGAAGAGTGTGATTCTGTTTCTTACGAAGCAAATAATTTTAAAATAATTGATTCAACTTCGAATCAAGTTTATCCAATCGATTTTTCATACCACAACAAATCCAAGAAGGAAGAATTTGTACTGGTTCATAAAAATATTTTGGATGCTGAGAAAGATTACTTTTTACTTGCAAAAGAATTGCGTGATTTGGAAGGGAACATTTATCAAAATGAACTAAGCAGTTTTGTTGTTTCAGATAAACCGGATACAACAACTTTAAAACTTGTTAAAACTGAGCCAGGCAGAAATGGTACAACTGATTTTAAGAATCCAGAGGTACTTTTGTTCTTTGATGATGCCATAGATAGGAAGGATATCAAAAGGGCAATAGAGTTTGCAGATACATCAAAAAACAAATTAGGGTTTAATATTGGTTTTGTTGATGATGCAACGCTTTCGATTATATCTGAAATAGATTTGAAACCTGATAAGGATTATGAAATAAAAATTGATTTAAATTATTTTCCTGATGCAGCAGGAAATAAAATAGACTCGATATATCAATTAAGATTCCAAACTATAACCGGTGTTGAGTTTACAGGAATTTCCGGTAGAGTGACTACTGAAAAGAATAATGTTGTAGTTGTTTTGCAGGATTCGAAGGATGCTAAAAAGTTTTTTACCGCTGTGCCTGATAAAACATCCGCTTATAAATTTGATAGAATAGATGCCGGACTTTATTCGATGTGGATTTATTCAGATAAGGATAGCAGTGGAACTTTCGATAAAGGTTATCCGGAGCCATTTAGATATTCCGAAGAATTTTATTTTGTACCCGATACAATAAAACTTCGTCCCCGCTGGAGTGTGACGGATTATAATATTGAGTTTAAGTAAAATCCTTTAAAGATTTTTTGTGTCTTTGAGTCTTTGTGGCGAAAAACAAAAACAATCTGCCACAAAAGCACTAAGACACAAAGGTTCACAAAAATCATTTCTGAAAAATTATCTCACCATCTTTAATTGTGTAGGATAAAAGATTTCTTCCGACATTATAAATTATTTCCGAATAATCAGAAACGTTAAACACAGCAAAATCTGCTTTCTTGCCAATCTCGATACTTCCAACGCTCTGCTCACGATTTAAAGCTTTTGCAGCATTGATTGTAACCCCATTTATAACTTCTTCAATTTTCATTTTCATTTTGATTGAAGCCAAACTCATTATGAGTTGAAGATTAAGAATATGAGATGAACCGGGATTGTAATCAGTAGCAATTGAAACTATTGCATTATTCTCAATTAACTTTCTTGCAGGTGCAAATTGATAATCAAGAAAAAGTGAAACTCCGGGAAGTAGAACAGCAACAGTTTCTGAGTTGTTAAACTTTGTATAATCTTCTTCTCTCAATACTTCTAAATGATCAACGCTCGCGGCATTGTGCTTTAAAGCTGCATCTAATCCGCCAATATTATTAAACTGCTCTGTGTGTAGTTTTAATTTTAATCCGGCATTTGAAGCGGCAGTAAAGATCTTATCTATCTCGTTAGATGAAAACGCAGTTGATTCACAAAAACCATCACAAAATTCTGCAAGGCTATTTTTTGCGATATGCGGAATCATTTTATCACAAATCAAATCAACATAATCTGAATGATTATCTTTAAATTCTGGTGGGAAAGTATGTGCACCAAGAAATGTTGAAACAATATCAATTGGAAAAATTTCATTGATTACTTTTATAGCATGAAGAAGTTTACTTTCATTTTCAAAATCCAGACCGTAGCCGCTTTTTATTTCTAAAGTTGTAACCCCTTGTTCAATAAATTCCTGAACTCTGGGTTTCATTAACTCAACAAGATCAATGAGAGAAGTATTTCTAACGGCGGTTACAGTAGTATTTATTCCACCACCTCTTTTTGCTATTTCTTCGTAATGAACTCCGGCAATTTTTTCTTTAAACTCAGCAGCACGCGAACCTGCAAATGCGGTGTGAGTATGGCAATCAATCAATCCGGGCAGAATAACTTTGCCGGATAAATCTACTTTTTGATCGGAATTAATTTTGTAGCCTGAATAATTTGGGATGATATCTTTTATAATTCCATTTTCGCAGAGTATAGAATGGTTTTCTAAAACTTCAAGCTCTGATAATTCTTTTCCGCGCTTGTAATTTTTTCCATTTGTATTACATGTAACTATTTGTTCAGCATTTGTATAAAGTTTTAACATTACTTGTAAATATTAATTTTATCCTTAATTACTTTAGCTTCTTTATATCCGAGTTGATTTAATTTAAATCTTAAATCATCAGCAGTTTTCTGAGTATCAAAATCACCTGTTTTAACCTTATAGAATGGTGGTTCAAAATCTATATAAACTTCGTTGGAGTTCTGGCTAAAATATACATCGGCTTTAATTTGATTTGCTTCTTCAATGTTGTCTGTAGTTAAAACTAAAACTCTAAAACCATCTTCAGTTCCAACTAAGGTTTTCTTTTTTGTTTCGAGATCAGGCGACCCATAATCGAACCAAACTGTTTGATTTTCAATAACCCCGCTCACCTGTTTTTTAGGAACAATAATTTCTGTTTTGTAAGGCGTAATATCAAAATCCTCTTTAAGCGTAGGTGATTTAATCTCCTCATTATTTTCAGAAGTAGTTTTTTCAGAGTTTACTTTTTCATTTTTTTCATTTTTTTCATATCTGCTTCCAGTTGAAGTTGAACAAGCTGAAATAATCAAAAGCGATATAAACGCCGCTAGCATTGTTTTAAGGATGGATAATATTTTTTTCATAACTATTCTTTGTATTGAATTATCTCAAATATAACGTTTTTAGGTAAGCTAAGAAATAGTATGATTTTAAGGGATTCAATGGATTTATGCAGAATATAAAATTGTTCAATTTTTGAGAACCAGCGCTTTTTTTAGTATTTTTGCACCATCATAAAAAAAGAATTAACAAAATGGCTGCAAAAAAACTTAAAATATTATTTGTAACATCTGAGATTGTACCTTTCGTAAAAACCGGAGGTCTTGCCGACGTTTCTTCTGCGTTACCGCAAATGTTATCTGAATTGGGACATGAAGTTAGAATTGTGATCCCCAAATATGGCGCTGTTGATGATAGAAAATTTAAAATTCATGAAATAGTGAGATTAAAAGATATTGTAGTTAAGATTGGTGATAAAGATGTTATCTTTTCTCTAAAATCTTGTTTCTTACCAGGTCCGCGAGTTAGAGTTCAGATTTATTTCTTAGATAATCAGGAATATTTTGGCAGCCGGAACAGTCTTTATACTGATTTAAAAACAGGAAAAGATTTTCCAGATAATGATGAAAGATTTATCCTATTAAGTCGTTCTGTGATGGAATTAATAATTAAACTAGGCTGGATTCCAGACGTGATTCATTTAAATGATTGGCAATGTGGTTTGGTTCCTGCATATCTAAAAACTGTTTACAAAGATCAGGAATCATTTAGCAAGTTTAAAACTCTATTCACAATTCATAATTTAGCTTATCAAGGTGAGTTTCCTACAGTATCATTTAAAAAAACAGGATTACCAAAAGAGCTTGAATCAGTATCCAAAGGAATTGTTCACAACGGCAAGATAAATTTTATGAAAAGCGGTTTGATGTTTGCCGATGTGATAAATACTGTTAGTCAAACTTATGCAAATGAAATAAGAACAAAAGAAGAACATGGTGAAGGCTTAAAAGATGTGCTGGCAAAAAGAAAAGATTCTTTATACGGAATTGTAAATGGAATTGATAAAAACGTCTGGAACCCGGAAAAAGACAAACAAATTCCAGCGAACTTTTCTGCAAAAAATATTGAAGAAAAGTTAGTTAATAAAAAAGAATTAGCTGAAAGATTTGGATTAGTATTCGATGAAAAAATTCCGATTATAGGATTAATTTCAAGACTGTACGATTCCAAAGGATTAGACCTTGTGCAAAAAGCATTTCCAGATTTGATGAAATTGGATGCTCAGTTTATACTCCTTGGTACAGGCGATCAGAAGTATCATACGTTTTTTGATAAAATGTCTTCAAAGTATCCCAAAAAATTTGCAAGCTATCTTGGGTTTAATGATGAGCTTGCTCACTTAATTGAAGCTGGTGCTGATATGTTTCTAATGCCCTCTAAATATGAACCTTGCGGCTTAAATCAAATGTACAGTCTTGTTTACGGAACAGTTCCAATCGTTAGAGAAACCGGCGGTTTAGCTGATACTGTTATTAAGTATAATGATAAAACTGAAGAAGGAACAGGTTTTGTTTATAAAAAATATGATGCTGACGATATGCTTAAAGAAATAAAAAGAGCAATAAAGATTTTTGAAGATAAAAAAATCTGGCAGAAAATTATGCGCGCTGGAATGAAATCTGATTTTAGCTGGGATTCATCAGCAAAAAAATATATTGAACTTTACAAGACAATTTTGTCATCAGATTAGTTGATGTTAAATAAAGCTGTTTTTTTAGACCGCGATGGTACATTGAATTACGATCCGGGTTACTTAGGAAATCCAAATGATCTCAAATTATTTTCCGATACCGGCGATGTACTTGCAGCTCTTAAAAACACTCATCATTTTAAGTTAATTGTTATCTCAAATCAATCAGGTGTCGCTAGAGGTTTAATTACAGAAGAAGATGTGGTTTCTGTAAACAATGAATTAAACAGAAGACTTTTAGAATTTAATGTACAGATAGATGCCTTTTATTATTGCCCATTTCATCCCAATTTTAATAGTGAAAATGATTGTCTTTGCAGAAAGCCTTCACCAAAAATGATTTTAGATTCATCAAAAGATCTTAATATCGATTTATCCCAATCCTATTTCATAGGTGACTCTGCTTCCGATATTCAAGCAGGGATTTCAGCAGAGTTAAAAACAATATTGGTTAAAACTGGGTATGGTGCAGAAAGTATTTCTATCTTGCAAAAAGAAAATAATTTTCCAAGCTTTGTAGCTGAAAATTTAACTGAAGCGTGTAAGTTTATAATTAACGATTCCAGTGGAGTGATAATTAGTGGTTAAAAATATTTCTCTTGTTTTCTTATTTGCAATCTCTATCTTTTTTATAGTTAGCTGCAATGATTCTCCAACAGATCTTGGAACAAAATTTCTTTCTCAAGATGGAGTTGAAGTATTAAAATTAGATTCTTCAATAGACACAATAAATCAATCATCTTATAGTTTTAAAAATGTTTTTCCCCTTGGAGCTTCATCTCAATTACTCTTAGGCAAAGCAGAAAACATAACTTCAAACGTGCTTTTAAAATTTGTGTTTGCCATACCCGACTCTATTAGGGAAGAATTGGCTGCACGAAATCTTACAGTTATTGATTCTTATGTTGAAATGTTCAGGAATTATTCATTTGGCGATTCTAATGCGACTTTTGATTATGCAGCATACAAAGTAAATGAACAGTGGTCATCATCCTTATTTACTGCCGATAGTTTTGCATTTTTGGATTATGATAATTCGATGGACTTAAGTTTTAACCGAATGACTGCAAATGATACTGTATATTCATTTCATCTGGATACGACTTTAACTTCATCCTGGCTGCAAAATTACATTGATACATCTGTTGCCTCAAATTATGGTATTTTGCTTGCCCCATCTGATAATACTCAAAAAGTTTTAGGATTTACTGCATTTAACACTACCGCAGAAAATGATCCACGATTAAGAATCGTCGTTCAAAAACCCGGTGCTTATATAGATACTCTTATAGGATTTGTTTCATCTGATATTAGCGTTGTTTTGGGTGATATTCCAAATGTAGGAACTGAAAATATTGTTGTTCAATCCAGTTTGACTGCAGAAGCTAAATTAATTTTTGATTTTTCGGTAGTACCAGAAGATGTTGTAATTAATTTAGCAACACTAACTCTGACTGTAGATACTTTAGCTACAAAAACCGGAAGCAGTTTTTCTAATCGATTGAGTGTATACCTTTTAGATGATTCAGCCTCCAATAAATTAAACACTGATTTTGTTTATACTCTTGATAGGAGCGGTGCAACTTTTACCGGTGATATCACAAATATTCTTAGAGCCTGGAATAACAGAGTAGATAATCAAGGATTATTGATTAAATCAACTTTAGAATTTTGGGGCTTGGAGACTTTTGTTCTCAAAGGAAGTAATGCACCTATAGTTGAACAAAGACCCAGGCTTGAAATTGTTTATTCCAGAGGGAAAAACAACTGATGAAAAAATTAACTCTTTTAGTTGTTTTAATAGCTGCTCTTAGTTCCATATCATTTGCACAAAGTAATTCAGTTTATACTCGTGCCGGAATTGGCGATCTTGAGTTCGGATATTCTGCAAAAATGGTTGGCATTGGAAATATCGGAACTACTCAATTAGATCCAGATCATTTGCTTACAACTAATCCTGCAAGCTGGTCTGCACTATCCAGAACAAGAATTGAATTTGGGCTTGGATATCGAGGTACACTCATCTCTGATAATCAACAATCAAATTATACAAGTGAAACAGAACTTAAAGGAGTTACTTTTGGAATTCCGATTAGCAGGGAATACGGAGTTGGTGCTGTAATTGGTTTAGTGCCTTATTCAAGGATTAGCTACAGTGCCCAAAAATATTTTCCAGCGGATGATATTATTCCTTCCTACAATTTATTTTATGAAGGCAAAGGTGGATTATCAAAAATATTTTTAGGCTCATCTTTCTTTTTACCTTTAGGATTTTCTGCGGGCGTAACACTGGATTACTATTTTGGTAATCAAACTTATGCTTCTACAATTAGTTTTGATAATCCCAGATATATTAGTACAAAGTATGAAGATATCCGAAGGTCAACCGGTTTTGGTACTACTTTGGGATTAATTTCTTCAAATTTGGCAAGAGAATTTAGGATAAGTGGGATTAGCGATCTTAGGATTGGTTTTACTTACAATTTTGTTGGAAATCTTGATACTGATTCTATTTTTACACAAACATCGCTCTCTCTTGTGGACACTGTTATAAATACTAAAGCAGATATGAAGATTCCTGCACGTATTACAGGCGGCATAAGTTTTGCCTTGGAAGAAGAGTATAATTTTTATTTAGATTTGTTGTTTCAGCCGATGAGTCAGTATAGTTTTAATGGTCAACCTGATCAAAATTTGAAAGTTGCGATAAAATATAACGCAAACTTTGAATACAAACCTAAAAGACAGGCTGGTATGACTACTCTGGAACAAATAATCTGGAGATTCGGTTTAAGTTATGAACAAACTCAATATACTTATAATGGACAGGATATAAATCAGTATTCAGTTTATGGCGGGTTATCCTATCCTTTAGGAATTGATAATACAATAGATTTTGCAGTAGAATATTCAAACAAAGGTACAACTAGTAATAATTTACTGCATGAAAATGCTATAAAAATTTATCTTGGTTTAAGTTTTGGTGAACTCTGGTTTCTTAGGTACGAAAAATAGATCACTAATATCATAAAGGTTGGAAAAGTGAAAACAGTATTACAAACAATCGCAATTACGCTTGTTATTTTTGCCTCAACAAACTTAGCACAAAATGCTGATTCAATGAAAGTATTGACTGACTATAGTTTGTTTTCTGAGTATCATAAAAACAAAGACTTTGCTAGTGCCTTACCATATGGATGGAGTGTTATTGAGGCGAATCCAACAAAGTTTAGTAAATGGATTTATTACAAAATGGAAGAATGTCTCTGGTCAGTTCACGATTCTTTATCTACTTCACCTGAGATGGTAAAATCTGTACAGGATACTATTTTGTATTTCTACGATACTGCAATACAATATCGTCAAGAAGATAAAGGTTACTTTCAGGCTCGTAAAGCTTATGTCTCAGAAATTTGGTTATCAAAATCTGCAGATATAACAATTCCATTGTATGAGCAGGCAATCGCTTGGCAGCCGGAACTATCATCATTTTATTACAACCGTTTAGGACAATTGTATATCAATACTGATGATGGATCTAATGGTTTGAAAGAAAAAGCAATAGACCTTTACACAGTTTTGGTAGAGCGCGAACAAGATAATCCTGTTTGGGGAAATATCATTACAGATTTATTTGGAAACATAGATGATAGATTGAAATTCCAGAAAGAAGCATGGGAAAAAGATCCACAAAATGAGAAAAAAGCAAAAGCTTATGCCTCAACAGCAATTCAGGCAAGTGAGTGGGCACAAGCAGTTGCACCATTGGAATTTTTAGTAAGCAAAGAACCTGAAAATGTTGGATATTTATCGCAGTTGGGAAACGTCTATAATAAATTGGAAAATTCCTCCAAATCAGAAGAAGTATTTTCTAAGTTGATTAGCTTAGAACCAGGTAACAAAGATCATTATTTTTATTTTGGTAAGGCACTAATGGAAGCTGGAAAATATTCACAAGCTAGAACTCAGTTCTTAAAAGCAAGTGAAGTCGGAAATAACTGGGCATTACCAATCTTCTATGAAGGTTTTTTATATGAACAATCTGCTGGTGGCTGTACTGATTTTGATAGAAAAGTAGTTTACTATCTAGCACAACTCACATACAGAAAAGCCCTAAATATGGATCCGAATCTTGGTGAAGCAAAAGATAGAATAAATGCTTTATCTGGTTCAGTTCCAACTCAAGCAGATTACTTTTTTAGAAACTTAAAAAAGGGTGATACAGTTCCTATTACTTGTGTTGGCTGGATTGGCAAAAGTATAACAGTACCATAGATTACTATTCTAAGTTTTAATCTGAAAAGGTTTCTTGAGATTTCAGGAAACCTTTTCTAATTTTACCTCAATCATTCATCAAAATAAGCGGTTAATATGGAATCATATCTAAAAAAAGATGTTGAAATTTTTAAAATTCTTCAATCTGAAATTGGAAGACAAACTAATAAATTAGAATTAATTGCAAGTGAAAATTTTGTTAGTCCTGCCGTTTTAGAAGCTGCCGGATCCGTACTCACAAATAAGTACGCTGAAGGTTACCCAGGTAAAAGATATTACGGTGGATGCGAATTTGTGGATCAGGCAGAAGATTTTGCGCGTGATAGATTAAAAAAATTATTCGGTGCTGAGTACGTAAACGTACAGCCTCACAGCGGCTCACAGGCTAATATGGCTGTTCTGATGACATACTTGAAACCGGGAGATAAATTCCTTGGATTAAGTTTAGCTCACGGCGGTCACTTAACACACGGCTCTCCTGTAAACTTTTCAGGCAAACTGTACGAAGCTGTAGGGTATGAACTAAACGAAGCTACAGGTTTATTAGATTACGATAAGATTGCTGAGCTTGCAAAAAAAGAAAAACCCAAAATGATTATTACAGGTGCAAGCGCTTATTCGAGGGATTGGGATTATAAAAAGTTTAGAGAAATAGCTGATTCAGTTGGTGCATTCTTAATGTGCGATATGGCTCATCCTGCAGGATTGATTGCAAAAGGATTGCTAAATAATCCACTCGAATTTTGTGATATTGTTACATCAACAACTCATAAAACATTAAGAGGACCAAGAGGTGGAATTATTCTCATCGGAAAAGACAAAGAAAACGCCTGGGGATTAACAACACCAAAAGGTGATAGAGTTAAAATGATGTCTGAGTTGATTGATAGTATGGTTATGCCCGGAATTCAAGGTGGACCTTTGATGCACATTATTATGGCTAAAGCTGTTGCGTTTGGTGAAGCATTAAATGATTCATTTAAAGATTATGTAATGCAAGTTAGAAAAAATGCTCAAACATTATCTGCCAAATTAGTTGATTTTGGTTTTAATGTCGTATCCGGCGGCACAGATAATCATCTAATGCTTATTGATTTGACTAATAAAAATATTACCGGCAAGCAAGCAGAAATTGCATTGGAACATGCTGGTATAACAGTTAACAAGAATATGGTTCCGTTTGATAAACGCAGTCCGTTTGTTACTAGTGGAATAAGAGTTGGTACACCTGCACTCACAACTCGTGGTATGAAAGAAAATGAAATGGAAGTGATCGCTTCAATTATCAATAAAGCAATTTCTAATTTTGAAAGTGAAAAGGTTTTGCTCGATCTTCAGGAAGAAGTTAAAAAGTTTACAGAATCATTCCCATTATTTGCAGAATCAAAGTAAGCATAAATTATTTTGGCAGAAGAATTATTACAAGAAGATTTAGACAATGGGGGAATCGAACCTGAAAAGGAAATGACTTTTCTCGAGCATCTTGAGGAATTGAGATGGAGAATCATCTACTCTTTAATCGGTATTGTTGTAGGAACTATTGTAGCCTGGATATTTATTGATTTCCTTGTCGAAGTTGTTTTACTTAAGCCCGCAAGGGATTCCGGTGCTGTGCTTCAAAACTTAAGACCATTCGGACAGTTATTTCTTTTTATGCAGATCGCAATAATGGTGGGGATGATTATAAGTATTCCAAATTTATTTTATCAATTCTGGCAGTTCATTTCCCCTGCGTTAAGAAAAAAAGAAAAAAAATATATTTTCTGGATCGTTCTATTTTCATCAGTTTGCTTTTTAGCCGGAATTGCTTTTGCTTACTTTGCAATGCTTCCTCTAACTCTAAAGTTTGCTGCGGAATTTGGCTCGGAATCAATTAAAAATGAATTTGCTATCGATGAATATATGTCGATCATTATTAGTGTCATGCTTGCGGCAGGATTTGTATTTGAGCTACCAATGATTTCCTTTTTCCTATCCAAACTTGGTATTCTTAAACCAAGCATTATGAGAAAGTTCAGAAGACATTCAATTGTTGTTATAATGATCCTTGCAGCTTTTCTTACGCCAGGTGCTGACCCAGTTTCGCAGCTTGTGCTGGCTGTTCCGTTAGTATTATTATATGAGATAAGTATTTTTATTTCTAAAATATCACAAAAGAAATCGTGACTAAACTTTCGCTAAAAGAAATAAGCAGTCCAATCAAATCAGAACTTGAACGCTTTGATGAGATTTTCAAAGAAGCATTGCGTTCGAATGTTGGATTAGTTGATCTTGTTGCACGATATATCGTCCGACAAAAAGGTAAAAAGATTCGTCCTCTTTTAGTATTGTTATCAGCTAAAATATCTGGCGGAGTAACAGAAAGGACCTATCGCGGTGCTGCATTGGTTGAACTGCTGCATACTGCCACACTTATCCACGATGATGTTGTTGATGATGCAAATAAAAGAAGAGGAATGTGGTCGATCAATGCTTTGTTTAAAAACAAAGTAGCTGTATTAATGGGCGATTATTTACTCTCACGTGGATTGATGATTTCTGTTGATGGAAAAGATTATGATTTTCTTGGTGTAACAACTAATGCTGTTAAAAGAATGTCTGAAGGTGAACTTCTTCAAATCCAGAAAACAAGAAAGTTAGATATTGATGAAGAAACTTATTTCAAAGTTATCTCGGATAAAACTGCTTCACTATTAGAGACCTGCTGTTCAATCGGTGCAATGAGCACAACGGATAACAAAGAATATATTGAGGCTATGCGAAACTTTGGTCACTCACTAGGAATGTCTTTTCAGATTCGTGATGATATACTTGATTACGAAGGTAAATCAAATCTTATCGGAAAACCTGTTGGCGGTGATATCAAAGAAAAGAAAATTACATTGCCACTTATCTATTCACTTAACAGCGTTTCAAAAAATGAGGCTTCAAGAATCAGGAAGATTCTGAAGAATGGAAACGATAAAACAAAAGTAAAAGATATAATGCAGTTTGTTCATGAAAATAACGGAATAGATTACGCCCTTAAAGTTGCTAAAAAATATTCTGATGCTGCAAAAGAATCCTTAAACATTTTCCCTGATTCTCAAATCAAACTTTCAATGCAAGCGTTAGTTGATTTTGTGACTGAACGAAAAAATTAAGTAAAATTACGGTCGCGAAATTGTAATTAATTACCCAGCAATGTCACACTGAACCTGTCGAAGTGTGATCCCATTTTAAAGTATCAGTCTTCGACAAGCTCAGACTGACAAAACCAATCTGCTATGACTTCTTAATTCCTTCCTTATAATCAAAACCCTTAAATGGTTCTCGTAAAGTTAGAACAGGGCAGGGAGCCTTTCTTACCACTTTTTCTGCTGTACTGCCGAATAAAATATGTTCAACACCACTTCTTCCGTGAGTTGCAATAATTATTAAATCAACATTTTCTTCTTTTGCAGTTTCAATTATTTCAACAAACGGTTTACCGGTTTTAATTATTGTCTTTACGTTTTCAGTTCCTACTATTTCACTCTTTGCAAGTTTCTGAAGTTCTTCTTTTGCTCTGTCATCCCACTCAGTATTTATGGAAGGCATTGCAATTTGGCCCATACTAAAATCAGGCGGATAAATAACCGGTTCAACAACATATATCAAAATGATTTTTGCATTAAAAGATTTTGCAAAATTAACAGCATACTTTAATGCGCTTTTTGAGTAATCAGAAAAATCGATAGGCACAAGAACTTTGTTAATCGTTGTTTCCATCCTGTTTCCCTTTCTCTTCTGGTACATTGTGTTGAAGATCAAAATAATCTTCATTTAGTTTTCTTAATCGTAAAGCTATCATACTTGAAATTCCTGTTAATATTTTAATTCCTTTTCTCGGATATTTTTCTATAAACTCATCCAGATCAGGTTTAAAAATTACCGCAACTTTACTGGCATTTTTTGCTATTGCAGAAGCCGATCTTGTTTCGCCATCAACTAATGCTAACTCGCCAAAAAAATCACCTTTAGCAAAAGTAGCTAATGTCTTTTTAACTTTATGAGCATTTTCTCTTTCAATTTCTACTTCACCTTCCCGGATTATATATAATCCAATTCCGGGGTCACCCTGATGAAAAATAAATTCTCCTGCAACAAAAGTTCTGTTATGGATTATTTTTATAAGTGATGTTAGATCACCTTTTGTTAATTCATTAAAAAGAGGAATAGTTTTTAATGAATTTTTCAAATCGGTTTCTTCGGTAGGTGAATTAAAAAAATTAACCCAAAAACTGCTGTGTGCTACTTTTTCTTTTTCCATTATTTCCTCTAATTAAATAAACCTGATTCAGCAACGCGCCAAAGTTTTTGGCAGGGGAATCTGTTTTCATAAAATGCTCTTCCGATTATTACAGAATCAACACCAATAGGTACTAAATTTTGTAAATCTAAAAGCTCATCTTTATTTCTTAATCCGCCGGAGTGAGTAACTTTAATATTACAGCACTCAGCAATTTCTTTTGATAGTGCGATATTAGGTCCTTGCATAACTCCGTTACGATTTACATCAGTAACGATAACTCTGTCAATACCTAGATTAGCCATCTCTTTTGTGTAAGAAAGATAATTTAATTCTAATTTATTCTGTCTTCCACGTGTTACAAGAATTCCGTTAATCAGATCAATGGACAGAACTATTTTAGTGGGACCAAATTTTTCAAAAAGTTTTATAAATTCTGCACGATTTTCCAGTGCCATTGTATTGATTGCAATTCTGTAAACGCCTAAATCAAAAACTGCTTCAGCATCTTCGACACTTCTTATTCCTCCTGCAAATTCGATCGGAATGATTACCGAGCTGCACAGGTTTTTAATTATATCGTGATTTTCTTTTGTATGATCAAATGCGCCATTAAAATCTACAACGTGCAGCATCTTTGCATTTTCTGCGCGCCATATCATTGCCATTTCAACCGGATCATTACCGTATTCTTTACAATCAAGTTCAGGAATTCCCTGAACAACTCGTACAGTTTTTCGGTTGTGAATATCAATAGATGGAATTACTAATAGATGTTTTTTTATCGGATTCATTGTTTAGAGAAATAATATTGTTTATTTCTAATAAAAAATAGTCAAATCATTTGAGAAAGTAAAAGAATGATTTTCTAGCTCAGTTCGCTGAGGCGAATCCAGACCTTAGTCTATCTTTCCCACAATATAAAATTTCACAGCGCAGGAACGGATTCCCGCGCTACAAAATATCTATTCATCCACCTTCCACTTGCCATTATCTTTAATTGCGTATCTGCCGATAATCATTTTTTGTATTTCGTTTGTGCCTTCAAAAATTTTTAATATTCGCGCATCACGGTAATATCTTTCTATTGACAGTTCGCGACTAAATCCCATTCCGCCATGAATTTGCACAGCTTTATCTGCAATCTCAGTCATAGCTTCTGAGCAGAACAGTTTTACAATTGCGGCTTCGTTTGCAATATCTTTTTTAAGATCATAATTATTCGCAGTGCGGTAAACGATGCTTTCCATAGGATAAATTTTCGCAGAAATTTCTGCAAGCATAAATTGCACTGCCTGAAATTTTGAAATAGCTGATCCGAATTGTTTGCGTTGTTTAGCATAAACGGTAGAAAGTTCAAGCAATTCTTTTGAAGCACCAAGACAACCGGCACCAAGCCCTATTCTTCCTGCATCAAGAGTTTTCATTGCAATTAAAAATCCTTTACCATCCTGCCCAAGTAAGGTCTCTTTTGGAACTTCAACATTTTCAAATGTAACTGTGTTTGTAACGCTGCCTCTAATACCAAGTTTTTTTTCTTTTGCACCAATAATAATTCCCGGAGTATCAGCATCAACAACAAAGGCGCTTATTCCTTTATCGGTTCTTGCAAAAACAGAAAACACATTTGCAATGCCTGCGTTTGTAATCCAAACTTTGCTTCCGTTTAAAATCCATTTATCACCAACAAGTTCTGCTTTGGTGGATAAATTAAAAGTATCTGAGCCTGCACCGGGTTCTGTTAAAGTAAATGCAGCAATTTTTTCACCTGAACAGAGTGGAGGAAGATATTTTCTTTTTGTTTCTTCAGACCCACCTAAATAAATAGCGTTAGTTCCGATTGATTGATGTGCACCAATAAATACTGCGGTTGAGTTACAGGCTCTTGTCATTTCTTCCTGCATAATACAATAACCTAATTCACCAAATCCACCACCACCATATTCTTCAGGAAATGAGAGACCTAAAAATCCCATCTCGCCAATTTTATTAATCAAATCAACTGGAATTTCTTCGTCCTCATCAATCTTTTGAGCCAATGGTCTAATCTCGCCATCAACAAATTCTTTAACCAAACCACGCAGCATTTTTTGTTCATCTGAAAACTTGAAGTCCATTTAGTCCTCTAAAATTGAAATTTCTTATATATTTTAATTGCTAAAAGTGAAAATACGTTAAAAATCAAGCAATATTAAGCCGATAATTATATTTATGCAAAATCTTTAAAAATATTGACTTTTCTTACTTAATTGTTCATATTTCAAACCGATGAACAAAGAATTTAGACTAAAAACGAAAGAAGAAGATTTTCTTAACATCAGTGCTTTCGGTTTAGAAAATATAAAATCATCACCATGCTTAATTTTTGTTCACGGTTTCAAAGGATTTAAGGATTGGGGTTTCTTTCCATACAGTGCAATGCACTTTGCAAACAAAGGTTTTTTTGTTCTTTCTTTTAATTTTTCGCATAACGGAATTGATGATGAAGGATTTGATTTTAATCGTTTAGATAAATTTGCGAAAAACACAGTATCACTCGAAGTTTCAGAACTTGTTCAAGTTATCATTGCTTACAAAAATGGATTTTTTAGTAATGATGTTAATGGTAAGATTGGATTAGTAGGTCATAGTCGTGGTGGTGGCGTTGCGCTTTTAAGTAGTTTGATTGAGAAAATTGATGCATACATTCTTTGGGCATCGGTTGCAAAATTTGATAGATATACTGAACGACAAAAAATAGAATGGCGAAAACAAGGATTTGTTGAGGTCTTAAACTCAAGAACAAATCAAATGATGCGAATGAACGTTAGTTCGCTTGAGGATGTTGAGGAAAACAAGAATAGTTCTTTAAGTATTGAAAAAGCAGTTAAAGGTTTAAGCAAACCTTTATTGATTCTTCACGGTACAGAAGATTTGACAGTTCCGATTGTAGAAGGTGAACAGATTTACGATTGGAGTGACAAATCAATAACCGAATTTGAAAAACTTGCAACTTGTGGTCATACATTTGATATAGTTCATCCTTTTGAAGGAAGTAATAAAAAGTTTGATTTAGTTTTATCAAAAACAGAAAAATTTATTCATAAAGTGTTTTATTAAGTTATTTCCTTTCGTCATCCTGAGTCCCGATATATCGGGATAAACTCCGACGAAGGATGACAGTTATTAAAGACTGAAAAGGTCACACTTCGACTTCGCTCAGTGTGACAATTAGTTTTGATAGATTTAATTGAAATTGTTGTTTATTAACTTGTTTTGTTAAATATTTTTATATGCAATTAAAGAACATCATTTTTATCATAGTTTTTTTAGCCACTTTTGGATTTTTTGCATATAGTGTAAATAATCTAATTAAATATCTTAAAGTTGCTAAAAAGAAGGATGATAGATTTGATAACATTCCAACAAGATTAAAGCGTGTTTGGAATATTGCATTTGCACAAACTAAACTTTTACGTGATCCTGTTGCAGGAACATTGCATCTTTTAATTTTCTGGGGATTTGTTCTTTTTATTTTTGCAGTGATTGAAACAATACTTCAAGGATTTTATTCGCCATTTTCGCTTTCGTTTCTTGGTCCGATTTACTCAGTTATAACTTTGGTTCAGGATTTATTTGGATTATTAGTTATACTTTCAATAATCTTTTCGCTTTACAGAAGATTTGTTCAGAAAGTGCCGAGATTAGTTGTGGATAAACATGGCATGCTGGACGCAGCTTTTATTCTATCTTTGATAATGTTCATAGTGATCTCGATGTACGGGCAAAATGCTGTCGGATACGCAAATAATGGAATGGCTTATCACGAATCAGAGTTAAGACCTGTTTCTGCTTTTATAAGTGGAGTTTTATTTTCTGGACAAACATCAACAACAGTTTTTCTTTATGAGTTTTTTTGGTGGATGCACATTTTATTGATTTTTGGTTTCTTAAATTATTTACCATATTCCAAGCATCTTCACGTTTTAAGTTCTATTCCGAATGTGTTCTTTGCGAATTTGGATCCTGTTAGAAATACAGTTAAAAAACTTAATCTTGATGATGAAAATGATAATACATTCGGCGTTGCAGATATTGATCAATTTAGCTGGAAGCAGATTTTAGACGGTTATTCCTGTACTGAATGCGGAAGATGTACATCTGTTTGTCCTGCAAACACAGTAGGGAAATCATTGTCACCAAGAGACATAATTGTTGATATCAGAAAGCGAACATTAGACAAAGCTCCTTTAATTGTTGATCGGAAAACGGAAGGCGAGTTATTTGAAAAAACTCTTATTCATAATTATATAACTGATACGGTTCTTTGGCAATGTACAACTTGTATGGCTTGTGTCCAGGAATGTCCTGTCATGATTGAGCACGTTGATTCGATTGTTGATATGAGAAGAAATCTGGTTTTAACTGAATCTGAATTTCCGGCTGGATTAACTCCTGTATTTAAGAGTTTGGAAACAAATTTTTCTCCATGGGCTTTTAATCCTGCAGACAGAGCAGAATGGGCTGAGGGAATGAATATAAAATCGATGGCCGAAGACAAAGATGGAGAAATATTATTCTGGGTTGGCTGTGCCGGATCATTTGATGATAGATACAAAAAAGTTTCCAAAGCATTTGCAATGATAATGCAAAAAGCGGGAGTAAATTTTAGAATACTTGGGACAGAAGAAAAATGTAATGGTGATACAGCTAGAAGACTTGGTAATGAATATCTTGCACAAATGATGATGCAGGAAAATGTTGAAACATTAAACAATTATGGAGTTAAAAAAATAGTTACTGCTTGTCCACATTGTTTTCATTCATTAAAGAATGAGTACCCACAATTTGGCGGCAACTTTGAAGTTAAACATCATACTCAATTCATTGAAGAATTATTGGCTGGTGGAAAAATCCAGATGAAAAAGGAAAGTGAAAAGCATAAAGTAACTTATCATGATTCGTGTTACCTTGGAAGGTACAATGAAGTTTATGATTCCCCACGAAAATCATTAAATAAAGTTGCAGGTTTAGATTTAGTTGAAATGGAACGAAACAAAAGTAAAGGTTTTTGTTGTGGTGCCGGTGGTGGTAGAATGTTCTTAGAAGATGAAGAGGGCGGAAGAATAAACGAAGAGCGCGCAAAAGAAGCTTTAAGTACCAATGCTGATACAATTGCATCAGCCTGTCCGTTTTGTATGACAATGATGACAGACGGAGTAAAACATTACGAGAAAACAGAGGAAGTAGCTGTAAAAGATATTGCAGAAATAGTACTGGAAAACATAAATTAATTCATTCACAAACACTTAGGAGGTTCTCATGGAAAAATTCAATCAACTCGTACAATTCGTTCAAAGTTTGGAAGGTGATTTCCAAAAATTTTATGTGAAAGAACAAGCTGCTGCTGGTACACGTGTGCGCAAAGGCTTGAGCGATCTCAGAAAATTATGTCAGGAGGTCAGAAACGACGTTCAAGACGTTAAAGCTGCAAGAAAAGCTCCAAAAGTATAAGAGTATTCTGTAGCAAAAACTTAACAAGGCTGGGTTAGAAATAGCCCAGCCTTATTTTGTATTATATGAAAATTGCAATAGTTACAATATCGATTCTATCCTTTTTTGTATTCAATTCTCCATCATCATTTAGATTTGATGTGAGTGAGAGAACTCTCAATTCTGATAGTTCTGTTACCATCAGCATTTCTGTTGTTGGCGATTTGATGTGCCATTCTCCACAGTTTGAATATGCAAGAGTAGAAAAAGATAGTTTTGATTTTAGTCCTGTTTACAGAAATGTTAAAAAATATTTAGAGATGTCAGATTTTACTTTTGGTAATTTAGAAACTGTAGCTGCCGGAAAAGAAAATGGAGGATATACGGGTTATCCATTTTTTAATACTCCTTCTTCATATATAACGGCTTTAAAAGAAGTTGGATTTGATTTACTTGTAACTGCAAATAATCATTCATTAGATAGAAGTGAAAAGGGAATTCTCAAAACTATTAATGAAATCAATTATAGAGATCTGAAATACGTTGGAACTTACGTTTCACAAACTGATAGAGATTCAATTCGTATTTTTGATATTAAAGGAATTAAGATTGCAATACTTGCTTATTCTTACGGCACAAATGGAAATCCAATTCCTAAAGGGAAAAACTATTTAATTAATCTTATTGATTATGATTTAATCGGAAAAGATATTCAATCTGCAAAAGCAAATGGAGCAGAATTAGTTTTAGTTCATTTCCATTTTGGTGAAGAGTACAAACGAGAACCAGTTCAGTTTCAAAAGGATGTTGTAAATAAAACAATCGAACTTGGGGCGGATATAATCATTGGCGGACATCCGCATGTTTTGCAGCCTGTTAACTTTTATAAAACTAATAATGCAATTCTTGATTCAGGATTTGTTGCATACTCAATGGGTAATTTCTTTTCAAACCAACAAGCGCGCTATAAAGATGCTGGATTGATTCTGACCTTAAACATCAAAAAAGATTTTGTAAATAATAAATTTGATATAACTGAAGTTAAGTATTTGCCAACATGGGTTTATAAAGGTACTACTACAAATGGCAAAGAGTATATTATAATGCCATCAACAAATATTTCTGATACAACTATCACTTTATCAAAAACAGAATTTACTAAAATGGATCAGGCATTTGAAGATACGCGCTATATACTAAAAAAGTACACTAACAATGTAAAACTGATAGAGCATAGAGAATAGATTTGAAAAATAGATCTTCACTAGTACTAATTTTTTTAACTGTTTTTATTGATTTACTTGGCTTTGGAATTCTGATCCCAATTCTTCCATCATTTTCAGTAAAAGAACTTGGCATAGACGAAGCTGCGATAGGAATTGCAATTGCAATTTACTCTTTTGTGCAATTTTTATTCAATCCTGTTCTAGGAAAAATATCTGATAGGTACGGAAGAAAACCTGTAATAGTAGTTTGCTTATTTCTTAATGCAATAGGCTACGTAATATTTTCTTTTACGCATTCATACATTTTACTATTAGTATCAAGAGTTATTGGTGGCATTGGAGGAAGCAGCATTGGAGTGGCTCAGGCTTATATTGCAGATGTTACTACTCGTGAAAATCGTTCTAAGGGAATGGGATTAATTGGCGCAGCTTTTGGTTTAGGATTTGTGTTCGGACCTTTAATAGGTGGACTATTATCTCCTTTTGGATATGCTGTTACTGGATATGTTGCAGCCGGATTTTCATTTCTGGCATTTCTGTCTACAATCTTTTTTCTACCTGAATCATTAAAAAAGACTGGTATCGATGAATCAATATCCTCGATACAAAAAAGAAAATTATTTGATTTTGCGGCAATGAAAAAGATTTTGCAAAAACCAGATTTAGCAATATTAGTTCTTCTCTTTTTTATTCTTACATTTTCATTTGCAAACATCTACGGTACTTTTGCATTACTTGGTTTAAAAGTTTATGGATTTACTGATATGCAGAACGGATATATGTATGGAATTGTTGGATTGTCTTCTGCAATCATACAAGGTGGGTTGATCGGCAGAATAAATAAATTAATGTCCAAAAAAATGGTTTTAATAATTGGATCAGTTTTAATGATGATCTCATTAGCAATGATTCCTTACGCTGGCACTTTTTTAGGATTAGCAATTGTTTCAATCGTTTTGTCTTATGGTACAGGAACTTTTCAACCAACAATTTTAAGTTTGATTTCTGAAGTTACTTCGGAAACAGAACAGGGGATTACACTCGGAATAAATCAATCACTTTCGTCTTTCGCTAGAGTTTTAGGTCCACTCTGGGGAGGATTTGCATTTGAATATTTGGGCTATCCATTCCCATTTTTAACAGGAGCAGCGTTCACTTTTATCATATTTTTAATAACGGTTTTTTATTTGCCAAAAAAGATTAAGTTAGATTGAAAGAATTATAAGATAATATGTTTAAAGTAGGAAAAATAGAAATAGATAAAGCGATTTTGCTCGCACCAATGGAAGATGTTACAGACATTTCTTTTCGTTTGGTTTGCAGAGAATTAGGTGCAGATGTTGTTTACACAGAATTTGTAAACTCTGAAGGACTTGTTAGATCAAATACTAAGACACACAACAAATTAAAAATTATTGAAGAAGAACGCCCAGTTGGAATTCAGATCTATGGCGGCAGTATTGAATCGATGGTTGGTGCTGCAAGAATAGCCGAAGCAGAAAATCCCGATATGATTGATATTAATGCCGGCTGCTGGGTTAAAAATGTTGTTGGATGCGGGGCAGGTTCTGCTTTGTTAAAAGATATTCCTTATTTAACTCAGCTTGTAAAATCTGTTGTCGATGCAGTTGATCTTCCGGTTACTGTAAAAACCAGAATTGGCTGGGATAATAGTTCAATCCAAATTGTAGAAGTAGCAAAACGTCTTGAAGATGTTGGAATAAAAGCACTAACAGTTCATTGCAGAACCCGTGTAATGGGACATAATGGAAATGCCGACTGGAGCTGGATTCCTAAAGTTAAAGAAGCCGTATCTATACCTATCGCATTAAATGGAAATGTTATGGATGCAAGCGATGTGAAGAATGCATTTAATGAAACAAATGCTGATGCTGTTATGATTGCCCGTGGTGCAATTGGTAATCCCTGGATATTTCTTGAAGCAAAAGAAATTCTAGAAAAAGGATATATCCATACCAAGATTGATGATGAAATGAAAATCAATACGTGTCTCCGTCATTTGGATTTAGCTATTGGTGTTAAAGGAGAACGAAGGGCTGTTATTGAACATAGAAAATTTTATTCTGGTTATCTTAAAGGAATGCATCACGCATCCAAAATCAGAAATGAGTTGATGCAATACACAGAATGTGAACCCGTTAAAGAAGTTTTGTTTAGATATTTAGAAGAACTAAAAAAGATAGAGTTAAGTTTTTAGTTAGTACATTTGTCATCCTGGGCCCCGATGAATAGGGATAAACTCCGTCGAAGGATGAACCAAGGGAGTGGTAATAATTCTTTGATAAATGGTCACACTTCGACTTCGCTCAGTGTGACAATACAAAATATTTAATTTTATTAATGTGTAATTAGATACCATAATATTGAATTTATTCTCTTCACATAAACACGCAAGAATTATTTCAACACTTTTTGTTCCACCTTCATTTGCAATAATCATATTTACAATATTTGCTTTCCAGTTAGAATCTGATCCAAGTAAACGAGTTGCAACAATATTAACTGCGATGGTTTTTGGATTCATTGCTCCAATTGTTTTATTTCTTATACTTAGAAAAAAAGGAAAGCTTGCTGATCAGGATGCATCAATCAAAGAGGAAAGGACAATCCCTTTTCTTATTGCAATTGTTTTTTATTTTATTGGTTTTATGCTGATGATAAAATATGAGTTAAACATTATTTCAATCGCATTTTGGTTTTGTTATATTTCAAACACAATTATTACAATTATTATTAATAAATTCTGGAAGATCAGTGCGCATGCAATGGGTGCTGCTGGTCCGTTTGCAGCAGTTACTTTTGCTTTTGGTTCGATTGGATTAGTAATATTACCAATTATAATTTTAGTTGGATGGGCTAGAATAGAATTAAAATGCCATACTCTTTTACAAGTCGTTGCGGGAGTTTTATTGGCTTTCATTTCAGTTTATTTACAGATGTATTTAATAACGAAATATTTTTAGATAGTCATTTCGATCCCGATTCATCGGGAGAGAAATCTTAGTACTATTATAACAGATTTCTCAATCGCAAACTCTTTCGAAATGACAAATTAGGGTTTTATTAATGAAAATTAGTTATACGAGTATTATCAAA
Organism: Ignavibacteriaceae bacterium; assembly: GCA_041738675.1. GTDB lineage: Bacteria > Bacteroidota > Ignavibacteria > Ignavibacteriales > Ignavibacteriaceae > IGN3. The sequence continues at coordinate 94,537 of JBGSPH010000018.1, forward strand.
TGATTAAATCAGAAATAAAAAATAACACTGCCCTCATCACACTAAACCGTCCGGAAAAAAGGAATGCACTTCATCCATTTCTTGTTGAACAACTTCAAGCCAAGTTGGTTGAATATGAAAAAGATGATTCTGTAAAATCATTGATAATTACTGGCGAAGGAAATACATTTTGTGCCGGTGCCGATTTAGAATACCTTCGACAGATTTCTAATAATTCTACAATTGAAAATTATGAAGATTCAAAATCATTAGCAGAAATGTTCTTGATGATTTATGAATTCCCCAAACCAACAATCGCTTCTGTAAATGGAGCTGCAGTTGCAGGAGGATGCGGGCTTGCTTCAGTTTGTGATTTTATTGTTGCTCATCCAGAAAAAAGTAAATTTGGTTACAGCGAAGTAAAAATTGGATTCATTCCAGCTATCGTTTCCATCTTTTTAATAAAAAAAGTTGGTGAAGGATTGGCTAAGCAATTGTTAATAGAAGGGGAAAACATTTCCGGCAGACGAGCTTATGAAATTGGTTTTGTAAATTATCTTGCTGAAGACGTAATTGATGAATCATTAAATCTTACTCAAAGACTAAATAAAAATTCAATTGAAAGTATGCGATTAACCAAACAAATGATTCATAACATTTCGAATCTCTCAGTGAGAGAAGCGGTTAATCATTGTATTGGATTAAATACGATTAGCAGATCGACAACAGATTTCAAAAAAGGAATTGACTCTTTTCTAAAAAAGGATAATTAAATGGATTTAAAAACATATATCAGAAATGTAAAAGATTTTCCGAAACAGGGAATTATGTTTCGTGATATCACAACGTTGCTAAAAAATCCTGAAGCTTTAGATTATACTTTAGAAAAGTTAATCGGATTTACAAAAGGATTAAATATTAATAAAATAGTTGGAATTGAATCACGCGGATTTATTTTTGGAGCTGCACTTGCTCACAAACTTAATTGCGGATTTATTCCTGTTCGTAAACCTGGAAAGCTTCCTGCAGAAAATGTTTCCATTTCATACTCACTCGAATATGGAGAAGATAAACTTGAGATGCATAAAGATGCTATTGAACCAGGCGACAAAGTATTAGTTCACGATGATTTACTTGCCACCGGCGGGACTATGAATGCAGTCTGTCAATTAATCGAACAACTTGGTGGTGAAATTGTTCAGGTTTCTTTTATCGTTGAGTTATCTTTTCTAAACGGACGAGATAAATTAAAACCTTATGATGTTCGCTCAATTGTTGATTATGAAAACGAAGAATAGTACATCATTACATTATTAACATTTTTCAATACTATTTAACTATCCAATCTTTGGGTGCAATTACAACAACAAATTCTCCTTTAGATATTTTTTCTGAAAAGGATTCAACTAAATCTTTTGGAAATCCGCGCCAGGTTTCTTCAAACTTTTTTGTAATCTCCCGGCAAACTACAACAAATCTTTCTGGCAGATACTCATTTAATTCATTTAATAACTTTTCAATTCTATACATCGATTCATAAAGCACAATTGTACGCTTTTCCTGGGCTAACTCTTTTAATTTTGTTTGTCTCCCTTTTTTTTGAGGAAGAAAACCTTCAAACACAAAAGCATCAGTTGGTAAACCACTCATACTTAAAGCAGCGATCAATGCTGATGCACCAGGGATTGGTACTATTTCTATTCCTTTATTGATACAGGCAGAAACAAGTCTAACTCCGGGATCAGAAATTAACGGAGTGCCGGCATCTGATATTAACGCAACAGTTTGATTGGACAGAATCCTGTTTACAATAAATTCAATTTTATTTTTTTCATTAAAAGCGTTTAAAGAGATTAATTCTTTTTTGATTTCAAAATGGTTAAGCAGATTGCCTGAAGTGCGAGTATCTTCACATAAAATAAAATCAACTTCTTTAAGAGTTTCTATTGCACGGAGTGTAATATCTTTAAGATTACCTATTGGAGTGCTAACAATGAAAAGTTTCATACATTAAAATAGTTTAAAACAGTTACGGCTCCAACAAAGGAGCCGTACCGTGCAAGTAGTTAATATATATTTTATTTATTGGACGACATAAAGTTTAAAACATTTCGGATAATAGTCAAGCCCTTATCAATTTCATTTTCTGTAACGTTCAAAGGTGGTCTAAATCTAATTGATTTTTCACCGCAGCCTAAAATCATAAGTTTTTCTTTGTAACAATTATCTTTGAATTTATTTCTTAGTTCTACTGTGGGTAAATCAAACGAACACATTAAACCTAATCCACGAACATTGCTGATTAAAGTAGGATATTCTTCTTGAATCTTTGCCAGTTGAAATTTAAGATGTTCACCAACTTTATTTGCATTATCAACTAGATTTTCATTCTTAATAACATCAAGAATAAATTTAGAGCGAACCATATCAGTAAGATCTGCACCCCATGTAGAATTTATACGGCTTGAAACTTTGAAAACATTATCATCAATATCATCAATTCTATCAGATACCATTATTCCACATACCTGTGCTTTTTTACCGAATGCAATAATATCAGGTTTAACATAATATTCAGAAGCCCAGAATTTTCCCGTTAATCCAAATCCTGTCTGCACTTCATCAAACATAAGTAAGATTTCATTTTTGTCAACTATCTCTCTTAGCTTGATAAAAAATTCTTTTCTAAAAAAATTATCACCGCCTTCAGCTTGGATTGGTTCAATTATAATCACAGCAATATCATCTAGATTTTTTTTGATAGCTAATTCAATTTCAGCTAATGCTTTATCTTCTAATTTTATAACTTCATCAAGATTGTTTTCTAAAGGAAATTTAATTTTAGGATTTGTAATTCTTGGCCAATCAAACTTTGGAAAATACTTAACCTTTGTGGGATCAGTATTTGTTAGAGACATTGTATAACCGCTTCTTCCATGAAAAGCTTCTTTAAAGTGAATTACTTTATGTCCCTTTTCTTCCTTGTAACCTTTAAGAAAATTCTTTCTTACCTTCCAGTCAAAAGCTACCTTAAGACCATTTTCAACTGCAAGGGCGCCACCTGAAACAAAGAAAAGATGTCTCATATAATCAGGTTTAGCAACTTGGACAAAAGTATCTACAAACTCAGCCATATAAGTTGTGTAGATATCTGAATTGGATGGTTTATTAACTGCAACTTTTCCAAGTGCATTTCTAACTTCGTCTGAATTTAAGTAAGGATGATTTAACCCAATTGGGGAAGATGCAAAAAAAGTGAAAAAGTCGTGGTATTCATCCCCGGTAATCTTATCCACAATTGTTACTCCGTTGCTTTTATCAAGATCAAGTATGATCTCAAATCCATCTGCAAGCATATATTTTGATAACGTCTTATAAACCTGATTGGCTTCAATCGAAGGTGTATAAGAGTTTTGTAATTTATTTTCGTCTGTTATTAAAGAATTCATTTTCTACTCCTAATAGATAATGAGTTAAAAAATCGTAATGAATTAGAGAAAGATAGAAATAGGAGATGGAGATTAGAATACATTTTCGAAGCTGGATACAAAGTAGCTTCGCTGAGAAGTGGAGAAATATTTAATGTTTTTATTCATAAAAATTTAATTTATAAATTTAATATAACTAAGATTAATTATAATTTCACGAATATATCCTTAAAAATAACCTTAAATTAAATCAAATATTTCCAGCAAAACTTTGACTTACTCATTAAAATTGACTAAATAAACGTTAGATAATTTCAATTATTATTAGAAGCAATCAAAAGATTAATTTTGTTTTCATGATTTGATTATATGTTATACAATAGGAAATAGATGACCGTATAAAGATCCAATTTCTGAAAGTTAAATCATATTCTTTTTCAAGTCTTTATAGGACTTTAATACAGATGGCTCTATTCTATTTTAAATCTTATCTTAAAATACATTTCATTATAGCAATAATTTCTCACACAATAATCAACTATTCATTACAATTTAATTTCAATGGAGAAGTATGAAGATCTTAGCTTATAAAATCTTGCCCTTTTAAGGCTTTGCAGTTGTTTTGTAATTTTTTAAGACTGTAAAGCATACAAGAAATATTAAAAAATCATTTTATTCATCTAATTATTTTATGAGAGGTTACTAAATGAACTATTTCTACAAACAAACAAACATATTTATAACTTTGTTTATTTTCTCAATGATGTTTACATCTTTGAGCTATTCGCAAGTTGCAAATTATCAGTTTTCTCAAATTGCAGGTACATACACTGAAATAACAGGTGGGACAGTACTTTATTCAGGAACATTCGATGATGGACTCTCAACCCCCATAAGTATTCCACCATTCTTATATGATGGAAACACTTACACATCATTGACTATTAATGCGAACGGACATATTGCTTTCGGAACTTATACTTCCACAACGAATTATACTCCATTAAGTGGAACGACGAATGCGACTGGAGGTATTGTGGCTGGGTTTGGAAGGGATTTGAACAACGCAGCTTCAGGTGCTCCAGAAATTAGGTATGAGCTTATAGGAAACGAATTTATTGTTCAATATAAAGATGTGCGACGCTACAATGTAACTGGTGAAACAATTAGTTTTCAGATAAAGCTCAATACTTCTACTAATGTAATTTCAATTGTTTACGGTGGCTCAATAACACCAGGAAGCAATGCAACTTATCCGCAAATTGGATTGAAAGGTCCAAATAATACTTTTGCGACAAATATTAATAACAGAACAATTGCAGTTAGCGGCGGTGCCTGGATTAATTCTACTGCAGGAACAACTAATGCAAGTACAATGTATTTTAATTCTGCTGATCTGACTACAATTCCTTCAAGTGGGTTGACATATACATTTACTCCACCAAACTTTCCACCTTCTATTTCTTACACCGCATTACTTAATACGACTAGTACAAGCAATAGAAATTTAAACGATGTGATAATAACTGACCTTGATGGAGTTAATGGAACTTCAGGTACAGCACCAAGGATTTATTTTAAGAAATCATCAGATGCAAATGTTTTTGGTGGGAATACAAGTGGAGATAATGGATGGAAATGGACAGAATCAACGGGAGCATCTCCATTTAATTTCACCATAGATTATTCAATTATTAATGGTGGATCTGTTGCTCTTGCTGATACAATACAATATTTTGTTGTAGCACAGGATTTGGCCGGTACACCTGCGGTTGGTTCAAATCCATCTACGGGATTTGTCGGAACATCTGTTTCAACAATCACGTCTGCACCAACCACACCGAATAAGTACATTATAACTGCTACTGCACTTAGTGGAGATTATACAGTTGGATTGACTTTATTCAATAAAATAACAGGAAATAATATATATTTTGAAAAGTCTATTAGTAAAGTGTTAAAAGAGGTTTGGGTAGAAAATCAAAATACTGAGAGAAAGAATGAGTCCTTAGAAACTCCAATTTTACCTGAGGGTAAGTTTGAACTTAGGGAAATTGAGGAAGTGACTTATTTACCTATTGAAAATGGAATCACTTTTACAGGCGATTTATTTTTTAAGAAAGCTGACCATCCAGAATATAATTTCCCAGATGGAGTAGAAGGAGTATATGCCACAATAACAGCTGCTGTGGCAGATCTAAATTTACGTGGAGTAAGTGGACCTACCTCATTTTTATTAGTAGATACACTTTATTCAACTGAGACACTCCCAATAATAATTAATGTTTCTAATATCAATGTTCCAAATTCAACTAATACTATAACAATAAAACCAAACACTGGTGTTGTATCTAAAATTTCTGGTGCTTCAACCAGTTCTCAAGTTTTTAGGATTCTTAGTAGCTATGTTACAATCGATGGTTCTAATTCAGCTAGCACTACAAGAAACCTAACCATTGAAAACACTAGCATTACGTCACCTCAGGTAATTTTAATTGGTTCTTTGGGTTCAGCATCAAGAATGAACGTGACGATAAAAAATTGCAATTTAATTAATGGTATAAATACAAGTTCTGCTCTGGTTGTATCTGACGGAACAGCGGCGGGAACTGCAGGATGGTTTAGAAATATTACAATTCAAAACAATACTATTCAAAAAGCATATATCGGTGCTTATTGTAATGCGGTGGTTTCTCCTGGAAATGGAAGCGGATTATTTTTATTACAGAATGATCTGAGCGCAACCGGTACTAATGCACTAAGATTTGTTGGTCTTTATATACAAGGTGTTGATAGTGCTATCGTTTCGCAGAATACAATTGCCAATTTTGATGGTGTAAGTGGTGAGGATGATCGTGGTATTTGGTTTGCAACTGCAACTAGAAATACGACTATTGAAAGAAATAGAATACACTCCCTAAAATACATTGGCACTGGTGGATACGGAGCACATGGTATTACAGTTTCCACGGGTACCCTGGATGCAAATATTACGATTAAAAATAATATGATTTCCGATATTTCCGGCGATGCTTGGGGAACTAGCATCTTAGCTGATAATCCATTTGGAATTTATATATTTAGTGTTCAGACAGGGGTAAAAGTTTATTATAATTCAATTAATTTATTTGGAAATACACTTAATAGGGCAAATGCGATTTCTGCTGGTATAGTTCTGGGAACAGGGAGCACAGCTGAGATCAAAAACAATATCGTAGTAAATAATCTTGGTGCTTTAACGACACTTGGTTTAAGTACGATTGGTGTATATCTACAAACTGATTCTACTCAATTAGTAGCAAGCGATTTTAATGATATTTATGTAAATCCCACAGGCACAATTACTAAGTTTATTGGACAGATAGCAGCTAATGGTCAATCCACATTGGGTGGATGGCAAACTGCTACTGGTACTGATCTGAACTCCATTAGTGATTCTGTTACGTTTACCGCAGATAATGATTTGCATATCCCTAATGGAACAGTTACTGCTCTCGAATCAGCAGGAACACCAATTGTCGGAATTACCACAGACATAGATGGACAAACAAGAAATGCATCCACACCCGATATCGGTGCTGATGAATTTGCTGGTGTAAATCCTGCAGACGTACTTGCAGGAGACTATTATATTCCCCAAGGATCAAATCCTCAGGGGTTTAATACACTTGCAGATGCAATTGCTGCTTTAAACACTTTTGGTGTTTCAAGTGCTGTAAGATTTTTAATTGATGACAACTTAAATGAAGTTGGTGCAAATCTTTTAATTACAAGAAGCGATCTGACTGAAAGTAATAATTTGATCATTAAACCTGCACCGACAAAAACTCCTTCCATCACAATTACCGGTTGTGCCAGTACTTCAGGTGCTAGCCAGTATTCGGGAATTTCATATAGTGGTGCAAGTTATATCACAATTGATGGATCTAATACAGATGGTGGAACCACACGCGATTTAACATTAGCTATGAACGATAGCTTGAATGGAAGAATCGGAATGACCCTTTATGGAAATACAGATTTTCTGGTCATTAAAAACCTGAACATCATATTCCAAAAAATAATCATATTAAATTCTTCAACCAGAGGTATATATGCTAATGGTCAGGCAAGCGGTGTGGCAGATAGTCTGGTTATAGAAAACTGTAAAATAGGAGATGATACCTTTGCTCCAGCATATTCTGTTAGTATAACAGGATCAAGCGGTTCATCTTTCTATGCATCTAAAGTATACATAAAGAATAATGAATTACGTGGTGTACTTAGATCCGTATATTTCTTCTATGGCGGCTTAACTGGTACGACATCTGAAATAAGTGGAAATACAATAAATCCAACATATGCTCCAGTTACAGGCAATGTTGTTTGGGGTATGTTGTTCAATACTTATGGGGGTACTGTTAATATTTATGATAATAAAATGTATCACTTAATAAGTGCTTCAACTTCAACAAACGGAGTATATGGAATAGGAACACTGACAAGCCAGGCAGGTACGGTAGTAAACATCTACAACAACTTCCTGGGCGGAGATTTCCAACATACAGGAACTGGAGTACCAGCAAGTGTTGATGTTATATCATTCCAGGATAACATTCCTCAAGCAAATGTATTCTATAATACAATTGTTCTCAATAATATAAACAAACCAACAGCACCAAGATTAACAGGTATCCGTTGGGGTGGAACTGCAAACGTTAATCTAAAAAATAACATTGTAATAAATGAAAATGATGTTGCTACTGCTTATGCTCTTTATAGTGCAGGAGGTACTTTTGCATCAGATTACAATGATTTATATGTTTCAGGTTCTAATGCGAATATCGGATTTTCCGGAATAGCTAGGCAATCTTTCCAAACATGGCAGGATTCCACTGGGCAAGATGCAAATTCAGTGAATGTTGCCGCTCCATTTACGGCAGCGCTTGATTTCCATATTCCTGATGGAACTCTTACACCACTTGAATCGGCTGGTACACCAATAGCTTTAGTTACAACTGATATAGATGGACAGCCACGTAATTTATCAAATCCGGATATTGGCGCTGATGAATTTGCTGGATTGCTTTTGATAAATGCGCCATCTAATCTTACCGCTGTTGCAGATACTTTTGCAGTTCTACTTAGTTGGACAGATAATTCAACAAACGAATTAGGTTTCTATATCGAAAGAAAAAATGGCGATACTTTAAGTGTTGATCCTTTTGTTGTAATAGATACTGTCGGAGTAGACACAGTTAATTATAACGATTTAGGAAGAACGCCTAATACAACTTATACTTACAGAGTCCAGGCGTTTAATTTACTTGGAGTTTCATCCTACAGCAATGAAGTTACAACAACTACAATAATACCGGTTGAATTGACTTCATTTGCAGCAAATGTTACAGAACAGGAAATATCCATTTTATGGTCAACAGCTACTGAACTTAACAATCGAGGTTTCGACCTTGAACGCAAACTTGACGGTACTTGGGAAAAGGTTGCCTTCATTGAAGGAAGAGGAACAACAACCGAAAAGTCAGATTACTCATATTCTGATAAATTTAAGTATGACGGATACCAGGGAACAGTTCAGTATAGACTAAAACAAATAGATTTTGACGGAACAATTACTTATTCAAATGTAATTTCTGTTGACGTTGATTTTACTCCAAAGGAATACACATTGTTTCAGAATTATCCGAATCCTTTTAATCCATCAACTACAATTAAATTTGCGTTGCCATTTGATAGTAATGTAAGAATAACCATTTACAATATGCTCGGTGAACAAATGGATGTTATTTTTGATCAGGTTAAAGAAGTTGGATATCATAATGTAAGCTGGAATGCAAGAGATCTTGCTTCAGGTGTTTACATTTACACAATCGATGCAAAATCAATTGATGGATTGAAGAATTTCAATTCAGTTAAGAAGATGATGCTGGTTAAGTAACGGTAAATTCTTTATTAAAAAGCCGTCCTATATGGGCGGCTTTTTTTTTATTTGTTTTTTTTGATAATAAGTGTTACACTTACTGTAACAATTATTAAAATTATGTCAGCATCAACAAAATTATCTACATCTGTAAAGGCCTTAAGCTTTCTTGCGAAGGATGTTAAACCCAAAAATAGCACAGAGATCGCTACTTCAGTCGGAATAAATGCTTCTAAGCTTAGAAAACTTTTATCAATGTTAGGCAAGGCAGGAATAGTTAAAAGCGATAGTGGAGCGCTAGGTGGATTTTCACTAGCAAAAAACCCTGAAGATATTCATCTTCAGGAAATTTATTGTGCGATTGAGGATAGAAAAGCTTTTTACCTAAATGTTAATACTGATAATCTTGAAGAGAATGGAACATCTGAAAAAATAAATTATTTCTTTCTTGATTTGTTTTCCCAAATACAGGTTGAAATTGAAAATAAAATGACCGTCATTACTTTAAAATCAATTATGGAAAAAATTAAATAACAGTTATAAGGAGTTACAAAATGGAATTCTTAAAAAATCTTGGTATCAAACAAAAGAATTTTGGATCATCAACCGGAACAAAATGGAATGAAACAACGGATAGCGGTGAATTAAAAATATATTCTCCTGCAACAGGTGAATTTATTGCATCAGTTTATCAGGCCTCTGAAAATGATCTTGAAAAAGTCATGGCATCTGCAGAAGAAGCCTTTAAATATTGGAGAACGGTTCCTGCACCAAAGCGAGGTGAAATCGTTAGACAGATTGGTGACAAACTTCGTGAACATAAAAAAGATCTTGGTTCACTTGTTTCCTTTGAAATGGGTAAATCATTACAGGAGGGAATGGGTGAAGTTCAGGAGATGATAGATATTTGTGATTTTGCTGTTGGTCAATCCAGACAACTTTATGGATTTACAATGCAGTCTGAAAGACCGAACCATAGAATGTACGATCAATATCATCCATTAGGAATTGTCTGCACAATTTCTGCATTCAATTTTCCAGTTGCAGTATGGGCATGGAATGCAATGTTAGCTTCTGTTTGCGGTGATGTAAATATTTGGAAGCCTTCTTCAAAAGTTCCTCTCTCAGCAATCGCATGTCAAAATATAATTAAAGATGTTCTGGTTGAAAATAATTTACCAGAAGGAATATTTACATTAATTGTTGGCAAAGGATCAACAATTGGTGAAAAGATTTTAAATGATAAAAGAATTCCACTAATCTCCGTAACCGGATCAACAAGTGTTGGAAGACATGCCGGTGAAGTGATTGCAAAAAGATTTGGCAGAGCAATACTTGAACTTGGGGGCAACAATGCGATAATTATGACACCGGATGTTGATCTTAAAATGGCAATGCCAGCAGTTGTGTTTGGAGCTGTTGGAACAGCAGGTCAAAGATGTACATCTACTAGACGACTAATTGTTCATGATTCTATATATGATAAAGTAAAAGATTCTTTGGCAAAAGCTTATAGTGGGTTAAAAATTGGAAATCCACTTGATGAAAAAAATCATGTTGGTCCGCTCATAGATAAAAATGCTGTAAAGGATTTTACAAATGCATTAAAGCAAGTTGTTGATGAAGGCGGAAAAATTATTTATGGTGGGACTATACTTGAAGGTGAAGCTTACAAATCCGGCTCTTATGTCGTTCCAGCAATTGTGGAAGCAGAAAATCATTATAAAATTGTTCAGGAAGAAACATTTGCACCAATCTTATACTTAATTAAGTATTCTGGTGATGTTAAAAATGCAATCGAACTTCAGAATGGTGTGGTGCAGGGATTGTCTTCATCTATCTTTACAAATAGTATGAGAGAGGCAGAAATCTTTTTATCTGCTGAAGGTTCTGATTGCGGTATAGCTAATGTTAATATCGGAACTTCGGGTGCTGAAATTGGCGGTGCTTTTGGTGGTGAAAAAGAAACTGGTGGCGGAAGAGAATCGGGATCTGACGCTTGGAAAACTTATATGAGAAGACAAACTAATACAATAAACTATGGAACTGCCCTACCATTAGCACAGGGAATTAAATTCGAAATTTAATCCATCAATTTTTCTTTCGTGTAAAAAAAGGGAAGTAGGATCGTAAAATTTTACTTCCCTTTATTTTTTAAGTTGCTTGTATAACCAGAAAAAATTACATGCATTATTTTCCTGCCTCATTATTCTGCTTTTTTGATAGAATCTTAGGAAAAAATCTCTGACAGATTTTGTAAGTGACAATTTTGTACCTTTATTATGCACTTAAGTCTGATGGCCTGACATTTGCTTTAATGAGATAAAAATTGTTAAAGATGAACTTAGATATATCAAAAATAACTTCTTGCGGCTCTGATTGGGAAACCAACCGCTACACTTTTCTTAAAACTATGAAAAGCTGGCAAAGTGATGTTAGGAAGAATAAACTTTTTCCTGCGATAGATTTTGCATGGCAGCTTCAAAACAAGTTCAATGATATTTTGTCTGAAAATATTGAATCAAAGTATTGGCTGGAAAGGGAAGTTAGAGGTGCATTTATAGATGACAGATTAGTTATTCTTGAGAAGGCGCATCAAATCAGTTTTCAATTGGATAGGCTTATAGATTTTGTTAAATGGGGATTGAATGAAAACATTGAGCTATTAGATGAAGCCGAAATAATTAAACAATTTGTTTATGAAAATATTCAGGTAATCCCTTGCTGTACTTCTTATAAGTATAGAGGCAAAGGTTATATGCTTATCCCTGATAATAAAATTAAAGTTTACAAAATTTTTCTCTACGAACTTTCAATTAACTGGTCCATAGATGAACCCGTAGAATATTTAGATTTGGAATTGCTAAGATCGATTCCATTTAGTATGGTAAATGATTCACCTTATGATTTGATGAAAGAATTTATTGAACACTCACAAAATCTTTACGATCCAATGGTTTATATCTGTGAAACCGAATTAGATTTTCCATTCAACGAAACACTTTTACCAATCGTAAAATCTAAACTATTAGATTCTGTTAATGGACTAATACCCTATATTTAGCCAACACTCATTAAAATATAATCAGAAATAATTTTAGCAGTTTCATTAAGTATGTAATCATCTTTATCTTTTTTTATGACCGGAATTTCTTCATCTAATAATTCTGCATCAACCTGTTCTTCAGTTTTCCCGTCTCTTTCAAGTTTCCTTTGCTCATCTTTTTGCTTTTCCTGTTTTCTAATCTCTTCATTCAATGAAATAAAAGTTTTTTTCTTATTTTCTTTGTAAATATTTATGTCTTCAAGCAGATATTGAAAATCTTTATCCGTAGAAATTCTTTGTAAATGTTTTTTATTTAATTCTGGTAAGAATTTAACTACATTAGAAAATTTGTTAAAATCAGCGGATTTAATTTCATCCCAGGGTAAAGCGGTTTTTTCAGAGCTCTCCCCAAAATCCTTAGGATCAATCATAGTTGGATATGAGATATCAGGCACAACACCAAGGTTCTGTGTGCTTCCACCATTAACACGGTAGTATTTTGCGATTGTTAATTTTACCTGCCCTAAATTCAAATTTTTCTTTGACGATAATCTGTTTAGATCTATAAGATTTTGTACAGTACCTTTACCAAAAGTCTGTTCGCCAATTATAAGTCCTCTGCCATAATCTTGAATTGCACCAGAAAATATTTCTGATGCCGATGCACTAAATCTGTTAACTAAAACAGCTAACGGTCCATCATATAAGATTGTAGGATCAGGATCTTTAGCAACATCAATATTTCCATCTGAATTTTTTACTTGAACAACCGGACCATCTTTAATAAACAATCCTGTAAGTTCAATTGCTTCCTGCAGAGAACCGCCTCCATCTTCGCGCAGGTCAATAATTATTCCATCAACATTTTCGGTTTTTAAAGAGTCAAGAATTTTTTTAACATCTTTTGTAGTGCTTTTATAATTACCATCACCATTTCGTTGTCCTTCAAAATCGATATAAAAATTCGGGATATCGATCACACCAATTCTAAATGGTTTATCTTCATTCATAATTTCCAAAACACTACCTTTAGCTGCCTGATCTTCTAACTTAACCTTTTCACGCATTAAAGAAATTTCAATTGGTTTTGAGTTCAGATCACCGCCTGCTTTGAGTATTTGTAACCTAACCAAAGTACCTTTTGCACCGCGAATTAGCTTAACAGCATCAGTAATCCTCCAGCCGATGATATCTTCAAATTCACCATCTTCACCTTGCGCAACACCAATAATTTTATCGTCAGCTTTAAGTAAGCCGCTTTTAGCTGCTGGTCCGCCTGGGATAACCTCAGCAACTTTTGTGTAATCATCTTCTGTTTGTAAACGTGCACCGATTCCTTCCAATGATAAACTCATATCAATTTTAAAGTTATCCGACGTTACCGGCGAAAGATAGTTTGTGTGCGGGTCAATCGATTGAGTGAATGAATTCATTGCAAGTTGAAATACATCTTCAGAGTTGTACTGATTTAAGAAGTGCGAAAAGTTTTTATATCTCTTCTTCAAAGTTTTTTGGATAAACTCCCAATCTTTGTCGTTAAGTTTATAAGTAAGCGCATCATTTTTTAATCTTTTGCGCCATAGTTCATTTAGTTCAGTTTGATTTTTTGCCCAGTCAGATTTATCTCTGTTGTATTCATAATTTTCATCTAAGGAATAATCGAATTCTGTATTTAAGAGATCATCAACAAATGTCATTCTTTCATTCACTCGATTTAGATAAACATTGAACACATCGTAATAAAATTGAAGATCACCCTTAAATAAATTATCATCCAAGTTATATTTTTGCGAGTTAAATGATTCAATGTCAGATGTAAGAAAATAATTTTTACCATTATCAAGAACCTCTAAATATCTACTAAAAATCATACTTGATAAAGAATCATTTATTTCAAAATCTTTAAAGTGATAGCGTGTTAAAATTGATGTAATGAGCTGATTTTCTATCTGATAATGATTAGCTGGTTTTATAACAGTTAATGTATCAGAGGAATTGAAAGGTGCTTTATCAATAAATGTATTGCCGCTAAAAAAACTGCCTGAGAAAATTAAAAGAATCATAAAAATTGAACTTTTAATTTTCTTGCTATGAGTCTTAATCATTTAAATCTTTCTTGCTAATAGATTTTTTGTTACTAAAAAATTAATGATTTCCGCCACTAAATATAGAATTAGTCAAGTATTTTCAAGCTAATAAGACTATACTTGGCTACAATGTGTTCCCTAACAATAATTGAGCAGAGATGATAAAAGTGGACAATATTTTTCATAAATTTTGGAAGTAAATTAAGTTAATTTGGTGAATGAAATGGCAAAGTCAAGAGAAATATTACGAAGAAAATCTCAATATTCTGATCCGCTAAGTGCATCAGTTGAAGATATTTTTGCAGAAATTGAAAATGAAATTGAGCATAAGGATGAAATAGAAGTACTTGATCGAGATGGAAAAAAAGTTGTTGTATTTAATGATCCATTATACTCACGTGAACCGAGAAGTACTGTTAATTATTCAATATTCAGAGGTAAATGGGAATTTGAACCATTAGAAGATATTGATGAAAATGATTCTGATAAATGTGCAATTCAGTTTAAACCTTTAAGTGATTCTGCTGAAATCATCATTGCATTCAAATCGATTAAGGATCGTGTTGAATTTATGAACTCAATATACGCTAGTGAAGAAATGAAACAAGTCGGCAGCGGAATGAGTCTTGAAAAATTTGCAAACTCCAAGGTACTCAAAACCACAGGAGGTTTGCTTGGCTTAACTATGGCTGGTTATGGACTTTATAAAATCTTTGCCAAGAAAAATGAGGAGAAATAAAACCAACTCTACTTTAATTTAACCGCAAGATTAAAAACATCATCTGCGTGAGTTTCAACATCAACGTCGCGTAATATACTTGCAATGTTTCCTTGTTTATCAATAATAAATGTTATTCTTGAATCCAAACCGATATTATTTAATACTCCATAAGCTTTACTAACTTCTTTATTCTCATCGGAGAGGAGAGGGAAGTTTAAGCCGTTATCCTTTATAAATTCTTTAATAGATTCTTTTGAATCAACACTAATTCCTAAGACTACAATTTCGTTTTCCTCAAATTTGCTGAAAGAATCTCTAATTCCACATGCTTGCTTTGTGCAGCCAGGAGTTCCTGCTTTTGGATAGAAATAAATTATTACAGGATTTTTTTCTTTAAAACTTAAAAGTGAGTAACTATTTCCATCTGAATCTTGAAGAGTAAAATCAGGGGCAGGATTACCAACGCTTAAATTTTCGGCATTACCGCCACAGCTTTGTAATAATGCAAATGATGCAATAAAAAAGGCAATTAATAAAAAATTATTTTTTTTCATATTACTTCTCTTTTAAAATTGTTCTGTTAAAAATAAACTCTACATTCTTTAACATATTTTTATTTTCAAAAATTCCATTTAATTCTTCTAAGGAAATATATTTTTTTAACTCATCAGATTTAGATAACTCATCTTTTAGATTAAGTTTTTCATCAGCCCAGACTTTCATTGCAGAATCCTGCACGATGCGATATGCATCTTCTCTGGAAATTCCTTTTGTAACCAGCTTTAATAAAATTGTTTGAGAAAAAATTAACCCACGAGTGAGGTTTAGATTTCTAATCATATTATCGGGATAAATTATTAGCTTAGAAATAAGTTTAACCATAAGATCAAGCGTATAATCTAATGCGATACAGCTATCAGGAACAATAATTCTTTCAACTGACGAATGGGATATATCTCGTTCATGCCAAAGAGCCACGTTTTCCAAGGCTGCCATAGAATTTCCACGAAGAATTCTCGCCAATCCTGTTATCCGTTCACTAACTATGGGATTACGTTTATGCGGCATTGCAGATGAGCCTTTTTGTCCTTTTGAAAAATACTCTTCTGCTTCAAGAACTTCAGTTCGTTGCAAATGTCGAATCTCGATAGATATTTTTTCTAAAGTTGCACCAATGATCGCTAGAGTGGTTAAAAATTCTGCGTGCCTATCCCTTTGGATTACTTGAGTTGAAACAGGTGCGGGCTGCAAGCCCATTTTATTGCAAACATATTCTTCAACTTTTGGAGAGAGATGTTCAAATGTTCCAACAGCTCCTGAGATTTGACCCACACGAATCACATCAATCGCTCGTTGAAGTCTCTCAATATTTCTTTTCGTTTCCTCAAACCATAATGCAAATTTTAATCCCATAGATGTGGGTTCTGCGTGTATTCCATGAGATCGGCCAATGCAAACTGTACTTTTATGTTCGATAGCTCTTTTTTTAAGAGCCTCTTTCAAATCATTCAATCTATTTAAAAGTAATTCGCCTGCAGTTTTCATTTGATATGATAAAGTAGTATCCAAAATATCTGATGAAGTCATTCCATAATGAATGTGTCTAGATTCCGGTCCAACATATTCAGCAACATTAGTTAGAAATGCTATAACATCATGTTTAGTAGTTTCTTCGATTTCAAGAATTTTCTTCACATCAAAATTGGCTTTTTGTTTTATGATATCCACATCAACTTTTGGAATATCGCCCATCTCCGCCCGTGCTTCACAAGCAAGTATTTCAATTTGAAGCCAGGTATTAAATTTAAATTTGTCTTCCCAAATTTTTCCCATTTCAGGAAGCGTATATCTCTCGATCATTTATTTCTCTCTAATTTCATTTTTTTTGTTACCTCTGAATTATCCCTAATTATTTTAACTTCAATCTCTTGTCCGGCTCTAAATTCCTGGAAAACCCCAAAAATAGTTTGTTCATTACTTATCTTGAAACCATCAATTTCTATAATGATATCACCGCTTTTTAATCCAGCGTTTTCTGCGGGAGTATTTGGTAACACTTTTGTTATGATAACACCTTTATTACTTTTAAGATCATAATATCTCATGATGCCTGCATCAATAGATTGTATGCTCATTCCAATTTGAAAATCTCTATCAATTTTGCCATTAGCTTTTAGTTCTGTAACAATCCTCTTTACTTTATCGATTGGAATAGCAAATCCAAGTCCAATGTTTCCCTGAACTCCGCCTGCCGTATAAATCAATGTATTCATTCCTATTACTTGCCCAATTGAATTCACCAATGCACCACCGCTGTTGCCACCATTAATCGCTGCGTCAGTCTGTATCATATTTAAATAGTATCGATCATTTATTGGTTCAAGATTCATCCCGGTTGCGCTAATAACACCTACTGTAACTGTTGGTTTATCATTAAGCTCAAATAATCCAAAAGGATTACCTAATGCAATTACCCATTCACCAATTATAATATCGCTTGAATTTCCTAATTCAACATAAGGAAGATTATCTCCATCGATCTTAATTAAACAGATATCAGAAACCGGATCAGAGCCAATAATTTTTGCTTCGTGGTGACTGCCATCAGTCATAGTGATTGTAATTTCAGTGGCGTTGCCAGCTACGTGATCATTTGTTACGATATATCCATCAGGTGAGATTATATAACCGGAGCCTAAGCCCTGAACTTTTTGGCTCGAATTACCTCTGTTACCAAAAAATTGTCTAAAGAAAGGGTCATCAAAAAATGAGCTGAAAGGATCTCTGAACTGTCTGATTTCAATGACGTTTATTCCAACTATAGCAGGACTAACTTTTTGTACAGTATTGGTAATTATATTTTCTCTGGAGTTTGTTATCTCATCATTAAATCTTTTAGCTTGTTCTAATGATGTTAAAGAAACATTGCTTCCATTTGAGGATTTGTAAAAATCATTCTGAAGTTTTGAGTTTAAGTAAAAGAATGATGCGGAAAATAAAATTGTAATTATTACAATTGTTATTATAAAAGTTTTTCTGTTAATCATAGCACTATTTATTCTTTTTTGAAATAATTTCTTTTAATGGTTCAATGTGTTTAATGAAAATTATCAATAATGCTGCAGAACTAAAAAGTAATAATTCATTCACTAAAACGGGTTGTGGATAGGCAAATTTAATTACATAACTATGAAATCCTAAAACAGATAACAATGATAATACGGTTGCAAAAATATTTGCGATGTGGATATCTTTCTTTAATAAAAAGACTAAGAGATAAAATACTATCCATGATATTAATAAGAACGGAAAAATAATTGCACTACCGCCAGCAGCAGTTGCCAATCCTCGACCGCCTTTAAAATTCAGCCAAGGATTAAAACAATGACTAAAGACCGCGAACAGAACAGCCAGTGATGAAATGAAAAATGAATTTTCAAGAAGATATAAAACTGCTATTGCCGGTATCATTCCTTTTAAAAAATCTATTACTAATACTATGATTCCGATTGATTTTGAATTAGTAACTTCATAGGAGTTCATAGCCCCAACATTACCTGTACCTGAATTAGTAATATCAATTCCCTTTGCTATTTTTAATAAAAGATATGCAGTTGGAATTGAACCAAATAAATAACCAATAATAGAACTTAAAAGATATTCCATATAAAATAATTTTGTTTGTTTATTTAAAGATAAGAAAAAAAAACAGAGAGATAATTAGAAGGGAAGTGAAAACTTAAAAATTAATAAAATGCTAGTTTATGATTTTTGCTGATAATATTTCCAGCCTTGTCTCGCAAGTTATTTATGATAAGCTTATAAGAAGATTCAGGTACATACTTTTCCGTATAAAGCACAACTGCGGTATCACCTGCCACAACACCCACTTTGTATATAGTAATCTGTGTTTCATCGTCACGGAAAATTGTATAGTTATCAGTATTAAATATTCCATCTCGGGACATCGGTTCGTTAAACTTAACAAGTACCCTAGACGTATCTGCCATTTGCTGGGCAAATAATTCAGGGGAGGACAAAGAAAGAAGGAGTAGTAAAAAAGATATTTGAAATAGTTTAAACATATCATCAATTTGAAATAATTTGACTCTTTCATCTAATCCAAACTCATACCAAGAAAAGATTAATAAAAAGTCTAAAAAAGCAACTTGAGATTTCATTGTAATCTCAAATGAAGAGATTTAATATTGGATTGTTGCAAAAAAAGACAGAGCAGTAGATTTGATTAAGGAATGATTTCTTTGAAGAAAATTTTGAAACGAAACTTGAGGCGCCGGTCGGATTCGCCCCGATAAAATCGGGGTTGTAGAGCTTCCCCTTATGTCTGACTAATTAGAGATAATCTGTAATCTGAATCATCTTTGAGAATCTGAATATTATTTTTTCCTTTTCTGTCGTTTAATTTTTTCTCAAAAGATCGTGCTTCAGATTTAGATTGAAAAGTTTCAAAATAAATAACTTCAAGAGGTCTTCTGTTTTTAGTAGATTTTACAAGTCTGGAGTAGTGTTCTAAGATTCGTCTTTGAATATCGGAAGTCATTCCAATATATCTCTTATTAACTTTTTTGCTTGATAAAATATAAAGGAAAAACATAGAATTGATGTATTGGAAACTTGAGGCGCCGGTCGGATTCGAACCGACGAATAAAGGTTTTGCAGACCTTCCCCTTAAGCCACTTGGGTACAGCGCCAAATTAAAAAAATAAAATCCACTTTAAGTGGATTTAGAGCGGGAAACGGGACTCGAACCCGCGACATCAACCTTGGCAAGGTTGCGCTCTACCAACTGAGCTATTCCCGCATACAATATCTTTAGAACATTGTCATTAAAAGACGTGCGAAATATAATATCGTGCTCTCATTTATGCAATAATCTTAAATAAAAAGAGCCGCAAAAGCGGCTCTTAAAGAATTCATTTAATTTGATGAAAATTATTTCATTAACATCATTTTTCTAACACTTGAAAATTGAGCAGTTTCAACTTTGTATAAATACATTCCGCTTGGTAGTGAAGATGCATCAAAAGAAACATTATAAGAACCTGCGTTCATATTTTCATTTTTAAGAACTTCTAATTCTTCACCCAACAAATTGTAAACAGCTAATTTAACAAATGTAGGTTCAGCTAATGAGAAATTAATTGTAGTTGCTGGGTTGAAAGGATTAGGATAGTTCTGATAAAGTGCAAATTCTAATGGAGCGGTAACATCAACAAATATTTCATCGCTGTATTCGTAAGCGCCGCCAAAATCAATTTGTTTTAGTCTGTAATAATAATTTCCCGTCTCAACGCCAGCATCTGTATAAGAATATTGTTTTCTTTCAGTAGTTGTTCCATTTCCCTGAACGCTTCCAATTGTAACAAATTGTCCTTCAGCAGTCCTTCTTTCAACTTCAAATCCCTGATTATTTAATTCAGTTTCTGTTGTCCAGTTTAATACCACATTTCCATTAGAAGCATTTACAGAAAATGCACTAAGTTCTACAGGAACGATTGTCCCATTATATTTAAGTATAGCTGCATCAGCACTTGCTTGAAGATCGGCAAGGTCTGTTCCAACTACTACTGCATATCCAACGAATAATGTCGCACCTGCATCCAAAGTATAAGGTCCGCTGCCAGAATAAGACCTAAAATCACCAAGGCGAGTTATGCTAGTACTATCATAAATAGCATTTATTAGATTATAAATTTCAAATCTGATAGTAGAATTATCGCCGGGGAAAACATCTGTACTTGTTCCACCTGAAAGTCCATTCAATGCAACAAAACCATAATAATTAACATCTGCAGCACCAACAAGATATTGATAAACGAGATTTCTTGAAACATCAATTCCTCTTCTGTTACTTAAATATGATGCCGCACCAACATCCCAATCTGAAAATATTCCAACTCTAAAATTTGGAATAGGTTGTGCTGAATTGTTACTCAACTCATACGTAAGAAAAATAAATTTATCATTCGTATTAGAATAGGACTTTTGTTTTACAGAAACATTATAAGGTGTTGGTGATAACCCATCATTCATTACTGCTTCTGTAATTTGATTAAAATCTGGATTAGATGAAAACGGGGTTAGTGGAGAAGTATTTTGCATATCAACTATGATGGGAGGTCCGCCAGTGGTAGTCGTAAAACTTCCCACCATACCATTTACACCAAAGTTAAGATTCCCAAAAAAAAGACCGGCTGTAAACATGGCATCAGGAGCTGTACCAAATTTCACTCCGTTTCCAATAGTAGCATCAAAATTATGTCCGATATATCCATTATCAAACACACTAACTTGTAGCACACCTGTATTGTGCGTCAAAAAAGATTGAGCATAGCCTATATGCAATGATACAAGTAATGCAAACGCTAAAAAGTAAAATTTACGAAACATAGGATCCTCCTTGAGATACTTGAAGTGATATATTATTTAGGTCAAAATTTATTTCAGGATAATAATACAAAAATCTTGTTATGATAATCAAGAAAAATATATTAAATAAAAAATTCAAAAAATGTATAATAAAATTCAAGCCTTCAATAAACAAAAAGAGCCGCATAAAGCGGCTCTTAAAGAATGAAATTAATTTGATGAAAATTATTTCATTAACATCATTTTTCTAACACTTGAAAATTGAGCAGTTTCAACTTTGTATAAATACATTCCACTTGGTAGTGATGATGCATCGAAAGAAACATTAAATGAACCTGCATTCATATATTCATTCTTAAGAACTTCTACTTCTTCACCTAATAAGTTGTAGATAGCTAATCTAACAAATGTAGGTTCAGCAAGTGAGAAATTAATTGTAGTTGTTGGGTTGAATGGGTTTGGATAATTCTGTCCGAGAGCAAATTCAGATACACCAGTAACTTCAACTTCGATAGCATTTGAATATTCAAATGTTCCATCAAAATCAATTTGTTTTAGTCTGTAGGAATAAGTTCCAGCACTTACATTCTGATCACTGAATGAATAGTTCTTAGCTTCTGTTGTGGTTCCATAACCCGCAACAAATCCAATAACCTGATATTCTGTGCCGTTGCTTCTTTCAATCTGGAATCCGCTATTGTTTAATTCTGTTGCCGTTGACCAGTTTAAGTTAACATTTCTGTTATCTGTGGTAGCAGCAAAGGAGGTTAATTCAACAGGTACAATGGCAGGCATTTCATCGCTGAAATAGTAATCATCAAAATACATTTCATCTGTTGCTGTAGCGCCAAAGAAATCATTTACTGCAAGACTGTTAGGTTTTGTTCCGCCTTGAGTCCAATTCCATGTTGCAACCTGAGTTAAATTTAAAGGATTAGTACCAGTCCAAAATTCTGCGAGTTGAGTATCCAGATCCACAATAACAATAACTTGATTCCACTGAGCAACTGCATAAGTAAAGTTGACTGTATTTGCTGGTACACCGCCGCCGCCGGTTGTGTCTAATCTACCAGCACCTCCAGCATCAAAAAATGCATCCATTCCCCAGACAAATGTCGGTGGTGCAAAAACATTCATCGTATTAAAGTAGCCCGATTTGGTTGCAGGGATATAATACATAAAGCTTATATACCATTTACCAGCTGTTAAATTACCGAGTGGCTTTACTAAATCATCATTTGGGAGGATATTAACAGAATTTGCTCCACTAAAAGCAAAGTTACTTGATACTAATGCATCTTCAGGTCCACCAGGGGCATTACTCCAGGTAGTCCAATCAACTGGGTTTTGTTGTGCCAATAATTGACCAGCTGTGTATGAATCAAAATTATCGAAGAAAGTATTTGGATTGCCACTAGTTCCATCTAAAATAAAAGGTAAACCTTGGGGGGTTAATGTTCCACCATCATTTAAATCAGCCCAAACGCTACTAATTGATTGTTTTGCATTACCGGTTGTTGTCTGTCCCAAAATTGCGATAGGAGGTGCCCAAGGTCCGGAGGCAAGTGTTCCTCCAGATTGCCAATCGATCCAATATGTACCTTCAGTTAACGAAGTACCAATTGTAACAGTTTGTTTCATTATTGGTCTTGTTGTACCTACTGTGGTCTCGCTGTATCTATAACAATTAGTAAATTCTGTTGCAGTCATTAGGTTAGTTGTACTATCCCCGAATACAACTGAACTTCCAACTTCTCCAGGAGGTCCATCCCAAATTCTAACATTTACGTGATTAATTGTTGAGGTTGTTGTTGATCCAGTTTGATAGGCATAAAAAGAAGCTGTGGCTATATTCCAGGTTTCACCTGAAGGAATTGTAAAATCATCTGCAACCCTAATAAGTGCTGATAGTGCATGACCAGCTCCCAGAGTAGTCATTAATAAGGAAGTTTGCAGTACACTACCATCTGATCCGCCTGGTCCGCCGCCGGGTGAATTAAAATAAGGACCATTATCAAATAGAACTGCTTGTGTTGATTCATATACCCATCCGGTAGTATTTGATAAATTGAACTTTGCAGTTCCGCTAATTTCTGTTTCTCTAGAATTATCTTGTGCTAAAGATAGTCCTGAAAAAACAAACGCGAAAAGAACAAAAAATAAAGTAATTGATTTGCGCATAATATGAACCTCCTGAGAATTAATGATAGAACTGTTTAGTTAAAAGAACAAGTAATTTTATAAATAATCTACAATTTCAAGTGTATAATTTAAGTCAGTTTAATTCTTAACTAATATTAAAAAGTTTTTATCATAAAGCAAAAAAAATCCAAAATTATTTTCTAGACCCATGAATAAACCCACGATAGGGTAATGAGTGCTGCACCGTAATAAATGCATTTGAGTCTATAGATTCAATTAACTTGATTAATTTTTTTTGATATTTTCTGGGTACTATAATTACTATTATTGATAATTGTCCAGTAACTCCCTGTGCTGGCAGAACAGTTACGCCATACTTTTCTTTTCTTAGTAGTTCAATAATTTTTTCACTTGCATTTCTTGAGATTATATTCAACTGTGCAAATCCTAAACCAATTTTTTGTTCAATAGTTATTCCAAGAATGTTTCCTATGCCAAATCCAATGGCGTAACCGAATAAGTTTATTACCTCATCAAGGTTTTGGAAAATATATCGTATTGCAAAAACCCAAATCAGAACTTCAATCATTCCTGCCAGTCCAGCATAATACTTTTTGCCCTGAACTACCAATATTGTTCTCATGGTACCGATCGACACATCACAAATACGCATAAACATTATTAATAATGCACCTAAAATTGGTTCATACATAGTTTACCCGGACTTTCAGTTTAATATTATTAAATCTTACTTAAAAAATTTTATCTTTGCTAAACAAAATAAAAATAATATAATTAAATGTTTAGAGTCCAAAGAGAAGAATTGGTTGATGAAATAACTAGAAAGGGAATAACCGACCTTGCAGTTATTAAAGCTATTGGTATTGTACCCAGAGAAAAATTCGTTGAAAAAACAATGCACCATATGGCTTACAAGGATGTTGCACTGCCTATTGGTTATGATCAAACAATATCTCAGCCATACACCGTTGCTTTTATGACTCAGTTGTTAAATATTAAAAAACCAGGAATGAAGATCCTGGAAATTGGGACAGGATCTGGATATCAGGCCGCAGTATTGTTTGAAATGAAAGCAGACGTTTACAGCATCGAGAGAAATGTTGACCTGCATCATCGGGCTACTAAACTTTTTGATAAGCTTGGAATAAGAGTGCACGCCAAGTACGGAGATGGTACGATTGGCTGGAAGGAATTTGCTCCTTTTGATGGGATAATAGTTACTGCGGGTTCACCAACTATCCCGCAAAAATTAAAAGAACAACTAGCTATTGGCGGCAGGATTATAATTCCTGTTGGTGATCGCTCATCTCAGAAATTATATCTTTTAAAAAAGATATCTGAAAGTGAATTTGAATCTGAAATAATTCCTGAGTTTTCATTTGTTCCATTAATTGGCAGAGAAGGTTGGAAGAAGTAATAGTAATAGTTGGACCAACTTGTTCAGGTAAGACTTATTTGAGTCTGAAAATAGCTTCAATGCTAAACAGTGAGATAATTTCTGGTGATAGCAGACAGATATTTAAGCTCTTGAATATTGGAACAGCTAAGCCAAATGTTGATCAGTTAAAATATGTAAAGCATCATTTTATAGATGAGTTAAATCCCGATGATGAATTTAATGCAAGCATTTTTGCTGAAAAGTCGGAGATTATTTTAGAAAATATTTTTAAGCGGAACAAAATTCCAATTGTGGTTGGTGGTTCAGGTTTGTATATAAAAGCACTTCTTGATGGAATAAGTGAATCAGCGGATTCAAATAGTGAAGTAAGAGAAGATCTTTTAGAATTGAGACGAAGATTCGGTAATGATTATATTTATGAGGAGTTAAAAAAAGTAGATAAAATAAGTGCTGATAAAATGCTTCCACAAAATTGGAAAAGAGTTATGCGGGCAATAGAGGTTTTTAGAGTAACAGGAAAACCAATTTGGATGCATCACAATAATCAAATCCGATATAAAAAGTTTCAGTATCGTCAGATTGGATTGCTGTGGGATAGGAAAATTCTTTATCAAAATATTGAAACCAGAGTAGATGAAATGATTGGATTAGGACTCGTTGAAGAAGTTCAATCCATTCTAAAATTAGGCTATGATAAAAAGTTAAACTCTTTAAACACTGTTGGATATAAAGAAATAATTCAATATTTATATGGTGAAATTTCAATTGACCGTACAATTGAATTGATAAAAAGAAATACAAGACGATATGCAAAAAGACAAATGACATGGTTTAATGCGGATAAAAGAATAGAATGGCTTAGTATTAATTCTTTAACAGATTTGGATTTACTTGCTGAAAAAATTGCAAAGGAAATTAATGAAAGAAAAAATTAAAATTGCATCAGGACAAGGATTTTGGGGTGATTTAATTGATGCACCCTATCATCAAGTAACTAAAGGAGATATAGATTACCTGGTAATGGATTATCTTGCTGAAGTCACGATGTCAATCCTGCAAAAGCAGAAAAATAAAAATCCAGAACTTGGTTATGCAAGAGACATCCCTGAACTAATGAAACGAATACTTCCAATTATTGTTGAAAAGAACATTAAAGTTATTACAAATGGAGGCGGAGTTAATCCAATTGCGTGTGCTAATGTCGTGATGAAAGTTGCAAAAGAGCTTGGAATAAAAAAATTAAAAATAGGTGTAGTCCTCGGTGATGATATAAAAGATCAGCTAGAAGATTTAATAAAACAAGGTGCAGCACTGAAGAATATGGAATCTGATGAACCAATTTCAACAGTGCGAGATAAAATTCTAAGTGCAAACGTATATTTTGGTGCTTTCCCTATAGTTGAGGCTTTACAAAAAGGTGCCGATATTGTTATAACTGGAAGAACAACAGACACAGGCCTAACACTTGCCCCAATGATTTTTGAGTTTGGATGGAAGAATACTGATTACGATTTACTATCAGCTGGAACTGTTGCAGGGCATATTCTTGAATGCGGAGGACAATCAAGTGGCGGAAACTTTTTAGGCGACTGGCAATCAATCCCTAATCTGGCGGAAATTGGTTTTCCCATAGCTGAAGCATACCCAAATGGAGAAGTGATAATTACAAAACACTACAATACTGGCGGAAGAGTTTCTTTCGAAACAGTTGCGGAGCAATTACTTTATGAAATTGGTGATCCTAAATCTTATATCACGCCCGATTGTGTTGCTGATTTTACTTCAATTAAGCTTGAAGATATGGGAAATGATAAAGTCAAAATGTATGATGTTAAAGGATTTCCTGAAACAGAATTTTATAAAGTGTCTTGTTCATATTCTGATGGATTCAGTGCAGTATCTTCATTAACATATTCCTGGCCTCAAGCACTTACAAAAGCAAGAGTTGCAGATGAGATTCTACGAAAAAGATTAGCAAATCTTTTATTACAATTTGATGAGATTAAAACTGAATATGTTGGATATAATTCTACTCACGGTCCATTGGCAGTAGAACTAGATGAAGAAAATATAAACGAAATAATGTTAAGAGTTGGAGTACGATCTCACGATTATAAATCAGTTGAAAGGTTTGGTAAGGAGATTGCTCCGCTAATTCTTACAGGCCCGCCTGCAGTCACAGGTTTTGCGGGGGGTCGCCCAAAGCCAAGTGAGGTTGTGGCATATTGGCCTGCACTTATTTCTAAAACTCTTGTTCAACCACGAGTAGAAATTATGGAGATATAAGATGAAGATAAAACTATTAGATATTGCTCACGGTCGAAGCGGTGATAAAGGTGATGCTGCAAACGTGGGCATAATAGCTTATGATGATCTTGGTTACCAGTTTATAAAGAAACATCTTACGGTCGAAAATGTAAAAAAACACTTTGAAGGTATTTGTCTTGGAAAAGTTGAAAGATTTGAACTGCCAAATCTTAGAGCTTTAAATTTTTTATTGCACAATACGTTAGGCGGCGGCGGAACAGTATCTCTTAAACACGATGCCCAAGGAAAAACTCTTGCGGCTGCATTATTAAGAATGGAAATAGAAATAGATAAATCTAATTGAGGAGCAAAAAATGTTCGAAGAAGAAATAAAAACGCTGAATAACTATAAGATTAGGATAAGTAATTTACGGAGTTATCTTTGACGTCGATAAAAAAGAATTAAAGATAGAGGAACTGCATAGGAAAACTGAGGCTCCTGATTTTTGGAATGATCAGATGGGCGCTCAGAAAATTTTGCAGGAGATAAAAACACTTCAAACCTGGGTGGATCTTTGGAAAGTTGTTTACCAAAAATCTGAAAGTGTTGATGAATTTATTCAGATTGCTCAAATGGAAAATGATGAATCTCTAGCGGATGATATTGCAAAAGAACTTGATTCACTTAATAAGACGGTAGATGATGCTGAGTTTAAAAATATGCTCAGTGGAAAAGATGATAGTAGAAACTGTATTCTAACTATTCATTCGGGAGCAGGGGGAACTGAGGCTCAAGATTGGGCAGATATGCTATTAAGAATGTATTTGCGATATGGTGAGAAAAATGAATTCAAAATGACTTTAGTAGATATTCTTGATGGTGACGGAGCAGGAATAAAATCTGCGACAGTTACAGTTGAAGGTGACTTTGCTTACGGCTACTTAAAAGCCGAAAATGGTGTCCATCGTTTGGTTAGAATTTCACCTTTTGATTCCAATAAAAGAAGACACACGTCTTTTGCCTCTGTGTTTGTAATTCCTGAGGTTGATGATACAATTGAAATAGAAATTAATCCTGCCGATCTGAGAGTTGACACCTATCGTTCGGGTGGTAAAGGCGGGCAGAATGTTAACAAGGTAGAAACTGCTGTAAGATTCACACATATTCCAACAGGAACAGTTGCAGCCTGCCAGAGTGAAAGATCTCAAGCTCAAAATCGTGTTAATGCGATGAAATTATTAAAATCAAAACTCTATCAAATCGAGTTAGAAAAACAAAATGCTGCATTGGATGAGGTTGAAAAAGGAAAGATGAAGATTGAATGGGGAAGCCAAATTCGTTCTTATGTTTTCCATCCATACAATATGGTCAAAGATCATCGGACAGATGAGGAAACTTCTGATACTCAGGGTGTGATGGATGGGGATATTAATAGATTTATTAAAGCATTTTTGTTGAAATTTAGCCAGAATTAAATTTCTATTGTCTCTTCAATTTATATTGTTTAGCCAGATTAGTTAATCTTCTTGGATAATCTGTTTGTATTCCATTTATGCCGCTTTTAATCAGGCACTCCATTTCTTTTTTATTATTGATTGTACAGCCAATAAGAAAATCTATTTTTGCTGAATCAATTTTTTTATTCAGCATTTTTCTTCGCCTCACATCGTACCAGATTAAACGGCGGAATGTAACCCAACTGGCAATCGTAATTTGCCTTGGACGTAAAATTATAGCAACATTGTTTTGATTTTTTGATGCAACTTTTATTGTGCTGTGTAATCTGGGAAGAAAAATAAATCCTGGAGGAATCTCAACATCCAGACTGTAATTAAAATTTGGATATTTATTCTTTGCTAATTCTAAAACTTCGGGAAAGAATGTTTCAATTATAAATTTTGTTGTAGGATTAAATTCTTTGATTAATAAATCAAGTTGATCAAGAATAACAAGCACTAATTCTTTTTCATCCTTTGGAACTTTGATATCAAGAAAAACATATTTGATTTGTGATTTGTCCCTTAACCAGTCTAAGAATTCTCTAATCGTAGGAATATTTGCAACTGCGGGTTCTGATTCACCCTTTTTAACATACCTAAAGTTCTCTCTTATATCCTTCAAGTTTAGCTCTGATGTTTTATTCCTTAGTCCGCTAAACGGAGCAGGGAAATCCGGCTTGTAAGCAACTTCAGGTTCAATCCCTTTTTCTCGGATTAGTGCAACAAGTTCATCAGGATTCCAATCATGCCAAAGAATTACTTCTTTATCTTTTGTTACACAAAGATCAGTTTCAAGTGAATTGATTCCTTCACGCAAAGCTCTTTCAAAAGATGGAATTGTATTTTCTGGTTCATTAACCGGTGAGCCTCGATGACCACAAATAAGAAATAAATTGTCATGATCAACTTTTAATTTGCTAATAGGACAGAATCGGAAGAGTTCTCTAAACCATACTCTATATTTTGCTAATCTTCTCTTTAAACTTGCCATACTAATTTATTTTTAGGATTTTATTCCAAGAAATATTTTATAATGATTATCAACAATGAAACTTAGTAAAAAGATTATAGAAAAAAATAAAAAGAATAAAAAAGTTAATCTGAATAAACAGGATTTTTTTAATAAAGTTTACAAAGTAACAAAGAAAATTCCTTACGGCAAAGTCTCCACTTATGGTGATATTGCGGAAGCTTGCGGCATTCGTTCTTCCGCACGTACTGTCGGTTGGGCTTTAAATGGCTGCGGACCTGATATTCCTGCTCACAGAGTAGTGAACAGGTTTGGAGCGCTAACAGGTAAAATTCATTTTGGTGATCCGAATTTGATGGAGGAATTATTAAGAGGTGAAGGAGTTGAGTTTGATAAAAATGGCTGTGTTAGATTAGAAAAACATTTGTGGAAACCGAAATAGTGCTAACCCATCCTAAATCCTTCCCTTTCTAAAAGGGAAGGATTTTTCAATTAAGAATGGGAATTAATACTTCTTCACATCAATTGATGAAACACCGCAATCGATATCGATATAAATCTTCTTTGAATATTTATCAAAGTTTTCTGAACGATATAAATCTTTACTAACTTTACTAAATCCCTCATAGTTTTTGCTTGATAATGCCGCATCAGATTTTATTTCACATCCAACTGAATCTGGTATTAGAATATCTATATCCGAAGCACCAGCATCAAGTTTGAATCGTGTAACATCTGCTAAATCGCCAAATTTTAGATTCAAAGCTGCTGCTCCCATATCTATATCTAATTTATTTACTTTATACTGTGTTAAATCTAAGTCCAGCGAAGCAGCTCCAACATCAAAATTTAAATCCCACTCAGGATTAGAATTTAGTGAAAGCTCAACATTATTTTTGTAATTATTTTTTCCAAGTTTGATGCTGTGGTTACTCTTCATTTCAAAGTTTATTTCTGAATGAGAATCCAGGTCATTTCTATCTAAAATGAAATTTTCTCTAACGCCTTCAGTTCTAAAATCAAGCAGCTTATCAGTTGGTGTTAGCATTTTAAATCCACCTGCACCTCCGCTAAAATTTAGTGTAGCAGTTTTAATAGAATCTGAATACTCCTGTGAGAAATAAGTTGTATCAAATACTGCAACTTCGTCGCCAAAGTTTATTTCAAAATCGTTATCAATAAGATTTGTTGTTGCACTTATTGAAGCGTAAATAGTTAGAGCCAGAACTAAAGCCGCCAAACCGGCAACTATTCCTTTACCAATTTCATTCTTAACTAAGATTGATACTCCAATTAAGATTAAAACCATTGGCCAGAATTTCCAGGCTGAATTCCAGGTAAAGTTTAGATCTGTTACATTGCCAAGCAGTACTAAACCACCAATCGTGATAAAAAATACTCCCCAGAAAATATTTGATGTTTTCATTGTCTTACCTCATTTACATTATTGCTGCGTGCATTTAGAATTATTGCAAATCCTAATCCAATTAGAACTAGCGGCCAAAAATCACCAAAGTGAAAATGCGGAACAAAATTATCTAAAAGAAAGATTCCGCCCAAAAGTATTAAAAATGCTCCGGCATATATTGATCTATTACTCTGATTTTTATTTAAGTTAACAAAGTTCATATTTGGATCGGAGTTTTCACTTTTTTTTTCTTCAGTAGATGATGAAGAATCACCGGTTGGTGGATTCGTATTAAATGGCGTAATTATATAAGGCTTTTGTGGAATAATAATCCACAAAATTATATACGCTAAAATACCGCTGCCGCCAAAGATTACTGCTAAAACAAAAATCAATCTTACGATGACAGGATCGATTGCAAAATATTCTGCCAAGCCTCCGCAGACTCCTCCAAGCATTTTGTCTGTTACGGATCGATATAGTTTCTTGTACATTTGAGAACTCCTTTCTGTATCAAATTTCTAATGCAAAACTAATCAAGAAATACACAGAAGGCTTTTTTAATAGTATCAATGGTAGATGGATATTAAATTAGGGAAAATCAGTCTATTGTCGGGCGAGTGGAATCGGTGAATGGAGGGATTTTATTTATTCTACCCAATTCTCAATCTTCAAATCAGAAACTCTTGCAAATTCTTTTGTGTTATTAGTTACCAAAATCAAATCCTGTCTTTTAGCAATTGAGGCAATTAGCAAATCCATAGCTCCGATTGGTGAACCCTTTTTCTCAAGCTCAGTTCTAATCTTTCCATAAATTAATGAATCATCATGAGTAAAGTGTAAGATTTCTAATGGAGAAATAAATTCCTGAAGCGCAATCATATTTTCATTTGGCTTTGAACTTTTTGCAACACCATAGTAAAGTTCGGAAAGTGTTATTGTTGATATAGCTACACTACCGGACTTAAGCTTTTCAAACTTTTTAATTACACTTGCCGGTTTTTTCTTGATAACATATATACAGATGTTGGTATCTAGTAAATACTTCATTAAAATATTTCTTCTCTCGATTCTAAATCCGGTTGAACTCTTTCAGCAAGAAAATCAGATGAAAATTTATCCAGACTTCCAATCAGTGAATTCCACTTTTGTTTCATTGGAAGAATCACAATAGCGTCTCCTATTTTAGTGATGTAGGCTTCTTTACCTTTTAATTTAAATTTTTTTGGTATTCGTATTGCCTGACTATTTCCACTATCAAATACTTTTGCTGTTTCCATTTTTATCACCTTAAATGTCTATACTTAAAATATATACATTATATTTGAGTTGCAAGTAAATATTTTCTCTATAACACTAAGGAAATTACTATTATTGCAAAATGTAAAACTTAGCTTATTTTAGTTACAACATTTTATTAAATCTTTAAATAGTATCCTTACATGAAAATAGCGCTTTGCCAAATAGATCCAATTATCGGACATCTGGATTATAATAAGCAAAAAATTTTAGATGGATATAAAAAAGCAATAGAAGCAAAAGCCGATCTTGCAATATTTCCTGAACTCTCACTTGTCGGTTATCCACCATTAGACCTCGTAGAAAAAAAAGAATTTCGTACTGCAGTAAATAAAGCCGCAATAGAAATAGCATCACAAACTAAAAAGGTTGGATTAATATTCGGAGCGATAACAGAGGATAATGATAAAATTGGAACTGATATTCATAACTCAGCGCTATTATGTTTTGATGGAAAGATTCAGTTTGTTCAGCATAAAACTTTAATTCCTAATTACGATGTGTTTGATGAAATGAGATATTTTGATTCTGCAAAAAGTGTTTCTGTTTTTGAGTTTAACGGTGAGAGATTAGGAATTTCAATTTGCGAAGATATCTGGAATGATGAAGATTATTGGTATCGAAGAAGATATCACCAAGATCCTGTAAAAGAATTAATTAAACAAAATGTTTCGATGTTGATTAACATATCAGCCAGCCCCTATGCTTATGGAAAAAGATGTGCACGACAGGAAATGTTATCAGTACTTACAAAGAAAGACAAAATTCCGTTAGCTTATGTTTGTTGCGTGGGTGCTCAAACAGATTTGATTTTTGACGGCGCAAGTATGTGCTTTGATGAAAAAGGTAATCTTGTAAAACTTGGTAAAGCGTTTGAAGAAGATTTTATTTTATTTGATAATAACGAAAAATATCAGCCAATAGAAAAATGTGAAAGAAGTTTTGAAGAAGAAGTTTATAATTCACTTGTTTATGGATTAAAAGAATATTGCAGCAAACTCGGATTTAAAAAAGTTTTAGTTGGATTGAGCGGGGGAATGGATTCCGCGTTAGTTACATGTATTGCAGTTGCAGCATTGGGTGCTGAAAATGTTAACGTTATTCTTATGCCATCAAAATATTCTAGTGAAGGGAGCATAAAAGATTCAGAAACATTAATTAATAATCTTCGAATCAAATCTGATAATGTTAGTATCCAGCCAGTAGTTGATAAAATATTTGATCAATTTCAGCCTTTATTTAATGATAGTATCAAACCACTTACAGAAGAAAATTTACAGGCAAGAGTGCGCGGATTATACTTAATGACTTACTCTAATAATTTTGGAAATCTTTTACTTACAACCGGCAATAAATCTGAAATGGCTGTTGGTTATTGTACTTTGTACGGAGATATGTGCGGCGGTTTAGCCGTTATAGCAGATGTTTACAAAACGGATGTATATAAAATTGCAAATTATATCAACAGAGATAAAGAGATTATACCTCAATTAATTATTGATAAAGCTCCATCTGCCGAACTAAAACCTAATCAAACTGATCAGGATACTTTGCCGCCGTATGAATTACTTGATAATATTTTGAGAATGTATCTTGAGGAAAACAAAGAGTATATTGAGATAAAAGAAACCTGCCTGTCCGGTAAGCAGGTTATTGGTGATGATGAATTGGTAAAACGAGTATTACGAATGGTAGATATTAATGAGTTTAAGAGAAATCAGGCTGCTCCTGCATTGCGTGTATCTTCAAAGGCTTTTGGATATGGAAGAAGATTTCCAATAGTACAAGGATGGCGAAAGTAAAATTTTAAACCCGATTTTTGTTCCAAACATATCAAAGTCATTTGGAAATCAATTGTATATTCATGCCAGTATTATTAGTTTTGAAATAGCAAATGTTTAATATTTTAAGTGAGAAAAATGGCTAAAGAAAAAGAAGTTCAACAGCTAAGTGAAGTTACTGTTCGTTTTGCTGGAGATTCCGGTGATGGAATGCAGCTTACTGGTTCGCAGTTTAGTGACACAACTGCATTCGTTGGTAATGATTTAAATACCCTTCCGGATTATCCTGCAGAAATCCGTGCACCTGCCGGAACAATTTATGGTGTTAGCGGATTCCAATTACATTTTAGCAGTGAAGATATTCACACTCCAGGCGATCAACCTGATGTTTTAGTAGCAATGAATCCTGCAGCGCTAAAGAAAAACCTGGCAGAGATAAAAAAGAATGGAATTATAATAGTTAACACAGATGCTTTCGATTTAAAGAATTTAAAGTTAGCGCATTATGAAAAAAATCCTTTAGAAGATGAAACGCTTGAAGGCTATACAGTTTTTGGTGTTCGTATCAGCCATCTTACCGAAAATGCCTTAGAGGGAACTCCGCTTTCACCAAAGGAAGTAGCAAGATGTAAAAACTTTTTTGCACTTGGTTTGATGTATTGGTTATATAATAGACCAATTCAAAATACAGTTGATTGGATCCAACAAAAATTTAAAAAGAACCCAGAGTTTGTTGACGCAAATACAAAAGCATTAAATGCTGGTTTTAATTATGGTGAAATGACTGAAGCCTTTACAACCAGATATGATGTTGTCTCAGCTAGGCTTCCCAAAGGAACATACAGAAATATTTCCGGTAACGAAGCAACTGCTTTTGGATTTCTTGCTGCATCGGTTCAAAGCGGATTACCATTATTTTTAGGTTCATATCCGATCACCCCTGCTACCGAAATTCTTCAATACTTAAGTAACTTCAAAAATTTTGGTGTAAAGACATTTCAAGCAGAGGATGAGATTGCTGGAGTAACTTCTGCAATAGGCGCTGCATTCGCTGGTAATCTTGCAATCACAACCACAAGTGGTCCCGGATTAGCATTAAAAACCGAAGCTATCGGTTTAGCTGTGATGACTGAACTTCCATTAGTTGTTATAAACGTTCAACGCGGTGGGCCTAGCACAGGTTTACCTACAAAAACTGAACAGGCTGATTTATTACAAGCAGTTGTTGGTCGTAATGGTGAATCACCGGTAGCAGTGCTTGCAGCAAAAACACCACGAGATTGTTTTTACATGGCTATTGAAGCTTCAAGGATAGCATTAAAATATATGACACCAGTTATTCTTTTAACAGATGGATATATTGCAAATGGAACTGAACCCTGGAGAATTCCAAGTGTTGACTCTCTTCCCAAAATTGATGTTAAATTCAGAACTGAGAAAGAAGGATTTTATCCTTACTTAAGAGATGAAAATCTTGCAAGACCTTGGGCAGTTCCCGGAACGGCTGATTTGGAACATAGAATTGGTGGATTGGAAAAAGCAAATATATACGGAACCGTTAATTATGATCCGGACAATCATAACAAAATGATTCATCTGAGAGCAGAAAAAATTAAAAATATTGAAAATGATATTCCTGAACTTGAAGTTGATGGAGAGCAGGAAGGCGACCTTTTGGTATTGGGATGGGGAGGAACCTATGGTGCAATTAAAGAAGCTGTTCTGAAATCAAGAGTATTAGGATTGAAAGTTTCTCAGGCACATCTGCAATATGTAAATCCTTTCCCAAAAAATACTGGAGAAGTTCTTAAGAGATTTAACAAAGTTCTTATTCCTGAAATAAACCTTGGACAATTAGCCAAACTTATAAAAAGTGAATATCTGGTTGATGTTGTTCAGTTTAATGTGGTTAGAGGATTACCATTCAGAGTATCAGATATTATAGAAAAGATTAAGGAAACACTCGGAGGAAAAAATGGAAAATAAAGTTGAAATAACGACGGCTAAATTAACTGCTAAAGATTTTGCATCTGATCAGGAAGTTAGATGGTGTCCGGGTTGTGGTGATTATTCAATCCTTGCACAGGTACAAAGAACTTTTCCTGAGATTATCAATGTACCAAAAGAAGATGTTGTTTGGATTTCTGGTATCGGATGTTCAAGCCGTTTTCCTTATTACATGGACACTTATGGTTTTCATGGTATTCACGGTAGAGCACCAATTTTAGCTACCGGAGTTAAACTTGCGAATCCAAAACTCTCTGTTTGGGTTGCTACTGGCGATGGAGATTTGCTGAGTATCGGAGGTAATCATTTTATTCATGCTTGCAGAAAAAATATTGATTTAAAAATTCTTTTGTTCAACAACCGTATTTATGGATTAACAAAGGGTCAATACTCACCAACATCAGAAAAAGGAAAAGTTACAAAGACAACGCCATATGGTAGTGTTGATTATCCTTTTAATCCAACAATGCTTGCAACCGGTTCTGAAGCTACATTTGTTGCACGATCTATTGACAGACATACAAAGCATTTACAGGAAATGATTAAACGAGTTGGTGCACATAAAGGAACAGCTTTCTTAGAGATCTACCAGAATTGTAATATTTTTAATGATGGAGCTTTCTCAGTTCTTACTGAAAAAGAATCCAAAGACGATAATGTTTTAATTCTTGAGCATAGTAAACCAATGGTATTTGGTAAAGATGGCAATAAAGGAATTAAGCTTGATGGCTTTACCCCAAGAGTTGTTGATTTAACAAACGGACAGTATTCTATTAATGATTTATGGATTCATGATGAGTTTGAAGAAAGCTACGTTCGTTCTGCAATTCTTTCATCATTCACTGAAACGCCGGGATTCCCGACACCAATTGGAGTTTTCAGACAGGTATTTAAACCAACTTATGAGCAAGGTTTAGTTGGGCAGATTGAGGAAGTTAAAAAGAAAAGGGGCTTAGGGGAATTAGAGAAAGTTCTTTTTGGCGGTAATACCTGGGAAGTTAATTGATTAAAAGATAGCATATAAATAATAAATGCATCTGATAATTATCATAAAGGTTATTTCAAAAGTAATGTCAATGTCACACTGAGCTTGTCGAAGTGTGAACTACTGTCAGTCTTAGACATGCTCAGACTGACAACAAGCTATTTGCGACCTTTGAAATAACCTATTTTATTTTAAAATATTTATGATTGATTTTGAAAAACTAAAAAATATAATTCTAAGTAATTCATCCTTTCTGTTAACTACCCATGTTAATCCGGATGCCGATGCCATTGGCTCTGAAATGGCCTTTTATCATTTGCTAAAAAAACTTGGTAAGAAAGTAATTGTCATAAATCATAGTTCTTTGCCATACAATATGGAGTTTTTCAATAGTGATAATGTTATCCAGAAATATGATGAAGCATTTTATAAAAACATTTTTAATGAAGTTGATGTAATAGTTGCTTTAGATTTTAACCGTTCTGATAGAACTGTAAGTATGGAAAAATTAATTCGCAAATCAAATAAGTTAAAAATTTGTATCGATCATCATCAGGATCCAGAAGAGTTTGTAGATCATCAATTTATCGATACGGATTATTGCGCAACCGGACATATCATTTATGATTTCATCAAACAAACCAAAATTGTTGAGTTTGATTTTCAAATTGCAGAACCACTGTATGCAGCAATTATGACTGACACAGGT
Source organism: Ignavibacteriaceae bacterium (assembly GCA_041738675.1). Classification (GTDB taxonomy): domain Bacteria; phylum Bacteroidota; class Ignavibacteria; order Ignavibacteriales; family Ignavibacteriaceae; genus IGN3. The sequence continues at coordinate 132,576 of JBGSPH010000018.1, forward strand.
TCATTTAGATTTGAAAGAACAACAGCAGAAGTTCACAACGCAATTGCTGAATTATTGAAGTATGGCGTAAATCCGGAACAGGTTTATGATAAACTTTATGACCAAAGCAAGTTTAGCAAAGTTAAACTTCTTGGTCGTGCACTAAATTCAATCAAACTTTTAGCGAATAATAAAATTGGACATATGATAATAACACAAAAAGATTTTGAAGAACTTGGTGCTATTGAAAGCGATACTGAAAACTTTGTTAATTACAATCTCTCGATTGAAAATGTTGTGCTTGGTATTTTATTCATCGAACTTAAAAATGGTTTTAAAGTAAGTTTCCGTTCAAAAGGAAGTATTCCTGTTAACAAACTTGCGAATGAATTTGGCGGTGGCGGACATACGAATGCAGCGGGCGCAAGATTCTTTACAAATAATATGCAGGAAATGATTCCTGCAATTCTTTTAAAAGCAGAACTGTATCTAAAAAACTGAAAGTAAACTTTATGTATAAAATAAATCTTAAAACTGGTGGATCAAAAATTAGTTATAGTCCTCTGTCAATCAGTCTTAAATATCTTATAGATGATAAAAAATTAGCCAAAAGTTTACCAAACTTAGAAAAAATATTTAACATAAAGTTTTCTGATTTACAGAGGAAGAATTTTTTATCAGATGAGGGCGGAAAAATTCGAGTAACTAAACCATCCGGTAAACCTGATGCTTTGATTTTATGGAAGGTTAAGCTTGATGAAAAATTTGATTCCGATTATTTCAGAAATCATTTAGCTGAGTTTATTTCTAATCTTAAAACTGAAGAAACAAAAAATCTTCACTTATTCATTCCAGCTTATTCGGCAGTAAAAAAATATTTTTATTCTGAAGACTATTATTATCAAACATTTGCAGAAGGTATTTTACTTGGTAATTACTCCTTTGATAAATACAAATCAAAAAAGACAAAGAGTAAAGTACTTGATGTTTATTTTTATTCTGATAATGAAAAGAAATTAAAAGGTGCTGTTGTTTTGGCTGAAAAATTAATTACTTCTCTTAATCTTACACGCGATTTACAAAACGAACCAGGTAACAATTTAACTCCCGAGTTGTTTGCAAAGAGAGTTGTAACTGAAGTTAAATCATTCGGAATTAAGGCAACAGTATTTGGTGAAAATGAAATCCAAAAAAGAAAAATGGGCGGCTTAATAGCAATCGGGCAGGGAAGTATTAACAAACCGAGATTTATTGTTTTAGAATACAAACCAACACTAAAATCAAAAAAGAATAAAAAAGTTAAAACTAAAACTATTGCTCTTGTTGGGAAAGGAATTACATTCGATACAGGAGGGATCTCTCTTAAACCAGCTAAAAGTATGGGCGAAATGAAAGCCGATATGTCTGGTGCTGCAGTTGTAGTTGGAACTTTAATTGCGGCAGCAAAAAATAATTTGCCCGTTCATTTATATGGAATTATTCCTTCTGCAGAAAATATGGTTTCCGGCGAATCAATAAGACCGGGTGATATAATTAAAATCTCGAATGGTAAAACAGTTGAGATTGAAGATACCGATGCTGAGGGCAGAGTTGTTTTAGCGGATGCTTTGCATTATGCTTCTCAATTAAAGCCTGATCAAATTATTGATCTTGCAACACTTACAGGAGCCTGTGTTGTTGCTCTTGGTGAGTTTGTTGCCGGTATGTTTACTAAGAATGATGATATGGCTGAAAAACTTTATACGAGTGGAATGACAACTTACGATCGTGTTTGGCGTCTGCCAATGTGGGATGATTATGCTGAGTTAATAAAAAGTGATGTTGCTGATGTAGCTAATCTTGGTAATACCCGCTGGGCTGGAGCAATAACTGCAGCAAAATTCTTAGAACATTTTGTAGATAAAAATATTCCATGGACGCATTTAGACATTGCCGGTCCTGCAATGAATAATACATCCAGAAGTTACACTAAAAAATATATGACAGGTTTTGGCGTTAGACTTTTGTTTGATTATCTCTCTCATAAAGTTTAATATCAACATCACCCTTAATCCCTCTTCTTACTAAGGAGAGGGAAAAGAAGCGAGAGGTTTTAAATCTTAGTTATTATTGTAATAAAGTTTACCTACCGATATAAATAATTCACTACCAAAAACATATTAAATCATAAATGGTGATTATATGAAATTTGCAAAATGGACTTACTTAATTGCCGGTATTTACGGACTGTTAATATTACTTCCGCAATATTTTCTTGAAGTACAAAACGGAATTGATTACCCGCCACCAATAAATCATCCGGAATATTATTACGGATTTATAGGTATTGCAGTTGCATGGCAAATTGCTTTTATAATAATATCCAGAGATCCTGTTAAATATAAATTATTAATGATAGCTTCAATTATAGAAAAGTACACCTATGGAATTGCAACGATGGTACTATTCTTACAAGACCGTGTTGCAAAAGTAGTATTAGTAGTGGGAACAATTGACTTAGTATTAGGTACGCTGTTTATAATATCATATTATTGGGTGAAAAAAAGTACTGTTGTGATTGATAATAAATAAATCGATTCAATCAATCACTACTTTTGTTTTATTACACCATCTTTAATTTCGAGAATTATGTCTGCAAGCTTCATTAGCTCGGGATTGTGGGTTACAATAACAAATGTTTTCTTAAAGTTATCGCGCAGATCAAAAAGCAGTTTGTGGATTGAATCACTATTAGCGGAATCAAGATTACCAGTAGGTTCATCAGCAAAAATTATTTTTGGATCATTAGCCAGTGCTCGTGCAACCGCAACTCTTTGCTGTTCACCACCGGAAAGCTCAGCAGGTTTATGTTCCGCACGGTCTTTCAATCCAACAATTTCTAAAAGTCTTAATGAATTTTTAGTTGCAGATTTTAAACTTACACCTTTTATCATCTGTGGAATCGATACATTTTCCAGCGCTGTAAACTCCGGCAGCAGATGATGGAACTGAAAAACAAATCCCATATTTTCATTTCTAAACTTTGCAAGTTTATCATTGTTGTAATCAAAAATATTTTTCTGTTCATAAAAAACGCTTCCGCTGTCCGGTCTATCTAATCCTCCAAGTAAATGCAGTAAAGTTGATTTGCCAGCACCGGAAGCACCAACAATAACTGAAATTTTATTCGCCTCAATTTCAAAGGAAATTGATTTTAAAACTTCTAGCTTAACCTTTTTAGTGGATTGGTAAGACTTCGTAATATTTTCTGATGATAAAATGATATTCATATTTATTCCCATTTAATTGCTTGTAACGCATCAACTTTAGCGGCTCTTCTAGCGGGTATTAACGATGCGATGAATGAAAGAAATAATGATGCACCTGCAATCACAAAGAAATCCCAAAATCTAATTTCAAGTGGAAGTGAATCTATTTTGTACTGAGTTGGATCAAGCGGATAAATGTTATATTGTATCTGCAAAAAGCAGATTAAGTAGCCCAGTAAAACTCCTAATCCAGTTCCAATCAATCCGATCATCAATCCTTCATACATAAATATTTTTAAGATAGAATTTTCTTTTGCACCCATCGATCTGAGAATTCCAATATCCCGCTTCTTTTCGATAACTGACATTGAAAGTGAACCAAGAATATTAAAAGTGGCAACTGCGATAATAAGTGAAAGTAAAATGTATGCAACCCATCTTTCAATCTGCATAACAGTGTAAAGTTCTTTGTGAAAATCATACCAGGTATTAATTTCAAATTTATTCTCATCCAATTTTGCGGCTAGAAAATCTTTAGCGATGAATGAATTATCTGAGTTACAGAGCTTTATTTCATATCCCTGATAACTTTCTTTATATCCTAAAAGATATTGAGCCTCGCCAAGATTTGTAAAAGCTAAACCTTCATCATACTCATTGTTCTTTGAGCTAAATATTCCACGCACAACAAATTGTTGTGTATTTGGCATTCCAAACTGTGCAATTAGTTTTTCAATCCCGGCAGGGGAGATGATTGTAACCGTGTCATCAACAAGAACTTGCAAACGATCAGCTAATCTTAAACCAATTAATATTCCAGGTGTTTTATCCTCTTCATTTAATTTACCGCCGCCGAATAAAATGTTATCCTTGATGTTATAAATATCTTCTGCGTTATTTAGATCAATTCCTTTAAGCGAGATTACTTGTGTAATTCCATGATTAAACGCCAATACTTTACCGCTAACAAAAGGTGCAAATGATTTTAAGTCAGGAGTTTTTTTTATGATAGATGTAACTTTTTCATAATCATTATTTGAACTTTCAACTTTGTATTCAACTCTAAGATGCGGATCAAAGTTCATAAGAAATGATGTAACCAAACTACCAAAACCATTAAATACAGAAAGCACTACAATAAGTGCAGCCACACCCAGAGTAATTCCTGTTATTGAAATGAAAGATATAATTGTAATGAAATTAATCTTATGTTTCGAGAGCAGATATCGTTTTGCTATGAATTTCTCGTAACTCATTAATCAAACCTCAAAGCTGAAACCGGATTGATTCTTGAAGCAAAATAACTCGGGATAACAGCCGCTAATAAAGATAAAATAAAAGTTACAATTGAAACTAACAGAAATACATCCAGACTTAATTCAATTGGTACCCTTGTAACAAAATAAACACTTGATGGAACTTTGATAATATCTAATTCTAATTGTAGAAACATTAAAAACCATGCAAGGATGTTTCCGGAAATAATCCCTATTGCTGATAAATAAATTCCCTGGTAAAAAAATATTTTAATTATAGATGATCCTTTAGCGCCGAGTGATTTTATAATTCCAACTGCATTTGTTTTCTCAAGCACAAGCATTAGTAATGCGCTGATTATATTGAAGACAGCAACAATTATTATTAATCCTAAAACAATTGGTATTGGTTTTTTTTGAAGCTCGATCCAGGAAAAAATATTTCTGTAAATCTCATAAATTGTTCTTGCGTAATAGGGGTAACGTAATTCTTTTCTAATTACTTGTGCAATGCTATCAATTTTATTTACGGAATTTAATTTTATATCAATTCCATTTATTTCACCAGGCATTGAGAATAAATTTTGTGCAGCATTTAGTCCTGTGTAACCGATCATGTTGTCATACTCAGCCATGCCGCTTTCAAAAATTCCATCAACAAAAAAGTTTTGGATGTTTGGTAGATCATCCATGGAAGGAATCTTATCATTCTTCAATGCAAAGAGTGTTACTTTATCTCCGACTTTGATTAACAATTTTGTGGCTAATGTTTTTCCAATTACCAGAGAATTTTCTTTATCAAGATTTAATTCACCCTCAATCATATTTGATTTTAATTTATCAATTTCTTTGGCTTCCACAATTCCTTTAATATTTATTCCTTCTTTACGATTCTTTGTACTGATAATTGCGAGCTTGGAAATTGAAGGGGAAATAAAATCTATCTGATCGTTAAACTTGTTTTTTAATTTTAGTAAATAATCATCAGCTTTTGGTAGAGATTCTTTATAAGACAAGATTTTAATATGCGAATCAAAGTCAGTTATTTTTTGCGTTAATGTTTTTTCGAACCCATTTAGAACACTTAAAGCAATTATTAATGTAGCAACACCGAGTGAAATTCCAACAATACTAATCACAGAAATCAGATTTAGCAATCTGGAGTCTTTGTTAGAAAGGATATATCGTATAGATACAAAAAAGGCGAAATTCATATAAAACGGTTGATTTTTATTGCCGGCAATTTAAAGATTCTATTACTACCAAAAAATTGTTTTTTAGAACACAAACGTATATATTTTCAGCTCGATTTTTAAGAATTATGGTATTTCGGGGCGTAGCGTAGTCCGGTTATCGCGCCTGCTTTGGGAGCAGGAGGTCGCAGGTTCGAATCCTGCCGCCCCGA